>NZ_JBUEQF010000001.1:0-542757 GCF_054979605.1 Rhodococcus sp. AZ1
CGCCCAACTACTTCAGGCGCGTCGCACTAGTGGTGGCTTTTCGCCGTTAAGCCACTTTAATGCTCAGTCCTGCACAACGACCCACCCATGTGGCTCCGCCGATGAGGGCGGGTCTCTGATGTCAGTTGGTCGACTTGTTGGGAACAAGATAGTGAGGGCCGACGAAACCGACATGGACTTGCTTCGTGGCGCCGCCTGTGTCGTCGTGGAAGTAGATGCGCGGCGCGAGCCTACCGCCGCCCTCGGCAATCTTGAGATGGGCAAGCATGACGATCTGCGCGGCCTGATCAACAGCAGGGTCGATCTCGAACACCCGCGCTCGTCTGAGTCTGTCGTTGTTCTGAACGGTCTCACCTTCGCTCATCGACAGCTTCTTGGTGCTCGCCGGCCACCCGACGACGGGTCCACTTGCGCACCACTCCCAGAAACCGCCCCGGTCCCAGCCGCCGGCCCGGTCCTCGGCGTACGCAGCGAGCGCCTTGAGACCGCGCCAAGCTGCATTCCCCCAGGAGTACGACTCGGTGGTGGTGTCAATGTCCTCAAGTGCCCTCGCGGCAGAGTCCGGAATCGAGATCCATTGAGAGAGGTAGGTCCGCGCGGCGAAAACCGCCTCCGAAGTGTCTTGAACCTCGTCGGGGGCGTCGGCCACTCCTTCGTCCTTGGTACCCCACAGTAGCTCACCGAGCTCACGGGCGACCAGGACTCGCTTGAGGCGCGCGAGATGTCCGTTGGCTGATGCCAGTTCCTTCTCCAGCTCACTGGCTCTCTCCAGCGCAAGGTCGAGCTCGAAATCCCACTGTTCGCGAGCATCTTCGAGATCTGACAACGACACCGTCGATGTTCGGCTATGGTCGTCGAAAACATCGAAGGCCAAGGGTACCCGCCTTCGCGTGGAAAGCTGCGCGACAGAGTAAACGATGCGGTCGATCGTCGCCTGCGGCGAAGAATCGATTCGATCACGCAGGTAGTACCTATGCCGCCACCCCTCCGAAGTCGCCCCGACGGGCACCGGCGAATAAACCCGGATGCCGCCTCCCCAGATCGCCAACTCCCCCAACGATTCCTTGAACGCGACAACAGCATCGCTGTCCAAAGTGATCACTACTGCGATGCCTTCGGCTCGCGAGGCGATCCTCGCAGCCACTGCCAGCCACGATCGGTCGTGGTCGCCAAAAGGTTCCGAGCACACGACCACGGGCACTGTGCGATCTGGGTTCGCTAGAAGCTTCGTCAAGATATCGATGCCGTTGGCTGGTAGGTCTTGCGGCGCGGTGAGCAGCGCGCTGTCGCCGAGGTGGGGCTTGGCGACAGCGAGGAGCAGGTCGTGAACGAACCTAGGTCGTCCGATGGATATACGGAGTGTGACATCAGCGGCCTGCACCCGGTTCTCGACAAGCGAGTGGATCTGGTTTCCATCCACAACGAGACGGACTACCGTGGTCCAGTCGGTCCTGTCGTCAGGATTCTGGTCGTCGATGATCATCTCGACAGCAGTGTCCCCGATCCGTCGGAAGAAGACAGATCGGTGGCGGCCCTGAGAAATCTCAAGTTCTGAGCGGCCCTCCGGTAAGGGACCAAAGCCCGAGGACCCTCGGGCCCATGCCGAGACGATACCGACGGCATCGGCAAGCAACTTGTCTGGATCGCTCGTCGCCGATGCGGACCACAGTGCCCGGTAGAGGACGGTCATCGCGTAAGCGTCAAGAGTGTTCGCCGATCACCTGATCGACCTTCTACCGGGGTTCCCAAACAAGTTACTTTCGACGAGACCATGACAAACCACCCTTGCTTTACGAATGAAGGTCGAAACAGACTGTAGCGATGTAGTCCGACGGACCACCTGTCAATGGCCATGTGGAGGCCTCCGCTGGTGATCGCGCCGCGGTCCGCGCTGGTGGCAGAGCAGATCCGCCGCGCAGTTCGAGGCGCGATCTCCTGGTCTGCGTTCGCTTTGTCGACGAGAAACCGGCACCCGACTTAGGGATACGCCGCGCAGCCCCTTGAGCCGCGCGGCGAATGTTCGGGCAGCCAGGTGCAGGGTAGCAAGGGGGGCGGCCCGATCCGGGCTCCTAAACGTCTTCGGTTGGACGTCGGCACGGTGATCTACTCGACCGACGATCGAACCCGAGAGGCGTTGCACCGGCTGATCGAGGGGTGAGCCTGGCACGGTGGATGGGTGAGCACAGATGCGGTGAACGGTGACCGGCAAGAGATGCCTCGGGACGTGCGGGCCGTCGTCTTCGATGTCGGGGAGACGCTGGTGGACGAAACGCGGCAGTGGACCGACCAGGCGAAGCGGGCGGGGCTCACTCCGTTCACGATGATGGCCGCCATCGGCGCCACCATCGCCCGCGGCGAGTCGCACGAGGTGGCGTGGGAGCTGCTCGGTGTTGCCCGGCTTTCAGCGAATTCGGCGATCGGGCCCGTCGACCTCTACCCCGATGCGCTCGACTGCCTCGCGGCCGTACGCGCTGCCGGGTTCACCGTCGGGATTGCCGGGAATCAGCCGGCGTCGGCGGTGGCGCAGTTGATCGAGCTGGGATTCGACGCGGACTTCGTTGCGTCGTCGGCGGAGTGGGGTGTGGCCAAGCCGTCACCGGAGTTCTTCGCCCGCGTGCTGCACGCATCCGGCGCCTCTGCTCACGAGGTCCTCTACGTCGGTGACCGCGTGGACAACGACGTTCTGCCCGCCCACGCCGCCGGGCTTCGCACGGCCTTCCTGCGCCGCGGACCGTGGGGGCACATCCATGCCCACCGCCCGGACGTCGCGGTGGCCGACCTGCGCGTCGATTCACTGGCCGAGCTCGCTCGGATCATCACCCGCGGATAACGACACTGCCCACCCTTGCGCCGTCTGGCCAACACTGTTAATGCGCTGGATCGGCCGGTTCGGTGTGCCCGGTGTCGTCGACGGCGAGCACTACTTCCTGATCGAGCCGACCGGCCCCGCAAGCGTCACCTTCACTCAGGGTGAGCGGTTCACGGGGGCGCTGGTGCCGTTCGCCGGCTCCGCGCTGGATGTGGCCGATGGCTTCGACGCCATGAACGACGCACTCAGGCGACGCGTGGAATGAGCGGTACACCTGAGCATTTCGCGCTGTCTCTGCCCCCGCGTGCCCGTCAGATCGTCGACGCGGCACGGGTGATGCTCGAAGACGTCGGGTGGGAGGGAGTGTCGATGCGGCCACTGGCCGACGCCCTCGGCATCCGCGCACCATCGATCTACAAGCACTTCGCCAACCGCGATCAGATCAAGGCAGCGCTGGTGACGCAGGGGCTCATCGAGATGGGGGATGCGTTGCACGGTGCACTCGCGGGCTCGATGCCGGTGCACGATCTGCTCGCCGCCTACCGCGCAATGGGCCTCGCGCACCCCAATCTCTACCGGCTGACCACGGCCGGGCCGCTCAGCCGCGAGCAGTTGCCGGAGGGGTTGGAGGAGTGGTCCGGGTCGCCGTTCTTTCTCGTCACCGGCGATCCGACTGTGGCGCAGGCATTGTGGTCGTTCGCCCACGGGATGATGATCCTCGAACTGGACGGCCGATACCCGCCCGGCTCCGACCTCGACCGCACCTGGGCGGCCGGGGCTGCGAGACTTGCGACCGGTCCTCGTTGACTGCACGGATCTCTGGCCTATCGACACGGTCGCTCTCAGGCGCGTGCTGACCCGCCATCAGACGAAGCGCAGCAGGCGGGCCTATACTGGTCGTTCGCCGTCATCTACAGAGAATTATCTGTACTGTCGTGGTCTGCGGTGGTGTCTTGTCGATTCGAAGGTGGTCTCATGCGTACCGATACCCGCGACCTGGTCAGCGTGACCGAGCTCGGTCGTGACCTCTCCCGCCACGTCAGTGAAGTCAGCGCGGGCCGCACTGTGGTGGTGCTGAAGAACAATCGACCG
The DNA here is from genome assembly GCF_054979605.1 of Rhodococcus sp. AZ1. Classification (NCBI taxonomy): domain Bacteria; kingdom Bacillati; phylum Actinomycetota; class Actinomycetes; order Mycobacteriales; family Nocardiaceae; genus Rhodococcus; species Rhodococcus sp. AZ1. Next base: position 3,902 of record NZ_JBUEQF010000001.1, read on the forward strand.
GCGGCAGCACTGGTGAGCCCGGCCGACATGGAGCGCCTGCAAGACCTCGATGAGCGAGAGGATGATCTGCGAATCCTCGCGCTTGCCGTCGTTCGGATGGCCACCGACACGGGAGCGCGCATCGACCTCGACGAGGTTGCCGCAGAACTCGGGTTCGAGCTCGATGATCTCGACGACGACACTGGACATAGCGACGACGCGTAGCGGACAGGCGCATGCAGTACAAGATCACCTTGCTGCCGGAGGCGGCAGACGATCTTCGGGCCTTGGACCACGAACAACAACGCCGGGTGCTCCTCGGATTGACGAAGTTGCGCACCGAGCCCGCGAAACGTGGATTGCCGCTCGGTTCTCGGCGCAGCAGCAACCTCACGGGCTTCCTCAGGTTGGTGGTCGGGCGGAAGGACATCCGGATCGTCTACCGAGTGGAGCAGGACGCCGTGGTTGTGGTGTGGGTGATCGCGGCCCGCGCCGACGACAGGTGCTACCGGCTAGCGCAGGCGCGGCTCGCCGCGCACCCAGACCGGAACGCCGCGGCGCACCTCGATTCAGTACTTCGACTGGCGTGGGGAGCCGACGAGTCGGACGCTTGAGGGGCGATCCCGCCGCTCGCCATGGAGGTCGTTACGTCCGGTTGGCGGGTCTCGACCTGGTGTCCACATGTGTCGGTCCGCAATGGGCGCAAGTGCCAAACCGAGGTATCGACCGCTGTCGACGAGTTCGCCGGGCGAACCAGTCGAATTCGCTGAGAGGCGGGCAGGACCACCCCGCCCGGCCCGCACCCGTAGGTTTGGTCATGGCATGTATAGTTTGCTGTACGTATAGGTCGATATACATGCAGGAGGTGCGGCGATGGCTCGGTGGGACAGCGGCGTGGTGGTTCGATGGCTCGGAGCCGTGGGAGTGGGCGGTGCGATCGCGGGCCTCGCCGGAGCCGGGGCTTCGCTGGCGACGCCCGCGCACCCCGGGCTGGCCGGTCTGGTCTTCGCGGTCACCAGCCTGCCCTTCGGTATCGCATTCGGATGGATTGTCCTGGTGGCGCCGAAGACCCTTCCCGACGCCGGCCCGCCCCGCGACTCGGCGGAGTCGGTGTGGATGACCCGAGCGCTCGCCGGAACGGCCACCGACGTGGTGACCGTTGTCGGACTGGGTCTGGCCGTACTCGTGATCACCCGAGCCGACGTGTCCGCCCAGTGGGCACTGCTGTTCGTGCTGGTGGTCGCGTTCGCTTCGGCGACCACGCGTTACGCGCTGATCCGCGCGGGCGTACTCGCCGCGTGAAGAACAGTGTCCGCGAGCGCCGACTCCACGCGGGGTGGACGCAGGTTCAGCTGGCGGAGTTGCTGGGCGTCACGCGACTGACCGTGCTGTCGATCGAGAACGGCCGGTTCGACCCCAGCCTGCCCCTCGCCTTCCGCATCGCAAAGGTCTTCGACGCCCGCATCGAGGACGTCTTCACTCCGGACAGCGGCGGGTAGTGCAATCGTGGCTGGTTCGTCCTGCGCACGCAGGTCGTCAACCTGTCGCACCAAGCGCTAACGTGTGACGATGAACGGTGACGAGACCCGACGCCGGCGGTTCGTGTCACGTCAGGATTTCGCGAGCATGTCGAAGAACGCGCCCGCAGTCGATGTCGCTACGTTCCGGTCGGATCAGGACGCGGCAAGTGAGCAGATTTCGATCAGCCCGTATGACCGCTTACCGACACCGTCGAGGGATGATCGACACGAACAGCCTGATCCTTCGGCGATGGATCGACCCAACCGATCTCCCGGACGAGATGGCCATTAGTGCAATCAGTCTCGCCGAATTGTCCGCCGGACCCCACGAGGGGCGGCCCGACACCGAGCAGGACCACTACAAGGAGCACGAGGAGCGATCGCGACGGATGGAAGTGCTGCAACGCGTCGAGAGCGAAGTCGACGCCGTCCCTTTCGACTCCGAAGCGGCACGGCGGCGGACGAGTTCACGAAGGACCATCGGTGGTGACTTGGCGGTGGTAGTGCGCGAGTTCGCGTGCAATGTAATCGATCTCGATCGCACCCGTGGCCGCGTCGTTCATGAACTTCTCGGCACGCTCAGCGTCGATGTGGTCATCGATAGGGACACCATTGACCGTGAGGAAGACCGACGCTGCGGCCCAGGCCGTCCGCTTGTTGCCGTCGACCAGAGCGTGGTTACGAACGAGTAAGTGCAGGAGCGCCGCTGCCTTGTCGAACAACTCGGGGTAGGCGTCGATGCCGAAGACGTCAGATCGAGGTCTCGCGACAGCGGCATCGAGCAGCCCATAGTCCCGAACGACGGGCACGGACCCCACTGCGTCACCCGCGATCGTGAGAATGTCGTCGCGGTCGAGGTGGTAGATGCTCACGCAAGTCGTCGGTTGAGTTCTGCCGAGACCGCCGCGACCCGCTTGGATGCCTCCGCCACCTGGCGTTTCCTGGAGCTTGCCGCGGCTGTGACGGCATCGTGGGCAAACGTCTTCAAGGAGACGTTCGCGCGCTGTGCAGCCTCGCGCAGTTCCTGCTGCTCCTCTTCGGTGAAGGTGATGTTCAGAGATGGCACGTTGTCGCCCTTCCGACGCCTGGGGGAGCTGAAGACTGGTACCAAAAACGGTACCGGGCTCGGTACGCATCTGGTAGCGCTGGCGTTCTCAGCGGACGATCGGCAGCGCGCGGGGCCGTGATCGCGCGAGAGTTCGCGAGGCCGCATCACCCCTCACCCCGCCGAAACAACCCCGCCGGCCGCCCTCGCAGACCATCCGATACCACCTGAACCCCATGCTGCAGAACAGGTTCCAGGTGCGGTTTCATGCGCCGGGTGAAGTTGTCCTTGTGCAGTTCCTCCCCGATCACCGCCTCGTGCACCTTGCGTAGTTGGTGGAGTGTGAAGGGTTCGGGGAGGAAGCCGTCGGGGTCGGGGAAGGTGTTGACGTACCGGTATCGGAACTCGTAGCGCTCGCGCAGGGCGGCGACGGCCGCGGACACGATGGCGTCGTGGTCGAAGAGCAGCCGGCCTTCGCCGTGCAGTCGGCCGTCGTCGGTGATCGCCACCAGATCGCCGGCGACGGAGGCCAGGTCGGGCTCGCGCAGTGACACCGAGTGTGCGATGGAGATGGCCCAGGTGCGATCGTCGCGGTCGGGGTCGTCGAACACCCGCAGCAACCGCGGCTGCACGCCGGCCGCGGGGGTGATGCCGACCTTGCGGCGCAACACGTCGGCGACGGTGTCGGCCACGGTCCACCGTTCGCGCATGAACCCGCCGGGAAGGGCTCTACCTGCGGGTTCTGTGCGATTCTGGACCAGGAGCCGCAGCTGAGGATTGTTGTCGGTGGGTGCGGTTACAGTCAGGATCGCAAGGTCGACGGTGACGCCGGGGCGAGGGAACGAGTTCAGGTCCGCGGTCGACATGACCCCACATTAGCGCGCCAAACGTGCTAATAATTAGCGACAAGCGCATGCTTAAGTGCGCACCGAACTGGAGGAGCAGCCATGACCGATCCGAACATCAACGGCCACGACCAGGGGTACGAGACGACCCTCGCCGCGTGGGAGACCTTCGAGAACGGCCTCACCACCTACCTCGGCACGATGGCCGAGGGCGACAACCTGTGCATCGAGCTCGGAGCCTGCTCCGGCGACCCGGAGCTCGGCTGCCTGCCGTATGCCCAGTTCGCGGTGTTCGACGACGGGCGCATGATGCGGGCTGAGGTGACGGGCAACGAGTTCCTCGCCCCGGCGCATCGACTCGACGAAAGAGGGTGCTCGCGGCTGGACGTACTCGGCTGGGAGGGCAACGAGCACGGCCGTGACCCCAATCGAGCCAACTGGTTCCGAGAATGGCCGATCGAGCAGGTCGACGTCACCGCCAACCACACTCGGGCCGTCTTCGAGATCATCTTCGGTGTCGCGCACCCGCAGCTGTTGTCGTACACGGCGACGGGGCCGGCGGCGGCCGGTGCCGACGTGCTTCAGTTGTGCGCCACCGCAGATGTACCGGTCGAGGACGCGCCGCGGTCGGTGCTCTCGCGTGTGGCGTTCGAGGTCACCGACCGGGACGAACTGTGCGGCATCGTCTCTCGGCTGCTACAGGAGAAGTTCGGCACCGCACCGGAGGTCGACGACGACGGAGACTTCGTGCTGGGCGACGATGGAGCGCCCGTGTGGGTCATCGTGCACAGAAGCCAGCCGGCCATCGAGATCCTCTCGTGCGTAGCCCGCAATGTGCGATCGATGCGCGCGGCCTCGGTGGAGGTCGCGCTCTTCAACCGCGACCAATCGTGGCCGAGATGGACCCTGCGGGGGAGGTCCGTCTGGCAGTCGGTGTTCGTGCCCGCATACCCGTTCGCGCCGCATCACCTCAGCGCGATGATCGACGTCTTCCTCGACACCCTCACCCACACTCGGGCGGATCTGCAGCTCCGCACGGGCACACGGGCGAGCTGAGGTCAGATCGCGGTGTCCATGCGGGTGACGAAGACGATGGTGGACACCGCGGCGAATCCGAGCAGAGTCAGCCCCATCACCGGCCCGACCACACGGCTGGTCGCCCGGTGGTCGGCCCGTAGTCGCGGGACGACCAGCGCCAGCAGGCCGGCCTGGACGGCTGCCAGCACCACAAGGGACGCGTCGCCGAGCAGAAACGCCAGGGGCACGAAGTGGAATGCGACGACGAGCGCGACCCACCAGGCCATCCAGCGGGTGGCGCCACGCCGCCACAGCACCGCACAGCCGATGCCGGCCGCGAGCACCTCGGCGCCGACGAGAACACCGAACAACGGGTACCGACCGTCGAGGGCGCTACCGGAGTCCCACCTCAGGGCCACCACCGTGCCGAAGACACCGGCCAGCACGACACCGAGGCCGGACCCGATACCGAGCCGCGCCGACCAGCCCGGCGGTGGATCCTCCTGACCCCACCCGAACCACACGAACGCCATCAACCCGAACCACGCGATGGTGAAGGCGTGGTCGCGCACGAACTCGGTCACCACGGGCGACGTCCCTTCCGATGATCGGCCACTCCCACGGTCAGTACGTCACCGGCGACACTGTGAACTCGTCGATGTTGGCGGCCTGGTTCGAGCGTAGTTGCGAGCCCACCCCGCCGTCCCCGGAGACCACCTTGCCGATGGTGGTGCCGTCCAGATCGAACCGCTGATCAGCCCACAGTTCCAGGGTGTTGGCGCCCGCCTTCAGGTCCGCGAACGTGGTGACGGTGAAGAACTGGTTGAAGCTGTAGGTGGGGCCGAAGCCCACCACGACAGGCGCGCCACCGTTCACCGACAGTTGGCCCTCGCGAACCATCAGGTCGGGGTTGTAGTGGTTGGACGGCAGCTCCTCGGCGTTGGCGAATCGCGTTGTCACCGCGTACTTCCCGGCGGTGGGAACGGTGGCGGTGACGGTGAGGGAGTTCGCGCGCCCGTTGCCGATGGAGGTGACCACCGATCCCCGCGCATTGCTGTATTCGGTGCTCACAGCCGCTGTGCCGGAGAGCCTCCCGGATTCCGCCGGCACGGTGATGGTGCGTGAATCGTTGATGGCGGCGGGTGTCACCACCAACGAATCGACGAGCAGGCGACCGCCGGTGCCGGCGACGACCACCCGATTGACACCCTGGGCCAGGAACACCCGGTTGGTCTGCGTGCCCGCAGCAGCCGCACCGCCACCGGACGAGCTGCCGAAGGTGGAGCTGCCGAAGGACACGCCGCCCTGCGGCGCCCCGGCCAGGGACGCGATGTTCTGGCCGTTCACCGTCACCGTCCCGGTGCCGCCACCGAGCGACTTCAACGCCAGATCGGCGTAGCCGTCGCGGGGCGCGGACACCCAGAAGGTGGTGCTTCCGCCGACGCCCAGCGACGCCACCGCGGCGCCCGACTGGCTGCGAGCGGTGTAGTCGACGCCTGCATCGCCCGCCAGGTCAGCCTGCTCGGCCTCGTAGGTCACCGGCGCCGCAGCCGCGTCACCTTCGATGATGTCGATCTTGTCGACGATGGCGTCACCGGCCATGGCGGCGCCGTTGTCCCCGGTGGTCGCGAGCGTCACCGAGTGCGCCCCCGCGGACAACTGGAGGGTCACCTCCGAGTTGTTCCACACCGGCCAGTTGTAGCTCACGGGAACGGGAACGGGAATCGCCGCGCCCTTGTCCACGCGTGCGAACACCTGCGTGGTGCCGTTGACACCGTTGGCCTTGGCGTTGCTCCCGCTGGTCAGTCGCAGGGTGTAGGTGCCGGTGCGGGGGACGTTCACCGCGAAGTCGATGGTGGTGGTGGAACCGGTACGCAGCCCGCCCACATCCTGCCCGCCCGAGGTGGCGTCGTTGCCCTCGTTGTTGATGTTGTATCCGGCGCCGCTGAGGGTCGCCTTCTCCGCCTCGTAGGTTGCGCGGAAGCCGGTTGCGACTGCGCTCGGGGTTCCGCCTCCGGGGCTCACCACCACCTTGTACGCGGAGTCGGCGTCACTCGAGATGTCCACTGCCAGCGAACCGTCGGCGCCTACGGGAACGTCCTTGTCCACGATCCGGAGCGGTGCCTCGGCGGCACCGGTGTTGCCCGACCACTTGTTCTGCAGCACCGTCACGTGGGCGGTGCCGCCGAACACCGACGACGGCAGGCTCGCGAACTTGGCCGTCACCGTGGCGGGTCGGCCGGACGAGCTGAGCAGCATCGTGGCGGTGCGCCGGGTGGCGTCGTAGGTCGACACGCCCTGCGGGGTGCCGTCGTTGTTGTTGCCACTGCTGCTCACCGGGACGCGCTTGCCGGTGAGCGAGCCGTACCAGTTGTAGAGCCACCACTGCGCGTTCGGCGTGTTCTGCTGTGCCACAGAGTCGTCGAGCGTTCCGTTCACACGCCAGTAGGCGAGATCGCCGTCGACACCCATGTCGGTCAGAGCCGCCATCCACGGCAGCATGGTGGACGGCTGCGCAAGATCACGCGGTGTCGCGTACTCGTTGAGGTTGATCGGGATCGGGCCGATGCCCAGGGACTTCTCCAGATCCCGGTAGGCGCTGACGTGGTTGCGCACGCCCGATACCGCGGCCAACTCGTGCCAGGTCATCAGATCCGGCATGCAGTTGTTGGCCTTGCAGAACGTCAGCAGCGAGGAGATGGTCGACGGGTAGTAGCCGGTGAGGTTGGGCCCGCCGATCCTGGCGTTGGGGTCGATCGACTTGATCAGCTTGTAGGTCGAGAGCCACTCGGCGTTGAACCTGCTCTGCACGTCGGCGCTGCCGTTGAGGTTCGGGAACCAGTTGCCCTCCGGCTCGTTGTAGGGGATGAAGACGATCTTGTCCCGGTACGGCGACGCCTTCACCTGCTCGACCTCGGTGCGCAGGAAGCCCTGGTACTGATCGACACCGGTGCGCTCGTAGGGGAAGTTGCGGTAGACGTCGGTGGCATAGATGAGCATCTCCTGGCCGCCGGAATCGAAGAACGGCTTGGCCACCTCGAGGGCGTCCGAACCCGGATGCTGTTGCCCGTCCTGCGCTTTGGTGGCCAGGGTGCGCAGCCGCATGCCGTCGACGAGATTGGAGCTGGGGACGCCGGAGCCGAAGATCCCGTAGAGCGAGCCCGCCGCCCACGGGGTGAACGACTCTGCGGCAGTAGAGAGATCGGAGGTGAGGGTGAAGCCGGGAGCGGGAATCGTGGGCCCGGTGAAGTCGGCCGAATCCAGGGCGATGAACGAGCCGGTGCTGGCGGGGTTCTTGGTGCCCAGCGCGGTGATGGTGATGGTGTGGGGTCCGGCGGGTAGGGCGCCGGTGTCGAACAGGGCGGCCTGGGGATCGCGCGTGGCGGCGTAGTTGTCCACCGTCGAGGTGGTGCCGCCGTCCACGCGGAAGCTCACCTGGCCCTGATCGACATCGCGCACACCCCGCACGGTGGCGGAGGTGCCGGTGAAGTTGAACGTCGCGGTGGCGCCGGCCGTGCTGGTGTAGTGCACGGTGCCCGCGGACAGGTCGCGGAAACAGCAGTTGCCGATCCACCCGCCGTCGTACCCGAATCCTGCGGTGGCGCTCACCGTCGCGTCATCCACGTTCTGGAGAGCATCAGCCGAGGCCACGGCGGGCATCGTGGTCAGCGTGTACGTTGTCGCAGCGGCTACCATCACCGCCGTCGTCACTGTTCGAAGCAGTCGCAGGTCACGCATCGCACACCCCATTGTGTTGTCGAAACTGTGTCGTCGAACCCGTGTGGTCGAATCGGTTCGATGCAGAATGAACGACAGCGCACCCGGCCGTCGGAACAAGGCCATGTGCTGTTACCAATTCGTTAGCTAAAGGTGCGAGCGTGTCGGGCCGGGGACATGATCGACGACGTGTCGGAAGGAGTCACCAGTGGATATCGGCCAGGTAGCGGCGCGCGCCGGCGTATCGCGCAGCACGGTGTCCTACGCGCTGTCGGGCAAACGGCCGATCAGTGCCGCCACCCGTGCGCGCATCGAGGCGGTGATGGTCGAACTCGACTACGTACCCAACGCCGCCGCGCAGGCTCTTCGCTCCGGCACCACGGGCGTGCTCGCGCTCTCGCTGCCCACCGGTCGCGGCGATCGCCTGCTCTCCGGTCAGCTCGCGCTGGTCGGGGCCGTCACCGAGGCCGCCGCGGCGCGGGAGTACGACGTGCTGCTCTCACCCACCGGCGCTGCCGCACCGCACCGCTACGACCGCATGCTCGCGCAACGGCGAATCGACGGCGTGATCGCCATGGAGATCGAGATCGACGACGCCAGGGTGCGGCGCACGCTCGACTCCCCGGTTCCGTTCGTCGCGATCGGCCGCTCCGATGTGGCCGACGGGTACGACTGGGTGGACATCGATCACGAGTTCGTGGTGAGCGAATGCTTCTCGTACCTCCGCAGCCGGGGACGCCGACGCATCGCGCTGGTCAATCGCTCGGACGCGATGGTCCGGGCGCGCTACAGCGCCGCCCTGCGCGCGAGCGCACGCTTCGCCGAACTCGTTGCTGCCGAGGGCATCACCGGTGTGGAACTGACGTGCCCGGACGAACTCGGTGCCGGACCGGCGTTCGTGCATCGGCTGCTCGAGACCAGTCCCGACGTCGACGGCATCATCACCATCAACGAGGAGTCGCTACCGACTTTTCTGCCGGCTCTCGCCGCCGCGGGCAAGAGGGTGCCCGAGGACATTGCGGTGGCCGCCATTGCGCTGCCGCACATTGCACGAAGTGTGGCACCGCCGCTGACCGCGTGCGATCTACCGCTGACCTCGATGGCAGAGATTGCGGTGGAACAACTTCTGTCGCGACTGGCCGGATGTGAGCACGCCCATGTTCAGCGGCTGCTGCGGCCCCCACTGGTGGTCCGCGGTACCTGAGCGCGGTCGGGGCGCAGCTACTCGAGGAGCTGCTCGAGCGGTTCCTCGGGAAGGGCGAGGCCGCGGGAATCGCTCAGGCCGGTGATCTGAATCCAGATGGTGTCGGCCAGGAACTCCACGAACCGGTCGAGGTCCAACGGATCGTCCTGGGCACGCCACGCCCGAACCGCGCCCATCACACCCGTCACCAGACTCGACACCCACGGCGTCACGAGCTTGAGGTCATCGGAGTCGAGCTCGGCACCCACGAGCGTCAGCACCGTCACCAGCGACACCTCGATCCGATCCGCCACCCGCGAAATCGTCTCCTGCAGAGGCGAATCCGATCCGGCCGCGGGTTGCTCGATCACGAAGCTCCAGCCGGGGTGCTCGACCACCCACCGGGCGTACGCATCGACCACACGCCGCACGACGGTGCGTGCAGTGCCCTCGAGCACCACCGAATCGGCGAGCGTGCGCTCGAGCATGGCGCAGACGGTGCGCGCGATGGCGAGGTCCAGATCGGCCCGGTCGTCGAAGTAGCGATAGATGCCCGTGCGGTGGATCTTCGCCTCGTCCGCGATCTGCTGCGCCGACACCTGCTCCGCCGTCCGCCCCTCCCGCTCGAGAACGGCCAGGGCGGCGTCGATCACCAATTGCCGCCGATCGGCGTTGTGCTGCTCCCACCGACGCTTGCGGCCGTCGACGGATCTGCTCTGCTCACGGCTCATCAGGGAACCATGATCGCATCACGAACCCGTGCGCACACCGTCCAGGTGGTCGAGGATCGAGGTGACAGTGTCCTGCGCACACGTCTTGTTGGTACCGATGAACCCACGAGGGCCCCGCTTGATCCACCCCGCGACGTACAGGCCGGGCTCGACCATGCCGTGATCGTTCGGCACCGTCGCGGTGTCGGCGTCGAATGGCAGCCCCGGTACCGGCAGGCCACGAAAGCCCACCGCCCGCACCACCAGACCGGCGTCGACCGACCACGTCTGCGCGGTGGGTTCGGCGATCACGGCGTCACCGTTGGTGGTGATGCTGTTGCGCACCAACCGGATTCCGGTGACCCGGCCGTCCGCGCCGAGGATCTCCACCGGCGAGGCCCCGAACGTCAGCACGATGCGCCGAGGTGCACCGCGTACTGGTCGCTGCGCGAGATCGGCGAGCAGCCGGCTGCGCTGATCGGTGCCCGTCAGCAGGGCGGGGTCGGCGTCGATCACGATGTCGATGCCGTCGAGCGCAGCCAGTCCCATCAGTTCCGGCACGGTGAACGCCGCCTGTGCTGGTCCCCGGCGACCGACGATCCGTACCTCCCGCACCGCCGAGGCCTCGAGCCGTCGCCGCGCCGCGGGCGCGAGGTCGGACGACGGGGCGAGCCGACCGGTATCGAGCGTGAGCATGCGGGCGATGTCGAGAGCGACGTTGCCGTTGCCGATCACCACGGCGCGCTCGTGGTCGAGGCGGACGTCGGTGTCGGCGTTGTCGGGGTGCCCGTTGTACCAGCCCACCACGTCCGTCGCGGCATACGAGCCGTCCAACTCCTCGCCGGCGATCCCGAGAGGCTTGTCCGACGACGCGCCGACCGCGACCACCACCGCGTCGTACGTTGAACGTAACTGCGCCACAGTGACATCGGTGCCCAGGCGAGTGCCGAGAACGTAGCGGAAGCCGGGTTGCCGCTCGATCTTCTCGAAGAGGGTGCTCGCCAGCTTCGTGCTGGTGTGATCAGGTGCCACACCGAAGCGCAGCAACCCGTGCGGTGTGGTGAGGGCGTCGTAGACATCGACCCCCACGATCTCGGGGTGCGTGAGCAGCTCGTCCGCGGTATAGAGCCCCGCCGGCCCCGCGCCCACGACGGCGATGCGGAACGGGCCGGGCGATCTCAGCCGCCGCTGCGCGGGGACCAGTGCCAGCGGCGTTCGGTCGGAATGTGGATTGTGCCGGTAGTACTCGGCGTTGAGCTCGCGGAAGGGCAGTTGGTCGGCGGTCAGCCGGGTGTCCGGCACGATCGCACCCACCGGGCACGCGGTGACGCATGCACCACACCCCACGCACGCCGCCGGGTCGACGAACAGCATCTCGGTGGTGCCGAAACCCGGCTCACCGGGCGCCGGGTGGATGCAGTTGACCGGGCACGCCACGACGCACGAGGCGTCCGCGCAGCACGACTGCGTGACAACGTGGGGCACTGCGAGCTCAGGCGGCCGCGGAGGCGGGCTGGCTGCGGAAGCGGGACGAGCGGCCGTCGATGCGGGTGGCGCGCCAGATGATGCGCGAACCGCGATTCATCAACCCCAGGTCGTCGCACAGAGCGCGGACATCACCGAACATGTCGCGCAACGTCTTTCGTGAGGTGTCGCTACGCCACCACACCTGCCGGGCCACGCTGCGCGGCAGGCCGAGATCTCGCCTGACCTGGCGGCTGGGCTTCATGATGACATCGCACAGCACACGCATCACCAGCGGTGTCGCCAGCGAGATCAGGAATCGTTGGCGTCGTGTCAGTTTCGGCGCCCGGTGCTCGAGGTACTGGTGGGCGAAACCGATGTGGCGAGCCTCCTCGGCAACGTGGATCTGCATCACCCGGGCCACGAGGGGGTGCAGGTGTGCACCGGTGCGCAGGATCGCCTTCTGCGTGTGGTCGATGGGTTCCTCGCCGGCGAGGACGCCGATGAAGAAGCCGAACGGCATCGGGCCGGCCACCATCGGCAGCAGCGCGCTGACCTTGCGGAACCACCGCGGGGCGCCGGGCACCTCGATGCCGATGCGGTTGACCAGTTCCTGGAACATCTGCGTGTGATGGCATTCCTCGGTGGCCTCGTGCGTGGAGTACCGGAACTCCGGCGAGCCGTTGGGCAGCCGGAACGCGAAGTTCATGATTCCCGCGATCAGCACCTGCTCGAACTGCAGGCCCACCTTCAGAATGTTCGCCTGCCGATACATCCCCACCTCGATCCGACGCTCGAGCGGAAGCGACCGGTACCAGTCGGTGGCGCCGAGCGGGTCCACCTCCGGCAGAACCCACCGCGGGTCGTCGGGGACGATGGCGTACTCGGGGTCGTCCCACGGCACGTCGATGAACGCGTCGAAGTGCTTGTCGACCGATGCCTGCGACAGCACCTTCAGCGTGTGGAGGTAGTCGGCGTCGGTTGTGTTGGTGGTGTCGGCGAGTGCAGTCATGGCAGATCGGCCTCCGTGTTCGTGTCGCCCCGATTGGTGAGACAGCGTGTTGCAGGCAAAGTTACTGCAACTCGTCGTCGCACGCAATGGTGTGGTCGGAACCTCGACCAGAGTCGCTGGTCGGAGAGCGCCGCCCACCCGTCGGGTCGAGGTGTGCCCGCCTCTCAGCGAATACTCAGCGCGGCTGTGGTGTGATGCTGCGACGAGTGCGGGGCAGGCCCGGCTCGATGGGGAGGACGCCGCGCGATGAACATTCTCGAAGCAGCCGGCCTCGGCGTGGTGGAGGGACTCACCGAGTTCCTGCCCGTCTCGAGCACCGGACACCTGACGATCGCCGAGAAGGTTCTGGGGCTCGACCTCGAGGACAAGTCCCTCACCGCATTCACCGCGATCATCCAGGTGGGCGCCATCATCGCCGTCATCGTGTACTTCTGGCGCGACATCGTGAAGCTGATCACCGCCTGGTTCGCGGGTCTGCGCTCGGCCGACGCGCGCACCGATCCCGAGTACCGCCTGGCCTGGGTGGTCATCGTGGGATCGATTCCCATCGGAATCGTGGGTTTCCTGGCCAAGGACGTGGTGTCCGGATCGCTGCGCAGTCTCTGGGTTGTCGCATTCGCCCTCATCGGGTGGAGCGCGGTGATGTATCTCGCCGAACGTGTTGCCACACAGCAACGTAGCGACGAGCAGGTCACCATGAAGGACGCGGTGGTGGTCGGGGTGCTGCAGTGCGTGGCGCTCATTCCCGGTGTGTCCCGATCCGGTGCCACCATCAGCGGAGGCCTGTTCATGGGGCTCAACCGTGTCGCGGCAACCCGGCTCGCGTTCTTCCTCGCCATCCCGGCCCTGGTCGCCGCAGGTGGATACGAAGCGGCGACCACCGCGACCGACATCTCGAACGGCGTGGGCTGGGCGGCGACGGCGGTGGGCACGGTGGTGAGCTTGGTCGTCGCCTACGCCACCATCGCCTGGCTGCTGAAGTTCGTTGCCGGGCACCCGATCACCTACTTCGTGGCCTACCGCGTGGCGCTCGGCCTGGTGCTGATCGTGCTGCTCTCCACGGGAACGCTCGCAGCCACCTGATCGACCGCCCCGGCGTAGCGTGAACTGCATGGACAGTGACAGGTGGGCCATGATCCTGCCTGCCGGGATATTCGTCGTACTCGGTCTGGCGTTCCTGGTGATGGTTCGCAAGATCGCCGAGGGCACCTTCGAGCGCAACCGGTTCGCCGGCATTCGCACCCCCGCGACCATGCGCAGCGATGCCGCGTGGAAAGCCGGCCACCGCGCGGCACAGCCGCAGCTGCTCATGGGCGCGGTGGCGCTCTTGATCGGGGGAGTGGTGATCGGGATCGGGGCCGTCCTCGATCTCCCTCCCGGCTTCGGGGCCGCGGCGACGCTCGTCACCGTGGGCGCCATGCTGGTGGCTGTCCTCTACGGCGCGGTCAAGGCGTCGAAGGCTGCGAATAGGGCGTGACGATCGCCTCGAGGGGCGCCCCGAACGCCATGGCCGCCGGCGGCCACTGATCACCCGTGCAGGGTGTCACCGAGGAACTGCAGCTGATCGGGGATCATGCGGGTCCAGTACGCCTCGTTGTGGCCACCGGGTGAGAAGCCTCCTGCAGGTTCGGGATTCAGCCGGCGACGCAGCTCGGTGACGTTGTCGAAGAAGGCGTCGTCGTTTCCGCAGTCGACGCGCAGGCGCACGCCACTCAGCCCGTCGAGGTTCGTGAAGATGCCGTCGCGATCGAACTGGGCGCGATCGTCGAAAGAGTTGGGAACCACATCGTCGAATGACGGCCAGATCGCCGGAGAGGATGCGACGCAGCCGAACACGCGATCGTGGCCCAGTCGGGTCGCCACGTGGAGAGCGCCGTAGCCGCCCATCGACCAGCCGAGCAAACCAACGCGCGACGTCGACAACCCCTGCGCGGTGAGCAAGGGAAGGAACTCGTCGATCACCATGGCCCCATGATCGGTTCCGTCTGAGCGGCGATGCCAGTACGACGAGCTTCCGCCGTCGACGCTCGCCACCGCGAACGGCCTACCGCCGCCCATGACGTGCGCCGTGAGGTAGCGGTCGACCGCGAGGGCGGAGAAGGCCCAGCTGTGATCGGCGTTGAGGCCATGCAGCGCAACGACGACCGACAGCGGTTCGGCGGTGGGACCCGGGTAGGCGATGCGCCAGCCGACAGGGCCCCGCACGGCAGTGGAATCGAACGTGCCGCTCGCGGTGAAACCCGGTGTCACGTCAGGGGGCACGCCGGCTGGGCCGTCGAGACCCAGGATGTGGTTGATGCGCTCGCGTCCAGGCAGCACACGCTCCTGGACCCCCCAGAATCCGACGCCGACCGCGGATACGCCGGCGGCCGCGCCCGTCAGAAGGAACGACCGCCGGCTGATCATCCGGCGATGGTACTGGACGGGGAGTCAGCGCAGCGCCCTGGACTTGTCCCTCGGTGGCGTCGTGAGCTCGACTCAGCGGGTCAGCAGCCCTGCCAACTCACGCACTCGCGCGGCAATGTCGTCGCGCACCAGACGCATTCGCTCGATACCGTCGATCCCTCGCTCGGAGGGCTCGTCGGTGTCCCAGTCGAGATATTGCGGGCCGTCGACCACCGGGACCTCGGCTTCGCGGCCGAGGGTCACCACGTAGTCCACGCGCGCGAGCAGCTCCGGGTCGATGGGCTTGGGGCGCTCGGCGGTGATGTCGACGCCCACCTCGAGCAGGACCTCGGCGGAGAGCGCGTTCACCGCGGATCCGGGCTTGGTGCCGGCGGAGTGCACCTCGACGGCATCGCCGGCGGCCGCGCGCATCAGGCCCGCCGCCATCTGTGACTTGCCGCCGTTCTTCACGCACACGAACAGCACGGATGGGATGTCAGGCATCGGTGGTCTCCTCGGTCTGCGGGGTGGAGAAGCGGCGGCGCAGGGCCAGCGAGACGTACACCAACCCCACCAGTACCGGCACCTCGATCAGCGGCCCGACCACCCCGGCCAGCGCCTGACCCGACGCCGCGCCGTAGGTGGCGATGGCGACGGCGATCGCGAGCTCGAAGTTGTTGCCCGCCGCGGTGAAGGCCAGTGTGGTGGTGCGCTCGTAGCCCATGCCCAACGCCGCACCCAGGGCGTAGCCGCCACCCCACATCACGGCGAAGTACACCAGCAGTGGCAGCGCGATCCGCACCACGTCGAAGGGTGCGGAAACGATCTGATCGCCCTGCAGCGCAAAGAGAATGACGATGGTGAACAGCAGCCCGTACAGCGCCCACGGACCGATCCGAGGGAGGAAGCGCTCCTCGTACCACTGGCGTCCATTGGCGCGCTCGCCGACGCGGCGGGAGAGGAAACCGGCCACCAGAGGAATTCCGAGGAAAATCAGCACCGACTTCGCGATCTGCCACGGCGACGCCTCGATGGTGGTCTGCTCGAGCCCCAACCAGCCGGGGAGCACGGAGAGGTAGAACCACCCGAGCACGGCGAACATGATCACCTGGAACACCGAGTTGATCGCCACGAGCACCGCAGCCGCTTCGCGATCACCACACGCCAGGTCATTCCAAATGATCACCATCGCAATGCATCTTGCGAGGCCCACGATGATCAGACCGGTGCGGTACTCGGGTAGGTCGGGCAGCATCAACCACGCGAGGGCGAACATCAGAGCCGGCCCGAGCACCCAGTTCAGCATCAGCGACGCCACCAACAGGCGGGTGTCGCCGGTGACGCTGTCGAGCCGGTCGTAGCGCACCTTCGCCAGCACCGGGTACATCATGATCAGCAGACCGACGGCGATGGGCAGCGACACCCCGTCGACGGAGATGGCGGACAACGCATCGTTCAGGCCGGGGACCAGTCGCCCGAGAGCCAGCCCGCCGACCATCGCGACGCCGATCCAGACCGGCAGGAATCGGTCGAGCGTGGACAGCTTGCCCACCACTGCTGTGTCACGGGTGGTGCCACCCCGGCGGTCGGCGGCTCGATCAGGCATGAGTCCATGAGTAGTCGGGTGTGGTGGGCCTGGTCAAACCGTGGGAACGCAATCGATTCCGCCGCGAACATCCTCATCGTGCGCCGCACCTGACACAGTGGGGGTATGCGCTCGACCTGCTCGCTCTACATCGACGCCGGATACCTCCTCGCCTCCGCTGCCACGAGGGTGACGGGGACGTCGCTGCGCAGCGGAATCTACGTGGACTTCCCCGCGCTCATCACGTCACTGATCGGCGTGGCAGGGGACGGATCGGGTCTGCCGGTACTGCGAGCGCACTGGTACGACTCCGCTCGTAACGGGATCCCCGACAGTCGCCAGGAGGGCATCGGCGAGCTGCCCAAGGTGAAGTTGCGTCTGGGCCGATTCGGCGTCAACGGCGAGCAGAAGGGCGTGGACCTGCGCATCGGGCTCGACCTGGTGACCCATGCCCGCAACAACGCCTCCGATGTGTTCTACCTGGTCTCCGGCGACGACGACCTCACCGAAGCCGTCGAAGAAGCGCAGGTGCACGGAGTGCAGGTGATCGTGCTGGCGGTGCCGAACGCCGACGGTGAGCCGCACGGAGTGAGCCACCACCTCGTGCGCGCCGCCGACGAGATGATCATCGTCGACCCGTCGGCCATCGACGCCGCGGTCACCCGCGTCGAACGGCCCGCGCCGCCGGTCGCCGCGGAGCCGTCGACTGCTTCAGAGATGTCGACTGCTTCAGAGACGTCGACCGCTGCCGAGACGTCGACCGCGGCCCCGGCGTCGGCTGAGCGACCGGCCGGAGCGTCCCGGCCCACCCCGCGCGATCTGGCCGCCCGCCCCGCAACCGTGCCGCAACCGACGCCGATCCCACCCCCGGCGCCGCGCCCCGCGCCGACCGCGGTTCCCGCCTACAGTTCCTCGACGGGACAGAAGGCGTGGATCGCGCCCACCTACGAGCGAAACGCAGAGCACGACGCCACGATCGACGACGTGGTGATGCAGGTTCTGCGGTCGGTGCGCAGCAGTGCCGGCGCGGACGAGATTGCCGACCTCGAGCGTTCGCGCCCGTCGATCCCACCGGACATCGACCGTGCCCTCCTCCGCGACGCGTCCGTCGCGCTGGGAATCGATGATCTCGACGAGGCAATCCGCTACCGCTTGCGGGCGACGTTCTGGAACCGGTACTCGTCCGCGGAGTGAGCGGGACTACTTGACGGTGAACTCACCCAGGTCGGACCAGTCGGAAGCGTCGATGTTCTCGCTGATGATCTTCGGAGTGGCCTGGAGATAGGGCGGAAGGTCCTTCTGCGCCTTCTTGAAGTGATCCGAATTGACGTGCACCGCACCGGCTTCCGGATCTCGGAAGCCCTCGACGAGCACGTATTGGTTCGGGTCGTCCACCGAACGCGACCAGAAGTACCACAGGCAGCCCTCTTCGGCCTGGCATGCCTCGGTGAACTCCCGCGAGATCTCGGGCCAGTTGTCGGCGTGTTCGGGCTTGATCGCGAACTTTGCGGTGATGAAGATCAACGGTGCTCCTCGTTCCGGGGGTGTTCTCGGCCTGAGACCCAGGGTACGAGCCCGCGGTAAATCGTTGGCGTCGGGGCATCGTCGCCCCTACCGTCGGGCTATGAACGTGACCGTGACGAAGGACCCTGCGGAGTTCGCCGCGCACGCCGGGGAGTTCCTGGCCGCCGAGCCGGTCCTGACCACCGTCCTGGGTTCCAATCTCGAGGGGGCGTTGGCGGGAAGCTCAGCGAATCAACAGGATTGGTGGGCGTGGGTTGACGATGGCCGCGAGGTGGTGGGTGCCGCGATGCGCACCGCCGTCAGCGCCGCCCGCCCGCCGTACCTCTCGCCGATGCCCGAAGTGGCGGCGGAGGCCCTGGCCGGGGCGGTGATGGAACTCGGTGAGGATGTCGTCGAGGCTCGCGGATTCCGAACCTCGACGCAGGCGTTCCTGCAGGTGTTCGCCGATCGGGCGGGTGATCGCGTGGTGATCGACGTTGTCGAGCGGCTCTACGAGCTGACCGAGCTGATCGATCCGCCCGCCGCACCGGGGACACTTCGGCCCGCGACCCACACCGATCTCGCCCTGGTCACCGACTGGCTGGCCCAGTTCTGGCCGGAGGCCGACCTGCAGGCAGGACGAGACCCGCGCCCCGAGGCCTACGGGCCACCCAGTGCCGGTGCGCTGACCCGTCGAATCGACGCGGGCAACCTGTCTATCTGGGACGACGGCGGCCCGGTGTGCCTGGTGGGGCGCAGTTGTGCGTCGAGTGGGGTAGCCCGGATCGGCCCGGTGTACACCCCTTCGGCGGCGCGTGGACGGGGGTACGCGGGCTCCGCGGTGGCGCAGGTGTCGCGTCGTATCCTCGGCGACGGCCTTCGGCTGCTGCTGTTCGCCGACACCGACAACGCGACGTCGACCGGGCTGTACGAGCGGTTGGGGTTCGTGGCTGTGGCCGAAACCGTGGACGTGCGGCGAGTCTGAGCACCCCACGCACCCAGAATTGCTCCACGCGCGGGCGAGTGCAGGTGCGCACAGCAATTGGGGGTGCACGGGAGGGCGCGCGGGGGCCGGGGCGCCGCTAGGGTCGAACCATGGCCGCACGGGCGAGTTCACCGGCAATCGAGGTGCAGGTGGGCGAGCGCGCCGTGCGCGTGTCCAACCCCGACCGGGTGTACTTCCCCGAGATCGGGGCGACCAAGCGCGACCTGGTGAACTACTACCTGTCGGTGGGCGATGGGATAGTGCAGGCACTGCGGGAGCGCCCGTGCATGTTGCACCGCTATCCCGACGGGCTGGCCGGCGAGAAGGTGCACCAGAAGCGCCTACCGCGCGGTGCGCCCGAGTGGATGGACACCGTGCAGGTGCACTTCCCCCGCTACAACCGCACGGCCGACGAACTGTGTGTCACCGAACTGGCACACGTGATCTGGGCGGTGCAGATGTCGACGGTGGAGTTCCACCCCTGGAACTCCCGCCGCGCCGACGTCGAGCGCCCCGACGAGTGGCGTATCGACCTCGACCCCATGCCCGACTGCCCCTTCGACCGCGTTCGACGAGTTGCCGCGGTGGCGCAGGAGGTGCTCGCCGATCTGGGTGCGGTGGGCTGGCCCAAGACCTCCGGTGGGCACGGCCTGCACATCTACGTGCGCATCCGACCCGAGCTCGAGTTCGGTGATCTCCGTAGGGCGGCACTGGCTTTCGCGCGTGAGGTCGAGCGCCGCGCACCCGACGAGGTGACCACCACGTGGTGGCGCAAGGACCGCGACCCCACCTCGGTGTTCGTGGACTACAACCAGAACGCGCGCGATCACACCATCGCCAGCGCCTATTCGGTGCGGGGCACCCCGCGGGCCACGGTGTCCACGCCCATCCGCTGGGACGAGATAGCCGACGTCGACCCGCAGGAGCTGACCATCACCACCGTCCCCGCTCGCTATGCCGAACTGGGGAACCTGCACGCGGGTATCGACGACGCGGTCTTCGACCCCGCCCCGCTGATCGAGTGGGCCGAGCGGGACGAGCGAGCCGGACTGACGGTCCCCGACGAGCCCCGGTGAGCGCTGGCCGCGGCGTGTGACGGGCTATCCGCGCACCCTGCGTGTCCCCGCGCACGTTGGAGCGTGCGCGCAGTGCTGACAGGTGCGCGCAGTGCTGACGGGTGCGCGCAGTGCTGAACTGTGCGCGGACAGCGCACCAGGGCGGGAGGCCGCGGTTGTCAGTGGTGCGAGCCGGGGGGAGGTGTGACGCCGTAGATGGTGACCGAGCCCGGCCCGCCGTTGCCCAGGGTGATCAGTTGGGCGGGCGCGGGGATACCGGCGGCGTCGACCAGGGTGAGCAGGTAGCTGCCGGGTGGGGCGAGGGCGATCTCGGGGAGAGCGAAGCGGACGGTGCTGCCGTCGATGGTCAGGTTCAGCGGAACCATCCGCTGGTCCGTGCCGTGCGAGTGGGTGACGTTGGGTGAGGTGATCAGAGCGCCGGAGACGATGGGCCGCGGGCCGGAAACCCGCAGGGTGATGGTGTTGCCCCACTCGAGCGCACCCGAGATCGAGATGATGGAGGCGCGCGGCGCCCACTGCACCCGTCCGGCGCCGTCGCGCATGAAGAAGTACGGCGGGTAGTAGATCTCGGCGTTGAAGTTGGTCTCCGGGCCGGGCACCCCGCCGCCGCCGGTGAACACCGCACCGCTCGGAAGCAGCAGCGCCGTGGAGTGGTAGGTGCGGATGCGGGTGGCCGAGGCGACGGGACGGAACTGCTCGGTGTCGGGGTTCCAGATCTCCGCGGTGCGCACCGCCGAGTCGCCGTTCACCCCGACGGCCGTTCCGCCGGTGACGAGCACCTGCCCGTCGGCCATGATCGTGCTGTTGTGCCAGTTCCGCGGGTGGAACATCGGATTGGTCGAGCGCGCCCGCGGCTGTCCGGAGGTGATGTCGACGATGGTGACGGCGTTGTTCGCGGGCGCGAAGTCGCTGTTCATCATCTGACCGCCGCCCGCGAGCATCAGACGCCCGGGGCGGTACATCACGGCTGTGCCGGAGACGCCGATGTTGCCGGGGACCTCGCCGAGATCGACCACCGAGCCGTCGCCGCGGGCGTCGAGGCGCCACAGCTGCCGTCCCGAGACGCCGACCACGGTGCCGTCGAGGTCGAGGAAGGTACGCGGGTACCACCAGCGGTTGAACGCGGCGCCGAAGGCGAGGGTGCTGGTGGCACCGGTCAGCGGCGACCAGGGCCCGTCGCCGGTGCCGATCTCCGGGGTGATGCCGACGAGCGAGTTGTCCCAGGGCGTCCAGTAAGCGCTGACGTTGTCGCTGATCGTGCCACCCATGACGAGAATGCGATCGTCGTGCAGCCGCAGCACCGACGGGTACCAGCGCGGCTGCGCCAGGCCCGGTGCGGCGATCTGGTTGCCCGTGCTGGGGTCGTAGACGATCGCCGACTCCTGCGTGCGCCCTCCCACCATCGAGTACCGCCCGTCGGCCATCGACTGGATGCCGTTGCAGAAGCTGTCGTACCCGTGCAGGCAGGCCGTCTGAGTGTGCGAGGCGGCCGAGTCACCGCTGGCCGGATCCCAGATGTCGAAGGTGATGCCGTTCTGTGCTGCGACGCCGACCGGGGTGCCGAAGGTCAACAGCCGCCCATCGGTCTGCAGCGTGGCCGACAGCGGGACCACCGGCCAGTCCAGCAGTGGCCCGAACATGCCGTTCTCCACGGCGTCGGGAGCGGGGGTCAGCACCCCGGCGCCGGGGTCGAAGGGCTGGGTGAGGGTGATCGTGGTGTTGCCGTCGCCGAGCCGACGCACACCGGGCCGCGGTCCCGGCAGCGCCGACGTCGGGCTGGTGGCCATGGCCCACTGGGTGCCGACGGCGGCCCCGGCCACCGTGATCGCGGCAGCGCCGAGGAACGCACGTCGGCCCAGCGGGCGGGCCTTTTCCTCGGGATACTGCACGACACGGTCTCCATACGATGACTCAGGGTTTCCAACAGGCTATAGAAACCGTCGTCGTGCATGTTACCGAGGAATGTAATGGGCGGTCTGATTCAGTTCATCGAACGACCTCGTACGCCCGGGTGCGATCAGATGGAGCGAGTCAACCGGTCCGCCAACAGACGGGTGAACGTGGCCGGGTCCGGGAGTTCGCCGCCCTCTGCGAGCAGAGCCATGCCGTACAGCAGTTGCGCGGTGTCGGTGAGATCGGCGTTCGCGGAGTCCGCCTCGTGCGCGGCCTTGAGGCCGGTCACCAGCGGGTGCGTGGGGTTGAGCTCGAGGATCCGCTTGACGTGCGGCACCTCCTGGCCGGAGGCCCGGTACATCTTCTCGAGCGTGGGGGTGATGGAGAACTCGTCGCCCACGATGCACGCGGGGGAGGTGGTCAGCCGCGCGGACAACCGAACTTCCTTGACGTCCGCCTCGAGCGCATCCTTCAGGAAGGTCAGCAGCGACTCGAACTCCTTCTCCTGTGCCTCACGCCCGGCCTCGGTGGCCTTCTTCTCGTCCTCGCTCTCGAGATCCACGGCACCCTTGGCGATCGAGCGCAGCGGCTTGCCGTCGAACTCGCCGATCGCGCCCACCCACACCTCGTCGACCGGATCGGTGAGCAGCAGCACCTCGATCCCCTTGTCGCGGAACGCTTCCATGTGCGGGGAATTCTCGATCTGCTGCCGGGTCTCGCCGGTCATGTAGTAGATCGAGTCCTGCCCGTCCTTCATCCGCTCGACGTAGCCGGCGAGCCGGGTGAGCTCGTTCTCACTGTGGGTCGAAGCGAACGACGAGATCTCGAGGATGGTGTCCCGGTTGTCGGTGTCCGAGAGCAGACCTTCCTTGAGAGCCTTGCCGAACTGGCCCCAGAAGGTGTCGTACTTCTCGGCGTCGAAGTCCTTGATCACCCCGAGGACCTTCTTGGTCAGGCGTCGCCGGATCGCGCGAATCTGCCTGTCCTGCTGCAGAATTTCGCGTGAGACGTTCAGCGAGAGGTCCTGCGCGTCCACCACACCCTTGACGAAGCGCAGGTATTCGGGGATCAGGTCGTCGCAGTCGTCCATGATGAACACGCGCTTGACGTAGAGCTGCACACCCACCTTGCTCTCGCGCATGAAGAGGTCGAACGGCGCCTGCGACGGAATGAACAGCAGCGCTTGGAATTCGAAGGTGCCCTCCGCCTTCATCGCGATGATCTCGAGCGGGGTGTCCCACGCGTGCGCGACGTGCCGGTAGAACTCCTGGTACTCGTCGTCGCCGACCTCGTCCCGCGAGCGCGTCCACAGCGCCTTCTGGGAGTTGATGGTCTCGTCGGTGACGGTCTTCTCGCCGTCCACCTCGGTCTCGGACTTCATCCGGATGGGCCAGGAGATGAAGTCGGAGTACTTCTTGACCAGCTCCTTGATCTTCCACTCGGAGGTGTAGTCGTGCAGGTGGTCGTCCTCGTCGGCGGGCTTGAGGTGCAGGGTCACCGCTGTGCCCGTGGGGGCGTCGTCGACCTCGGCGATGGTGTACGTGCCGGCCCCGGCGGACTCCCACCTCGTGGCCGTCGACTCCCCGGCGCGCCGGGTCAGCAGTGTGACGGTGTCCGCGACCATGAACGTGGAGTAGAAGCCGATGCCGAACTGACCGATCAGATCCTCGGACCCGGCGGCGTCCTTCTGCGCCGCGGCCTCGGCGAGCTTGGCGCGCACCTCGGCGGTACCGGACTTGGCGAGGGTGCCGATGAGCTCGATCACCTCCGCGCGCGACATGCCGATCCCGTTGTCGCGGATGGTCAGCGTGCGGGCATCGGCGTCGATGTCGATGTCGATGTGCAGATCCGAGGTGTCGACCTCGAGGTCCTTGTTCCGGTAGGCCTCGAGGCGCAACTTGTCCAGTGCGTCGGACGCGTTGGAGACGAGCTCGCGAAGAAACGAATCCTTGTTGGAGTAGACCGAGTGGATCATCAGATCCAGCAGCTGACGGGTCTCGGCCTGGAACTGCAGCTCTTCGACGTGCGCGGTCATCGGTGCCTTCCTCCTGCGATCGAGTGGGTTCTCGAGCGCATTTTACGTGGCGGTCACGACGGTCAGTGTCGACGGCGAGGTGGGGGTGAAGCCGAGCGCGAAGGCCACCGGCGGCGTGAGGTCCGCCAGTTCGCCGAGCTCGTCACCCTTCCACGTGGCCACCGCGCTGGTGATGGGACGGTGCCCGACCACCCGATGGGCGGACGCGCCGACACCGAGCGCGATGCGCGAGAGCGTGCTGGTGAGCCACGCCGGAACGGTCGACGGGATCAGACCCAGCAGGCGTCCGACGGCCGTCGACATCCCGTGGGTGAAGGTGACCACCAGATCGCCCGCGGTGACCGTGACCATATCGCCGAGGTCGTCGCAGCTGATCGTGTCCTCCCGCATCTCGGCGACGCTCGACGGGTCCACCAGCAGCGCCGCGTCCTCGGCGCGCGAGGTCAGCAGCACGCGATGCCCGTCGACGAATTCGATCAGCACCACGCTCGCGTGCGCCCATCGACCGATCACCAGCCGGGTCCCGGTCGCCGTGCCGATACTGGAGATCCGGCCGTCCACACGTTCTCGGGTCACTGGATCGAGAGTAGCGATCCCCGGGGCCGGTCGGTTGGTTGGTGGAGCGGGGTCTGTTCACCCGCACGTCACCGAACTCCCCTACCGTCGCCGCGGTGAGCATCGACAACGGCTACTTCCCTGCGCTCAGTGAGGTTGCGGACCTCGGTACCGCCGTCGACCTGGCCGACACCTCGAACTTCGTGGTCGACGACTCCGACGACGACGACCCCGTGTTGCTGACCGTCCCCGGCGGCCGGATGGTCGACACCTGGCGCGAGGACTACCCGTACCAGGAGCGGATGAGCCGCGCCGAGTACGAGATGAGCAAGCGCCTGCTGCAGATCGAGCTGCTCAAGTTGCAGATGTGGACCAAGGAGACCGGTGCCCGCCACGTGATCGTGTTCGAGGGGCGCGACGCCGCGGGCAAGGGCGGCACCATCAAGCGGTTCATGGAGCACCTCAACCCGCGCGGGGCATCGGTGGTTGCGCTCGAGAAGCCCTCCCCGCGCGAGTCCACCGAGTGGTATTTCCAGCGCTACGTCGAGCACCTGCCGGCCGCCGGAGAGATGGTGCTGCTGGACCGCTCCTGGTACAACCGCGCAGGTGTCGAGCGTGTGATGGGCTTCTGCAGCGAGGATCAGCACGCCCGCTTCCTGCGGCAGGCCCCGCTGTTCGAGCGCATGCTCATCGAGGACGGCATCTCACTGACCAAGTTCTGGTTCTCGGTGTCGCAACTCGAGCAGCGCACCCGCTTCGCGATTCGCCAGGTGGACCCCGTTCGGCAGTGGAAACTCTCGCCCATGGACCTGGCCTCACTGGACAAGTGGGACGCCTACACGGCCGCGAAGGAGGAGATGATCGGCGCCACCGACACCGACATCGCCCCCTGGACCACGGTCAAGAGCAACGACAAGAAGCGCGCACGGATCAACGCGATGCGCTTCGTGCTCAACAAGTTCGACTACACCAACAAGGACGCCGAGGTGATCGGACCGACCGACGACCTGATCGTCGGACGCTCGCGGGACGTGATCGGCGACCAGTAGCGTCCGTGCCGTCAGGACAGGTTCGCGAAGAGGTCGACGGCCGTGCCGTCGGGATCGTGGACCACCGCGTACCGCATGCCCCAGAACGCATCCCACGGCTCCCTGTGGCCGTGGTGACCCGCGGCGACGAGGTCGGCGTAGGTGGCATCGACCTCGCTCGGCGTGCCGCAGTCGAACGCCAACGCGACACGATGGCTCCCGACGGGTGGTTGCCAGTCGGCATCGAAGCTCCGGATCACCTCGACGGTGTCGAAGGCCAGGCGCAGACCACCCACCGTCACCTCCACGTGAGCGGGGTTCTCCGGCGGCGGGATGTCGAGACCGAGACGACGGTAGAACGCGAGCGTGGCGTCCATGTCGGAGACCACCACTTCGATCACGGCCAGGCGAGGCGTCATGGGCGCAGACGCTAGGCTCCCCGGCCGGTGCTGTCCAGGGCTCGTCGACAGGTAAAATGGCCTGTCGTGGCGCGGCGTGCAGAATCGATCCCGATACACCTACCCGGTGGAGCGCGCATCGCCGTGCGCGTGCGGGGATCCAATCCCGGAGCGCCGGTGGTGGTGATCGTCCCCGGTCTCGGGGTGCCCGCCAAGCACTACGACTTCCTCGGCGCAGAGCTGGTGGGACTGGGCCTGAACACCGCGACCATCGAACTGCGCGGCCACGGCGAGAGCACCCCCAAGCCCGGCCGGGGGAGCACCTACGGCTACCACGAGCTCGTGAGCGTGGACTTCCCCGCCGCATTCGCCGTGATCAGGGAGCGGTTCGAGTGCAGCGCCACCTACCTGCTCGGTCACAGCATGGGCGGGCACCTGGCGATGCTCTACGCGGCGCGGGCGAAGGGCCGTGTGCGGGGACTGGTTCTGGTGGCCTCCGGGTCGCCGCATCACAAGGTGTACGGAACACGTTCTCCGGCAATGCTCCTCAGTGGAACCGCGGTGGCGCTGGCGTCGAACATCGCCGGGTTCTGGCCCGGCGACATGCCCCTGGCCGGCGGGTTCGGGCGCCAATCGAAGGTGCTGATGAACGACTGGGCGTCCTTCGCGCGCACCGGGCGGCTCGAGCCCGCGGGCGCCGACATCGACTACGAAGCGCGGCTGGCCACACTGCGAACCCCGGCTCTGGCCATCACCGTCGAAGGCGACGCCGTGATCCCCGAGCGATCGGCCAGGGCCCTGCTGGCGAAGATGCCCGCCGCCCCCACCTCCTACGACCACGAGCCGAAAGAGTTGGGGCACAACGGATGGATCGCCGACCCGCGCGGCGTCGCGGCGATGGTTGCCGCATTCGTCACCGAGTCAGTTGCGTCCACAGGTACTGGTAGATCAGCGCGCTCATGAACGCGAGCTGACGGTTGTCGGCAGCACCGCCGTGCCCGCCCTCGATGTTCTCGTAGTACGTCACGTCCTTGCCCAGCTCCGCAAGGAGCGCCGCCATCTTGCGCGCGTGGCCGGGGTGCACACGATCGTCGCGGGTGGAGGTGGTGATCAGGATCGGCGGGTAGTCCCGCTCGGCGTCGACGTTCTGATACGGCGAGTACTGCTCGATGATCGCCCACTCCTCGGGGTCGTCGGGGTTGCCGTACTCGGCCATCCACGACGCCCCCGCCAGCAGCAGGTGGTAGCGCTTCATGTCCAGCAGCGGAACCTGACACACCAACGCCCCGAACAGCTCCGGGTACTTCGTGAGCATCACTCCCATCAGCAGCCCACCATTGCTGCCGCCCTGAGCGCCCAGTCGATCCACGGTGGTGATGCCACGGGCCACCAGATCCCGTGCCACGGCGGCGAAATCCTCCCCGACCAGGTGCCGACCGGCCTTGACCGCCTGCGTGTGCCAGGTGGGCCCGTACTCGCCACCGCCGCGGATGTTCGCCATCACGTAGGTGCCGCCGCGCGCCAGCCACGCCCGACCCATCACGCCGCTGTAGGCGGGGGTACGCGAGACCTCGAACCCGCCGTATCCGTAGAGCAGTGTGGGCCCGGGCGGCGCTGCCGGATCGCGCACCACGAAGTAGGGGATCTGCGTGCCGTCGTCGGACGTGGCGAAGAACTGTGTGACCGCCAGGCCGTCGGTGTCGAAGAACGACGGCGCGGTGCGCAGCACCTCGAGATCACCGGCCACGGTTCCGCGAAGCAACGTCGACGGGGTGAGGTAGCCGCTCGCGTCGAGGTAGAAGCTGTCGTCGACGTCGGAGTCGGTGGCCAGGATCTGGACCATCGTCAGCTCGGGAAGCCCCACGAGCGGCGACGTGCGCCACCCGTCGTCGGTCGGGGTGGCGATGAACACCTCCGACGCGACGTCGCGCAGCACCACCAGGACGAGGTGTCCACGCGTCCAGGCGAACTGGTGGAGCGCGGTGTGGGCGTCGGGGGTGAACACGGGCGTGAGGTCACGCTCGCCTGCGAGGTACCGGTCGAAGTCGGTGACCAGCAGCGTCCCGGGCGGGTAGGTGACGCCGCCGACCGACCACGCCGTGACGGTGCGCACCAGCATCCACTGCCGATGCACCGAGAGCGAGGCGTCGGTGGGAATATCGATCGGATGCAGCGTGCCGTCCGAGTCCAGAAGCGCCCGTTCGGAATTGTAGAAATCGATGGCACGCTCGGTGAAGCTGCGCTCGAAGCCCTCGGTGCGATCGTGGGTGACCTCCGCCAACACGTCGGTCTGCTCACCGGAGAACACCACGGGCGCGTCGAGCAGGGCGGTGCCCCGGGTCCATCGACGGGCGAGGCGGGGATAACCGGAATCGGTCATCGATCCCTCACCGGTATCGGTACCCACGAACACCGAGTTCTCGTCGATCCATCGGATGGTCGTCTTCGCCTCGGCGACGGCGAATCCGCCGTCCTCGGGTGCGCGGAACGTGCGGGTACGCAGGTCGAACTCGCGAACCACCGTGGCGTCGGCACCGCCACGCGAGAGCGAGATCAGAGCGAGCTCCTGGCCGGGGCGCAGGACCCGCGCACTGGTGAACACCCAGTTCTCGCCCTCAGCCGCGGCGAGGGCGTCGACGTCGATGAGCACGTCCCACGCGGGGTCGTCCTCGCGGTACGACTCGAGTGTCGTCCGGCGCCACACCCCACGCGGATGCTCGGCGTCCTTCCAGAAGTTGTAGAGGAACTGCGCCCGCGGGCTGACGTAGGGGATGCGTGCGTCGGTGTCGAGAATCTCCCGGAGCGACTCGGTGAGGGCCGCGAACCCCGGGCCCGAGGCCACCGCGTTCACAGCGGCCTCGTTGCGAGCCCGCACCCAGCCCAGGGCGTCGTCGCCCGTGATGTCCTCGAGCCACAGATAGGTGTCGTCAGTACTGGTCACCGCTCCAGTGTGTCAGTGTTCGGCAGGTATCGTCGGGCGGTGACCGTGCCGCCATGGATGTGGGAGCAGCACACCTGCCTGCCCCTCACTGCTACCGCCGTGATCGCCGACCTCGCCCGGTACCCGGCGGGCACCTACCTGTCGGTGAACGTCGGGTACTCGCCGCAGACCACAGCCGATTCGCTCGAGCTGATCGACTCCTACTCACGAAAAGCACTGCAGAACGGGAGATTTCGGCTGATCGAAACGGTAGGCGACATCGACGCCGCCCGCGCCGACCACGTCTACGCCCTGGCGTTCGACCTCGAGGATTCCGGTCCCGTCGGTGGCGACCTACGCAACGTACGGCGCTTCTACGACCGGGGCGTCCGGTCGATGCTGCCGAGCTACAACCACGCCAACGCCGCCGGGTGCGGGTGCCTGGACGCCGTCGACACCGGGCTCACCGACTACGGGCGCGAGCTGGTGCGCGAGATGAACGAGGTCGGCATGTTCGTCGACGGCTCGCACTGCTCGGTGCGCACCGGCCTCGATCTCGCCGCCGTGACCACCGTCCCGATGATCTACAGTCACTCCAACTTCGCTGCGCTACATCGGCATCCGCGCAACATCACCGACGAGCAGGCCCGTGCGTGCGCCGAGACCGGCGGCGTGATCGGCGTCAACGGGGTGGGAATCTTCCTCGGCGTCAACCATCCCGATCAGCGCGCCGAGCGCGTGCAGGCCATGGCCGACCACATCGAGTACGGCGCCGAGCTGGTGGGCATCGAGCACATCGGCGTGGGCACCGACTACTCCTTCGACCACGAGGACTTCAACGCCGAGCTCGCCGCCCACCCCGAGGCGTTCTCCGACGAGTACACCCGCTACGGGCCGCTTCAGTGGGTGCCGCCCGAGGATGCGGTGACCCTGCCCGCGGTGCTGCGCGCGCGGGGATGGGCCGACGCCGACATCGGCGCGGTGTTCGGCGGCAATTTCCGTCGCGTGGCCGAGCAGGTGTGGCGCTAGGCCTTGCAGGCCGTGGGCCTACGCGCTCTCGACGACGGCCTTGAGCGAACCCAGGCCCTTCTCGAAGTCCTTGCCGACGAGCTTGTCCATGGGCATCAGCAGGGCGAACACCTTCCCGAACCCGGAGTTCTCCCCCGACATCGCCCACTCCACGGTGGTCGACTCGCCGTTCGGGGTGAGGGTGAACACGCAGGTGTTCTGAGCCTTGAAAGGTTTGGTGAAGGTCAGCGCGATGGTCACCGAGGAGTTCTCGGCCACCTCGGTGATCTCCATGGTGCCGGTGCCGGCCTTACGGTTGCCCGACCATGCGTAGTGCGATCCCGGACCCGAGGCCGGGCCGGTGTAGGTGCGGGCGAGGTTGGGGTCCATACCCTCGTACGGCGACCACGCCGTCCACTTCCTGAAGTCGACGATGTGCGGGTAGATCTCGGCGGGGCCTGCAGCGACGTCGACGCGACGGGCCACGGTGAAGGGTGTCGGTGCCATGCGCAGAAGATAGTGCACGGCCGGTGGAACGGGCCGGGGAACGCGACAGCGATCGGTGGCTGGGACTACGCTCGGACACCGTGAGCGAACACTATGACGTCGTCGTACTCGGAGCAGGTCCCGGCGGTTATGTCGCCGCCATTCGAGCGGCGCAGCTGGGGCTGAGGACAGCCATCGTCGAGGACAAGTACTGGGGTGGTGTGTGCCTGAACGTCGGCTGCATCCCGTCCAAGGCGCTGCTACGCAACGCGGAGCTGGCTCACCTGTTCGCCAAGGACGCGAAGTTGTTCGGCATCTCGGGTGAGGCGAAGTTCGATTTCGGTGCCGCGTTCGACCGCAGCCGTTCGGTGGCCGAAGGTCGGGTCAAGGGCATCCACTTCCTGATGAAGAAGAACAAGATCGATCAGTTCTTCGGGTTCGGCAGCTTCGTCGACGCCACCACCGTCTCGGTCGTCCACAACGCCGACAAGGCCAACGGCGCCAAGGCCGGCACCACCGAGACGATCACCTTCGGCAACGCCATCATCGCGACGGGCAGCACCACCCGGCTGCTGCCGGGCACCACCCTGAGCGCGAACGTGGTGACCTACGAGGAGCAGATCCTCACCCGCGAGCTGCCCGGCTCGATCCTCATCGTCGGAGCCGGCGCGATCGGCATGGAGTTCGGGTACGTGCTGAGCAACTACGGCGTGGACGTCACCATCGTCGAGTTCCTCGACCGCGCGCTCCCCAACGAGGACGCCGATGTGTCGAAGGAGATCGCCAAGCAGTACAAGAAGCTGGGCGTGACCATCAAGACCGGCGCCGCGGTGCAGTCCATCGACGACGACGGCAGCAAGGTCACCGTCTCGATCAAGAACAACGCCTCCGGTGAGGTGGAGACCGTCACCGTCGACAAGGTGATGCAGTCGGTCGGATTCGCCCCGCGCGTAGAAGGTTTCGGGCTCGAGAACACCGGGGTGGCGCTCACCGACCGCGGCGCGATCGCCGTCGACAACGTGATGCGCACCTCCGTCCCGCACATCTTCGCCATCGGCGACGTCACCGCCAAGCTGCAGCTGGCCCACGTTGCCGAGGCGCAGGGTGTGGTGGCGGCGGAGACCATCGGCGGCGCCGAGACCCTGCCCATCGACGACTACCGGATGATGCCGCGCGCCACGTTCTGCCAGCCGCAGGTGGCCTCGTTCGGGCTCACCGAGGAGCAGGCGCGCGCCGACGCGCAGTCACGGGGTTCGGACATCAAGGTCGCCACCTTCCCGATGATGGCCAACGGCAAGGCCCACGGACTCGGTGATCCCACCGGCTTCGTCAAGCTCATCGCCGACACCGAGCACGGTGAACTGCTCGGCGGACATCTGATCGGCCCCGACGTGTCCGAGCTGCTGCCCGAGCTGACGCTGGCCCAGAAGTGGGACCTGACCGTGCACGAGTTGGCGCGCAACGTCCACACTCACCCGACGCTCTCGGAGACCCTTCAGGAAGCGATCCACGGCCTTGCCGGCCACATGATCAACTTCTGATCAGGTGTAGTCCCGCGGCACGCGCAGTGTCGCGAGGGTGGTGGCCAGTCCGTCGTACTGGGTGACCAGGAGGACCAGCTCCACCTGCCGACGCTCATCGAGGTGATCGGTCAGCGCCGCCCACGACTGATCGCTGACGTTGCGGGTGTGGACGATCTCGTCGACGGCGGTGAGAATGGCTCGGCGCCGGTCGTCGTGCGCGGGATCCGACGGGCCGGCGAAGATGGCCTCACGCAGCTCCTCGTCGATCCCGGCGCGCTCGCCGAGCCGAGTGTGGTGATCGAGCTCGTAGTAGGCGCCACGCAGGTGTGCCACGCGCAGGATCACCATCTCCGACTCGAAACGCGACAGCTTCCCGCCCGGCATCAGATGCCCGCTGTAGAAGAGCCAGGCCCGGAACAGTCCACCCGTGCGCGCCAGGGTGCTGAACAGGTGTGCATCGGGAACCTGGATCGCCCGCGCGATCACCCGGGAGATGGCCCAGTTGATGGGACCGAGGTCGCGAAGTGTGCCGGTGGGGATTCGGGGCGTACTCACGCCCTGAACCGTACCTAGTACGCGCGGGCGACGCCGATGACCTTCGCTGCGTCGATGACCAGAGCGGCCGGGGGTACCGGTGGGACCGCTGGTGAGGACCACGGATCGAGCGCCACCGCGCCGACGATGGTGGCCCCGGCTGTGATGAAGTCGGACATGGCACGTCGAATGTGGTTGGTGGAGGTGGCCAGAACGGCATCCACCGCGCCGACCGAGGCCAGCATCGCGGTGGAGTTGACGGCGTTCTCGGTGGTCTGCGACGCCCGTCGATCGACGCGGATGCGGAAGTCCGGGATGCCCTGTCCGATCAGCCAGGCGCGCATCGCGTCGGCCTCCGCGATGCCGTTGCGGGGGTTGCCACCGGTGACGATGACGGGCGAGAGGAACGAGATCCGCGCCGCGGTCAGGCCGGCGGTGAGTCGATCGATCAGCTCCGGCCGCA
Organism: Rhodococcus sp. AZ1; assembly: GCF_054979605.1. NCBI lineage: Bacteria > Bacillati > Actinomycetota > Actinomycetes > Mycobacteriales > Nocardiaceae > Rhodococcus > Rhodococcus sp. AZ1. The sequence goes on from NZ_JBUEQF010000001.1 coordinate 36,771, forward strand.
TCGACCCGTCGGGGAGCAGGCCGAATCCGAGAATCACGATCGCTGTTCCCGGACCGCGCAGCGAGCCGTAGACGATGGGACCGCCGGCGGAGCGGAAGATCGCGCCCAGGGCCCGGTCCACACCACCGGCCAGAGCGGGGTTCGACCGGCCCAGACGCTCGCGCGCCGCGGCCGCGGTACCGACATCGCCGGTGGTGGACGCGTAGAGCGCCTGCAGCGCAGCGACGTTCGCGTCGTCGGGTGACGCCGCGGCGAGCCCGGCGAGAGCGGCGAGCCCGGGGCCGTACCGACCGTTCGCAAGATCGTTGACGGCGGAGTTGTAGGCCCCCGCGTCGGCGCGGGCAGGATCGGCCACCGCGTGGGGGGTCAGGGCTGCCGCGGACGTCAGAGCCACCGCGAGGATCGTCACGAGAGCGGCGAGAATCGAGGTGGGCGTGCGGGTCGTCGAATGGACCACAGTGTTCTCTTCCCGGGAGGGTGTCCGGCCTCGGTTCGACCGGTCCTGGTTGCGCACAGTATCGCCATTTCGGGCAAATTGTTACGCGTGTGGCCGAAGTGAAAGAATTACAGTGCTGTAGTTCCGACCCTGCCGTGGCACCGTCTCTTGCGTGTCCGTGACACCATGAATCGCGTGTCCACACTCGTCTGCTTCCACGCCCATCCCGACGACGAGGTGTTCGGCACCGGGGGCATCATGCGCCTCGCTGCCGACGCCGGCCATCGCGTCGTGCTCGTCACGGCCACCGACGGTGCGCTCGGGGAGTACCCCGACGGTCTCCTGGCCGAGGGCGAATCCCTGGCCGAGCGCCGCCGAGAAGAGCTGCACAACTCGGCGACCGTGCTCGGAGCCGACCGCATCGTGATGCTGGGCTACCCGGATTCGGGAATGGCAGGCGCGCCCGAGAATGCCGATCCGAACGCCTTCGTCAACGTCGACGTCGAGGAAGCCGCGCAGAAGTTGGCGCAGATCCTCGTCGACGAGAACGCCACCGTCCTGACCATCTACGACCCCTTCGGCAACTACGGCCACCCCGATCACATCAAGGTTCACGTGGTCGGCATGCGCGCGGCGGAGATCGCCGGGACGCCGTCGGTGTACATGTCCACCATGGATCGTGACCGCATGCGGTTGCTGATCCAGGCCAACCCCAACTGGTCCGAGCAGGACGAGTTGACGGTCGACATCGACAAGATGGGTACGCCCGCGGCCGAGATCACCACCGAGGTCGACGTGCGATCGGTGCTCGCAGCCAAACGCGCCGCGATGTGGGCGCACGCGACGCAGGTCGGCGACTTCGGTCAGTTCCGCGACATGCCCGACGAACACCTGGCCTTCGCGTTCGGCAGCGAGTGTTTCGTGCGGGTGGGGGCGACGCTCGGTCCCGAGCGTGAGGCGCACCTGGCGCTCTAGCGCCTGGTGGAGATCTACCGCGGAGCTCGGCCCTAGCGCAGAACGTAGGGGGAGACGCTGCTGCGGTGCTCGTTGATGTCGAGTGCGCGCCCCAGTGGCGGGAAGGCCCGTTGCGGGCAGTTCGAGCGTTCGCACACCCGGCAGCCCGCTCCGATGGGCGTGGTGGTGCGCTCGTTGTTGAGATCGAGCCCGTCGGCGTAGACCAGGCGGGTGGCGTGGCGCACCTCGCATCCGAGGCCGATGGCGAACGTCTTGCCCGGCTCGCCGTAACGCGCCGCACGCCGCTCGACGGTGCGGGCGATCCACAGATAGCGCCGACCGTCGGGCATCTCGGCGATCTGGGTCATGATTCGACCGGGGTAGGCGAAGGTCTCGTACACGTTCCACAGCGGGCACGTGCCTCCGCTCGAGGAGAAGTGGAACCCCGTGGCGGACTGGCGCTTGGACATGTTCCCGGCACGATCGACCCGGACGAACGAGAACGGCACACCGCGTAGCGACGGTCGTTGCAGGGTGGACAGTCGATGGCAGATGGTTTCGAAGCTCACCGAGTAGTACGCCGAGATGCGCTCGACGTCGTACCGGAAATCCTCGGCGATGCCGTGGAAGAGGGTGTACGGCAGCACGGTCGCCGCGGCGAAGTAGTTGGCCAGTCCGAGTTTGGCCAACGCACGGGACTCGTCGCCGGTGAAGCCGCCCTCAGCGACCATGCGATCGATGAGGTCGCCGCACTCGAAGTAGGCCAGTTCCGCCGCGAACCGGAACACCTTCTGCCCACCGGACAGGCGTGGCGAAATTTCGAGAAGCCTTGTGCGTGAATCGAATCGGTGCAGCACGCCCTCGCCCAGATCGATCCGTTCCACCACCTGCACGTCGTATAGATTGCGCAGTCGCTTGGCGATCTCCCCGGAGATGTCGGCGCGGTGGAAGCGCAGCTTGGTGGCCAGGTCCTCGGCGGCGGTGTCGAGATCGTGCAGGTAGTTCTGACGCTGATAGAAGTAGTCGCGCACCTCCTCGTGCGGTTTGCTGATCGACCCGCTACCGCTGCCGTCGGCAAATCGTTCGTCGGTGGCCGCGGCGAGCTGCGCGGTGGTGTTACGGAACCGTCGGTGCATGTTGACCATCGCCCGCGCCGGGCCCGGGTGGTCGGCGGCGAGTTCGGCGAGCTCGTCCACGGACGCCTCGAAGCCGATGTCCTGATCGAGCGCCACCTCCCGTAGCTCGGCGACCAGCCGCGTGGTGTCCTGTGATGCGAAGAAGGTGGTGTCCACGCCGAACACCTCGGTGATCCGCGTCAGCACCGCCACCGACAGCGGGCGCGCGTCGTGCTCGATCTGGTTGAGGTAGCTCGCCGAGATGCCCAGCTGCTGGGCCAGGTGAGCCTGGCTCAGACCGCGTTCGGTGCGCAGCAGGCGCAGGCGGTTACCGACATACGTCTTGGCCATCACCGCAGCGTAGGGGCCTTCGCAGCGAGGTTCAAGATCGTGTTTGCAACCTTCGCAGCTCAGCGCGGCGGAAGCATGCCGCGCAGCAGACGCATCCGGCGGGCGGCACCGCTCGCCTCGAGCCGGGCGATGAGCCCGGCCACTCGCTCCGGCGAGAACCCCTGCCCTGTCGAGGACACCTGCCCTGACGAGGACACCCGCCCCGTCGAGGAGACGGTCGAGGGCACCGCGACCGCTCGCAGTGGGGTGTAGCTGTGCGTCGACCATGCTGCCTTGAACTCGTTGGATCCTGCGCCGAGATCGATCTCGGTCAGCCCAAGGCCGGATGCGCGATCGGTGAAGTTCTGCATCAGCAGGTGTCCCGGTCGGGCCGAAGCGATGGCCGGGTCGTAGTGCGTGAGCCAGCACTCCGCGCGGTCCGCGGTGGTGGAGGTGATCAGCTGCGCGGCCCACCGCCCGTCGACCCGCAGCCCTACGATGCCTGCGCGACCGGCGACGTACTCGGCGCGCAGAACGTCGCGGACGAAGGACCCGAGGGGGCCGGCGAGGTAGTCGATGTGGCCGGTGGACGCCGTTGCCGACGCGGACAGTGCGGCCATTTCCGGCCAGCGTGAATCGAAGGCCGCTGTGCTGGTGATCAATTCGAATTCGACGTCGTGGCCCTGCTTCTCGAGGCTGCGCCGGGCCGCGGCGAGTCGACGGCGGGCGTGACCGCTGCGCAGTCCGCGAGAGCCGGAACCGTCCTCCGGTAGGAGGACGACGTCGCCGGACTCGCTGGCCACCGCGTGCGGGTGCCAGCCGGGGTCACGCAAGAGCGCGCGGATCGGCTCGGACTCGGCCTCGGCTTCCTCGAAGTACATGCTCACTCGGTGCCTGCGCACGCCCGACCAGAGGGCGCGGGCGGCTGCCTCGTCCACGGCCAGGATCTCCACGGGAAGGCCGAAGCCGTCGCCGACCACCCGTCCCACGCGGAGGGGCCCGTACGAGATGCTCCACAGCGGTGCGATGGCGACCAGGTCGGAGCCGCGGTGGACGGTGACGGTGAGCAGGCGGCCCATGGGCCTGGTGGCGTGAGCGCCGAGGACGTAGTGCGGCCGTGCGGCGATGCGGGTGGCCCTGGCGTCGGCCAGAGCGTCCCAACGGTCCCGCAGACCGGGGTCGGTGAGAGCGTCGACGCCGCGGAGCACCTCGATGCGATCCGTCGTGCGCGCGGTGTCCGTGGGCTCCGGTGCGTACCTCGAGTTCGCATTCACCCCTTCGAGCGTACCGAAAGTTCGTTTCGAGGCGGTGGGTGCCGGGTGCGGCCTCCGCTGAGCCGTGTGTCGTCACTCACACAGATCTCGTGACGGGGTGTCGATGCGGCGTTCGGCGCGCTCGCTGACGGCGTCCGGTTCCGGTACGCCCGTACCGCTTGCACGCTGCCGGTTTGCGTTCATCGCGAGTGCAAGCGTGGGCAAGAACTTCGCAAACTTCGCACAAACTGCGATCAAGCTAGCTGTACTTTGCAGAACATGCAGGTAGACACCTGTTTTCCTGTGTGTCATTCTCGTGACGAACATCCCCCATGCATGGCAAGGCTGCAAAGCCGCGCATCGCGAAGAGACTGGAGTTTTGATGTCGACCACCGGCACACCGAAGACGGCTGCTGAGCTCCAGCAGGATTGGGACACCAATCCTCGCTGGAAGGGCGTGACCCGCAACTACACCGCGCAGCAGGTCGTCGACCTGCAGGGAACCGTCGTGGAGGAGGCCACCCTGGCCCGCCGCGGCTCGGAGATCCTGTGGGACCTCGTCAACAACGAGGACTACATCAACTCGCTCGGCGCCCTCACCGGCAACATGGCCGTCCAGCAGGTGCGTGCCGGCCTCAAGGCGATCTACCTCTCCGGCTGGCAGGTCGCCGGTGACGCCAACCTCTCCGGCCACACCTACCCCGACCAGAGCCTCTACCCGGCCAACTCGGTGCCCTCGGTGGTCCGCCGCATCAACAACGCTCTCCTGCGTGCCGACGAGATCGCCAAGATCGAAGGGGACACCGCCGTCAGCAACTGGCTCGCTCCGATCGTCGCCGACGCCGAGGCCGGCTTCGGTGGCGCACTCAACGCCTACGAGCTGCAGAAGGCCATGATCGCCGCCGGCGCCGCCGGTGTGCACTGGGAGGACCAGCTGGCCTCGGAGAAGAAGTGCGGCCACCTCGGTGGCAAGGTGCTCATCCCCACCCAGCAGCACATCCGCACCCTGACCTCCGCGCGCCTCGCGGCCGACGTCGCCGACGTGCCGTCGGTGATCATCGCCCGCACCGACGCCGAGGCCGCCACCCTCATCACCTCCGACGTGGACGAGCGCGACCGTGAGTTCCTCGACGGCACCCGCACCTCCGAGGGCTTCTTCGGCACCAAGAACGGCATCGATCCCTGCATCGCGCGCGCCAAGGCCTACGCCCCCTACGCGGATCTGATCTGGATGGAGACCGGCGTGCCGGACCTCGAGGTCGCCAAGAAGTTCTCCGAGGCCGTGCGCAGCGAGTTCCCCGACCAGCTGCTGGCCTACAACTGCAGCCCGTCCTTCAACTGGAAGGCGCACCTGGACGACGCGACCATCGCCAAGTTCCAGCGCGAGCTCGGCGCGATGGGCTTCAAGTTCCAGTTCATCACCCTGGCCGGCTTCCACTCGCTCAACTACGGCATGTTCGACCTGGCCCACGGCTACGCCCGCGAGGGCATGACCGCCTTCGTGGACCTGCAGGAGCGCGAGTTCAAGGCCGCCGAGGAGCGTGGCTTCACCGCCATCAAGCACCAGCGTGAGGTCGGTGCGGGCTACTTCGACCGCATTGCCACCACCGTCGACCCCAACACGTCGACCGCTGCTCTGAAGGGCTCCACCGAAGAGGGTCAGTTCCACTGATCCAGAACGCGTGAACGGTCCGCCGTCCGGTGCACGGGCGGCGGACCGTGTTCTTTTCTCCACCCGAACATCTCCCGAGGAGCGGTTGTGACCAGCGACAGGATCGAGCGTGTAGGCATCGTCGGTGCCGGGCAGATGGGTGCCGGTATCGCTGAGGTATGTGCCCGCGCGCACGTGGACGTGCTCGTGTTCGAGCAGACACCCGAACTGGCCGCCGCCGGTCGCACCCGCATCCTCAAGTCCCTCGACCGCGGGGTCTCGAGCGGCAAGATCACCGAACGCGAGCGGGAGCAGGCCGCCTGGCGCCTACGCTTCACCGCCGACCTCGCCGAGTTCGCCGATCGCCAACTGGTGGTCGAGGCCGTGCTCGAGGACGAGAAGGTCAAGACCGACATCTTCGCCCGCCTGGACGCCATCGTCACCGATCCCGCCGCCGTGCTCGCCTCGAACACCTCGTCGATCCCCATCACCAAGATCGCCGTGGCCACCGCCAACCCTGCGCGCGTGGTGGGTCTGCACTTCTTCAACCCTGTGCCGGTACTGCCACTGGTGGAACTGATCACCACGGTCAAGACGGCATCGGACGTCGAGGAGCGCGCCGAGCAGTTCGCCGTCGACGTTCTCGGCAAGCAGGTCGTTCGAGCCGCCGACCGATCCGGATTCGTGGTCAACTTCCTGCTGGTGCCGTTCCTGCTCTCCGCGATCCGCATGGTCGAGGCCGGCTTCGCCTCCCGCGAGGACATCGACAAGGCGACCGTGCTGGGTCTCGCGCACCCCATGGGTCCGCTCACCCTGTCCGACCTCATCGGCCTCGACACCGTCAAATCCATCGCCGATTCGCTCTACGCCGAGTACAAGGAGCCGCTCTACGCTCCCCCGCCGTTGCTGCTGCGCATGGTCGAGGGTGGGTTGCTGGGCAAGAAGTCCGGCGAGGGCTTCTACTCCTACGTCAACGGCCGCATCGTCAAGTAGCGGCCGACCACTGGGCCTCGGCACGTCCGAGTTCGGTGGTCGGCTCGTCGCCGTAGATCCATTCCCGGGAGATGCGGTGCCAGTTCGCGCCCGCCCCGAGCTGGCCCAGGATGCCGAACGTGAGAAAGTCGGCCCTCCGTGAGAACAGGTGCGCCGGGGGCAGTTGATGGCGGTTGATGCCCGCGAAGTCGGAGCCTGTCGGGTCCAGCGCCAGCATCATCGACGACCCGGCCATGTCCGGAGTCACCGTGATCGGCCTGTCCACCAGGTTCCACTCCGACGCCGCGTACACGTAGTTCAGGCAGTCCGTCGGTCCGACGGCGGTGTTCGGAGGCAGGATCTCGCGCTCGATCAGTAGGGCCCGCAGGTCGTCTCCACGTTCCTCGGCCGCGGCCCGCAGACATCGAATCTCGAAGTCGATGTCACGCCGATCCATCCGGTTGTAGAGCCCGAAGTCGAGGAAGGCGACGGTGCCGTCGTCGGCGAGAAGCACGTTGCCCTGATGCGGATCCCCGCAGAACTCGCCGTATCGGTATAGCGAACCCACGTAGAAGCGATAGACGATCTCGCCGATTCGATCGCGCGCCTGCTGCGGCAACGACGCCGCCGTGTCCATCGATGCCGCGGAGACGAACTCGCTAACCAGCACTCGCCTGGTGCACAACTCGGTGAGCGCATCGGGCACCGTGATGAACGGATGCCCGCGGTAGAGCGCGGCCAACGCGTGCTGGGTGCGCGCCTCCTCCACGTAGTCCAACTCACCCTCGATGCTGCGACGCAACTCGTCGAGCAGCCCGGGTGCAGCGAGCGCGGGCACCACCGCCTTGGAGAACTTGAGGAACAGGGCGAAGTTCTTCATGTCGGCGCGCACGGCGGCATCGACACCGGGGTACTGCACCTTCACGGCCACGGTGCGCCCGTCGTGCGTCGTTGCCCGGTAGACCTGGCCGATCGACGCCGCCGCCACCGGCTCCGGATCGATGTGCGCGAAGATCTCGGCGAGCGGCCGCTCGTGATCCGCCTCGATCACCGCCGCCATCTTCTCGAACGGCATGCGCGGCGCCTGATCTCGCAACACTGCCAGGCGCTCCTGGAAGCGGGCGCGCTGCGCGGGCGGCACCAGGGACAGGTCGAGGATCGAGAGCATCTGGCCCAGCTTCATCGCCGCGCCCTTCATCGTGCCCAGCACGGTGACGAGTCGGTCTGCCGCTTCCATCGCGTTGTTCTCCGCCAGGCGCGCTCGAACCTCCTCCGAGCGTCCCAGCATCGACACGCGCGTCCCGGCCCCCCGCACTGCCTGCGTCGCGGCCACCGCACCCAACCTGGACCCGCGCGCGATGCGTGAGGTCGGCATTGCTTTCGGGTTCGCGGTCCTCGTGCTCGCACTTCTCGATGCGGAGCGGCTGTCGGACTCGTCGTCGCGTCGGGCCATCCTCGGGCGCCTCCGGTGCGTCACGGTAACGTCGGCTCCCCGGTCGCCGTGCGGCCGGATCGCTTCGACAGTACATGTGACCCGGCCGACACAGCTACCTGTGGCAGGGGCCTATGTGGCACATCGACGAAAGACGAGGATCACTCATGAGCTCAGGTTCGTCCTCCACCATCGCCACGGTTCTCGGCGGGGCTCTCGCGGCAACGGGCGCAGCACACTTCGTCATCCCCGACGCCTTCGCCCCCATCACTGCCGCTGCCTTCCCTGCCGACACGCGGGCCTGGACCTTCCGCAACGGGGTCACCGAGCTGGTCGTGGGGACCGCGATCGCCGTGCCGGCGACCCGGAAGATCGGACTAGCTGGTTTGGCAGCCTACGTCGGCTTCCTCGGATATCGCGCCTACCAGGCCCGTTAGGAGCGGGCGCCGGGCGAGGTTCTATGCAGGAGTAAGAATGTAGACATGTCATCTGCAACCGCTTACATTGCCACCGCTCCCGACGCCCCGCTCGAGAAGACCACGATCGAACGGCGCGACCTCGGTCCCCACGACATCCTCATCGACATCAAGTACGCCGGCATCTGCCACTCCGACATCCACACCGCACGCAACGAATGGGGCGGGACCAAGTACCCCGTCGTGCCCGGTCACGAGATCGCGGGAATCGTCGCCGCCGTCGGCTCGGAGGTCACCACCCGCAAGGTCGGGGATCGCGTCGGCGTCGGCTGCTTCGTGGAGTCGTGCGGAGTGTGCGAGGCATGCGTCGACGGTGACGAACAGTACTGCACCAAGGGCGCGGTCGGCACCTACAACTCGACCACCTACGCCGGCGAGCGCACCCACGGCGGGTACTCCACGCAGATCGTGGTCACCGAGAAGTTCGTCGTCGGAATCCCCGAGGGAATCGACCTCGACGTCGCCGCGCCGCTGCTGTGCGCAGGCATCACGCTGTACTCGCCTCTGCGGCACTGGAACGTCGGGCCCGGCACCAAGGTTGCCGTCGTGGGCTTCGGCGGGTTGGGCCACGTGGGCGTGAAGATCGCCCACGCGATGGGCGCGCACGTGACCGTGCTGAGCCAGAGCCTGAGCAAGCAGGCCGACGGCACCCGACTCGGTGCCGACGAGTATCACGCGACGAGTGACCCGGCCACGTTCAAGGCTCTGCGCGGGAAGTTCGACCTCATTCTCAACACCGTCTCGGCGAACCTTCCGCTGGACAAGTACCTGGGCCTGCTCGCGCGCAACGGCACGCTGGTGGAGTTGGGGCTGCCGGAGAACCCGCTGACCGTGGGGGTGTTCCCGCTGCTGAGCAACCGTCGCTCGATCTCCGGCTCGATGGTCGGCGGCATCGCGCAGACGCAGGAGATGCTCGACTTCTGCGCCGAGCACCACATCGGCGCCGAGGTCGAGGTCATCTCGGGTGAGCAGATCAACGACGCGTACGACCGAGTGGTCGCCTCCGACGTGCGCTACCGCTTCGTGATCGACACCTCCACCCTCTGACCTCCCGCCCCGACCGCTCTGCACCCACCACGACGGGTCAGGGCGGCTCGGGAGGGGGAGTCAGGAGGCGGCGAGGCGCTGCTTCTCGACCTCTATGTCGAAGTCGGCAGGGGGCCAGGTGAGGTTCAGGGTCTCGAGGGCGTCGATGAGCAGTTCGGTGACGGCGAGGTGGGCGTACCACTTCTTGTCGCACGGCACCACGTACCACGGGGCGTGGTCGGTGTTGGTGCGGTCGAGAACTGCCTGGTAGGCCTGCTGGTACTGCGGCCAGAAGGCGCGCTCTGTGACATCGCCGGGGTTGTACTTCCAGTGCTTGTCCTCCCGGTCGAGGCGCTCTGCCAGGCGGCGTCGCTGCTCGTCGAGCGAGACGAACATGGCCACCTTGACGATGGTGGTGCCGGCGTCGACCAGGCGCTTCTCGAAGGCGTTGATCTCGTCGTAGCGCCCCTCCCACACGTCGGTGGGCACCAGCTCGTGCACACGCACCACCAGGACGTCCTCGTAGTGCGAGCGGTCGAACACACCAATGTGGCCGGGCGTGGGCAGCTTCTTCTCGATGCGCCACAGGAAGTGATGTGCCTTCTCCTCGGCCGTGGGCACCTTGAACGACGTGTGCTCGACGCCCTGGGGATCGACCAGCCCGATCACGTGGCGAACCATTCCACCCTTACCCGCGGTGTCCATTCCCTGGAGCACCAGGAGGATGGACTTGCGCACTCCGGACTGTCCGTTGGCGAACAGTTTCTCCTGGAGCGCCGAGAGGACCTCGCCCCGCTCGGCGAGAATGCGCGATGCATCCGACTTGGACCCGGAGTAGCCGGGAGTGGAGTTGGTGTCGAGGTCGGCGACGGACGTGTGCGAGTCCGCCCGAAGCACCTCGGTTGCGGGGATGTGCCAGTGACCCGGCCCGGACTCGGCAGCGGACGGCTTGTTCTGCGGTGGCGGCATGGGGCGATCGTATGGCCAACTCGGGTGCCCGGCACAGACGCTTGGTGTTCGCGCCGGGCACGAATCGCTCGCGTCCTTGTCAGAGAAGCTCCTCGCGCAGACCGGCCAGTGTCCGGGCCAGCAGTCGCGAGACGTGCATCTGCGAGATTCCCAGTCGATCCGCGATCTGGGTCTGAGTCATGTTCCCGAAGAATCTGAGCAACAACACGTTGCGCTCGCGCTCGGGGAGTTTGGCCAGCAGGGGGCGAAGCGCCTCGTGGTTCTCGACCTTCTCGAGTTCACGGTCGTAGTCGCCGAGTGTGTCCGCCAGGGACAGTCCTTCGGAATCGCCTCCGTGCGGGGCGCTGTCGACGGACAGCGTCTGGTAGGCATTGCCGGCGGTCAGACCGAGCGCGACCTCGTCGCGGTCGAGTTCGAGATGTTCGGCGAGCTCGGAGACCGTCGGCGATCGACCCAGGGTCTGTGACATCTCGCCGACCGCCCGACCGATCTGCATGTGCAGTTCCTTCATCCGGCGTGGGACACGCACCGCCCATCCCGTGTCGCGGAAGTGACGCCGCACCTCGCCCATGATGGTCGGCACCGCGAACGAGACGAAGTCCGACCCGCGTTCGACATCGAACCGATCGACCGCGTTGACCAGCCCCACTCGCGCGACCTGGACCAGGTCGTCGTGCGCCTCGCCGCGGCCGCCGAAGCGGCGGGCTATGTTCTCGGCCAGGGGTAGGCAGCGCGTGACCACCTCGTCCCGGATGCGCGCTCTGCGGGCGTCCCCCTCGGGCAGGGCACTGATCTCCCGGAACCGATCGCCGACGTCGGCGTAGTCGTCGGAGCGCCCGGGCGTCCGTTCCGGGGTCATTCCGCAGTGGGCTTCTTCTTGACGAAGGAGATGCTGCTGGTGATGACCCCGGACGACGACTCGTCGTGCGCCACGCTCACCTCGTCGGTGAGCGCGTTGAGCACGTGCCAGCCGAACCCGGCCTGCTCGGTGGAGGTTTCCGAACCGACCTCCGCGCTGATCCGAACATGAATGTCGTGGTCGGATGGGGTGAACCGGCACACCAACCTGCTCCCCGGTACCGCGCGCACGACGAGACGACTGCACGCCTCGTCGATGGCGAGCCGAATGTCGGCGATGTCGTCGAGGTCGAAGTCCTCCTGCGCGGCGAGTGTCGCCGCGATCGCCCGGATGACCGAGAGGCGAGCCGGGGCGGCGAGCACGCCCAGCTCGATGGTGGCGTCGCCGCTCTCTGATCGGGCATCGGTGCTGATCGCCCTGGTCATTCCGGCCTCCTGTGGATGATCTACGTGTGCCTCGACGCGATGAGCGCCAATAGGTCGATTACCCCGTGCGAGCACCGAACAAACCTTCCGTGCCGACGTCGGTGGCAGTGGCTGCGGTCGGGGCGTAGTGTCGTAAGCGGTTGAGTCCCCAGCCGACGAATGGAACATCGACGATAGCCCGCTCCCGCGACGACGCTCCACCTGCGATTGCGTCCCGCTGGTCGCCTGTTCGATGTACACCCTGGTAATCCCCCGCTCGTGGTGTCTCACGCGCAGTGTGGTCCATGCCCCCGGCGTACTCCGACCTATGGCTCGTTGTTTCCTCCGAACCCATCATCGGAGCAGCCATGCAGACCTCTGATTCCCGGACACCCGGCGGTCCCGACGCCGTGATCGGCCCGCTGCGCTTGGGTCTTGCCTCCGTGACGGTGCAGCGACACCGCGAGGGCCCGACGATTGTGCACGTCGCTGGCCAACTCGACCTTTCCAACGGCGACCAGTTCGCAAAATTCATCTCCTCGAACGACGTCGTCGCCGATAGTGTTCTCGTCGATTTCTCGGGCATCGAATTCGTCGGCATGTCGGCGTTGTCGTCGCTTGCCGAGATGGCCGCGACCGTGACCAGTGTGAACTGGTCGCTGGTGACGGCACCGGCCCTCGACCACGTGATGGTGGCCGGAGGCTTCACCACGGACTCCCGCTGTTTCAGCACGGTCGACGCCGCGCTGGCGAGTTCGGTCGGCTGAGCGCGACGCAGTTCCCGGTATCGGCCCCGATTCACTGCTGTTTTCGGTCATACTTCCGCGTAGGAGAGCCTCCCGGTGCGCGCACCCGCGCATTTGGATGTGACAATTGGCGCTGTCCGAACCGGTCGGGGAGATCGAAAAGGAGCGGTTGTCGTGGATCGCGATCCCACCATGCCCCACAGGGCAATGATCGCTGCAGCCGAGAACAGCGCCGACGGTATCGCCATCATCGATCGACTCTCGCGCATCCGCTACCTCAATCCCGCTGCTCTGCTGATGCTCGGGGTGCCCAGCGTGGGCGAGGTGGCGGACACGCAGTACCGCAACATGCTCCCCGAAAGTGTCCTGCCCAACATCGAGGCCATGCGTGAACACGTCGACCGTCGCGGCACCTGGGTCGGCAGGGTGGAGATCACGACACCGGCCGGCGACAAACTTCCACTGTCGGTGACCATCTACGCGCTTGTCGACGGCAGAACCGAGCACGGGGTCGTGGTGGTCATGCGGCGTGAATCGGACGGACCTGCGGGCACTCCGGTCCTGACCGACGCCATGAACGCCGTGGCCAGTCGCAAGCGCGAACAGGCGGCGGTCGCCGAGTTGAATCGGGTCTCGCTCACCGGCCGATTCGACGACCTCATCTCCGCAGCAGTCGCGGTGTCCTTCGAAGTGTTGGGCGTGGAGGCGTCGGTGATCTACCGGTGTGTTCCCGGTCAGGACCACCTGAGGTTCATCGACGGCGCATGCCGATTCGACACCGACGCCGCCTCGATACCGTTGGCCACCGACGGTCCCACCGGCCACGCCATCAGGACCCGGCGGGTGGTCGAGTGCACGAGCACCGCCGGCCAGAGCGCGTTCAGCACCGACACGATGCGCCGATACGGCCTCGAGAGCACGGTGGCCGTGCCGATCCCGCAGGGGGAGAACATGTGGGGCACCATCGCGGTCTTCCGCGATCGGGCGCACTCCTGGGCGCGTGAGGAGATCGCGTTCCTGATCACCATCTCGGAGGTGATCGCCTCGGCGTTGCGTCGTCGCGACCTCGAGCGGGAACTGCGCTACCAGACCCTGCACGATCCGCTCACGAGGCTGGGCAACCGCACGCTCGCCTACCAGCGCATCGACTCGGCCCTCGCGCAATCGCGTCGCGAGTCGACGATGACCACGGTGATGCTCATCGATCTGCACGACTTCCGTGTCATCAACGACACCTACGGCCACGGAGCAGGCGACAGCGTGCTCGTCGCCGTTGCGAAGATCCTCGACGACCTGATCCCCGGAACCGACAGCGTTGCCCGGTTCGGTGGGGACGAGTACCTCGTCGTCGCGTCGTCGCTGGTGGACAGGTTCGATGCAATTGCATTGGCGCAGAACGTGATCGCGCAGCTGAGAATGCCCATCGACATCGGTTCGCGCGTGGTGGAGATCTCGGCGAGCGTCGGTATCGCCCTCGGATACGGCGAGAACACCGCGGCCGAGATGGTTCGTCACGCAGATCTCGCTCTCGCCGAGGCCAAGAACGAGGGTCCGGGTAGCCACCAGGTGTTCGACGATGTCCACGGTGACCAGTCCAGGCGCCGGCTGAGCATCGCGACCGGTGTGCGCGCGGCGCTCGACGCCGACACCATGGACGTGCGATTCCAGCCGGTGTACTCGCTCGAGACGGGTCGGTTCCAGGCGGTCGAGGCGTTGGCGCGGTTCAACGACCCAGACCTCGGTCCGGTTGGTCCGGCGGAGTTCATCGGCATCGCCGAACGATCCGGGCTGATCCGCCCGCTCGGTGCGTGGGCGCTGCGCCGCGCCTGCATCGAGGCTCTCGATTGGGACGTCGATCTGCGCGTGAACGTCTCGCCGATCCAGTTGCGCCACCCGGATTTCGCGGCGTCCGTGAGCCGGATCCTGGCCGAGACCGGGTTCGACGCACGTCGGCTCGGACTCGAGATCACCGAGTCGGTGTGGGTCGAGGACACCACGACCGTCTCACGCAATCTCGCCGCCCTGCACGATCGCGGGGTCACCCTGGTGATCGACGACTTCGGTGTGGGACACAGCTCGCTGGGCTACCTCACCCGCTTCCCGATCGTCGACGCCGTCAAGATCGACCGGTCGTTCGTGGGCCGACTGCCCGGGCGGCGGTCGGCGGCGATAGTCACGGCGATGACCTCGCTCGCGCACGCCTTCGAGATCGTCGTGGTGGGTGAGGGGGTTGAGACGCCCGAGCAACTCGACCAGCTCCGCGCATGTGGATGCGACTCCGTCCAGGGCTTCCTGGTGTCCGAACCCGTTCAGGCGGAGCAGGTTCCGCTGCTCCCGCGGATCGATCCGATGTTGCGGGCGAGTGCACTCGAGGCGAAGGTGGCGCGAGGCGAATCCGCCTGACGGTGGCATGTGGCACCGTGGAGCTCATGCCGAACTACGCCACCGCCGACCGGGTCACCCGCGAGGAGTTGCTCGATTTCGTCCGTGACCGCCACCACCTGGTGCTGATCACCCGTCGCGCCGGCGGCGGTCTGCAGTGCTCACCTGTGACTGCCGGGCTCGATGCGCGCGGTCGCATCGTGATCTCGACCTATCCCGATCGCGCGAAGGCGATCAACATCCGCCGCAATCCCGCCGTGACCGCCGTGGTGCAGTCCGACGACTGGGACGGCCCGTACGTGCAGATCGACGGCACCGCCGAGGTGATCGATCTACCCGACTCGGTGGAGCCGCTGGTGGAGTACTTCCGCTCGATCTCCGGCGAGCACCCCGACTGGGACGAGTACCGCGAGGCGATGGTGCGCCAGGGCAAGTCGCTGATCGCCATCACCATCGATGCGTGGGGGCCGATCGCAACCGGTGGCTTCCCGCCGCCCAAGTAGGGGAGAGCGTCTACCTCGAGCCGTCGATGAGGGGGTGCTCGGCGGCGGCGAATCGAGCCGGTGACCCGCCGACGTCCGCGATTCCCGCTACTCCGCCCCAGATCATCATCGACAGGTAGTCGATGAGGTCCGCCGAGCTCATCGACCTGTTCGAGATCCACCAGTGGGTGGCCAGCTGTACCCCGCCCACCAGGGCGTACGCCCATGGCACCGAACCACCGGAATCCATCTCGAGGCGGCGCAGGCGCTCGCCGAGAACCGTGGCCAGCACTTCGGCGATCATGCGCTCGGACTCGGCGACCACGTCGCGGTTGGGCCCGGCCGAGTTGCTCATCACGTACAGATAGACCTCCGTGTCGTCGGCGACGGTGTCGACGTATGCGGAGATCAGTGCCCGACTCATCCGGTACTCGTCGAGGTCCTCGGAGATCGAGGCGTAGATCCTCGGTGCGAGGGTGGTCTCGACGAACCGTTCGAGCGTGGCGTTCGTCAGATCGTTCTTGTCGGCGAAGTACCGGTACAGCACGGTCTTGGAGATGCCGATCTCGGCGGCGATCTCGTCCATCCCGATCTCGCGGCCGCGCCGACGAATCGCCTCGAGAGTGCCGTCTACCAGTTCCTCGCGGCGGGCGATCTTGTGCTCGCGCCATCGCCGCTTGCGCCCGTCGGGTTTGGCGGCCTTCGGGCCGTCACCGGTGTCGGGTGGTGCAGCGGGCTGCTCGGGTTCGTCCGATGCGGACTTCCTCGCCACGAGTACCACTCCTTCGACCGGTGGGGCGTCCGGTGATACCCCGAGCGTGCCTGCGAGTGCCGACTCCGCCCCGCCCGGGCGAGTGTAGTGCGCGTCGCCAGGCACAATGGACCCGATGCAACTGCTGACAACCGATGACGCCACCAAACGTCGCGACCTGCGCAGGATGAAGATCGTGGCCACGGGCCTGCTGATCTTCGCCACGGTCGTGTACTTCGGGTGCCGCTACCTCGAGTCACGAGGGTCCGGCGCCTGGGTGGGCTACGTGCGCGCGGCGTCGGAGGCCGGCATGGTGGGCGCGCTGGCCGACTGGTTCGCCGTGACCGCCCTCTTCCGGCATCCGATGGGTCTGCCGATTCCCCACACCGCGATCATCAAGCGCAAGAAGGCGCAGCTCGGGGCCAGTCTCGGCAACTTCGTGGGGCAGAACTTCCTGGCGGCCGACGTGGTGACGGCGAAGGTGCGCAGTGCGCAGATTCCATTGCGGCTCGCCGGTTGGGCGGCCGAGAAGGACAACGCCGACCGGGTGGCCACCGAGACGGCCACGATCCTGCGCGGCATTCTCGAGGTGGTCAACGACGCCGACGTCGCGCAGATCATCGACAACACCATCGTCAAGCGGATCGCGGACCCGCAGTGGGGGCCGCCCATCGGGCGCGTGCTCGAGTCCCTGCTGGCAGACGGGCGTCAGCGTCCGTTGCTCGACCTTCTCGCCGAACGCGCTCACGAGTGGGCCCTGGGGAGCCTGGGGACCATCGATCGAGTGGTCAGTCGCGATTCCCCGTCATGGTCGCCGAAGTTCGTCGACGTGCTGCTCGGCGAACGGATCCATCGCGAGTTGGTGGAGTTCACGTGGAAGGTCCGCTCGAACCCCGATCACGAGCTGCGTCTGGCCGCCGACAAGTTCCTGCGCGATTTCGCCCAGGATCTGCAGCACGATCCGGAGACCGTGGCCAAGGCCGAGCGGATCAAGGCCGAGTTGATGTCGCGTCAGGAGGTCACGGGTCTGGCCGATGCCTCCTGGAAGGTTGCCAAGCGGCTGATCCTCGAATCCGCGGAGGATCCGAGCAGCACCCTGCGGGCCAAGATCAGTGAGAGCGTGTGCCGTCTGGGCGTGCGGTTGCGCGACGACCACGAGCTGCGCGATCGCGTCGAATCGTGGCTCCTGGCGGCCGTGCGCTACGTCGTGGAGAACTACACCGACGAGATCACCACTGTGATTACCGACACTGTCGAGCGGTGGGACGCAGACGAAGCCAGCGCCAAGATCGAGTTGCAGGTGGGCCGAGATCTGCAGTTCATCCGCATCAACGGCACCGTCGTGGGTTCACTCGCGGGTCTGATCATCTACTCGGTCTCGCAGCTTCTGTTCGGCTGATCGCATCGAGGTGCTAGCTGACTGCTTGCAATAGTTAGCACTGGTGGTTACCGTCGAGTTCGAAGGCATCGAGTCGTTCGTCGAGACATCGTGACGAGGAGTTGACGTGCACGGCGATACGGGAACCAACTGCGACGAGAACACCGTGGCCGCGGCCGCCGGTGAACTTGCCGCACGAGTGACCACCGCCACCGCCGACATCGGGAGCTTCATTCGCGCACAACGTGAATCGGCCCACGTGTCGCTTCGTCAACTGGCTCAGCTCGCAGGGGTGTCGAACCCCTACCTGAGTCAGATCGAACGCGGGCTGCGCAAGCCGTCGGCAGAGGTTCTGACCCAGATCGCGAAGGGACTTCGGGTGTCGTCCGAGGTTCTCTATGTCCAGGCCGGACTCCTCGAGGAACGGCCGCACAGCCCCATCAGAGACGCTGTCCTGGCGGACATCACCATCACCGAACGCCAGAAGCAGGTCCTGCTGGAGATCTACGACTCGTTCCGGCGCGAGAACGCGAAGGACGAGGCGCTCGCAGAGAAACAACCACCACACCCAGTCGCAACACCCGAAGGAGAGTCGTGATGACCGAACCCAAGCTCGACGATGTGAAGACCCCGCTGTACGCCGCCGTCGGTGTCGGCGACGCGGTCGTGCAGGCAGTCGCGGATGTCGTCGCCCAGGTTCGCGCCCGTGCCGAGGCAGCCGCCGAGGAGGTCAACGAGGCCGTCGATACCGCCCGCACCCGCCTGGCGGACTTCCAGGGCGAGGTCACCGGCAACGTCGAGTCGCTGGTCGGGCGCCTCGAGCGTCTGCCCGCCGAGCTGCCCGACGAGCTCGAGTCGCTGCGCGAGCGCTTCACCGCCGAGGAGCTCAAGAAGGTCGCCGAGGCGTACCTGAAGGTCGCGTCCGACATCTACACCTCCCTCGCCGAGCGCGGCGAGGAGACCGTCGAGCGCATCCTCAACAGCAGCCCGGTCCAGGAAGGGCTCGGCACCCTGAACGAGACCGCCAACGAGGCCGTCGACTTCACCCAGAGCACCCTGGGCAAGGTCGCATCGCAGACCCGCGCCGTGGGCGAGCGTGCAGCCGAGCTCGCCGGCCGTGCGTCCGACCAGATCAAGGACAGCGCCGAGGAGCTCAAGGACGGCGCCGAGGACATCGCCGACGAGGTTGCTGCGGCCGGCAAGAAGATCGCCGCCGACGCCAAGGGCGCCTCGCAGGAGATCAGCGGTCTGATCGGCACCGTCGAGGCCAAGGTGCGCACCAGCAAGGCATCGCCGGTCACCCGCACCCCCGCCAAGAAGGCAGCCCCGGCCAAGAAGGCCACCGCCGCCAAGGCCCCGGCCAAGAAGGCGGCCCCGGCCAAGAAGGCAGCTCCGAAGAAGAGCTGACACCGATTGCCGAGACAGCGGCCCCCGCGACACCACCGTCGCGGGGGCCGTTGCTCGCTATGCTGGGTTCATGAACGCGTTCAGCGCCACCGGCATGATCCTGCTCGTACTCCAGTTCCTTGCGCTCGGCTTCGCCGTGTTCGCGCTCGTCCACGCCGTTCGCCAGCGCCCCGACGCCTTCACTGCGGTCGGCAAGCAGACCAAGCCTTTGTGGATCGGCATCCTCGCCGTCGCGGTGCTGCTGATCCTGCTGTCCGGGTTCACCGGTTTCCTCGGGATCATCGGTGTCGTGGCCGTCGGCGTGTACCTCGCGGATGTGCGGCCGAAGGTCGACGACGTTCAGCGCGGTCCGCGCTGGTGACCTACTCCTGACCGGTGAACGTCAGGTAGAGCAGCGCCACGTTGAGCGCGACGATCAGTCCCGTCGTGAGCACACCGGCCGCGACGGTCGGCCGTGAGTTGGTGCGGGTACCCATCACATCGGGGTTCGACGTGAGCGACATCAAGGGGATCAACGCGAACGGGATGCAGAGGCTCAGGACCACCTGACTGATCACGAGTGCGCGGGTGGGGTCGACGCCGATTCCGAGCACGATCAGTGCCGGGATCAGGGTGATCACGCGGCGCAGCAGCAACGGGATGCGTCTGGCCAACAGGCCCTTCATGATCTCGGCGCCGGCGGCGCACCCGACCGATGTCGAGGCCAACCCGGAGGCCAGCAGGCCCACGGCGAAGATGGCCGCGACGGTCGGGCCGAGGCTCGACGCTATGGCTGCGTGTGCGCCGTCGATGGTGTCGGTGCCCTCGACGCCACGGAACGCCGACGCAGCCAGCAGCAGCATCCCGATGTTGACCGCGCCCGCGATGACCAGGGCCACCGCGACGTCCCACTTGGTGGCGCGCAGAAGCCGATCGAGGCGGCCGGGGTCCGTGCTCACGCCGTGCCGGTCGCGAGCGAGGGCCGAGTGCAGGTAGATCGCGTGCGGCATGACCGTGGCTCCCAGCATGCTCGCCGCCAGCAGCACCGACTCGCTTCCGTCGAATCCCGGCACCAGGCCGCCGGCGACGCCGGAGAGGGAGACGTCGGTGAAGAAGAGCCCGGTCAGGAATCCGACGGCGATGACCGCGAGCATGCCGATGATGACGAACTCGAAGGTGCGCTGACCGCGGCGGTTCTGCACCGCGAGGATGACCATCGAGATCACCCCGGTGATCAGGCCACCGACGAACAGCGGGAGGCCGAAGAGCAGGTTCAGGGCGATCGCGCCACCGATCACCTCGGCGAGATCGGTTGCCACGGCCACACACTCGGCCTGCACCCAGAACGCGCGTCGCCGATTGGGTGAGAGTCGCTCGCCGAGGATCTCCGGAAGCGAACGCCCGGAGACGAGACCGAGTTTGGCCGAGAGGTACTGGATGAGGACGGCCATCGCGCTCGCGCCCACGAGAACCCACACGAGCAGGTAGCCGAAGCGGGCGCCGGCGGTGAGGTTGGCGGCCACGTTGCCCGGATCGACGTACGCGATCGCTGCCACGAAGGCGGGTCCGAGCAGCGCGACCGCGCGGGTCCAGCGGATTCGGGTCGTCGGTGTCGGCGTCGCCTTCTCGAGCATGAACGAACTGTAGGCCACCGAACACCGAAATGTTCGGGCGCCCGAACTTTTCGGGTGTGATCACCACCTCTGTGCCGGTGTGAGCGGGGGTGTGCCTATCGTGGAGCGAATACCCGCGCGCCTGCGTCGCGGCCCTGCGCTCTGAGACACGCCATGACACAGCAGTGGGAGAAGCCACATGACACACACCGGACGAAACCTGGTCCTGGCCACACTGGGGGCCGCCGCGCTGGGAGCAGTGGCCGGTGCGGGCGCCCTCGCCTACGCCGTCACCAGACGCACCGACACCGCCGCACCCATCGCCACCGGCGCCGACGAGCTGCTCGGCGACATCCGCTACCCGTACCGCACCATCGAGGTGGTCACCGACGACGGCGCCCACCTGCACGCGCGTGAATACGGCGACGTCGAGGCGCCGACCATCGTCTTCTGTCATGGCTGGGCATGTTCGGCGGACTACTGGACTCCGCAGATCAACGCGCTCGCCGAGCGATACCGAGTGGTGGTCTACGACCAGCGCGGACACGGGCGCAGCGAGATGGGCAAGTACGAGTTCTCCGCCGAACTGCTCGGTGCCGACCTCTCCGCTGTTCTCGACGCAGCCCTCGGCGCGGAGGGGCCGGGCGGCCACCGCCACGGCCCGGCGGTGATCGTCGGCCACAGCATGGGCGGGATGTCGATCATGTCGTGGGCCGGTGACCATCCCGACGAGGTGAGCCGCTACGCGCGGGCACTCGTCCTGGTGGACACGGCCGCGGGGGATCTGGTTGCCAGCACCACCGTGCTGCCGCTGCCGAAGAAGGTGCACATCCCCAACGGGGTGGCGCGCACCATCCTCGGCGCCGACGTCACGATCCCCTCGACGGCTCTGTCCTCGATCGCCGTGCAGTACGTCGCGCTCGGTCGCCACGCGACGGCCGCGCAGGTGGCGTTCTGCGAGCGCATCGTGCGCGAATGCTCACCGCGGGCGCGGGCGCGGTGGGGCCTGGCGTTCCCCGACCTCGACCTCACCCAGGCCGTGGAGAACATCGAGGTGCCGACCACCGTGGTCGTCGGCACCGCCGATCGGCTGACCCCGCGCACCCAGGCGGTCAAGCTCGTCGCCGCCCTCGAGCGGGCCGGGGTACTCGATCGATTCATCGAGTACCCAGGTGTCGGGCACATGGCCAACGTCGAGGCCATCGACGAGTTCAACGCCGAGCTGGTGCGCATCGCGGGCTGACCGGGCGGCAGGAACCGACCGAGGTCAGCTGAAGACGACGGTCTTGCGTCCGTGCACCAGCACGCGGTCCTCGAGCAGCCACCGCAGGCCACGCGAGAGCACGAGCTTCTCGATGTCGCGGCCCTGGCGGACCATGTCGGCCACCTCGTCGGAATGATCGACCCGGATCACGTCCTGCTCGATGATCGGGCCCGCGTCCAGTTCACCCGTCACGAAGTGGCACGTGGCGCCGATCAGCTTCACCCCGCGCGCGAACGCCTGGTGGTACGGCCGCGCCCCGACGAACGACGGCAGGAAGCTGTGGTGGATGTTGATCGCGCGACCCGCCCAGTGATCGCACAGATCGGGGGGTAGCACCTGCATGAATCGCGCCAGCACCACCGCGGCCGGATCGTAGGAGTCGACGAGGTCGCGCAGCTGATCGAAGGACGGCCCGCGTTCGGCCGGGTTCTTCGGGAACGGCACATGGTGGAACTGCACTCCGTGGGCGGCGGCGGTCTCGCCCAGTTCGGGGTGGTTGCCGATCACCGCGGCGATGGTGGCCGGCAACTCGCCGCCCGCTGCGCGTCCCAGGAGATCGTGCAGGCAGTGCGCCTCACGGCTGACCAGGAGCACGATGCGTTTGCGCTCGTGCGAATCGTGCAGAGACCACTCGGTGTCCGGGCCGATGGCGGCTGCCACCGCTGCGAACCGCTCCCGCAGCTCCTCCACCGGGATCGGCACCGACGACGCCCGCACCGCCTGCCGGGTGAAGAACCAGCCGGAATCCGCATCCGCGTGATACGCCGCCTCGACGATCGAGCCACCTAGGTCGGCGAGGAATGTCGAGATTCGCGCCACGATGCCCGTCCGGTCGGGGCACCCGAGGGTGAGAACGTAGCGGCGATCGGGTGAACTCATGATGGGCAACCTTACCGACCGGCTCCGTGTCCGATTCTCGACCGGCGCCGCCCGGCCGTGATCGGCCGTGCCAAGCTGTGACGATGACCGATGCGAACCTCACCCGATCCTCCGTTGCGCGGATGGTCGATCACACTCTGCTCAAGCCCGAGGCCACGGGGGCCGACGTCGACGCCCTGGTCACCGAGGCTCTCGATCTCGGGGTGCTCGCCGTGTGCGTCTCGCCGTCGATGCTGCCGCTGCGCGAGGTCGGTGACCTGGTGGTGGCGGTGGTCGCCGGATTCCCGTCGGGCAAGCACGACTCGTTGATCAAGGGCACCGAGGCGCGCCTCGCGGTGGACCTCGGGGCGCGCGAGGTGGACATGGTCATCGACGTCGGCGCTGCGATCGCCGGTGACTTCGGGGCGGTGCTCTCGGACATCCTCACCGTGCGCGAGGCGATCGGGGAGGGGGCGCTGCTGAAGGTCATCATCGAGTCCGCGGCGCTGCTCGCAGCGCCGAACGGCCGTGACACCGTGGTGCAGGTGTGCCGGGCCGCCGAGCGGGCCGGCGCGGATTTCGTGAAGACCTCCACCGGGTTCCACCCCGCGGGTGGCGCCTCCGCGGAGGCCGTGGAGCTGATGGCGCAGACCGTCGGGGGGCGGTTGGGCGTGAAGGCCAGCGGCGGCATCCGCACAGCCGAGGCTGCGCGGGAGATGATCGCTGCGGGGGCGACCCGGCTCGGCCTGTCCGGAAGCAGGGCCGTTCTCGACGGGTTCCCCGCCTGAGCTGCTTCCCTGCGTGATGATCAGCAGCTGGTCGTGGGCTGTCCCGGCTGCGCGGCGGGCAGGGTGTACTGGCCGCCGGTCAGCGTGAACGCGATACCGCTGTCGGTGACGGCGACGGTGCTCGCCTTCAGGCCGAGGGGGTAGGCCTGCAGGGAGTCGGCGAGCACGGAGACGACGCTGTCGGCCAGGGTCGTCGGAATACCCAGGCCCAAGATCTGCGCGTCGACCGTCGTGACCTCGATCTTGTCGCCGACCACCTTCGGTACCACCGACAACTTGGCGAGCCCGCCCGCGACGGCGAAGTTCAGGGTGTCGGTCGCGGGGTCGGTGGTGACCCCGGAGACCAGGCCGCCGAGGCCCTGGCTGGACAGCGTCGATTCGATGCCGGCTGCCGACCAGGTGACGTCCGCACGTGAGGATCCGATACTTCCCGATCCGGCGGAGGTGGCGTTGAGATCGACGTCCGTGATCTCGGCGTGCACGGTCATGTCCTTGGCCGGGCCGAAGGTGCTGTCGAGGCTGTCGATGTCCACCGAGGAGACCTTCTTGGTCACCAGCCCGAGCAGCACCGGCTGCAGTCCGAGGGAGACGTCCACGCGAGATCCGAGCTGGCTCTGCAACTGACCGGCCAGGCAGGTCTCGATGCGATTGCGGGCGTAGGCCTCACCACCGGCGACGACGGCCAGCAACGTCAACACCACCACGAGAACGATCACGAGTGCTCGTGACGGTCCGCGCCGGGTCGGTGCGGGAGCAGGTGTCCAGGTGCTCATCGGCGACTCTCCTTCGATCGGTGCCGCCATTGTGGACGAGCACTCTGAGGCGAGTCTGTGAGCTCGCCCCACAAGAGTGAGACTCACTCGAGACTCCCAGGTAGTTCGTATGGCAGACGATCGATGTGGCGTCGGACGGCCCGGCGTCCTCGACGAAGGAGACACAGTGATGACGAAGCGAGCACTCGCGCGCGGGCTGGCCATCTCGGCCATCGCGGTTGGAGCGGTTGTCGGTTCGGCGACTGCGGCGAACGCCGACGTCTGGAAGCTCAGGAACGTCGACAGCCAACCGGCCGAAACTCTGTACCAGTACCAGAACCTGAGCCACCCCGAGATGTACTACTTGACGACGACGAACCTGGGAGAGTTCTTCTTCCACCCGGAGTCCGGACTCATCACCTACCCGCCCTCCCCGTTGTCGGACCCGCCCGGTGGTGATCGGTCCAACGATCCGGGGACCGGTCCGGTTGGAAATGGCGGCTGGAACCCGCCCGGTGTCGGCGGCGGCGGTGGATTCGGAGGTGGGTCCGTGAGCGTTGGACCGCCGATGACGGTGTCCCCGGACGATCGTCCGCCGACACAGGCCACGTGATCTTCGAACGTCATGCCCCGAACCGGCCCGCTCAGCCGGCCACCACGGACCAGGGCACGTGCAGGACGTTGTCGCGCAGGCGTCGTCGTGGCACGGTGACGGGCAGTCCCAGCTGAGCCAGCGAGCCCAGCGCGGAACGCCAGCGCACGCGGGGACCGAACGGCGCGAGTGGCGCCGCTCGGTCCCACGCGGCGTCGGCGGCGCTGAGCAGTGCGTGCACCGGGTGGCCGGGGACGTTGTGGTGGATCAGGACCTTCGGCAATCGCTCGGCGAGATCCGACGGCCGATCGACGGTGAACGGATCCCACGCGAACGTCAGCGACCGCGGGCCGTCGGCGCCGACCACCGCCCACACTGCACGGCGACCGAGCTCGTCGCACGTGCCGTCGATCAGGACCCCGCCGGCAGCGAGGTTGCCGGTGATGCGCGCCCACGCGCCCGGCACGTCCGACTCGTCGTACTGGCGCAGCACGTTGAACGCGCGGACGATCACCGGGCGAAGACCGGCCAGCTCGAATCCGCCGCGTGCGAACCGCACACCGTCCCGGTCGGGGACCACCCGGGCGGGATCGATCTCGAGACCCACCACGTCGACGTCGGGGCGCACGGTGCGCAGGCGCGCTGCCAGTTCGAGTGTGGTGACCGGGCTCGCGCCGTAGCCCAGATCGACCACCAGAGGTCGGTCCGCGGACCGTAGGAGTGCGGTGATCTCACCGTCGTGCATCAGCCGGCGGTCGCTTCGCCGCAGCCGGTTGATCCCCGTCGTGCCGCGGGTGACGACGCCCTCGGGTTTCACCGCCGGCGGGTGACGGGCGACGTCGAGCTAGCCGTCAGGGCTTCTGCGAGCCCAGGTCGATCGGTGTCTCCGGCTCGACGCGTGAGACGGGGGGAACGTACGGCTCCTCCATGTGCGAGTGGCCGTGCTTGTCGGCGAGGTAGCGGTGCATGTGCTCGCCCTCGCCCTTCCACAGGTCGCGCAGATTCACCAACATGAGCTGCTCGAGCTTGCCGCCGACGAAAGGGATGTACACCTTCGCCGTGGAGCAGGTGCGCAGCGTGCACCCGGTGGGGGTGGCGAACAGTTCGGTGACACCGGTGAGACTGCCGGGCCCGGCGGGGATCGACGCGTCGTAGTGACCGGCGGTGACCTCGCCGAACGGACCGTGGTGGATGTTGCGGGTGATCACCATGTCCTTCTTGATCACGGCCTGCGCGATGTCGGGCAGTTCCGATCGAGGGATGATGTGCCGCATCGTCACGTGGACCCCCGAGGAGTCGATCGTGACCGACTCGAGGTGGTTGGGGGAGTACTTGTTGAGCTCGGCGATACTGGCCTCCCAGTACTGCTCACTGCTGAGGATCTCGTAGGCCTCCGCGGTGGTGAAGGGCAACCGTGCGGAGTAGTTCATGCGTCGTGCCATGGGGGTCAGATTACCGGGTGGTAGCCCTCAGGACCGCGTCGACCAGGTGGCCGTGTATTCGAACTCGTGGTCGATCAGAGCGATGACCTGTTCGATGATGGCCTTCTCGATCTTGCCGCCGACCAGGGGAATCTTCACCTCGGCCTCGCCCTCGACCTTCATCACGCAGCCGGAGCCGGACGGCTCGAGGCGCAACCGGCCGGTCAGAGAGGCAGGGGTACCGTCCACGGTGGCGCCGAAAGTTCCTGCCGCAGTGGCTCCTTCGACGGGCCCCCAGGACTCGGTGCGTTCGATCACCAGGCCGCCCGGCCGCACGGCGGTGACGATGCTCGGCAGGACCGACGCCTCGATGGCCTGGGTCAGGGCGACGTCGGCGGTGCGCTGATCGACCTCGGCGTCGGAGATCGTGACGGAGTTGAGCTTGGCGTCCGGGCCGCCGATGTCGGCGGTGCGATCGTCCCAGTACTGCCGCGAGGTCATCGCGGCGTGGACCTCGCTCACCGTGAGGGTGGTGGTGACGGAGTGCTCGAAAGTGCGGGCCATGGCAGGTAAGGCTAGCTACCGGACGCGTCGGAGACGCGCTCGGCCCGGATTTCGTGACCTTTCGAGGTCAGGCATCGACCCGACCCCAGGTCCCAATCCCAGCCGTGCAGATTGCAGGTGAGGGTGGCGCCACCGCGCCCGTTGTCGGTGACGATGCCGAACGTGGTCAGATCCGCCTTCAGGTGCGGACACCGACGCTGGATCCGCCACCCGTCCTTGACGATGGTCGCCGTGTCGTCGTGCGCCTCGGCGAACCACCCGTCGGCGTAGACGATCCGCTCCTCGGTCAGGCACTTGAAGAAGGTGTACAGGTACTCGTTGTAGCCACCGACCCGGCGCGCGGTGAAGCGGGTGGACAGGAAGATCGTGTTCACCCAGTCCGGCTCGCCGTCACGCACCACCGTGCGTACCAACTCGATCGGGATCTCGAACGCGTAGCGGTACTTCTCGTCGGCGATGGGCTCGCGGACGATGCGCTTGGGGAAGTCCAGCACCACGGTCTCGGCCACCCCGCCCGCGCGGGTCAGCTCGAGCGCGACGGGGTAGCCGATGCCGTCGCAGATCTGATCCGAGCGGCTCATGATCGGCTCGAACAGCTCACGCAGCGCGGTGAGCAACGGCGGACCGTCCGGCGACGCCCATGATGCCTTCTCCGCCGCGATCACCGCGGCCTGCCGCTGGGCGTACGCCTCGATGTAGTCGGCCTTGCCGGTGGTGAAGATGGCCTCGACCTCGGCGGTCGGCAGCGGGTGGCGAACCTCGGCGAGTGTGGTACCGGCGAACTCGGCGGCGGTTCCCGGCATCATCAGGATCCCGTTGTCCTTGCCGTGGGTGCGCATCTGCTCGAGGAACACCATCTGGTCGGGGAAGATGTTGGCCGGATCGCCGTACACGTCGTTGAGGGTGCGCAGATCGTCGTCGAGAAAACACGGCGGACCAGCCGACGGGATCACCCAGGTGGCGTCGACCTGCTCGATGTACTGCCGACACCGGTCCATCTGGCGCTGGCGCTTCTGGGTGCCGAAGGCCTCCTTGGCACGATCGGCCATGTCGTAGACCATGGGGTACCAGATCGCGCCCGAGTACTGCAGCATGTGCACGTCGATGTGCCCGAAGGCCTCGGTCATCGCCGACAGGTCCACCGGCCGGGCGTCGTTCATGTTGAACACGGTGGTGGTGCCGTCCGAGACCACCAGACCCGAGTCGCCGATCGGCCCGTCGGCCGGTGCGCGCAGCGCGATGATCATCACGTCGAGATCGCCCTTGGGGCCGCTCACGGTGTGCTTGACCGAGTCCGTCGTCTCGACGAAGTTGTGGAACCCGAGCTTCTCGAGCTCGCCCTTGAGGTCCGGAACCGGAAAATCGGGGAGCAGGACCACGGCGTCCTTGCTGACATGCTCGGCGAGATGCCGGGGGTCGAAATGGTCCTTGTGCAGGTGCGAGATGTACAGGTAGTCGCATGCACCGAGGGTGTCCCAGTCGAGGATGGAGTTGTCCGGGAACGGGAACCACGACGCGAAGTACGCCGGATTGACCCACGGATCGCACAGAATGGTCCCGGCGTCGGTCGAAATGTGGAACCCCGCGTGTCCGACGCTGGTGACCTGCACGTCAATCCTCCGTTACTCGCTTACCTGCCCACCCGATGATAAGCCGCTCGGAGTACCCGGCGAACCGGACGGCTCGGGCACAACAGGTAGCGTGCTCGCTCGTGACGAGCACCTTCGCGGACCTGACCACCATTCGGGTGGGCGGTCCGGTGACCCGGTTGGTCACCGTCGATTCCACCGACGCGATCGTCGACGCCGTCCGGTCCGCCGACGCCGATCGCACGCCCCTGCTGGTGATCGGGGGCGGCTCGAACCTGCTCGTCGGCGACGATGGTTTCGACGGTCTGACCGTCCGCGTGGCCAGTGCGGGCATGCGTATCGACGGCAACCGTGTGCACGTCGAGGCGGGTGTCGACTGGGACGAGGTGGTGCGCTGCTCGCTCGACGCCGGGCTGACCGGGCTCTCGGCGCTCTCGGGTATTCCGGGCACGACGGGCGCGACGCCGATCCAGAACGTGGGGGCCTACGGCACCACGGTGTCCGAGTGGCTCGAGACGGTCACCGTTCTCGACCGCACCACGGGCGAGGTGCAGGTGTGGGAGGCTGCCCGCTGCGGTTTCGGTAGTGCGCGCAGCTCGGTGTTCAAGCACACCGACAGATACGTGGTGCTCGAGCTCACGTTCGCGCTCGACGAGAGCGGGCTCTCGGCGCCGGTGCGCTACGCGGCCCTCGCCGAGCGGCTCGGCGTCGCGCTCGGAGATCGGGTTCCGGCGACGGACGTGCGCGCCGCCGTGCTCGCACTGCGCACCGAACGCGGGATGGTGCTCGATCCGAGCGAGCACGACACCTGGAGCGTCGGGTCGTTCTTCCTCAACCCGATCGTGGACGAGGTCCCCGCCGCCGCAGCGGGTTCCCCGCAGTTCCCCGATCCGCGGGGGATCAAGATCTCCGCGGCCTGGTTGATCGACAACGCCGGATTCCACAAGGGTTTCGGTGCCGAGATCGGCACCGGGCGCGCTCGTCTGTCCACCCGCCACGCCCTCGCCATCACCAACCGTGGTGGCGCGACTGCGGCGGACGTGACCACCCTGGCCGCACATATCGCGGCGGGGGTGCGCGAGCGATACGGCATTCACCTGACACCCGAGTGCAAGCTGGTCAACTGCTCGATCGGCTGAGTTCTCGGGCCCGCGCGCGCGATCGCCGGCTTCGCCGTGTCGGCCGTCGCAGGTACCGTGGGCCGGTGCCGAAGATCCCCGCCCGTCCTCCCGTAGCGACCGCGATCGCGTTCCTGGTCGCACTGTTGGCGCTCGTCGTGGGGTGCTCGAGCGCCGTCTCCGGCTCGCCGGCGGCCACGTCTAGCCCCGCGCCGCCGCCGGTCACCGTCGTCTCGAATCCCGCCGCGGGGGCAACCGGGGTCAGCCCTGTCGCGCCGATCACCCTCACCGCGACGGGTGGCACCCTCTCCGCGGTCGCGCTGACCGCGGCCGACGGCACCATCGTGCCCGGCAGGCTCGATCCGGGCGGGTCGGTCTACACCGTCACCGCCCCGCTCGGGTATGGGATCGCATACACGTGGTCGGGCACCGCGACAGCGTCGGACGGGCGCAGTGTGCCCGTCACCGGCTCCTTCACCACGGTGACCCCGGCGTCGCGAACGTCGGTCACCACCAACATCGGCGACGGCCAGGTGGTCGGCGTCGCGGCGCCCATCATGCTCGAGTTCGATGCACCGGTGGTGGACAAGGCGGCGGTGGAGAAGGCGCTGACCGTCACCACCACCCCGCCCACGCCGGGTTCGTGGGCGTGGTTGCCCGACGACGGCGGCTCGCGAATCCACTGGCGGCCGCAGAACTACTGGCAGCCGGGCACCACCGTGCACGTGGCCGCCAACCTGTTCGGGGTGCCCTACGGCGCGGGCGCGTACGGCGACGCCAATGTCACGGTCGACTTCGCCATCGGCGACGCGCAGGTGGTCAAGGCCGACGCCAACAGCCACCGCATGCAGGTGGTGCGCAACGGCCAGACCATCATGGACATCCCCGTCAGCTACGGCGAGGGCAACGAGGACCGCAACGTCACGCGTTCGGGTATCCACGTGGTCACCGAGAAGTACGAGGACATCAACATGTCCAACCCGCCCTTCTACACCAACGCGCACGAGCGGTGGGCCACCCGAATCTCCAACAACGGCGAGTTCATCCACGCCAATCCGCAGACCACCGGCGTCCAAGGCTCGGCCAACGTCACCAACGGGTGCATCAACCTCTCCACCGAGGACGCCCAGAAGTACTTCTCCATCGCCGTCTACGGCGACCCCGTGGAGGTAACCGGCACCCGCATCGACCTCTCGGCCGCGGACGGGGACATCTACGACTGGTCCATCGACTGGCCCACCTGGCAGTCGATGAGCGCGCTGGCGAAGTAGGTACCGCTGGGGCTTCGGTTGCCGGCGCGGGTCAGCGCCGAGCGAACTTGGGGCCCGGCGCCTGATCGCGCGGCCGCACCACGATGGTGTCGAGGTTCACGTGCGACGGGCGGTCGGCCACGAAGCCGATGATCTCCGCAATGTCCTGCGCGACAAGAGGATCGATGCCCTCGTAGACCTTGGCAGCGCGGTCGGCGTCGCCGTCGAAACGCACCAGCGAGAACTCGGTCTCCACCGCGCCCGGCGCCACCTCGGTCAGCCGAACCGGGGTGCCGAGCAGTTCCCCGCGCAGGGTTCGGTGCAGCACTGCCTGGGCGTGTTTGGCGGAGGTGTAGCCGCTGCCGTTGTCGTACGTCTCGAATGCGGCGATCGATGTGATGGTCACCACAAGTCCGTCGCCCGAGTCGATCAGCTTCGGCAGGAGGGCCTTCGTCACCCGCAGCGTGCCCAGGACGTTGGTCTCCCACATCCAGCGCCAGTCGTCGAGATCGCCCTCGAGCACCGTCGCCAACCCCTTCGCCCCGCCGGCGTTGTTCACCAGCACATCCACCCGCGGCACCGCCGCTGCGAACGCCGCCACCGACGCATCGTCCGTGACGTCCAATTGCACTGCGGTGCCGTTGATCTCGGCGGCCAGCTGTTCGAGTCGATCGAGCCGACGGGCGCCGACCACCACCGAGAAACCCTGCGCCGCCAACTGTCGGGCAGTGGCCTCCCCGATCCCCGAACTCGCCCCCGTCACCACCGCCGTGCGCGCCTGTTCTCCACTCATGCTCCGAGCCTACGGCCCCCGAATGCGCGCACCCCGCGTTGTACCCAATGTGACAGTTGGTCGCTCTGGATGACCCAATGTGACATTGGGTACGGCAGGTCGGCGGATTTCGGGCGGTGTCGAAGGTGGTAGCTTCGGGCCCATGTCCAGCCGCCCGAGCTCCGCGATGCGGGTCACCTATGTGACCGCAGCCCTCGGTTCTCGCCTGCCGCTGGCCCGCGAGTTGTGTTGTCGGTGTTCACGCCGCTGACTCGCGTGTAGTTCCTGTTTCGGTTCGCCGATCCACATGCACTGCCCCGAGTTGGCCCACGTTGACCCCGTACGCCACCACTCGAGGAAATACCCATGTCGGTCCCCACTCTCGCTCGTCCCGCCGCGTCCGCACGGTCCGTCGCTGCCCGAGCTACCCGCGCTCGTATCGTGGCCCCCGAACTGCGGTTGTCCGACCTACCGGCTGCCGCCGTGCTGAGAACCACGTCGGTGCGCGGCCCGATCTCTCGCGACGCCATCGCGCGGGAGACCGGCATCTCCACTGCCACGGTCAACCGTCAGATTGCCGCGCTGATGGCGGTGGGTCTGATTCGCGAGCGTGCCGACCTCGCCGCGTCCGGTGCCATCGGCCGCCCTCGCGTACCCGTCGACGTCGACACCGAGTCCTTCGCCACGATCGGTGTGCACATCGGCTCGGTGTCGACTCAGATCGTCGCATCGGACCTGCGTGGACGTGTCCTCGGCGGGGTGTCCGTCGCCACGCCTCCCACTCACCAGAACGCTGCGCTGAGCTCCATTGCGTCGAGCGTCGCCGCCTTCGCCGCCCGGTGGCATTCGCGTCGCATTCTGTGGGTGGGGGTCGCTCTCGGTGGGCGGGTCGATACCGCCAACGGCGTGGTCGACCATCCGCGGCTGGGGTGGAGCGAGGCGCCCGTCGGCCGGATTCTCGGTGAACGGACAGGCCTGCCGATTTCGGTGTCACCTCACGTCGAGGCCATGGCGGCGTCGGAGTTGCTGCTTGCTCCGAACCCATCGGACGCGTCGTCGGCGATGTATTTCTACGCCCGCGAAACCACGGGCGCGGCGCTGACCATCGATGGTCGCGTGCACAGCCCGGTCGGCGGACCGGGGTCGACCTCACACCTGCCGACGGGGTCGTCGGCCGTGTGCTCCTGCGGGCGGACGGGTTGCTTGGACGCGACGGTCAGTGACCGCGCGGTCATCGGTGCCGCCGTCGACGCCGGCATCATCACCGGCGCGGGTGAGCGCAGCATGTCCGCGGTGATCGCCACGGCTCGCGGCGGGTCCGAGGCGGCGCACACTCTGCTGGTGGAGCGAGCGCAGGTGCTCGGCCGCACCGTTGCGCTGCTGCACGATCTGTTCAACCCCGAGCGCATTCTGCTGGGCGGACAGGCGTTCTCCGATTACCCGGAGGCGCTGCCCTACGTGTCGCAGTCCTTCGACGCCGCCTCCACCCTTCCCCGCACGGACATGCGGGTCAGCGGATTCGGTGGTCGGGTGCAGGAGTACGCGTCGGCGACGGTGTCCCTGAGCCCTCTCTTCACCGACCCCCTCGGCACCATGCGCAGGGCGGCCGCCTGAACTCGGTCGGTTGCGTACCCAATGTGACATTTGGTCAGCCATGGTGACCAAATGTCACATTGGGTACAGCCACGACCGAGCCGGCTGGCAGGGTAGGGCCGGTGACGGTCAGGGATGTGGCAGGGATCGACGGGGCGTCCGTGGTGTATCGGGTGTCCGGTCCGCCCGACGGGCGGCGGGTGGTGTTGGTGCATGGGTGGGCGCAGTCGTCGGCGTGTTGGGGTGAGGCGGTGGTGGGGCCGCTCGCGCGCTCGCATCGGGTGATCGCGGTGGATCTGCGGGGGCACGGCTATTCCGATGCCCCGCTCACCGGCTACGACGACTCGACGCTCTGGGCCGGGGACATCGCCGCAGTTCTCGCGCAGGAGGGTGTGAGCGCGGATTCCCCCGGCGCGGTGCTCGTCGGCTGGTCGTACGGCGGGCTGGTGATCTCGGACTACCTGGCCACGCACGGGACGGCGCTGGTCGCGGGCATCGTTCTGGTGGGGGCGATCACGTCGATCGGAACCCCGGACGACGTCGACCGTATCGGCCCGGCGATGAAGGCCGCCCTACCCGCGGCGACGAGTGAGGACCCCCGCACGGCGATACGGGGGCTGGCCTCGTTCGGCAACGCGCTCACCGGCCCCGGCGAGGGCCTCGGTGAGCAGGCGCAGGCGCTGTACGGCGCGAGCTTGTCGACGCGTCCGCGGGTGCGGTCGGCGGTGTTCCGCCGCACGGTCTCCCATGACCGGACATTGGCCGCACTGGACGTCCCGGCGCTGGTCATTCACGGCACGAAGGACCGTGTGGTCGACATCCGGGCTGGTGAGCACGCCGCGAGTCTGATTCCGCAGGTGAGCACATCGTGGTGGGAGGGGGTCGATCACGGCCCGTTCGTGGCCGATCCGCAGCGGTTCGTCCGCGAGGTCGAGCAGTTCGTGGCGCCCCTGGGCCGCGCGGGAGCGTGATCGGCAGGCACACTGGTGTGGTGGGCAGGATCGAGCAACCCAGACGTGTGGCCGTGTTGTCCCTGCACACCTCGCCGCTCGCGCAGCCCGGGACCGGTGATGCGGGCGGGATGAACGTGTACGTGCTCCAGTCGGCGCTGGAGATGGCCCGTCGGGGCGTGGCGGTGGAGATCTTCACGCGGGCGACGTCGTCGAAGGACGCTCCCACGCAGGAGGCCGCGCCCGGTGTGCTGGTGCGCAACGTGCCGGCGGGCCCGTTCGAAGGCTTGAACAAGCACGATCTGCCGACGCAACTGTGTGCGTTCGCGGCGGGGGTGCTGCGCGAGGAGGCTCGCCACGAACCTGGCTACTACGACGTGATCCACTCGCACTACTGGCTCTCGGGCCAGGTGGGGTGGTTGGCTCGCGATCGCTGGCGGGTGCCGCTGGTGCACACCGCGCACACCCTCGCGGCCGTGAAGAACGCGTCTCTGGCACAGGGTGATTCACCCGAGCCGCCGAGTCGCAAGTTCGGTGAGGAGCAGGTTGTCGCCGAGGCCGACCGGCTCACCGCGAACACCGCCGACGAGGCGAAGGCCCTCATCGAGATCTACGGTGCCGCCCCGGAGAAGGTGGATGTGGTTTCGCCGGGTGCGAACCTGTCGGTGTTCGCGCCGGGCGATCGCGCGGCGTCCAGACGCGAGCTGGGGCTGGCGCAGGACGAGGTGATCGTCACGTTCGTCGGACGCATTCAACCGCTCAAGGCTCCCGACGTGCTGCTCGCCGCCGCGGGTGACGTGCATCGGCGGCGGCCCGACATCGCGCTGCGGGTGTTGGTGGTCGGTGGCCCGTCGGGGACGGGCCTCGCGCGGCCGGATGCGCTGATCCGTCAGGCCGAGCAGTTGGGCATCACGGCGCGGGTGACGTTCCTCCCGCCACAGCCGCCCGAACGGCTCGCGCACGTCTATCGCGCATCGGATGTCGTTGCGGTGCCGAGCTATTCGGAGTCGTTCGGCCTGGTGGCGATCGAGGCCCAGGCGTGCGGCACCCCGGTGCTGGCCGCGGATGTGGGTGGTCTCGGCGTTGCGGTGCGCAACGGGGACACCGGAATTCTGGTCTCCGGGCACGACCCCGGCGATTGGGCGGACGCACTCGAGCACCTGATCACCGACACTCGTCTGCGGGCCGCGCTGGCGTCGAATGCCCCTTCACACGCCCGGAACTTCTCCTGGGACCACACTGCGCAGGCGCTGCTCGAGACCTACGCGACGGCGATGCGGCAGTACCGCGGAGCCCGGGTTCCGGGTCCCGAACCGACTGCGCGCAGACTGCGCGCCGCATGGCGTCTACGACGGACAGGAGCGGCACTGTGACCGGAACCATCCAGGGTACGAGCGATCTCATCGCCGACGTGCTCGCAGATCGTGAACTGACCCATCACCGGGTCAAGGACAACGAGTTCGTGGTGGAGCTGCCCGGTGAGAAGCGCCTGGTCACCACGACCATGGTCACGGTCGGCAACCACGGGGTTCGCCTGGAGGCGTTCGTGTGTCGTCGTCCCGACGAGAACCACGAGGGGGTGCACCGGTTCCTGCTGCGGCGCAACCGTCGGCTCTACGGGATGGCGTACACGATCGACAAGATCGGCGACATCTACCTCGTGGGACGACTGGCGACGGAGTCGGTGACCGGTGACGAGCTCGATCGTCTGTTCGGCCAAGTTCTCGAGGCCTCCGACGGCGACTTCAACACCCTGCTCGAACTCGGTTTCGCCGAGTCGATTCGTCGGGAGTGGAAGTGGCGCGTCTCGCGCGGGGAGCCGTTGACCAACCTGCGGGCATTCGAGCATCTGGTCGACGGCAGTGCCGCGCAGAGCCCGTGGATCCCGAAGCCCGGGCAGCGTCCGGTGGAGGACGACGCGGACCGCTCGGAGTAGGACGACGCGGACCGCTCGGAGTAGGACGACGCGGACCGCTCGGAGTAGGACGACGCGGACCGCTCGGAGTAGGACGACGCGGACCGCTCGGAGGGGTAGACCGGTCGCGGCAGGTAGCATCGGAAACGGTGTGATCCACGCCACCGCAACGCCGCGATCGAAGGAGTCCGATGAGCTTCCGCAGCCCGTTTCCCGATGTCGACATCCCCGATCTGAGCATCCACGAGTTCCTCTTCGGGTCGATTTCCGACGACGAACTCGATCTGCCGGCGCTGATCGACGGACCCAGCGGCGCTGTCACCGACTACCGCACCCTGATCGAGCAGATCGGCCTCGTTGCGGGTGGTCTTGCCGCGCGCGGGATCGTCGCGGGCGACGTGGTGGCCCTGCACTCACCGAACACCCCGGCGTTCGCCTCCGCGTTCCACGGCATCCTGCGCGCGGGCGCAGCCGCAACCACCGTCAACGCTCTCTACACCGCGCAGGACATCGCCAAGCAGCTCGTCGGGTCCGGCGCCAAGGCCCTGATCACCGTATCGCCGCTGCTCGAGCAGGCCGTGGCGGCGGCCACCTCGGCGGGTCTGCCCGCGGACAAGGTGATCGTGCTCGACGGTGCCGAGGGATACACCTCTCTCGGACAGATTCTGGCAGAGGGCAATTCGGCTCCCGACGTGACGATCGACCCGGCCACTCACGTGGCGGTGCTGCCGTTCTCCTCGGGGACCACGGGGGTACCCAAGGGTGTGGTGCTCACCCACCGCAACCTCGTGGCGAACGTGTGCCAGATCGAACCGCGGATGGGCGCCACCAAGGACGACGTGCTGCTCGCGGTGCTGCCGTTCTTCCACATCTACGGCATGACGGTGCTGCTGAACCTGGCCCTGAAGGTGCGCGCGTCGCTGGTGACGATGGTGCGGTTCGATCTGCCGGAGTTCCTGCGCAACATTGCCGAGCACCGCATCACGTACCTGTTCATCGCCCCGCCCGTCGCGGTGGCGCTCGCCAAGCATCCGATGATCGACGAGTACGACACCTCGTCGGTGCACTCGGTGTTCTCCGGTGCTGCCCCGCTCGACGACAACCTGGGACGACTCGTCGCGAGAAGGATGAACGTGCGTGTGCGCCAGGGCTACGGGATGAGCGAGCTCAGCCCCGTCTCGCACTCCATCCCCTTCGACGGTGACGACGTGCCGCTGAGCAGTGTCGGCATGCCGGTTCCCAACACCGAGAACAAGATCGTCGACCCGGCGACGGGCGTCGAGGTGGCCTACCCGGAGCCCGGGTCGGATGCGGTGAGCGAGCCCGGTGAGCTGTGGGTGCGCGGGCCCAACGTCATGGTGGGCTACCTGAACAATCCTGAGGCCACCGCCGAGACCATCGACGCCGACGGGTTCCTGCACACCGGCGACATGGCCGTGGTGAGCGGCCAGGGCGCGGTGACCATCGTCGATCGGCTCAAGGAGCTGATCAAGTACAAGGGGTACCAGGTTCCGCCCGCGGAGCTCGAAGCGCTTCTGCTGACTCATGATTCGATTGCCGATGCCGCGGTGATCGGAGTCCTCGACGACGAGGGCGAGGAGGTGCCCAAGGCGTTCGTGGTGCGCCAGCCGGGAGCCTCGCTCAGTGAGTCGGACGTGATGGATTTCGTCTCCGAGCGCGTCTCCCCGCACAAGAAGGTTCGCCGGGTCGAGTTCATCGACGCGGTGCCCAAGTCCGCGTCGGGCAAGATCCTGCGGAAGGACCTGCGGCTGGCGGAGCAGGCGCGATGACCACCGGCGAGATCATCCGAACCGTCGAGATCGCGCAGGGTGCGCTGCGCGGCAGGGTCGTCGACGGTGTCACGGCCTTCCTCGGTGTTCCCTACGCGCAGGCCCCGTTCGGGGACAACAGGTTTCGTGAGCCCACCGCGCCGCCGTCGTGGGAGGGGGTGCGTGATGCGGTCGAGTTCGGACCCACCGCCCCGTCACCCGGGTACGTTCCGCCCATCGACTCGATCCTGATGGACGTGACCATCGCCGGGCAGGACTGCCTGAACGTGAACGTCTGGACCCCCGACGTCGACGGGTGCGCCCCGGTCGCGGTGTGGATTCACGGCGGCGCATTCATCAACGGCTCCAACGCTATCGGCATCTACGACGGTCACGGGTTCGCCCGCAGCGGCGTGGTGTTGGTCTCGGTGAACTACCGGCTCGGAGTCGAGGGGTTCGCGCGCATCGACGGTGCGCCCGCCAACCGTGGGCTTCTGGACCAGGTTGCGGCGCTGCGCTGGGTGCGCGAGAACATTGCCTCGTTCGGCGGCGATCCGGGCGCGGTCACGGTGTTCGGGGAGTCGGCGGGCGCGATGAGCGTGGGCACCCTGATGTCGATGCCGTCCGCACAGGGGCTGTTCCATCGCGCGATCCTGCAGTCCGGCGCCGGTCATCACGTGATCTCCGAGGACACCGCCGCGCGCGTCGCGGCTGCGCTCGGTGAGCATCTGTCCCTGGCGCCGAGCATCGACGAACTGGCACAGGTCGACCCTGCCCGCCTGATCGACGCGCAGGTCGCCGTGGCGCTGGCCGTGGCCGCCGATCCGGGTGGGTATCCCGAGATCGCACTGAACGTGATGCCCTTCGAGCCGTACATCGACGGCGAGGTGGTCCCGGCGCGGCCCTACGATCGCATCGTGGCCGGCTCCGCGGCGGGCCTGGACGTGCTGATCGGATCCAACGTCGACGAGCATGCGCTGTTCATCGTGCCCGGTGGGTTGGATCAGCACGTCGACGAGGGCTTCCTTCGGCGGACACTGGGTGGCTACGGGGTCGATGTGGACGCCGCCGTGCACGCCTATCAGGACCAGCACCCGACGGCCAGTGCCGGCGAACTGGTGATCGCGGTGATGAGCGACTGGTTCTTCCGCATCCCGGCGCTGCGCCTGGCGGAGGCTGCGGATGCGTATGTCTACGAGTTCGGTCACCGCTCGACGCTGTTCGACGGCCGCCTGGGTGCCTGCCACGCGCTCGAGATCCCGTTCGTGTTCGACAACCTCGACAAACCGGAGTCCGAGCGCATCACCGGCCCGAACGCGCCGCGCGATCTCGCTGCCGACGTCCACAGCACGTGGGTGGAGTTCATTCGTACTGGCTCGCCGGGTTGGGCACGCTACGGCGCGAGCCGGACGGTGCGCGAGTTCCCCGGTTCCACCGCCACCGACCCGCGCGGGCGGACGCGTCAGGTGTGGGAGGGCGTGCGCTGACGGCTCCCGGGCCCAGAATCCCAGCCGAGCTCAGTGAACCCCGGACACGCTCAGAGCTCCTGCGGGGCGTCCTCGGCCAGTAGGTCGGACATGAAGTTGAACACCTCGCGGTCGGTGCCGGCGCGCCAGCGGGGAGCGAGAAGCTTCATGTACTTCTCCACGTACAGCAGCTGCTTGCCCACCAGCACCAACTCCGGCGGAAGCCGCAGGTCGTAGGCGTTGGCGAGAGCCGCGAGCTGGCGACCCATGTCGGTGTAGGACATCTTCGCCAAACCCGAGCGGCCCATGGGCTGGGCGAACTTCTTCAGGTCCTCCGCGCCGGTGCCGGTGGTGAATCCGACGGGGTTGCGCACCGCGCCGAGTTCGATCAGCGCAGCCCCTGCGGCGTCGTAGTCCCCGCGCACCATCAGGTCGACGAGCAGCCGACGCATGATCTTGCGGGTGGGTGGGGTGAAGCGCCCCACGATGCCGAAGTCGAGCAGCACCAGTCGTCCGTCGGAGTCGACGAGCACGTTGCCCGCGTGCAGGTCGCCGTGGAAAACGCCACCGCGGAAGGCGGATTCGAGGAACGACATGAGCAACGACCGCACCAGTGCGACGCCGTCGTGCCCGGCTGCGCGCACGGCCGCCGCGTCATCGATACGCACGGCGTCCACGTACTCCATCGTGAGCACCGTCGCGGAGCTGAGCTCGTGCAGAACCCGGGGCACCCGAATACGCTCGGCCACAGCGCGTCCGGCGAGCGAGGAGGCGAACTCCTCCATCGCGGCGGCCTCGTTGCGGAAGTCGATCTCGGCGTTGAGCCCGGTGGCGAAGTCCCCGACGACGCTGCGTGCGCTGAGCATCTTGCCGTAGGAGGTCAGTTCGATCAGTCGGGCGGTGTGCGCGAGCAGGGCGACGTCGGCGGCCAATCGGGGTCCGAGGTTGGGGCGCTGCACCTTCACCACGACGCGCTCACCCGAATGCGTTGTGGCGGTGTGCACCTGCGCTATCGAGGCGGAGGCGATGGGAGCTGTGTCGAACTCGGCGAACAG
This sequence comes from Rhodococcus sp. AZ1, assembly GCF_054979605.1. NCBI lineage: Bacteria > Bacillati > Actinomycetota > Actinomycetes > Mycobacteriales > Nocardiaceae > Rhodococcus > Rhodococcus sp. AZ1. The sequence continues at coordinate 77,102 of NZ_JBUEQF010000001.1, forward strand.
TTCGCGGACCGGCTTGCCGAGCGACGCTGCGATGGCCGATTCGATGACCGGTGACGGTGCCGGAGCGACCCGGTCGAGCAGAGTTTCGAACTCCTCGGACACGGTGGGGGTGAACACACCCGGACTCGACGCGATGAGCTGCCCGAACTTGACGTAGGTGGGCCCCAGACGCTCGAAGAGGTCGCGCAGTTCACGCGCCGCCCGCTTCTTCACCGGCCCACCGCCGGGGAGACGGACCAGGAACCCGGCGGTGCCACGGGCCATGTGCAGCCCGGTGACACCCGCTCGCCTCGCCTCGGCCAGCGCCGACGCCGTCGGCAACCGAATCGGATCACTCGAGGTCACAGATCCGACGCGCGACGACGGCGTCGATGGCTTCGGGTTGATCATCGGTTCAGGATGGCCGATCGAACGCGGGACAGTCAACGCGATGACCGACGAGCCGAGCTAGCCGGTGAACGGGGGGACGAACACGCACGGGACCGGCCGCGGGTGCGCCGGATCGAGGGCGTTGAGCACGTAGGCGGCGGCGATGGGCGAGCCGAGAAGGGCTGCGTGCTCGGAGTAGTCGAGCGAGCAGGCGTCCTGCACCACGATGTTCGTGGCGTTCGGACCCTCGACGTACCCGTCGGTGTAGGGCACGATGAGCTCGTCGTACCTGGTCAGGATGTTGGTGTAGGTGATGCCGGGCAGGTAGGTGGGTGTGGTGCGAAGCCACTCGGTGCCGGGGTCGGGGAACGAGTTCTTCCAGAACGGTGCGAGCGAGACGTACTGGTCGATCTTGTTCGCGCCCCCGAGGAAGTGCGCGTAGTAGCTGGGGATGATGGTGCCCTGCGAGTGCCCCACCACGTCGAACTTCGCAGCACCCGTCGCTGCCAGCACCCTGTCCGCGAACGCGGCGAACTGGGCGCCCTCGTCGGGTGTGGACGCGAGCCCGCCGATCGCGGTGATCGGCCACGGCCCGGGCAGCGCGCCGTAGGTGAGGGCGAAGACGCAGTACCCCTCGTTCTTCAACAGCGGCGCGAACGTCCCCCAGCTGGTCTGCTGGTTGGTGAAGGTGCCGTGGACCAGGATCACCGGGCGCGGATGGGCAGCCGAGGGCTTGCACGTGAAGTCGTTGGTGCCGGGAAGGGATCCACCCGGGTTCGCGATCTCTGCGGGGAAACCGGAGAAGAAGTTGTAGTCCACCGGCAGCGGCGGGGTGCTGGGCGGCGGGGTGCCGGGTACCTCCGCGGCGGCGGTGGGGGCGCAGATCAGCGCGATGAGGAACGCCATGACCGCTGTCCACCGGATACGCATCGCACGATGGTAGCGACGACGACGGTTCCGATCCGCGCAACGGCAATCGGTGGGGACCACTCGCATGCGGGATCGCGGTAGGGGAAACTGTCGCACATGAGCATCGGAACGCTGATCCTCCTCCGCCACGGCGAGAGCGAATGGAACGAGAAGAACCTGTTCACGGGGTGGGTGGACGTCGCACTCACGGAGAAGGGCGTCGGCGAGGCCAAGCGCGGTGGGCGACTGCTCGCGGAGCAGGGCATCGCCCCCGATGTGCTGTACACCTCGCTGTTGCGCCGGGCGATCATGACGGCCACCTACGCCCTGGACGAGGCCGATCGGCTGTGGATTCCGGTGGTGCGTGACTGGCGTCTGAACGAGCGGCACTACGGCGCGCTGCAGGGTCTGGACAAGGCCGAGACCAAGGACAAGTACGGCGACGAGCAGTTCATGCTGTGGCGTCGCAGTTACGACACCCCGCCGCCCCCGATCGAAGCGGGCAGCACCTACAGCCAGGACTCCGATCCTCGGTACGCCGACCTCGAGTCGGTGCCGCTCACCGAATGCCTGCTGGACGTGGTGAAGCGAATGATCCCGTACTTCGAATCGACCATCGCGGCGGATCTGCGTGCCGGGAGGACGGTGCTGGTGACCGCGCACGGCAACTCCCTGCGGGCACTGGTGAAGTACCTGGACAACATCTCCGACGAGGACATCGCAGCGCTGAACATCCCCACCGGTATTCCACTGCGGTACGACCTCGAGGACGTCGACGGCACACTGGTGCCCACCAATCCCGGCGGCACCTACCTCGATCCCGAGGCAGCGGCCGCGGGCGCCGCGGCGGTGGCCGCACAGGGCAAGAAGTAGCGAGCCGCGAGAGAAACGGTCGGTGAACACGGTGCGAACGGCGGCGGATGTGCCGGTGACCAGCGCAGAACCGGCCCGGCCGGACACGGGTGAACATCGAGCGGACCGTACGATTCGCCTGTGAGCATCGCGTCCGTCGTCCTGATCGCCCTGGTGGCGGCGTTCGGCGGGTACCTCATCGGCGGGGTGTTGATCCCCTACCTGAACACCCGCCATGCGGCGCGTGTCCGGCAGGAATCGGGGCTGACGATGTCGCAGGTGCTGGATCTGATCGTGCTGGCCTCCGAGAGCGGCATCGCGGTGGTCGATCAGTTCCACGACGTCGTGCTGTTCAACCCCCGCGCCGCCGAGTTGGGACTGGTTCGCTCGCGCTCCCTCGACGAGCGCGCCTGGAAGGCCGCCACCCGCGTACTCGAGACGGGCGAACCGGTCGAGGTGGACCTGGGTTCGGCGGACACCGGGTCGGCGCTGCGCAGTTCCCGGATCGCCGTGCGAGCGACGGCCCGGCTGCTCAGCCAGGAGGACCGGCGGTTCGTGGTGCTCTTCGCCGACGACGACTCCGAGACCGTTCGGATGGAGGCCACGCGCCGCGATTTCGTCGCCAACGTCAGCCACGAGTTGAAGACTCCGGTCGCGTCGATCGCCCTGCTGGCCGAGGCCCTGCTCGAGTCGACCGACGATCCGGTGCAGGTGCAGCACTTCGGCGAGCGCATGCTCGGCGAGTCCACCCGCCTGGGCAACATGGTCAGCGAACTGATCTCGCTCTCGCGTCTGCAGGGCGCCGAGAAGCTTCCCGATCTCGAGGTGGTCGACGTCGACACCGTCGTCAAGGAGGCACTCGCGCGGTCGGCGACGCGGGCCGAGGCCGCGAACATGGTGGTCGGCACCGACCACCCCAGCGGACTCGAGGTGCTCGGTGACCAAAGTTTGCTGGTGACGGCGTTGTCGAACCTCATCGAGAACGCCATCGCCTACTCGCCGCGCGGTGCGCCGGTGTCGGTGAGCCGATCGCTGCGCGGAGACATGGTGGCCATCGCCGTCACCGATCGCGGCATCGGCATCGCCAAGGAGGACCAGGAACGGGTCTTCGAGCGATTCTTCCGTGTCGACAAGGCGCGGTCGCGGGCCACCGGCGGAACCGGGCTGGGCCTGGCCATCGCCAAACATGTTGCGGCGAACCACAACGGTTCGATCGGGCTGTGGAGCAAGCCGGGCACGGGATCGACCTTCACCCTCAACATCCCCGCCCACATCGAGGACGACAACCCATGACGGAGGCAAACCGATGACCAGTGTGCTGATCGTGGAGGACGAGGAATCGCTGGCCGATCCCCTGGCGTTCCTGCTCCGCAAGGAAGGCTTCGAGGCCAAGGTGGTCGGTGACGGCCCGTCGGCGCTCGCGGAGTTCGACCGCGCCGGCGCGGACATCGTGCTGCTCGACCTCATGCTGCCGGGGATGAGCGGAACCGATGTGTGCCGCCAGTTACGCTCGCGCTCAGGGGTTCCGGTGATCATGGTGACCGCACGCGACAGTGAGATCGACAAGGTGGTGGGCCTGGAACTCGGCGCCGACGACTACGTCACCAAGCCCTATTCGGCCCGGGAACTGATCGCCCGTATCCGCGCCGTCCTGCGCCGTGGTGCGGACGCCGAGATCGACGACGCCGTGGACACCGGCGTTCTCGAGGCCGGACCGGTGCGAATGGACGTCGAGCGCCACGTGGTGCTGGTCGGCGGGAACCAGATCACGTTGCCGCTCAAGGAGTTCGACCTTCTCGAGTACCTTCTGCGCAACTCCGGTCGTGTGCTCACCCGCGGGCAACTCATCGACCGGGTGTGGGGAGCGGACTACGTGGGCGACACCAAGACCCTCGACGTTCACGTCAAGCGTCTGCGTTCGAAGATCGAGGCCGACCCCTCCGCCCCCGTCCACCTCGTCACCGTGCGCGGTCTGGGATACAAACTCGAGGGCTGACTGGCTCGGCCGTCCAGGGGTGGGCGCTCAGGTGCGGCCGGCCTCGCGGGTGGCGGGGTGGACGGCGATCAGGCCCAGGCCCTCTCGGCGACGGCAGAGGGCGGCGAGTTCGGTGTAGACGTCGGCGCCGAGCAGTGCGGTGAGTTCGGGAGCGTACGACTGCCAGACCGGGCGGGCGCCCACGTGCGCGTCGGGTGAGCCGGTGCAGTACCAGGCCAGATCCACCCCGCCCTCGCCCCAACCGCGTCGGTCGTACTCGCCGATGGTGGTCAGGAGAACCTGAGTGCCGTCCGGCCGGGTGATCCAGTCCTGCGTGCGTCGAACGGGCAACTGCCAACACACGTCCGGCTTGACCTCGAGCGGTTCGACGCCGCGGCGCAGCGCCATCTTGTGCAGCGCGCACCCCACCCCGCCGGGGAAGCCGGGTCGATTGAGGAATATGCACGCACCCTGATACCGCCGGGTGCGCAGGGCGGGTTCACCGTCGAGCTCGTCGGTTTCGAGGTAGTTCTTCTTCTGGCCCTTCTTCCCCAGGGCCTTGTCCATGAACTGCCATTCGTCGGCGCGCAGCAGTGTGACCGACTCGTCGAGCTTCGTACGGTCGTCCTCGTCGGTGAGAAAGGCGCCGTGCGAGCAACATCCGTCGTCGGGGCGACCGGCCACGGTTCCCTGGCAGGCAGGGGTGCCGAACACGCACGTCCACCGTGAGAGCAGCCAGGTGAAATCGGCACGAACCAGATGTTCGGCATTGGTGGGGTCGACGAACTCGACCCATTCACGCGGAAAGTCCAATCCGACTTCGTCGGCCCCGGTGAACTCGGCCCTCGAACTACGTGCGGTCACAGTGCACGACGGTAGACCCAGTACCGTATCGGTGTGCGATTAGGTGTTCTCGACGTCGGCAGCAATACGGTGCACCTGTTGGTGGTCGATGCCCATCGCGGTGGTCACCCGACGCCGATGAGCTCGACCAAGGCCGCTCTGCGCCTGGCGGAGAACACCGACGACAACGGTGACATCACCCGCGTGGGCGCGGATCGGTTGGTGAGCACCATCGAGGATTTCGCGTCGATCGCCAAATCGTCGGGGTGCGGGGAGATGATGGCGTTCGCCACATCGGCGGTGCGCGATGCCAAGAATTCCGACGCCGTGCTCGCCCGCGTGCGCAAGGAGACCGGTGTCTCGCTCGAGGTGCTCGCGGGCGACGACGAGGCGCGGCTGACGTTCCTGGCCGTGCGACGGTGGTTCGGCTGGAGCGCCGGCCGGATTCTCAACCTCGACATCGGGGGTGGCTCGCTCGAACTGAGCACCGGGGTGGACGAGAACCCGGATCTGGCGCTGTCCCTCCAGCTCGGTGCCGGCCGGCTCACCCGTGACTGGTTGGCCGAGGACCCACCCGGCAAACGCCGCGTGGCGGTGCTGCGCGACTGGCTCGACGCCGAGATGGTGGAACCGGCCAGGCTCGTGCGGGCCTGCGGCGACCCCGATCGGGCCGTGGGCACCTCCAAGACGTTCCGTTCGTTGGCACGGTTGACCGGGGCGGCGCCGTCCGCAGCCGGCCCGAGGGTCACCAGGACTCTCACCTCGGCCGGTCTGCGGCAGGTCATCGGGTTCATTTCCCGGATGACCTCGGCGGACCGTGCAGAATTGGAAGGGGTCAGTGCGGACAGGTCGAGGCAGTTGGTCGCGGGGGCGCTGGTGGCGGAGGCCTCCATGCGCGCGCTCGGGGTCGACGAGCTCGAGATCTGCCCGTGGGCGTTGCGGGAGGGATTGATCCTGCGGCACCTGGACACGACGACGTTCGGCGAGCGGTGAGCCGGACACGTGAGGACGGATGAGAAGCAATGAGTAACGAGGACACCACCGACGAGGGCAAGCCGCTGTCGGTTGCCGAACTCCTGGCCCGCAACGGTGGTCAGCGCGTGAGCACGGGTGGTCGACGTCGTCGAGGCATGGAGGGCGGGATCACCGTCGCCGAGCTGACGGGCGAGATCCCGGTGTACGACGCGGCCACCCCCGCCGCGGCGCGGCCCTCCCACGTCGCACCCACACCCGTCGCACCCACACCCGCCACACCCGCACCCACACCGGCCCAGCCCACACCGGTCGCGCCGCCCGCAGCGACGTCCCCAGCAGCCGAGTACACCCCGTCCGCGCCCACATCCGCGCCGTATGCACCTGCGCAGCCGGCTCGGCCGGTGACGTCGCGCCCGTACCCGGCGGACAACCGACCGGCGCCGGACCGCTCGGCCTACTCGGCTCCGAGTTACCGGCCCGCTCCGGTGAACGACCCGGTGGACGATTCGATCACCGACGAGTCGCCCGTCGTCGCTCCGGTGACGGTGTACGTCACGGCCACCCCGATCGACCCCGCCGACCCGGCCGACCCGATCACCGCCACCGCCGACCCGATCACCGCCGACACGAGCGTCGCCACCGCCGAGCCGAACAGCGAAGCGGGTGCGAGCACGAACGCCGAGACCACGGACGCCGAGACCACGGACCCAGAGGCCCCAGCCGCCTCTCGGAGGACGCGCAAGGCCACTGCCGAGCAGACCCCAGCTCGCCAGTGGATGTCCGTGGCCGGTCAGGCCGTCGTGGCGATCGTGATCGGGGCCCTGCTGTTCAAGGGTTTCGAGAAGCTGTGGGACGTGTTGCCGTGGGTGGCTCTGGTGCTCTCGTTCTTCGTGATCGTGGGCCTGGTGGCGGTGGTCCGTGTGCTGCGTCGCACCGACGACCTGGTGAGCATCCTGCTGGCCGTGCTGGTGGGAAGTTTCGTCACCCTGGGTCCGCTCGCGTTCATGCTGAGCACCAATTGAGGGCGGTGTGAGCATCCCGATCGGCCTGTCGACGGCGTCGGTCTACCCGCAGAACACCGAGTCCGCGTTCCGGTTCGCCGCCGAACTCGGATACGACGGGGTCGAACTCATGGTCTGGGCCGACCCGGTGAGCCAGAACCCGGACGCCGTGGCCACCCTGTCGCGGCGCTACTCGATGCCGGTTCTCGCTCTGCACGCTCCCTGCCTGCTGATCACCCAGCGCGTGTGGGGCAGCGATCCGGTCACCCGACTCACTCGCTCCGCGGAGGTCTCCGAGCGGTTGGGGTCCGAGACGGTGGTGATCCACCCGCCCTTCCGGTGGCAGCGACGCTATGTCGACGGGTTCGCCGATCAGATCGACGAACTCGAATCGGAGACCGGCGTGGCGATCGCCGTGGAGAACATGTTCCCGATGCGTGCGGACCGGTTCCTCGGTGCCGCCGACGCAGCGGCGGACCGCTTGCGACGCCGCGGCGGACCGGGCCCCGGACTGTCGGCGTTCGCGCCCGGGTTCGACCCCACCGACCGCGGGCACGAGCACTACACCCTCGACTTCTCCCACGTGGCAACCGCCGGCACGGATGTGTACGCCATGGTCGATCGGATGGGGGAGGGATTGGTGCATCTGCACCTGGCGGACGGGCGCGGCGCCGCGATCGACGAGCACCTGATCCCCGGCGACGGGTCCGCCCCGGTGGCCGAGATCTGCGCCCTGCTCACCGAGCGCCGGTGGCGCGGTCGCGCCGTGGTGGAGATCAACACCCAGAACGCCCGAACGGTGCGTGAGCGCGCCGCGATGCTGCGACGGGCCCTGGACTTCGCCCGAGAGCACCTGCCGTGACGGACCCGTTCCGGCGTCTGACCACGTTGGAGCCGACCGCGGTCACCGACCCCGGCGCGTCCCGGTTCTCCGCACACATCGCCCCCGAATGGACCATCGGAACCAAGGTCCACGGTGGGGTGCTGACGGCGCTGTGCGCGCGGGCCGCGATGGACAGCATCCCGACGGGGTCGCACGAGCCGTCCGCCTCGCTCCACCCTCTCTCGGTGGCGGCGACGTACCTGCGTGCCCCCGACCCGGGTGCGGTGATGCTCACCGCCTCCCTGATCCGGCGTGGCCGCTCGGCGACGCATGTCGACGTCGAACTGGCGCAGAGCGACCGGGTGGCCGTGCGCGCGAGTGTGGTGCTCGGCGAACTCGATCCGCCGGGGACGACGCCCCGGCTCGTCTCCGTCGACTCCGCCATGGCCGCTGATCCCGACACCGGGTCGGTGTCGGCCGTGGCGAGTCCGCTGGCGTCCGTGGTGAATCTGTCCGCGCACTGCGACATGCGCGTCGATCCCGACTCGATCCCGTTCGCCTCGGGCCGCACCGGTGCCGCCGAGGTGCGGCTGTGGGTGCGCCCTCGGCCCGGTGACGAGGCCGACCCCGCGACGCGCGCACTGTTTGCCCTGATGACCGGCGATATCTGCCCGCCCGTGACGATGAACCTCGGCCTGTTCGGCTGGGCGCCGACCGTGCAGTTGACAACGTATCTGCGAGCGATGCCGGCTGCGGGGTGGCTGCGCGTGAGCAACACCAGCGCCGTCGTGGGAAGGACGTGGTTCGAGGAGGACCACACGGTTCTCGACTCGACCGGGGCCGTGGTGGTGCAGAGCCGCCAACTCGCGATGGTCCCGCGCGTCGACTGATCGCGGGGCTCCGAAACCGGTTCGAGGGGCCGACCGCGGCGCCGGTCGTGGCACCCTGGTGGCCATGACGAGGATTGCGGTGGTCGGCGGCGGACGTATCGGTGAGGCACTGCTCTCGGGCCTGCTGGTGTCGGGACGCGCGCCGAAGGATCTGGTGGTGGCGGAGAAGTTCGCGCCCCGTGCCGAGGAATTGGCGTCGACCTACGGGATCCGGGCTGCGACAGTGGCCGACGCCGTCATCGGCGCCGATGTGATCGTGGTGGCGGTCAAGCCGGCCGACGTCGACTCGGTGATCGACGCGATCGCAGCCGGCGAGATCGACGGTGCGCAGTCACAGATCGTGGTGTCGTTGGCCGCCGGGATCACCGCGGCCAGGATCGAGGCTCGCCTCCCGGCGGGGGTGCCGGTGGTGCGGGTGATGCCCAACACACCGATGCTGGTCGGGAAGGCGATGTCGGCGATGGCGGCCGGTCGGCACGCGCGGGTCGAGCATCTCGAGGTGGTGCGCGGGATCCTCGAATCCGTGGGCCGGGTCACCGAGGTACCCGAGGCTCGCATCGATGCCGTGACGGCGGTGTCGGGGTCCGGTCCCGCGTACTTCTTCCTCGTCGCGGAGGCGATGATCGACGCGGCGGTGGGTCTGGGTTTGACGCGGGAGACTGCCGCAATTCTCGTGACCCAGACCATGGTGGGCTCGGCGGCGATGCTGGATCACTCCGACGACTCGCCGACCGAGCTGCGCGCCGCTGTGACATCTCCCGGTGGGACGACAGCTGCCGCGGTGGCCGAGTTGGAGAGAAAAGGCCTGCGAGGAGCGCTTTTCGACGCCCTGGAGGCGGCAGCGCGGCGGTCGGTGGAATTGGGATTGGTTACTGAATGAACACTCTTCTTCCCACTCCCGTCGCATAAACCACACAAGTCCCGCTAAGCTCACCCCAGCACGTGCGTGTCTGTACCGCCGGAGGGGAAGCCGGTGGCGCGGGCGTGCCGGAGGTATGTGGATTGATGGCGTCCATCAACAAGCCGTCCGGGTCGAACTCGAAGAGTTCGTCCTCGGATGGACAACCGGCTGTGGCCGGAACGCAATTCCTCACCGTCGCCGAGGTGGCGTCGCTGATGAGGGTGTCCAAGATGACCGTGTACCGATTGGTGCACAGTGGCGAGTTGCCGGCGGTTCGCGTCGGTAGGTCGTTCCGCGTGCACGCGAAAGCTGTGCACGACTACCTGGAAACGTCGTACTTCGACGCGGGGTAGATCGGGCTCATCGCTACGCGCCCCCAGCACCTGGTGCTGGGGGCCGTTTCGGTGTGAGCGGCGTGCGGCGGTACGATCGTCCGACTGCCGAACGGTCCCGACGAGTGGACGTCGCCGATAGGTTTTTCCGAGTACAGAACGTGAGGGTTGCCCACCATGGGTTCAGTGATCAAGAAGCGCCGCAAGCGCATGTCGAAGAAGAAGCACCGCAAGCTGCTTCGCCGGACCCGTGTGCAGCGTAGGAAGCTCGGCAAGTAGGACCCCGGCCCAGCTTGCTCACGGCGCCGCCACCGTTCCTCGGTGGCGGCGCCGTTGCTGTGTTCCGGGACGCCGTGGAACCGGCAGGTATGCGCTGCGTCCCGTAGGGTGTGGCGTGTACCACGACGATGGTGTCCTGTGGGCGACCACAAGGAATAATTGCCTTCGCTACCACCCGCTCGTGGTCCATGGGCTTCACCGGCGCGCCCGTGGTCACGGCCACGGACCTACATCGTCACCTAGGAGGCACCTGTGAGTACGCCCGACGGCTTCTCCGCCGGTCCCCGGGTCGTCCTCGTCACCGGGGCCAGCCGGTTCCTGGGTGGGTATCTCACCGCTCGGCTCGCGCAGAACCATCGCGTCGAGCGGGTCATCGCCGTCGACACGGTCGCGCCGAGCAAGGACATGCTGCGCCGGATGGGTCGCGCCGAGTTCGTGCGCGCTGACATCCGTAATCCATTGATCGGCAAGGTGATTCGCAACGCATCGGTCGACACGGTGGTGCACGCGTCCTTGATGTCGAGTCCCCCCGGCAACGGCGGCCGATCGGTGATGAAGGACTTCAACGTCATCGGTGCGATGCAGTTGTTCGCGGTGTGCCAGAAATCGCCGTCGGTGCGCAACCTGGTGCTTCGTTCGTCGAGTGCGGTGTACGGCAGCGGCCCACGCGATCCGGTGATGTTCACCGAGGACATGAGCGCGCGCAGTCGTCCCCGCGGTGCGTTCGCCCGCGACGCCCTCGATGTCGAGGGATACGCGCGCGGCCTGGGCCGCCGTCGCCCCGACGTCTCGGTGGCCATCCTGCGCAACGCACCCATGGTGGGTCCGCGCGTGAACGGCACCGTCTCGCGCTACCTCGCCTCGCCGGTGGTGCCCACCATCTTCGGCCGTGACGCGCGCATGCAGCTGCTCCACGAGGAGGATGCGCTGTCCGCCCTCGAGCGGGCCACCCTGTCCGGCCCGGCCGGCACGTTCAACATCGCGGCCGAGGGCACCGTCATGCTCTCGCAGGCCATCCGCCGTGCCGGGCGCATCCAGGTTCCGGTGCCGGCCGGTATCGCGACGGGCGTCGGCCGACTGCTCTCACCGTCCATCGCGCGCGGGTTGACCGCCGAGCAGATCGACTACTTCCGGTACGGCTGCGGGCTCGACACCACCCGCATGGTCAAGGACCTCGGATTCACACCGCGGTGGACAACCCTGCAGGCCGTCGACGACTTCGTCCGGGGTGTCGGATTGAGCCGCGTGGTCAAGAGGGAATGGGTGGACGCGCTCGAGGAGCCCCTGCTGTCCGCTCTCGGTCAGTCGCGTCCTCGGCGACCCGTGCTGGTGGGCGTGCCGACCGCTCGAACGGAAGGATGAGGCGACATGGCCAAGGTCATTCAGCTCCGCGGACACGCGTCGGCCTCGCGCCCGGACATCGGGCGCACGCGGCACCCGTCGCACCTGGTGGACCCGGCGCCCGTTCCCACCGGTGTCGAGCGGTCCGGTGTGCCGGCCGACGACCGTACGGGCCCCACAGCGGTCGATCACGTGCGCGCCGCCCTGGTGGACAACATCACCACCACGGCCGACTTCTTGCGGACGCGTCTGGCCGGCGACTACGAGGTCGACACCTTCGGCTATGACGAGCACTTCGCCGACAACGTCTTCATTCCGCTGCTTCGCCCGCTGTTCCAGAAGTGGTTCCGGGTGGAGGTGCGCGGGATCGAGAACATCCCGGCCACGGGCGGCGCCCTGATCGTGGCCAACCACGCGGGCGTGATCCCCATCGACGGTCTCATGACGCAGGTGGCCGTGCGCGACCATCATCCCGCGCACCGGGCCGTGCGCATGCTCGCGGCGGATCTGGTGTTCGAGCTTCCGGTGGTGGGGTCGGTGGCCCGCCGCGCCGGGCACACTCTCGCCTGCCAGCCCGATGCCGAGCGCCTGTTGCGCGACGGCGAGCTGGTCTCGGTGTTCCCCGAGGGCTTCAAGGGTGTGGGTAAGCCGTTCAGTGAGCGGTACAAGCTGCAGCGGTTCGGGCGCGGTGGCTTCGTCTCGGCCGCGCTGCGCACCCGCACCCCGATCATCCCGTGCTCGATCGTGGGCTCCGAGGAGATCTACCCCAAGATCGGCGAGATGACCACGCTCGCAAGGATTCTCGGCCTACCGTACGTTCCGGTGACGCCCATGTTCCCGCTGCTCGGTCCGCTCGGTCTGGTGCCGCTGCCCTCGAAGTGGATCATCGAATTCGGCGACCCCATCGAGACCTCGGGATACGAGCCGTCGGCAGCGGAGGATCCGATGGACCTGTTCGAGGTCACCGACCACGTGCGCGAAACCATCCAGCAGACGCTCTACAAGCTGCTCGCGCGCCGCTCGAGTGTGTTCCTCGGCTGACGCCTGCGTCCGACCACCGCCGCGCCGAGTGCTCCGAGCGCGACGAGCGCGAGCCCGGTGGGTACCCCGATCTTCGCGGCCTTGCGACCGGTGCGGAAATCGCGGATCTCCCATCCGCGATCGAGCGCCAGATCACGCAGATCCGAATCCGGGTTCACCGCCACCGCCGTGCCCACCAGCGAGAGCATCGGCACATCGTTGTGGCTGTCGGAGTACGCGGTACACCGGCGTAGATCCAGGCCCTCGCGCACCGCGAGGGTACGTACGGCATGGGCCTTGCCGCGCCCGTGCAGGATGTCGCCGACCAGCCGGCCGGTGAACACGCCGTCCTTGCTCTCTGCCACCGTGCCCAGAGCGCCGTTGAGCCCGAGGCGCTCGGCGATGATCGATGCCAACTCGATGGGTGTTGCCGTGACCAGCCATACCTGCTGGCCGGCGTCGAGATGCATCTGCGCGAGCGCACGCGTGCCCGCCCAGATGCGGTCGGCGATCACCTCGTCGTAGATCTCCTCGCCGAGACGGGTCAACTCCGCCGTGGAACGACCGGCGACGAAGGACAGTGCCTTCTCGCGCCCGCTCGAGACGTCCCCGAGATCCTCCTTGCCGGTGACCCGGAACTTGATCTGCTTCCAGGCGAACTCGGCGATGTCGGCGGTGGTGATGTACTTGCGCGAGGCCAGCCCGCGCGCGAAGTGGATGATCGACGCGCCCTTGACCATGGTGTTGTCGACGTCGAAGAAGGCGGCTGCGGTCAGGTCCCGAGGTACGACCGGTGGAGACGAGTCGTTCTCGGCGGCCTCGGATCGTTCGTTCTGCAGAGCGAGAGCCGCGTCGGCACTGGCCGCACCGGCAACGTTCGCGCGCACCTGGGCGGCGCTGGGGCCGAATCGGCTCCGCAGCCGCCCCTGCCGCGCACCCGCGGGGGACTTCTCGGTCATGCCCGTCCCCCGTCCGGTCTCGGTCGCGCTGGTGTCGGTTGGGCGCGGTTTCGGTCCCCAGCGTAGTCGGCGGCGGGAACTGCGGGTCGCAGTGCACGGGTGCCGTGTGATGTCGATCTCGGCACCGCCCCCGCCGCCGGTGGCGACCGGTGCTCCATGCATCATCTCCACGTGAGCTCACCGACGCCGCCGCGCGCCCACGCAGTGACCCTGCTGACTCGTGCCGGGTGCGGTGCATGCGTGGTTGCCGGGCAGGTTCTGGGCGATGTTCTGGCCGAGTACGGGCTCGAAGCCGAGGTCATAGACGTGGACGAGGTGGCGTCGGTGGACCCGCAGCTGCGGGCGGAGTTCGGAGACCGGTTGCCGGTGGTGTTGCTCGACGGCGCCGAGCACAGCTACTGGGACGTCGACGTGCCGCGGCTGCGGCGTGACCTGGGCCTTCCCGAGGGCGGCGGATCCTAGCACACCCTCTCGCGACTTTGTTCATACGTTCACGAGCGGTTACCGTGGAAGTCGATGTACCCGACCTCCGACCAGGGGGATCGGTGTGACGACCAGGGCACAGTGCTGCCCTGCGGAGCAGGAGAGACGCCGCCGTGACCGCTCGACAACGAACCTCGGTTGTCGACCCTGCGACCGTCGGCCCTGAAGCCGTCGACCCTGTGGCCGCCGACCGCGTGCAGCCGACCGGTTCTCGTCGATCGCTGCCCCAGGCTACGGTGGCCCGCCTGGCCGACTGCCTCCGGGTCCTCGGTTCGCTCGACGAGCAAGGTGTGCGGACGGTCTCGAGCGATTCGCTCGCCCTCGCCGCCGGGGTCGGCTCGGCAACGTTGCGCAAGGATCTGTCGCTGCTCGGATCGAACGGCGTGCGCGGTGTCGGATACGACGTGGCGCGGCTGCGAGCGTGCATCGAACTGGCACTCGGGGTCGACGCGGGCCACCGGATGGTCGTCGTCGGCGCCGGCAACCTCGGGACCGCTCTGGCCAACCATGACGGCATGCGTCGTCGGGGTTTCACGCTCGTCGGTGTGTTCGACCACGACCGCGCCCGAATCGGCGCAGCGGTCGGAGCGGAGCGCCTTCGCGTGCGGCCGATGGCCGATCTTGCGGACGTGTGCCGAGCGAGCGAGGCCACTGTCGCCGTGATCGCCGTTCCCGATGCCGCCGCTCAGAGCGTTGCCGACGCGGTCGTCGCCGCGGGTGTGCGGTCGATTCTCAGTTTCGCCGAGGTGGCGTTGCAGGTTCCGTCGAATGTGGAGGTGCGCACCGTGGATGTGGCGCTCGAGCTGCAGATGCTGTCCTTCCGGGCCGTGGTGAGCGCGTCGTGAGCGTTCTGATGCTCGGCATCTCGCACCGCAGTGCCCCGGTGTCGGTTCTCGAGCGCATTTCGATCAGCGACACCGATCGTCCCAAGCTGACCGACCGGATCATGGCCGGTTCGCACGTTTCCGAGGTGATGATCGTCTCGACGTGCAACCGGGTGGAGATCTACGCGGTGGTCGATGCGTTCCACGGTGCGCTCACCGACCTCGGCGACCTGCTCGCCGAGCACTCCGGTCTGCCCCTGGCCGAACTCACCAAGCACGCGTACGTCCGCTACAGCGAGGCCGCGGCCGAGCACCTCTTCGCCGTCGCGAGCGGGCTGGATTCGATGGTGATCGGAGAGCAGCAGATCCTCGGTCAAATTCGCTCGGCCTACGCCGCCGCCGACGCGCAGCAGGCTGCCGGCCGGGTGATCCACGAACTGGCCCAGCAGGCGTTGCGCATCGGCAAGAAGGTGCACGCGGAGACCGGCATCGACACCGCCGGCGCGTCGGTGGTGTCGGTGGCACTCGATCGCGGGGCCGACAAGCTCGGCGGGCTGGCCGGTCGCACCGCCGTCGTGCTCGGTGCGGGCTCGATGGGTGGGCTCTCGGTGGCCCGGCTCGTCGGCCAGGGTGTCGGGGAGATCGTGGTGATCAATCGCAGCCTCGAGCGTGCCCAGCACCTCGCCGAGACCGCCGCGGCCGCCGGGGTGTCCGCTCGCGCCCTGCCCCTCGATCGTCTGAGCGCTGCCCTCGCCGCCGCAGATCTTCTCGTCACCTGTACCGGCGCGGTGGGTGTGGTGGTGAGCCTGGCAGACGTGCACACCGCTCTCGCTCGCCGCGACACGGGCAGATCACCGCTGGTGATCTGCGATCTCGGGCTCCCGCACGACGTCGATCACGCCGTCGCCGGTCTTCCCGGCGTGACCCTGCTCGACATGGCCGCTCTCCAGCGCGACCCGGCAGCCGGAGCCGCCGCCGCGGACGAGCGCGCCGCGCGCGACATCGTGGCCGCCGAGCTCGCCGCCTACATTGCCGGCCAGCGGCTGGCCGAGGTCACCCCGACGGTGACGGCGCTGCGACGACGGGCCGCCGAGGTGGTCGAGGCAGAGTTGTTGCGCCTGGACTCACGCCTGCCCGACCTCGACGATCCGCAGCGCGACGAGGTGGCACGCACCGTGCGCCGCGTGGTGGACAAGCTGCTGCATGCGCCGACGGTGCGGGTCAAGCAACTGGCCACCACCCCCGGCGGCGACGCCTACGCCGAGGCGCTGCGCGAGCTGTTCGAGCTCTCGCCCAATGCGGTGCAGGCGGTGGCATCACCGTCCGAACTGCTCGAGGTCGACCCCGACGGGGACCCGTCGTGACCGGCGCGGAGCGGGTGGTGCGCATCGGCACGCGTGGATCACTGTTGGCCACCACCCAGGCGGAGACCGTGCGCAGCGCGCTGACCGACCTCGGTGTGGTCAGCGAACTCGTGATCGTCAACACCGCGGGCGATCGCTCGTCGTCCCCGGTTCAGGAGATCGGTGTTGGCGTGTTCACCACCGCACTGCGAGATGCATTGCGGGACGGTTCGATCGACATCGCGGTGCACTCGTACAAGGATCTGCCCACCGCACCGGACCCCGATCTCGTGATCGCGGCGGTGCCGGTGCGCGAGGACTCCCGCGACGCCCTCGTAGCCCGTGACGGCCTGGTGCTCGGCGAGCTGCCCGCGGGGGCGAGCGTGGGAACTTCCGCGCCGCGGCGAATCGCTCAGCTGCGGGCCCTCGGGCTGGGCTTGGACGTGCAGCCGCTGCGCGGCAACCTCGACACCAGGATCGGGAAGGTGGCGGTCGGCGAGTTCGACGCCGTGGTGGTCGCCCGCGCCGGCCTGGCGCGCATCGACCGGCTCGACGCGGTGACCGAGACCCTCGAGCCGGTGCAGTTCCTGCCCGCTCCCGCCCAGGGCGCACTCGCCGTCGAATGCCGCAGTGACGACATCGATCTCGCGGAGGTCATCGCCAAGATCGACGACGCTCCCTCGCGCGCGGCGGTCACGGCCGAGCGCGCACTCCTCGCCGCACTGGAAGCGGGATGCACCGCGCCGGTCGGTGCCATCGCCGAGGTGGTCGAATCCATCGACGACGACGGGCGCATCTTCGACGAACTCTCCGTGCGCGGTTGCGTCGCCGCTCTCGACGGCTCCGATGTGATCCGCGCTTCGGCCGTCGGCGATCCGGCGCGTGCGGACGAGGTGGGGCGCGCCGTGGCCACCGAACTTCTCGACCTCGGCGCCGCCGATCTGCTGGGCGCTCGCCCTGATACAGCTTCCACCCCAGATACATCCGAGAAAGGCACCTCGACCGATGCGTGATTCCAGAGCATGGCCGACGCCGCAGTACCGGTCCGGGTCCGCGGTCGCGGTGCGCGGTGGCCGTCGTCACGCGGTTGCTCCCCGTCCGGGGCGAGCCGACCGCATTGCCACCGGGCGCCTGATCCCCAAGCGTGGTCCGGCCACCCCGATCGAGCTCGAATTCCGCAACAAGAGTGCACGGGAGGCCCAACGATGAGTCCTGCTCGCAAGAACGTGCCGGGACGGATCCTGTTCGTCGGTGCCGGGCCCGGTGATCCCGCCCTGCTCACCATCCGGGCTCGCGAGGTGCTCGGTAGCGCCGAGATGGCCTTCACCGACCCCGATGTCGATCGCGGAACCATTGCGCTGATCGGCTCGAACCTTCCGTGCGACCACGAGAGCGGTACCACCGTCGCCGAGGTTCGCCCGGCGCTGGGCGAGCCCGGGGAGGTGGCCCGCACGCTGGTCGCCGAGGCCCGCAACGGACACGACGTGGTGCGCCTGGTCTCCGGTGACCCGCTGACCACCGACTCGGTCATCGCCGAGGTCACCGCGGTGGCGCGCACGCAGGTGCAGTTCGAGGTTCTCCCCGGCCTGACCGGCGGATCGGCCGTGCCCAGCTACGCAGGTATGGCTCTGGGTTCGGCGCACACCGAAGCCGACGTGCGCGGCGACATCGACTGGGCGGCCCTCGCCGCGGCGCCGGGCCCGCTGGTGCTGCACGCGACGTCCGGCCACCTCGCCGAGACCGCGAGCGCGCTGGTCGAACACGGACTCGCGCCGCAGACACCCGCAGCGATCACCGTGCGCGGCACCACCCGTCAGCAGCGCACCGTCGACGCGACGCTGGCCACGCTGGCCGAGTCCGGCTCCGAGCTCGTGGGGTCGCTGGTGGTGACCGTCGGCAAGGTGGCGGGCAGCCGAAACAAGATGTCCTGGTGGGAGTCTCGCGCACTGTACGGCTGGACCGTGCTGGTGCCGCGCACCAAGGACCAGGCGGCGGAGATGAGCGAGCGTCTGGTCGGCCACGGCGCCATCCCCATCGAGGTGCCGACCATCGCCGTCGAGCCCCCGCGCAGTCCCGCGCAGATGGAGCGATCGGTCAAGGGGCTGGTGGACGGGCGCTACCAGTGGGTGGTGTTCACCTCCACCAATGCAGTTCGGGCCGTGTGGGAGAAGTTCGAGGAGTTCGGGCTCGACGCCCGCGCGTTCTCGGGGGTGAAGATCGCGTGCGTCGGTGAGGCCACCGCGGACAAGGTGCGCTCGTTCGGCATCAATCCCGAGCTGGTGCCCTCGGGCGAGCAGAGCTCGCTCGGGTTGCTCGAGGACTTCCCGCCCTACGACGAGGTGTTCGACCCGGTCAACCGAGTTCTGTTGCCGCGAGCCGACATTGCCACCGAGACCCTCGCCGAGGGTTTGCGCGAACGCGGCTGGGAGATCGACGACGTCACCGCGTACCGCACCGTGCGCGCAGCGCCGCCGGCCGCCGAGACCCGCGAGATGATCAAGACGGGTGGGTTCGACGCGGTGTGCTTCACCTCCAGCTCCACCGTCCGCAACCTGGTGGGCATCGCCGGAAAGCCCCACGCGCGCACACTCGTTGCCTGCATCGGGCCCAAGACCGCCGAGACCGCACTGGAATTCGGTCTGCGCGTGGATGTGCAGCCCGAGACCGCTCGGGTGGGATCGTTGGTGGAAGCGCTCGCCGAACACGCGGCGCGACTGCGGGCCGAGGGCGCGCTACCGCCGCCGCGCAAGAAGTCACGACGGCGGTAGGCGATGTTCCCCGTCGACCGTCCCCGCCGCCTGCGCAGAACCCCGGCGTTGCGACGGCTGGTGGCCGAGACATCGCTCGAGCCTCGGCATCTGGTGCTGCCGATGTTCGTCGCCGACGGTATCGACATCCCGCGGGAGATCTCCTCGATGCCCGGCGTGGTCCAGCACACCCTCGACTCGGCGGTGCGCGCGGTGCACGAGGCCGCCGAGGCCGGGGTGGGCGGTGTGATGGTGTTCGGCGTGCCGACCCCGCAGGACAAGGACGCCGTCGGCACCGGTGCCACCGATCCGGACGGCATCCTCAACCGCGCGCTGGCGCGGCTGCGATCGGAGTTCGGTGACGACACGGTGATCATGGCCGACACGTGCCTCGACGAGTTCACCGATCATGGTCACTGCGGCGTGCTGGCCGCCGACGGGGTGAGCGTCGACAACGACGCGACGCTGCTGCGCTACGTGGACATGGCGCTCGCGCAGGCGCAGGCGGGCGCGCACGTG
Organism: Rhodococcus sp. AZ1; assembly: GCF_054979605.1. Lineage (NCBI taxonomy): Bacteria > Bacillati > Actinomycetota > Actinomycetes > Mycobacteriales > Nocardiaceae > Rhodococcus > Rhodococcus sp. AZ1. The sequence continues at coordinate 96,487 of NZ_JBUEQF010000001.1, forward strand.
CTCGGCCCGAGCGGGATGATGGACGGCCAGATCGGGGCGATCCGTGAGGGTCTCGATGCGGCCGGGTTCATCGATGTGGGCCAGCTCGCCTACACCGCCAAGTACGCGTCGGCGTTCTACGGGCCGTTCCGCGAGGCGGTGGGTTCATCGCTCACCGGTGACCGGCGCACGTACCAGCAGGACAGCCGCAACAGCCGGGAAGCGTTGCAGGAGTTGACCCTCGACCTCGCAGAGGGTGCCGACATGGTGATGGTCAAACCCGCCATGAGCTACCTCGACGTGCTGCGCGAGGTTGCCGACCGCTCGCCCGTCCCGGTCGCCGCGTACCAGATCTCGGGGGAGTACTCGATGATCAGTGCCGCAGCGCAGCGTGGCTGGATCGACCTCGATGCTGCGATCATGGAATCGGTACTGTCGATCAGGAGGGCGGGAGCGGACATCGTGCTGACCTACTGGGCCACCACCCTGGCCGGGCGCCTGTGACCGGCCCCGGCAACCAGAACTGGAACTGGCACCCCGAGGGGCTGCCGGAGCATCTTCGGCCGCCGGCGCCGCCGCCCGGGTTCTCGCAGCGCCCGCCCGCGCCCGTCGATGTCGAGACCTCCCGGCATCTGTGGTTGGCAACGATCGTGCTCGGGTTCGTCAGCGTGATCCTGGGTGTGTGGGCGGTGTACTCGAACCGAACGGAGTTCGTCGACACCCTGATCACGGACCTGAGGGCGCAGACGCAGGGCCAGGATCAATCGGCGATCACGGCGGACTCGGTGAACGGGATTCTCGTCGCGGCGCTGGTGGTGACCGTCGGGCTCGGTGCGGCCTTCTCGTTCCTGGTGTGGTGGATCGTGTCGAAGATGCGCGGCGGTGCCCCCTGGGCCCGTGTGGTGCTCACCATCATCGGTGTGTTCACCGTCGTCACCACACTCCCCACGGTGTTCGGCGTCGGGTCGGCGGGAGGTGGCACCGCGCTGTTCGGTTCGATCGCCGCGATCGTGCAGGGCGTCACGGCAGCGGGCGCGACGTATCTGATGTACCGGCCCGACTCGACCGCGTACTTCCTCCGGGGAAACGAGCCCCGGAAACCCATGTAGAGTGACGATTCTCACGAGTTCGAGATGTTTCGAAGGGGAATTCGATGGAACTGCAGCCGGGTCCGCGCCACAGCGTCGGCAAGGAACTGTTCCTGCTGGCCGCGATCGTGCTGTTGGTGCTGCTCACCGGGGCCGTCGTCGTTCTCCCGGCGCTGCTGACCTGAGATCGATAGCGATCCACCTGCGCCGTCGGGCAGGATGGCCGACGTGAGCGAACCTGCCCGCCCCCGCATCGTGACCGTCGCCTTCTGGGTGTGGATCGTCGCCGCCGTCCTGCTCCTGCTGCTTGGCCTGCTCTCGCTGAGTGTGTCCGGTGCAGCCGTGCGCAATGCCATCACCACCAACGGTGGAACTGCCGACACGGCGGATTCGGTGCTGGCACTGCTGCGCGGAGTCGGCGTCCTCATCATTGCCGTCGGTGCCGCCGTCGGCTTCATGACCGGACGATCGGGCCGCGGTGACAAGCGGTTCCGGCGGGCGACGGCGACCCTGGGCAGCGTGTTCGCGTTCGTTCTGCTCGGCGCCACGGTGTTCGGGCTCATCGTGGTGCCGATCCTCGGACTCCTCGCGGCGATCCTGCTCCTGACCGGAACCGTGCTGATGTTCCGGCCCGCCGCCATGGACTGGTTCGACGCCGTCGCCGACGCTCGAGGATCAGCCGGTGGACCCTGAACTGGTTCTCTTCCACGAGCCAGGGGGCCGCTGGCGCACGCTGGCGATCCCGCCGGTCTTCTGCGCCATCGCGCTGGTGATCGAGATCTTCACCGGGCCGGTGGTGCACTGGGTGGGACTGGCGGTGGTGGCCGCGGTGCTGACGGGCTTTCTCTACGTGCAGATCACCGCCGCGCGCATGCATGTTCGCGTTCTGCTCACCCCCACTACCCTCAGCCAGGGCGTGGAGGACCTGCCCGTCGCGGACATCGTCACCGTCTACCCCCCACCCGATTACGACGCTCATCCCGAGGGTGAGCGGTGGGAGCGCGCGCGGTCGCTCGGCGAGCTCAGCTCGATACCACGGCGACGCTCGGGGATCGGTCTGAAGATCCGCGGCGGTGGTGTGGTGCAGGCGTGGGCCAAGGACGACGACGGCCTGCGCGAGCATCTCACGGCGCTGATCGCGGACCGCGACGGATCGTCCGAGGTACCCCCCGGGGGTACATTCGATGCATGAGCAGCATGGACCGTGACGACCTTCTCACCCGCCTGCGCCGCATCGAGGGCCAGGTAGCAGGCATCTCGCGCATGGTCGCCGAGGATCGCTACTGCATCGATGTGCTCACCCAGGTCTCGGCTGTGACCAAGGCGTTGCAGTCGGTCTCGCTCAAACTGCTCGACTCACACCTGGCCGGGTGCGTGCTCGACGCGGCGCGCGAGGGCGGCCCGGAGGCCGACGCCAAGGTCAAGGAGGCCTCGGCCGCCATCGCGCGTCTGGTGCGGTCCTAGGATCCCGTGCGGTCCCAGATCACGGTACTCAGACCTCAGAACTCAGTACTCCGGCCCGAGCATCGCTGCCTCGGTGAGCTGATCGGGGATCCCGAAGCCGTCGATGAGGGTCTGCACGTGCGGGCGCAGCAGTCGGCACCGGTCGTTGATGCCGCGGGTGATGGCCTTGGACCGCTCGGTGGAGATCAGGCGGTGTTCGATGAACCAGGCCTTGTCCTCGTCGATCGTGCTCAGCGCGTACAGGTCGCACACCAGCCCCAGGAGTTCCTTGGTCTCGGTGTCCTCGCAGTTGTCGATGCCGGCGACGAACGCCTCCAGGATCACGCGGTCGACGTGCGCCTTCGCCGCGTGCAGGATGTGGTCCTGCACCCAATTGAACGCCTCGAACTGGCTCATCTTCTTGCCCTGCGACTGCAACCGCCGAGCTGCCGAGGTGAGCAGCAGCCGCTCGCGGTCCTCGAACATCGAGATCTGCGTGCCCCGGTTGTAGAGACTGCCCTCGGCGTCGGTGATCTCCTTGCCGTCCACCAGCGTCTGAATGATGGGCGCGGCTGCGGTGCGCCGCATCACCGCGTCACCGACGGTGGTGGCGGCGAACTTGATCCAGTCGGCGGTGTCGAACGAGCGCACCTCGTGCGCGTAGGCCGTGAGCAGTTCCTTGGCCACCAACTGCGTGAGGACCAGGTTGTCACCCTCGAACGTGGTGAACACGTCGGAGTCGGCCTTGAGTGCGATCAGCCGGTTCTCCGCGAGGTAGCCGGCGCCGCCGCACGCTTCCCGCGACTCCTGGATCGAGCGGGTGGCGTGCCAGGTGTTGGCCGCCTTCAGCCCCGCAGCGCGACCCTCGAGCTCGCGCTGCTCGGTGGGATCGACATCCTCGGGTGCGGACTGCAGATCGTGCATCGCCGATACCAACTCGTTCTGGGCGAACTGCAGGGCGTACGACTTGGCGATCAACGGCAGCAGCCGACGCTGATGCGAGAGGTAGTCCATGATGACCACCTCCTCGTCGGTACCCGGCGCCTTGAACTGCTTGCGGTGCAGCGCGTACTTCGCGGCGATGGTCAGCGCCACCTGCCCCGCGGCGGCCGCCGAGCCGCCCACGGTGATCCGGCCGCGAATGAGGGTGCCCAGCATGGTGAAGAAGCGCCGGTTGGGGTTCTCGATGGGCGACGAGTACGTGCCGTCCTCGTCGACGTCGGCGATCTTGTTGAGCATGTTCTCGCGCGGAATGCGAACATGATCGAAATGGAGGCGTCCATTGTCGACGCCGGGCAGACCGCCCTTGTAGCCGATGTCCTCGATGGTCACGCCGGGCATCGGGGTGCCGAAGTTCTCGTCGCGAATCTGCACCACGAAGCAGTGCACTCCGCGGCCCGTCGGCTCCTCACCGGGACCACCGGTGATGAGCTGCGCGAAGACCGTGCAGTACTGCGCCGACTCCGCGGCGCCGCCGATGTAGTCCTTGCGTGCGGACGGCGTCGGGGTGTTGATGACGAATTCCCGCGTGTCGCGGTCGTACGTCGCTGTGGTCTCGAGGCTCTGGACGTCACTGCCGTGGCCGGACTCGGACATGCCGTAACAGCCCAGGATGTCCAGGTCGATCAGAGGCCGGATGAACTTGGTGTGATGCCGTTCGGTGCCGAGGTTCTCGATGGCCCCGCCGAACAGGCCCCACTGCACGCCGGCCTTGACCATCAGGGAGAGGTCGGACTGCGCGAGGGTCTCGATCAGCGTGACCGCGGCGCCGGCGTCACCGGTGCCGCCGTGCTCCTTGAGAAAACCCGCTTCCGCCCATTTGTCCTTGGCGAGAAGGCGCAACTGTTCGGTTGCCTTGGCGCGTGCCTCGACGGTGTCCGGGGTGTAGTGCGGTGCGAACTCCGGGCGCGCGAGCAGAGCGCGCGCCTGCTTCCGAACGTCGATCCATCGACCGTCGAGTGTGTCCCTCAGGTGGTTCGCTACGGTGGTCATATTTCACGGTAGCCAATTTTTGGCCGCCGCAAACGCCACTCGGTGTGAAATGGACCCTCAGTGGGAGTTTCGGCGGCGCATCCTGCGGGTGAGATCGGCCACGGCGTCGAGCAGATGTGCGGTTGCGTCACGACCGATCGCGGATTGCCGATACGGACCGTCGCCGAACAGTGAGGCGCCGTTGTCGGCGAGAGCCCGATCGATCAGCTTGCTGTATCCCGCGAACTGCTCGACGAGGTGCTCCTTGAACGTCTCCGGCCACGGCTCACGGGGTGACGGTCGACGCGATGCGTCGTACTCGGCGTTCATGACAGCGATGGTAGACGCACGCGTAACACGCCGGTAACACAGTGCGCCGACTGCGTGGGTTGCCTCGACGCCACGCAGCAGGATCGGACGATCCAGGCTCAGACGATCGGGGTCAGCGGCTGCAACGAGCGCACCACAGCCGATGCCGCCTCGCCGCCCTTGGTGAAGAAATGCTCGGTGAAGTACTTCTGGTGCTCGTCGTGCTCGTGGAAGTGATGGGGGGTGAGCACCACCGAGAACACCGGGACGTCGGTGTCGAGCTGTACACGCATCAGGCCGTCGATCACGGCGGTGGCCACGAAGTCGTGGCGATAGATTCCGCCGTCCACCACCAGGCCCGCACCCACGATGGCCTCGTAGGTGCCGGTGCGTGCCAGGCGCTGTGCCGTCAGCGGGATCTCGAAGGCCCCGGGCACCTCGAACACGTCGATGTCCTCGCGCGGTCGGCCCAGGGCGGCCAGCTTGTCGATGAACCCGTCGCGGGCCTGATCGACGATGTTGCGATGCCAGGTGGCTTGAACGAAGGCGATGCGTCCGGGCGAGAAACTCATGGCGCAGAGTCTGCCAGACGGCCACCGGCGGCGGCTGACACCCGGGCGTCAGGAAACAAGCTCCGCGGCGACCTCGGAGTCGGTGATCAGGACCGTCACCCATCCGCCGCGCAGCAGGCCGCGCAGCGCCGCGATCTTTCGGGTGCCTCCCGCGACGGCGATTCGGCGGGGCACCTTCAACAACTCGCTGCTGGTGATGCCGATGACGCGTCGGTCGAGGTCCGACTCGATGAGGGCGCCGTGCTCGTCGAAGAAACGGAAACACACATCACCCACCGCTCCCGCGGCTCGCAGTGCGGCCTGCTCGCTCTCGGCGATGCCGTTGCCGCTCTCGCGCAGCAGCGGTGACGGTTCGAGCGCGCCCACGCCCAGCAGGACCGTGGTCAGTTCCGACCACCGGCGACTGACCCCGGCCACCGCCGGGTCCGACATCAGACTGCGGCGTGCGTCGGAGGTCGCGAGCAGCCCCGGCGCAGGCAGGAAGATGGGGGTTGCACCCGTGACATGGGCGAACGTGGTGAGCAACCGGTTCGCCTCGGTCTGAACTCGCGGATCGCCGACCCCACCGACCAGCTGCACCACGCTGTCGGCCACCGGTGTGGTGGCCGGGCGCATCGCCGCGGTGGTGCTGAGCAGATTCGAGCTCCACGAGGAGATACCGATGGACTCGCCGCCGATCAGCGTGGCCTCGAGGTAGCCGGCAGCGGCCGCGCCGAGGCTGTGCGCAATATCCTCCTCGTCGACACTGCCCACATCCACCACCACCGCCTCGCGGAGCCCGAACCGCTGCTCGAGGCCGTCCTCGAGGTCGGTGTGAACTCCGGCCGGGGAGGCGATCACGGTCCGCACGATGCCGGTGTCGACCGCACGCCGCAGCAGCCGCGACACCCGGGCCTGGGTGATGTGCAGTTCGTCGGCGATCCGGGCCTGCTTGAGTCCACGTTCGTGGTACATCCGAGAGACCTTCACCATCAGACGCGCCTGCTCCCCGGTGGGCGCGAGGCGGCGGTTCGCCGTCGACCGCGCCGCGCGAGGGCCGCCCGCGCGCGAATCCGAGGCCGACTGCGAGGGTTCTACCGCCATACGACACCTTCCTCCGATCGAGGTGGTCGACGGCAGGCCGTCGATTTCAAGCGTGCCCGACTGTGTAGTCGGATCGTACGCAGTCGGCGCTCCGAGATCGGTGTGGCCGACAGCTCGTCAGTCGCGATGTCGGGATCGGGCGACGGCCTGCGCCCATCGGTGACGCAGACGATCACGCTCGGTGCGATCGGCGGACGGCTGTACCGACGCCGTCCGGTTCCTGCCGCCGACGTTGCCGCACTCGACATCGGCGCGTGACCACCAGCCCAACTCGAGCCCGGCCAGACACGCCGTGCCCCACGCCGAGAGGTTGGCCGTTCCGGACACGTGCACCGGTATCCCGGAGACATCGGCTTGCAACTGCATCAGCACGGCCGACCTGGTCATCCCGCCATCGCACGCAAGGTACTCGAGCGGGCCGACATCTGCGGCGAAGGCGCTCAGGACGTCGTCCACCTGCATGGCAACCGACTCCACGGCAGCTCGGGCCACCTGCGCCCTGCCGGTACCCAGGGTGAACCCGGTGATCAGCGGCTCCGCCCGGCGATCCCAGTACGGAGCGCCGAGACCGCCGAACGCGGGCACGATCACCACCCCGTCCGCGGTGCCGGCCTGCGCATCGGCCCACATCTGCTCGACGGAGGTGCCGCACAGCTCCGCCACCCAGGCCACGGTGCGTCCGGTGGAGCGGATGTTGGCCTCGGCCGCTCGGGTCGGATGCTGCTCCCCGCCGAGATCCCAGGCGATGGTGCTGCACACACCACCGCCCGGTCGATACTCGGGGCGCATGTCGGGGCCGAGCACGGTCATCACCGACGAGCCGGTGCCGTAGGTGGCCTTGACCACCCCGGTGCGCCAGCCCGCGTGGGCGAACAACGCCGCGTGCGAGTCGGCCATGACCGCGACGATCGGGGTGCCGTCGGCGACCCCGGGCAACCCGGACACCGCGGGGAACGGCCCGACGGACGAGACCACCCGCGGAAGGGCGGCCTCGGGGACCGCGAAGATCTCGAGCAGGCGGCGATCCCACTGCCCGGACCCGATGTCGAGAAGCTGGGTCCGGGACGCATTGCCCCGCTCGATGATCGGATCGCCCAGTCGGCCGCTCAGCCGCGCCGTCAGCCAGGTGTCTACCGTTCCCACCCGCCATCGACCGGTGCTGCTGTGTCGCCGGTCCGGGTCATGGGTGTCGAGCAGCCAGGCAGCCTTGAGCGCCGAGAACATCGGGTCCAGGGGAAGGCCGGAGGAGGCGAACACGTACTCGGCGTGACCGGCCGCCTCCACCGCGGCAGCAGCGTCGGCGGTTCGCTGGTCCTGCCAGCTCAGCGCCGGACCCACCGCCGCGCCGGTGGCGGTGTCCCACGCGATGACGGTTTCGCGCTGCACGCTCAGCGCCACCGCGACGATCGACGCCGGGTCGTGCTGTGCGACGCACTCGGCGACGGCGCGGTGCACCGACCCGACGATCTCCTCGGGATCCTGCTCCACCCAGCCGGGCTGCGGGAACTGCTGGGCCACAGGGAAACTGGACTCTGCAACCACCTCGCCGTCCCGATCGACCAGCATCGCCTTCGACGAGCTGGTGCCCTGATCGATGGCCAGGATCACGGGGTCGCCGGCTCACGTGTGACCAGCTCACGTGCCGCCGCGGCGATGCCGTCGGCGTTCAGTCCGAAGTGGTCGAGCAGGAACTGCGCACTGCCGGTGGGGGCGAAGCGGCCCTCGATCCCGAGAATGCGCATCCGGCAGGGAGCGTTCCGGGAGACCGACGCCGCCACCGCCGCACCCAGACCCCCGCTGATGGTGGCCTCCTCGGCGGTGACGATCCCGGCGGTCTGGGTTGCGGCCGCGATGACGGCAGCATGGTCGAGCGGTTCGACGAAGGCCATGTTCAGCACCCGCGCCGAGATTCCCTCGGCGGCCAGTACGTCGGCCGCCCACAGCGCCCGAGAGACCATCGTGCCGATCGCGATGATGGTGACGTCGTCACCGGGCCGGGCGAGAACTGCCGTGCCCGTGCGGAACTCGTCGTCCGGTGCGCTGACCGCCGGCACCTTGAAGCGGGGGATCCGCAGATAGCTGCCCGTCTCCTGCTCGGTTGCCCAGCGCACGGCTGCCCGCGTCTGCTGCGGATCGGCGGGCACCACCACGGGCAGCCCGGCCACCGCGCGCATCCACGAGAGGTCCTCGATCGAGTGGTGGGTGGGGCCGAGTTCGCCGTAGGCCATACCGGGGCTCTGTCCGCACAGGATCACCCGTCGACCGCTGTAGGCGACGTCGGCCTTGATCTGTTCGGTGGCCCGCCCGGTCAGGAACGGCGCTGCGGCGCACACGAACGGGATCAGACCCGCACCGGCGAGCCCGGCGCCCACTCCCACCAGATCCTGTTCTGCGATACCGACATTGATCAGTCGATCGCCGAACTCGTCGCGGAAGGCGACGAGGTTGCTCGATCCCACCGAGTCGTTGCAGACCGCGACGATCCGGTCGTCGGCTCGGGCCAGCGCGGCGAGTTCCTCCGCGAAATCGGCCCGGCAGTCGAAGGTGGGGGCATCGGTACCCGTGGTGATGGTCATGAGAGCTCCTGCAGTGCGGCGGTGACCTGTTCGGCGGTGGGCACCTTGTGGTGCCATTCGACGCGGTCCTCGATGAATGACACGCCCTTGCCCTTGACGGTGTCGGCGACCACTGCCACCGGACGACCCGTGGTCGAGGGAGCCAGCGCGCCCAGCAGAGCGATCATGTCGTGTCCGTCGACCCGACGGGCCTCCCAGCCGAACGCGTCCAGTTTCGCGTCGAGCGGTTCGAGCGTCTTGGTGTCCTCGGTGCGCGCGCCCTGCTGCAGGCGGTTGCGGTCGACGATGGCTGTCAAGGAGCTCAGGCCGTAGTGCGCGGCGGTCATCGCGGCCTCCCAGTTGCTGCCCTCCTGCATCTCGCCGTCGCCGAGCACCACGATCGTGCGGTAGTCGAGCCCGCGCAGACGGGCTCCGAGGGCGAGCCCCGCCGCCACCGGGAACCCGTGGCCGAGCGGACCGGTGTTGGTCTCCACGCCCGGCACCTTCACCCGGTTGGGGTGCCCGTTGAGGGCGGACAGCGGGGCCACGAACGTGGCGAGCTCGGATCGGGGAAAGAACCCGCACGTGGCGAGCGTGGAGTACAGCGCCGCGGCGCAGTGGCCCTTGCTCAGGATGAACCTGTCGCGGCCGGGCGCGGCCGGATCCTGCGGGTCCACCGACAGTGCGCCCCAGTAGCAGGCGACCAGGATGTCGGTCACCGACAGATCGCCGCCCACGTGGCCGAGCCCGGCGCGGCCGATGGTGGTGAGCACATCGCGGCGGATACCGGTGGCGATGGCGGCCAGCTCCGGCGCCGCGACGGCCGGCGGGCTGCTGCGCAGCCGCTCCGCCGTGGCGCGGTACGCCGTGGCCGCGGCAGTGTCGACCGTGAGCGCGTGCGACGCGAGAGTGCTGGTCATCGCATGTTCTCCTGCCGCCTGATAGGTAGTTGACTAGATATGCGACTACGCATGGACATGCAGTAAGTGTGAAGCGTCGGCGGTCTGCCTGTCAATGGAGTCGGCGTTCGTCAATTCCGCCGAACCCATTGACATCGGATGCGGCGGGGTCGCACCATTGCTGCGTGTCTAGTCAACAGCGCATGAATAGTCAGTCTCCGCGATACGGGGCCGGCATCTGGCACTTCGCGAGCTACCTCGATCGCTACGCCACAGAGGGCTACCGCGACCCGGTCAGCACCATCGAGTGCATCGAGATGGCGGGTCGGGTCGGTTCGCTCTCCGTGGTCGACCTCAACTGGCCGTTCGCGCCCAAGGACGTCGCGACCGCCGACATCAAGGCCGCGCTCGCCGCCGCCGACCTGCGGGCCATCGCGATCACCCCGGAGATCTACAACAAGGACTTCGTCAAGGGCGGCTTCACCAATCCCGATGCGGCGGTGCGGGAGAAGGCGATCGACCTGGTCTCGGCCGCAGCCGAACTGGCGACCGAACTCGGTTGCGACTACGTCAAGCTGTGGCCGGGCCAGGACGGCGTCGACTACCCGTTCCAGGCCGATCACACCCAGTTGCGGCAGTACTCCATCGATGCCGTTCGCGAACTCGCCACCCGCTTCCCGGCCATGAAGTTCGCCATCGAGTACAAACCACGCGAGCCGCGCAATCGCATGCTGTTCTCCTCGGCGGCATTCACGTTGCTCGCGATCGAGGACATGGGCTGCGACAACGTGGGGATCCTGCTCGACTTCGGTCATTCCCTCTACGGCGGCGAGAACCCGGCCGAGGCCGCTCGACTGATCCTCTCGCGCGATCGGCTCTTCGCCATCGACGTCAACGACAACTTCCGCGGCTGGGACGACGACATGGTTGTCGGCTCGGTGCACGTGATGGAGACCTTCGAGTTCTTCCATGCACTGCACCAGGCGAACTGGCAGGGGGTGTGGCAACTGGACCAGTTCCCGTTCCGCGAGGATCCGGTTGCCGCCGCCCGCGACGGGATCGCCACGATGGCCGCGTTCCACGATGCTCTGATCGCCCTCGACCACGACGCCCTCGCCGCCGCGCAGCAGGCGCAGGACGCGCTGCTCGCGCAGAAGATCGCCAAGGCCGCCCTGTACCCGGCTCTCGCGGCTCACGCCGCGGCGTCCATCGAGGCGATCCATGGTTGAGGGTGCCGCGAGGGGGAGCCGGTTGGCCGGAGTCAGGCCCAGCCGAGGGCTCCTGATCGGGTTCGGTGTGGCGCTGGTCCTGATCGTGGCGATCGCCGCGTCGACCACCTACCGGCCCAGTGGCCAGCCCGTACCCGGCCAGCGCGTCGCGTTCGACGCCGCGTCGTACGGGCAGGCGAACTACGCGAGCAAGATCGTCCCCGGCATCGAGCAGGCTGCGGTCGACTTCCCGGAGGTCGCAGCGGCCGTCGCGGCCGATCCCGAGGCCGCGGGCGCCAAGTACGGCAAACGCGACGGCACCTCCCCGTACACCTACTCGGTACGGGTGACCGGCGTGGCCGGGGCTCCGGTCAACGGACTGCTTCCGATCACCGTGGCCTCGGCGCCGCCCGGCGTTCGCGTCTCGGTGCAGATCGGCCCCGCCATCAACGGCACCGCACTGCGTGATGCCACCGGCACCATCGCCTTCAACGACTTCGTCAACCAGGTCGACTATGCCGATGCCGCAACGGCATTGAACCAGGAGATGGCCAAGGAGCTTCTCGCCACGCTGAAGCCGGAATCCCTCGTCGGGAGGACGGTCACCGTGGTCGGCGCCACCGCGCCGCTGACGGCGCAGCTGTTCACCCTCACCCCGGTCGACATCCAGGTCGCGCCGTGACGGCCGCGGACGTGGACGCCTCCACCCGGCCCGACACCGTGGTGCTCGCCGCGGTCGAGGTGAGCAAGACCTACGGCGGAACTCGTGCCCTGCGTGGAGTCGACCTGGACGTCCGTCCGGGCTGCGTCACCGCACTGTTCGGCGAGAACGGCGCCGGCAAATCGACGCTGATGAAGATCCTGTCCGGCATCGAGACGCCGACGTCCGGTGCCGTGGTGCTCGACGGACGGCACGTGAGCTTCGACAGCCCGCGACAGGCGGCCGATCAGGGCGTGGTGATCATCCACCAGGAACTGAGCCTGTGCCCCAACCTCTCCGTCGAGGACAACCTGTTCCTCGGCCGCGAGTCGACCACCCTGGGCTGGGTCGATCGCGCCGGCCAGCGGGAGGCCGCACGCTCGGTGCTGGCCCGACTCGAGGAGAAGATCGATCCCCGAACCACGGTGGGCAACCTGCGTATCGGTCAGCAACAGCTGATCGAGATCGCGCGCGCACTGCTGCAGAACGCGCGCGTGTTGATCATGGACGAGCCCACCTCGGCGCTCAGCGTCACCGAGGTGGACGTGCTGTTCCGGGTGATCCGCGAGCTCACCGCGCAGGGCGTGGCCGTGGTCTACATCTCGCACCACCTCGAGGAGTCCCTCGACATCGCCGACCGCGTGGCAGTTCTGCGCGACGGCGCCCTGGTGGCCACCGCTGCGGCCGACGACGTCGATCTCGACTGGATCGTGCGCAAGATGGTCGGTCGCGAGCAGGATGCACTGTTCCCCGACCGCGCCTCGACGCCGGGCGATCCCGTGCTGTCGATCCGGGGCCTGAACGTGCCCGACCCCGACAACACCTCCCGCATGGCGGTGGTCGAGCTCGATCTCGACGTGCGCGCCGGCGAGGTGGTCGGCATCTACGGCCTGATGGCCTCGGGTCGGACCGAGCTGCTCGAGGCCGTTATCGGCCGCATCCCGGTGGTGTCCGGGGAAATCCTCTTCCACGGTGAGCCGTTGGGGCGCAGCAGCATCCGGGACAGGATCACCAGGGGGATCGCGCTGGTTCCCGAGGACCGTCAGCGCGACGGGCTGGTGCAGTCGATGTCGGTGGGGCAGAACCTGTCGCTGTCGGCGCTCGGACGGTTCCTGTCCGGCGGAGTGGTACGTCGCCGCGACGAGGGGAAGGCCGTGCAGGACATGATCGGCGACGTCACCGTCAAGACGTCCGGTGCCGGTGCGCCGATCGGCTCGCTCAGCGGCGGCAACCAGCAGAAGGTGGTGATCGGCAAGGCGCTGATGACCTCGCCGTCGGTGCTGCTGCTCGACGAGCCCTCCCGCGGGGTCGACATAGGCGCCAAGGCGGACATCTTCGCGCAGATGGCGACCCAGGCCGAGAAGGGCCTGACCGTCGTGTTCACGACATCGGAAGCCGAAGAGGCCCTTCGTATCCCGGATCGGCTGATCGTTCTTCAGCGCGGCCGCGTGGTCGCCGACCTCGACCCCCACACGATCGACCGGTCCACCCTGATGGCGCTCGCGGACGCGTCGGGGCCATCCCACGACCGCGGGCACAGCGATGACCCGTCGAACCCCGATGACCCGTCGAACCCCGATGACCCGTCGAACTCTGGAGCACCCGAATGAGCCACACCGTCGACACCGACCGACCCGCGCAGACCCCCGGGGCGGGCGACCCGCGCAGCGAGCTCGAGCGTTCGTCGCGGATGGAGGCGCGCCGTCTGCGACTGCTCAACGCGGTGTTCGAACTGCGGGCGTTCATCGCGTTGATCGTCCTGATCATCGTGTTCTCCAGCCTGTCGAATACCTACCTCACCGTCGACAACGTGATCACCATGACCAAACACGTTGCCGTCAACGCGATCCTGGCTCTGGGTATGCTGCTGGTGATCCTCAAGGGCGGCATCGACCTCTCGGTCGGGTCCATCGTGGGTCTGTCCGGCGTGGTGTGCGGGGAGCTTCTCGGTGGCGTCCGCATTCCCGGAACCGACACCATCGCCTACCCGCCGGTGTGGGCCACCGTGATCCTCGCGATGGCCGTCGGATCGGTGGTGGGACTGATCAACGGCGTCCTGATCACCCGGTTCAACGTGGCGCCGTTCATCGCCACCCTCGGCATGCTGTACGTGGCCCGCGGAACCGCGCTGCTGCTATCCGGCGGCGCCACCTACCCGAACCTCGGTGGTGACCCCTCGCTGGGCAACACCGGATTCGACTTCCTCGGTCGGTCGCGGCCGCTGGGGCTGCCCACCTCGGCCTGGCTGATGATCATTCTGGCGTTGCTCACCGTGCTGGTGCTCTCACGCACCGCCTTCGGGCGGTGGCTCTACGCAACCGGTGGTAACGAGCGTGCGGCGGAACTGTCCGGTATCCCCGTGCGCCTGGTCAAGACCGTCGTGTACGTGATCTCCGGTGCGGGCGCAGCACTGGGCGGAGCGATCATCGCCTCCGAGTTGGGCTCGGCGGCCCCGCAGGCCGGGGAGAGCTACGAGCTCAACGCAATTGCGGCCGTGGTGATCGGCGGCGCGGCACTCTCCGGTGGACGCGGCAACGTTCGCGGAACGCTTGTGGGCGCCTTCGTGATCGGGTTCCTCGCCGACGGGTTGGTCAATCTCGGGATCTCCACCTTCTGGCAGATCTTCATCAAGGGTTCGGTGATCATCCTCGCGGTGATCCTCGATCAGGGCCAGCAGCGACTGCAGAGGCGCGGCGCCGCCGCAGCAGCCACCGCCGATGCCGTCGAGCACTCGGTGTCGCAGAAGAAGGCGGTGGATTGACGCCGCGAGGTTCGGTCGCAGCAGGTTTCGGTCGCAGCAGGTTCGGTCACAGCAGGTTTCGGTCAGGACTAGGTAAGGAGTAACCATGTTCGGTGCAACGGCGCGACGTACACGGATCGGGATCGCGGTGTTCGTCGCCGCGTCGGCGGTGTTGGCGGGGTGTAGCAGCAACGACGGCGGCAGCACCACCTCCGACAGCAAGTACATCGCCATCATCACCCCGGCTCCGGACAACCCGTTCTTCAAGGCCGAGGGCGACACCGCGAAGGCCACGGCGGAGAAGCTGGGGTACACCGCCACGGTGTCCTCCCACGACGACGATCCGAACAAGCAGAGCGAGCTGATCGACGCCGCCATCTCGAAGAAGGCGACGGCGATCATCCTCGACAACGCGGGCGCCGACGCGTCGATCGGCGCGGTGAAGAAGGCCAACGACGCCGGCGTCCCGGTGTTCCTCATCGACCGCGAGATCAACCAGACGGGCATCGCCAAGGCGCAGATCGTCGCCAACAACTCGCAGGGCGCCCAGCTCTCGGCGCAGGCGTTCGTGCAGGCCCTGCAGGAGAAGGGCAACTACGTCGAGCTGACCGGCAAGGAGTCCGACACCAATGCGGGCGTGCGCTCGAAGGGCTACAACGACGTCATCTCGCAGTACCCGGGAATGACGCTGGTGCAGAAGGAGACCGCCAACTGGGATCAGCAGGAGGCGTTCACCAAGATGGAGACGATCCTGCAGCGCAACCGTGACATCCAGGGTGTCATCGCGGGCAACGACACCATGGCGCTGGGTGCGGTCGCCGCGCTGCAGGGGGCCGGGCTCAACAACGTCGTCGTCGTCGGCTTCGACGGCAGCCCCGACGCCATCGCGGCGATCAAGTCGGGAACCATGGTGGCGACGTCCATGCAGCTGGCAGCGCAGATTGCGCAGTCCGCAGTGGAGCAGGCCGACAAGTACGCCAAGACCGGCTCGACCGGAATGCCCGAGAAGCAGTCGGTGGACTGCCAGCTGATCACCAAGGACAACGCCGATCAGTACGGAGTGTTCGCCAAGAAGTAGGCCGACGCGCAGGGGTGCCGTGCCCGTCGGATCCGGCAGTCGGTCCGGCCTGTCGGGTCGGTCTGTCAGGTCGGACGGAGCCGGAAGATCGGGAACCGGCGCCCCTGCGCCTTGGCGGTGTAGCCGTCGAACCCCGGCGACGCAGCGGTGAACTTGGCCCACTCGGCCGCCCACTCGTCGTCGTCGATCTCGGTGACGTCGACGGTCAGGGTTCGCACAGCGCCGTCGCCGGGTACCTCGATCTCGATGCGCGGGTGGGCACGCAGGTTGTGCACCCAGGCGGGATCCTTCACCGAACCGGCCGCGGAGCCCACGACCATCCAGGTATCGCCCTCGTGGATGGAGAACAGCGGGTTCAGGCGCACCTGTCCGCTCTTGGCCCCGATCGTGTGCAGCACGATCAGCCTGTCCCCGAACCCGGCCGTGGTGACATGGCCGCCGGTGCGGCGGAACTCGTCGATGATGGTGGCGTTGAAATCGGTCATCGGGTCATCATGCGCGATGCTCGGGGCCCCCGCGCCTACCTTCGGGTCGTCGCACGGACGGTCGCAGGCGATCGGGTCTTCTCCTCGCTGGGTGTGTTGTGCCCACCTTCGAGCGAATTCAGCGGACAGGCGCCGCCGAATTCGCTCAGAGGTGGGCAAGAAGACCACCCCGCCCTACCTCCAAGCGTCGGGATTGAGCCGCCCCCGTTCGGACACCCGGTACCGTCCGCGTATGCGAGCCGTCACATTGCACCGGGGCGCCCTGGCCGTCGAGGATGTGGCCGATCCGACGCCCACCACGGGTCAGGTTCTGCTCGATGTGACCCGGTGCGGCATCTGCGGGTCGGACCTGCACGCCCGCACACAGGGCGACGCCACCGCCGATGTGGCCGCCGAGATCGGGTACACCACCTTCATGCGTTCGACCGAACGCGTGGTGATGGGGCACGAGTTCACGGGCACTGTGGCCGAGTACGGCCCCGGCACCCGTCGACGCCTACCCGTGGGGACGCCGGTGGTGGCGATGCCGATGCTCGGCACGGACAGCGGCCTCGAACTGACCGGGCTCTCCGCCAACGCACCGGGCGGGTACGCGGAGCAGGTGCTGGTCACCGAGGCCCTGATGTTCGAGGTCCCCGATGCCCTCAGCCCGGACCTCGCCGTGCTGACCGAACCTCTGGCCGTGGCGTTGCATGCGGTCAACCGTGGGAACCCGGGTGCCCGCGATACCGCCGTGGTGATCGGCTGCGGACCCATCGGGCTCGCGGTGATCACGGTGCTCAAGGCGCGCGGAGTGCGCACCGTGGTCGCAAGCGACTACTCCGCTCCCCGCCGCGCCCTGGCAGCTCGGTGCGGGGCGGACGTGGTGATCGATCCGGCCGAGCGTTCGCCGTGGACGGTGTTCGACGAGGGCTCGAAGTACATCACCACCCCCACCCAACTGTTCGACCTCGCCCTCACCGCGATGCGCACGGCGCGAGCGGTGCCGTTGGTCCCCTGGAATCGCGTGGTCGCCACCGCACAGAAGTTGGGTGCCGATCCACGCGGACCCGTGGTGTTCGAGTGCGTCGGCACGCCCGGCGTGATCGAGCACATCGTCAGCAAGGCGCCGCTTCGTTCGCGCATCGTGGTGGTGGGTGTGTGCATGGAACCGGACACCTTCCGTCCTGCGATGGCGATCAACAAGGAGGTGGACCTGCGGTTCGCGTTCGGGTACGACCCCGTCGAGTTCCACGGCGCGATGGCTCTGATGGCTCGCGGGAAGATCGACCCCTCGCCGCTCATCACCGACACCGTGGGGCTGTCCGGTGTGGCCGACGCCTTCGACCGACTGTCCTCGGCCGAACACGCCAAGATCGTCGTCGACCCCACCCGCGCATCATGACCGAGCACTCGACGACCGTGCGCCCTGCGCGGCCGTCGGACCTGCCCGAGATCCTCGAGATCCACAACCAGGCCATCGCCGAGACCACCGCGATCTGGGACACCGAGCTCGTCGACCTGGCCGAGCGGCAAGCCTGGTTCGACGCCCGCGCCGCCGCCGGGCACCCGATCCTGGTTGCCGATATCGGTGGTGCCGTCGCCGGGTACGCCTCGTACGGGCAGTTCAGGCCCAAGGCCGGGTACGCGCAGACCGTGGAGAACTCCGTCTACGTCGCCACCGAGTTCCAGCGGCGCGGAGTGGCCACCGCGCTGCTCTCCGCATTGATCGACGCCGCGAACGTCGGCGGTGTGCACGTGATGGTGGCGGGAATCGAGTCCACCAACGTGACATCGATCGCGTTGCACGAGAAGTTCGGGTTCACGGTGGTGGGCGTAATGCCCGAAGTGGGAAGGAAATTCGGCCGCTGGCTGGATCTGACCCTCATGCAGCGCGGGATCGGCGGTGTCGGCGCTGTGAAACACTGGAACTCGTGATTTCGACGTCGACGTCCGCGCGCCTGTTCGAGCGCGCATCCGCCGTCATTCCCGGTGGTGTGAACTCGCCCGTGCGCGCCTTCCGCTCGGTGGGCGGAACCCCCCGATTCATCTCCACAGCCTCCGGCTACACCCTCACCGACGCCGACGGCCACGAGTACGTGGACCTGATCTGCTCGTGGGGCCCGATGATCCTGGGCCACGCGCACCCGGCGATCGTGGAGGCGGTGCAGACCGCGGCGGCGTCCGGCCTGTCGTTCGGTGCCCCGACCGAGCGCGAGATCGAGCTGGCCGAGGCCATCATCGGTCGCGTCGGCCCCGTGGAGCAGGTGCGGCTGGTCAACTCCGGCACCGAGGCGACCATGAGCGCCGTGCGGTTGGCACGCGGGTTCACCGGTCGGAGCAAGATCGTGAAGTTCGCCGGGTGCTATCACGGTCACGTCGATGCGCTGCTCGCCGATGCGGGTTCCGGTGTCGCCACGCTGGGTCTGCCCACCTCGCCGGGCGTGACGGGCGCGCAGGCCGAGGACACCATCGTGCTGCCCTACAACGACCTCGACGCGGTGCGGGCGGTCTTCGCCGAGTACCCCGACTCCATTGCGTGCGTGATCACCGAGGCCGCTGCAGGGAACATGGGCGCCATCGCTCCGGCGGCGGGGTTCAACGCGGGCCTGAAGGACATCACCGCTGCTCACGGCGCCCTGCTGATCATGGACGAGGTGATGACCGGGTTCCGGGTGAGCTCCTCGGGCTGGTTCGGCGTCGACGGTGTGGCCGGTGATCTCTACACGTTCGGCAAGGTGATGAGCGGCGGGTTGCCGGCCGCGGCGTTCGGCGGTCGCGCCGACGTGATGGCCCACCTCGCCCCGTCGGGCCCGGTGTACCAGGCGGGCACGCTGTCGGGGAACCCGGTGGCGGTGGCCGCGGGCCTGGCCACCCTGCAGCTGGCCGACGAGGCCGTCTACCGCGCGCTCGAGGCGAACGCGAGCCGACTCGGCTCGCTGCTCGGCGAGCACCTGAGCGCAGCGGGGGTTCCGCACCGGGTGCAGTTCGCAGGCACCATGGTGAGTGTGTTCTTCTCCGAGACCCCCGTGACCGACTATGCCGGGGCCAAGGCCGCGCAGACGTGGCGGTTCCCCGCGTTCTTCCATGCGCTCCTCGATGGCGGCGTCTACCCCCCGCCCAGCGCGTTCGAGGCGTGGTTCGTCTCGTCCGTTCTCGACGACCGGGCGTTCGAGATCATCGACTCGGCGCTGCCCGCCGCGGCGCGCGCCGCAGCGGCCGCGTCGGCACCGGAGGGTTCGGCATGAGCGAGAACGAGAGCGTCCGCACGATCGTGCACGTGATGCGCCACGGTGAGGTGTTCAACCCCGGCGGCATCCTCTACGGGCGACTGCCCGGGTTCGACCTGTCCGACACCGGGCGAGCGCAGGCGAAGACCGTCGCCGACACCCTTGCCGGCCACGACATCACCCACGTGGTCGCGTCCCCGCTCGAGCGGGCCCAGCAGACCGCAGCCCCCATCGCCGCGGCGCACGGACTGACGGTGTCCACCGACGAGAACCTGATCGAGGCGGGCAACGACTTCGAGGGCCTGAAGGTCTCCGTGGGCGACGGCGCCCTGGGACGGCCGAAGTACTGGTGGCGGCTGCGCGATCCCTTCACCCCGTCGTGGGGCGAGCCGTACCTGCAGATCGCGCACCGCATGCTCGCCGCGGTCGGTGCCGCGCGCGTGTCGGCCGTCGGTCACGAAGCGGTCTGCGTCTCACACCAACTGCCGGTGTGGACCCTGCGCCGATTCCTGCAGGGCGACCGACTCTGGCACGACCCGCGGCAGCGCCAGTGCGGCCTCGCGTCGCTGACCTCCCTCGTCTATGAGGGGGACACCCTCGTCGACATCGTCTACTCCGAGCCGGCCGGGTCGTCCGACCCGACGATCACCGGGGCATGACCACCGCCCGCGCGCAGCACTCCCTGCTTGCGAAAGCCTGTGCGGTGCTCGCCGCCTGTTCGGTGCTGGCGGGCTGCGCGACGGGCACCGATGCGGTGGCGCAGGGCGGCACGTTCGACTTCGTCTCCCCGGGCGGGAAGACCTCGATCCTCTACGACCCGCCGTCCTCGCGCGGAACCGTGGGCGAGATCTCCGGACCCGACCTGATGACCGAGGGCAAGACCACCTCGCTGTCGGATTTCACCGGCCAGGTGGTGGTGATCAACGTGTGGGGTCAGTGGTGCGGTCCGTGCCGCGCCGAGGCCGACGACCTCGAGAAGGTGTACACCGATTCCAAGGATCGCGGCGTGACGCTGCTCGGGATCAACGTGCGCGACCCGCAGAAGCAGAAGGCCCAGGACTTCGTCACCGACAACAAGATCACCTACCCCTCGATTTACGATCCGGCTCTGCGCAGCCTGCTGGGCCTCGGGCGCAACTACCCGACGTCGGTGGTGCCGACGACCATCGTCCTCGACCGGCAGCACCGCGTGGCAGCGGTGTACCTGACCGAACTGCTGGCCACCGATCTTCAACCCGTCGTCGACCGGATCGCGGCCGAACAGTGATCTGGGAACAGCCATGACGCTGGCGGGTGGGATCGGCGCCACGTTCTCCGATGCCGCGGCCAGCGGCCCGCTGATCCTGGCGTTCGGTGCCGCGATGCTCGCCGGGTTGGTCTCGTTCGCCTCGCCCTGCGTGGTGCCGTTGGTGCCGGGCTACCTGTCGTACCTGGCGGGGATCGTCGGGGCGCAGGCGCCGGCCGTGACCGCCGACGAGGCCGCGGTGATGACCCGTACCCGCGGGCGGTATCGCGTGGTGGGTGCGGCGCTGCTGTTCGTCGCCGGGTTCACGGCCGTGTTCGTCCTGGCGACGGCCACGGTGTTCGGCGCGATCTCGGTGATCGCGGTCAACCGCGAACTCCTCCAACGAGTGGGTGGTGTGATCACCATCGCCATGGGCCTGGTGTTCATCGGGCTCATCCCTGCGCTGCAACGCGACACCCGCCCGGAACCACGGTTGATCGGGTCGATCGCCGGTGCGCCCCTGCTCGGAGCCGTGTTCGCGCTGGGGTGGACACCGTGCCTGGGCCCCACCCTGGCGGGGGTGATCTCCCTGACCGCGGGCACCGACGGCGCCACCGCTGCGCGTGGGGTGACTCTCATCGTGGCGTACTGCCTCGGACTCGGACTACCGTTCGTAGTACTGGCACTGGGTTCGGTGCGGGCCCTGCGTGCGGCCGCGTGGTTGCGGCGGCACGGGCGGGTCATCCAGATCGTCGGGGGGGTGCTGCTGATCGCCGTCGGACTCGCGCTGGTGACGGGGGCATGGGACGTGTTCGTCTCGTGGATCAGGGATCGTTTCGTCAGCAGCACCGTGCTGCCGATCTGACCGCAACACCGATGAGAACCGCTCCACCGATGAAGACCGCTCCAACCATCAGGACCAACAGGAGTACCCGAGGAATGAGGATCGTCTCCAGGGTGACGGCGACCGTACGCAACTATTGGCGCGCCCTCACCTCGATGCGCACGGCGCTGGTTCTGCTGTTCCTGCTCGCGCTGGCCGCGATCCCCGGTGCCCTGTTGCCGCAGCGCAGCCTGAACTCCGGCAAGGTCGACACCTATATCGCCAACCGGCCCACCCTGGGTCCGCTGATGGATCGGCTCGAACTGTTCGACGTCTTCAGCAGCTTCTGGTTCACGGCCATCTACGTGCTGCTGTTCGTCTCCCTCGTCGGCTGCATCCTGCCGCGCTGCGTCGACCACTATCGGGCTCTGCGCACCCCGCCGGTGCCAACCCCGCGCAACCTCGCGCGTCTGCCGCACCACGCCAGTGTCGAGCGCGACGGCGAGTCCGCGGAGCAGGCCGTCGCGCGCGTGCGCGGCTACCTGCGGGGCTGGCGGATCGCCGAGCGGGAGGAGCAGCGCGACGGCGCAGCGCCGGCGCTGACGATCTCCGCCGAGAAGGGCTACACGCGCGAGCTGGGCAACCTGGTGTTCCATCTCTCGCTGGTCGGACTGCTCGTGGCCATCGCCGTCGGCAAGCTGTTCGGATACGAGGGCAACGTGGTGGTGGTGGCCAACGACGGCCCCGGCATCTGCACCACCTCGCCCGCGGTGTTCGACTCGTTCCGCGCCGGCAACATCGAGGACGGCACCGGCCTCACCCCTATCTGCGTGCGGGTGAAGAACTTCGCCGCCGACTACCTGCCCAACGGTCAGGCGGAGCAGTTCACCTCCGACATCGAGTACCAGGCGGGCGACGACCTGGTGACCAACACCTGGCGCCAGGACACCCTGCAGGTCAACCACCCGCTGAGGGTGGCCGGTGACCGCGTGTACCTGCAGGGCCACGGGTACGCGCCGACGTTCACCGTCACCTACCCGAACGGCGAGAGCCGCACCGACACCGTGCAGTGGGAACCCACCGACGGCACCACGTTCCTCTCCAGCGGGGTGATGCGGTTCGATCCGCCGGCGGGTCTGTTCCCCGACAACGACGAGCGCCGCAAGAACCAGATCGCCATCGAGGGACTCTTCGCGCCGACCGCGTCGTTCAACGGGACGCTGCTCTCGTCGAGCTTCCCGGCGCCCAACGATCCGGCCGTGGCCATCGACATCTACAAGGGTGACGCCGGCCTCGACACCGGTCAGCCGCAGTCGCTCTTCTCGCTGAGCCACGATCTGATCGCCCAGGAGCGCCTGGTCAAGCAGGCCCGGGTGAACCTGAAGCCGGGCGAGACCACCACGCTCGCCGACGGCACCACGGTGCGCTTCGACGGCGCCGAGCAGTTCGTGAACCTGCAGGTTGCGCACGACCCGGCGCAGAACTTCGTGCTGATCTTCGCGATCGCGATGATGGCGGGCCTGCTGGTGTCCCTGATGATCAAGAGACGCCGGATCTGGGTGCGGGTGAGCACCGACGACGACGCACGACGTATCGTAGTAGAACTGGGCGGGCTGGCCCGGACCGATCAGGCCGGATGGGGTGAGGAGTTCGACAGGCTCACCGAACGGCTCTCGGCCGACCACGCCAACCCCACCGCACCAGCCGCACGACCTCATCCCTCAGGAGTGAAGTGATGCCGATCAACGAGACCCTCGCGCAGTACAGCGACTGGGCGTTCCGATCCGCCTTCGCGGTGTACGTGTTGGCGGCGGTGTTCCTCGTCGCCCGCTACGCGACGGTGAAGGTCGACGCCTCGGCCGCGGCCGAGCGCAAAGTTCTGGTGGGCGCGGGGGCGAGCATGCCGCCGGTGGCTCCCACCGGCCCCGGTCGGGTGATCACCGCTCCGCGGCGTCCGGCGTCCGAGCGGTTCGGTGGCGTCGGATTCGCGCTGGTGGTCCTGGCGGCGGCGCTGCAGGTGATCTCCATCGTGCTGCGCGGCTTCGCGACCGAACGTTTCCCGCTCGGCAACATGTACGAGTTCGTGGTGATGGCCACTGCGGCCGCCACCGTCACCGGCGTGATCGCACTGCGACGGATGCGCGAAACGCTGGTCTTCGTGGTGGTGCCGGTGCTGATCCTGATGTTCCTGGCGGGGACCGTGCTCTACGCCGACGCCGCGCCCGTGGTGCCCGCTCTGCGGTCGTACTGGCTGCCGATCCACGTGACCGTGGTCAGCGTCGGTAGCGGAATCTTCCTCGTCGGTGGCGTCGCCTCGCTGCTGTACCTGCTGCGGATGCGCTTCCCACGCGGTGAGGAGTCCTCGACCGCCCTCGGCCGATTCGCTGCCCGGCTGCCCGATGCCGAGACCCTCGACCGGCTGGCGTACAAGACCACCATCATCGGGTTCCCGATCTTCGGAGCCGGGGTGATCCTCGGCGCCATCTGGGCCGAGGCGGCGTGGAGCCGGTTCTGGGGCTGGGATCCCAAGGAGACGGTGTCGTTCATCGCGTGGGTCATCTACGCCGCCTACTTGCACGCACGGGCGACCACCGGATGGCGCCGGGCAGCGGCATGGATCAATGTCGCAGGTTTCGTGGCAATGCTGTTCAATCTCTTCATCATCAATATGGTGGTGTCGGGTCTGCATTCGTATGCGGGTCTGAACTGACGTAATCGGCACGTGTCGACCGACCGGCGAAGGGCAGAGTGTGACGACGGATAGCCCGCGTGAGGAGCACCGCGACGAGCTGCCCGGGGGGCTCTCAGACGAGCGATACCCGTCCACCTACACCTCGAGATACCCGGACTCGACACTGCCGGATTCGGCTTCCCTGGACGCCGATTACTCGGAGTCGGCCACTCCCGTGGAGGCCACGTTCACCCTGCCGTACGAGTCGCGGTATCCGGTGCCCGAGGGCGGTCGGGCGAGTCGACGCCAGG
Organism: Rhodococcus sp. AZ1; assembly: GCF_054979605.1. Taxonomy (NCBI): domain Bacteria; kingdom Bacillati; phylum Actinomycetota; class Actinomycetes; order Mycobacteriales; family Nocardiaceae; genus Rhodococcus; species Rhodococcus sp. AZ1. The sequence goes on from NZ_JBUEQF010000001.1 coordinate 120,836, forward strand.
CCCACGCGCGCGACGAGCAGCCCAGCACCACCGGGTTCTGGCCGCCGCCGCAGTTCACCATGAGCACCCCGCCGCCGGCAGCGTCGTCGGCGTCGTCGAACGACCTGTCCACCTCGGCCCTGCTCGGACCGGTGCGCGAGGTGCCCACCACCACGCTGCGCCGTCTGCTCTACCGCGCGTCGGGTGGTCGCATCCACGTGGCCAACAGCGCCAAGGAGATGCGCCGGATCGCGCTGACCAAGCAGATCAATCAGCCGCTGCGGGGCAGCAGCAAGATTGCCGTTCTCTCGCTCAAGGGTGGGGTGGGCAAGACCACCGTCACCGCGACGCTCGGCTCCACCTTCGCCGCGCTGCGCGGCGATCGCGTGATCGCCGTCGACGCGAATCCCGACCGCGGGACGCTGAGCCAGAAGATGCGGCTCGAGACCGACGCAACCGTGCGCACGCTTCTGCGCGACGTGCGCACCCTGGACAAGTATTCCGAGGTGCGCCGCTACACCTCGCAGAACAAGCACCGCCTGGAGATCCTGGCGTCCGACGCCGATCCTGCGGTGTCCGAGGCGTTCAGCGCCGCCGACTACGACAAGACAGTGGCGTTGCTCGAGCGCTTCTACAGCATCATCATCACCGACTGCGGTACCGGGCTTCTGCACTCGGCCATGCAGGGGATCCTCCACGGTGCGGACTCGCTGATCATCGTCAGCTCAGGCTCGGTGGATGGTGCCCGCAGCGCGTCGGCAACCATGGACTGGCTCGACGCGCACGGCTACCGCACGCTGGTCGAGCAGTCGATCGCCGTGGTGAACATGGTGCGCCCGCGGTCGGGCCAGGTTGCGCTGGACCGCATCATCGAGCACTTCGAGCAGCGCTGCCGCGCGGTACGGGTGATCCCGTTCGACCCGCATCTCGAGCAGGGGGCCGAAGTGGATCTCGACCGACTCAAGCCGCGCACGCGTTCTGCACTGCTGGAGTTGGCGGCGGCAGTGAGTTCGTCCTTCAGCTGACGATCAGCTCACCGAGCCGTCATCGGGCCCGGAGCCATCGCGCCCGGAACGCCTGTCCCGGTTCAATTTCCACAGGAAATCCGGGTCGTCATCGGGCCCGTACACACGTGCTGCCGGTGCCTTGCCGTCAGGACCGAAAGCCTTCCACAGCAGCACCAGCACGGTGACCAGACCGATCAGAGCGAGTAGATAAACCACGACACACCTCCCACTTACGAGAGTAGCCGCACTTCGGGCCCCGGTGTGGTGAGGTCAGCGATGAGCTTCGGTGGTGAGCTCCTCGAGCAGCTGCATCACTTCGGTCTCCCGGAAGCGTCGGTGACCGCCCGGGGTGCGCAGCGAGCCCAGGCGACCCGCATGAGCCCACCGCGTGACCGTCTTCGGATCGACGTGGAACAGGCTCGCAACCTGTCCGGGGGTCAGCAGGTTCTCGTGGCGGAGCGGGTAGGCGGGTGCACTCATCGCGATAGGTCCTAACTTTCTCGTGTGGAGCTGCCGTGTGGTCCGGGGACCGTGGTCGGTTGCGTGGATTGGGACATTCGACGCAAATGAAGGTACTTCGTCAACCGAACCTATACTGCCATCACGGGCCGCGGTACTCGACTCGTGAGCCAAATCCAAAGCGGAAGTAATGGACATAGCGGGTGAATCCGACGGCGCTATCCTGGCGCCATGACCGAGGAAGACAGCTCCGAGAAGGCCCCTGTTCCCGCGGCACCGTCCGCAGGTCCGTCATCGAGAGCCGACCTCGTACGCAGCCTCGCCCTCTACACCGCGGCGCGGTTGGGGCTGGTCGCGGTGGTGGCGGCGGTCGTCGTGCTGGGCGCGAGAGCGTTCGGTGTGGAGATCCCGCTCATCGTGGCTCTCGTCTTCGCTCTCGTCATCGCATTCCCTCTCTCCCTCGTGCTGTTCAAGGGCCTGCGCAACCGCGTCACCGCGAACATTGCCGCCGTCGACGAACAGCGACGCATCGCCCGCGAGGACCTGCAGCAGCGCCTGCGCGGCGAGCGCGACTGACACCGCCGGGTGGGCCCGAGCGCCCGGCGCTCAGTGCAGGGCGCGCGCCGCGATCGACCGCGAGAGGTGGTCGGTCTGCTCGATGACCAGTCGACGCAGAGCCGCGGGGGCGTCGAGATTGCGCCCGAGCCACGCCGTCGGCGCATCCGCGGTGTCGGTCTGTGGGAAGAGCCCGAGAACGACACGTCGTGCGATCTCGATACTGCGAGTGGACCACACGCCGACTAGGTCGTCGAAGTAGGCGCCGTCGTACTGCTCGATCAGTGCACGCGAGGGCCCCGAGGTGAACCCCCGAATGCGGGCGCTGATCTCGTCGTTGGACAGGCCGGCGTCCGGATCGAGTATCTCGGCGCGTGTGCGTGCCCGTCGTGACGCGCTCGGAAGCGCGCTCATGGCGGCGCGATGACCGATCACCCCCGACGCCGTGCGGTCCCGTGCGAGAGCGGCGTCCAGCTCGTCGACCAACGGGGAGTGATCGGCGTCGGACGCGTCCTGTGCGGCGAGGGCGAACCACAGCGACCAGCGCTGATCGGGATCGAGATCGTCCGATGCCAACACCTCGCGTACCCGCGGAGACGATCCGGGGGTGCGCTCGGCGGCGGCGGCGAAGGCGCGGAACCATTCGACGTACGCGTCGGAGCCGGGTAGCGCGGCGTGCAGGGACGTCCACGTCACCTCCAGCCAGGTGGACCTGGTGGTGTCGCGGTCGGCGCTGTAGCGCTCGACGGCCACCGCCGCGTTGCCCAGGATCGACGACTGCACGGCCACGTCGGATTCGCCCGGTGCGAACCGTGCGACGACGTCGAGGAAGTCCGCGGCGGGTAGCAGCGCATCGCGTGTGGCGTTCCACAGCGCCGACCAGATCAGCGCCCGCTGCAGGGTGTCGTCGATCGCGCCGATGCGAGTTCGCACGGTCGCCAGCGTCCGCTCGTCGAGGCGGGTCTTGGTGTAGGTGAGGTCCTCGTCGTTGATCACGATCACCGGGCAGTCGACGATGGCCGTCTCGGACACGGGTGTGCGAACACCACTCACGTGCAGGCGCTCGGATGCCACGGTGACCAGTGCGTCGCCCCGAACATCGAGTCCGGCGACCACCACGGCCTGCGGCCGCGGATCGGTGCCCGCAGGCACGGTCTGGACGACGGTGGCGCTCGCGCGGTCGAACGTCAGCTCGCCGACCCCCGAGGTCCGCAGCCACGCACTCGCCCAGGTGTCGAGCGATCGGTCGGCGGCGGTGGACAGTTCGGTGAGCAGATCGGGGAGCGTGGTGTTGCCGTAGGCGTGGCGGCGGAAGTAGGCGCGCGAACCCGCCAGGAACGCCTCCTCCCCGACGTAGGCGGCGAGCTGCTTGAGCACGCTCGCGCCCTTGGCGTAGGTGATGCCGTCGAAGTTGAGCTTGGCCGCCTCGAGGTCGGCGATGTCGGCCACGATGGGGTGCGTGGTGGGCAGCTGGTCCTGCTGGTACGCCCAGGCCTTGCGGCGGATGGCGAAGCTCACCCACGCGTCGGCGAACTCGGTGGCGCGGACCGAGGCCAACGAGCCCATGTAGTCCGCGAACGACTCCTTGAGCCACAGGTCGTCCCACCACCGCATGGTCACAAGGTCGCCGAACCACATGTGCGCCATCTCGTGCAGGATGGTGTTGGCGCGCGCGGCGTACTGCGATCGTGTTGCGGCGCTGCGGAATACGTACGCCTCGGTGAAGGTGACGCACCCGGGGTTCTCCATGGCACCGAGGTTGTACTCGGGCACGAACACCTGGTCGTACTTGCCGAAGGGGTATCGGTGGTCGTCGACGTCGCGAACGAAGACCTCGTGGAAGAAGTCCAACCCGTGCGCGGTGACGGTCAGGATGGTCTCGGCGTCGAGGTGCTCGGCCAGCGACGCTCGGCACATTACGCCGAGGGGAACCGTGAGATCGCCACGGCTCCAGGATGATTCGACGCGATGGTACGGGCCGGCGACGATCGCGGTGATGTAGGTGGAGATCGGCAGGGTGGGCGCGAAGATCCGCCGCTGCCCGTCGAACTCGGTGACGGACTGGTTCGAGAGCACCTTCCAGTCCGCGGGCGCAGCGACGGTGAAGGTGAAGGGCGCCTTGATATCCGGCTGCTCGAAGCACGCGAACACCCGACGGCAATCGGCCGGCTCGTACTGCGTGTACAGGTACGTCTGCCCGTCGGCCGGGTCCTCGAACCGGTGCAGGCCCTCGCCGGAGCGGCTGTAGCGGCCACGCCCGCGCACCGTCACCGTGGTGGGGCCGTGCAGATCACGCAGCGCGATCCGTGCGCCGTCGTACTCCACCGTCACCGCCGCCCCGTTCACCTCCACCGCGTCGACGTGGCCGAGGAAATCCAGCCAGGTGTGCCCGGTGGTGGCGGTGAAGGTGACCGTGCAGGTGCTGGCGAAGGTGGGAACAGTGTGGTCGGGCGCGCTGCGCAGGTCGAGTTCGACGGCGTAGGCGACGTCGGTGATCGACCGCGCGCGGGCCGCGGTCTCCTCGCGCGTCAGGTTTGCCGTGTTCATGATCGGGCGGTGTTCATGATCGGGCCGGGTCGATGATCGGGCTGGGCGTCGTGGCTGCGTTGCGCATGCGGTCATCTTTACCCGACGTCGGCGGACCCCACGGCCGTCGCCGAAATGTTGTCAATTTTCGTTGACAGCCGCGGTGAGTCCGTCTACCGTCGTGGCCATGGCAATCACCGATTCCACCGGGCTGTCGGCCTCGGCCGGTTCCGCCGATCCTGCCGAGGGTCTGCGCGCCGTCACGGCCCTTCGACGTCTGGCGGACCGGCTCGAAGCGCTGCACGTGCGCGCCGCACGCGAACAGGGGTGGTCGTGGCAGTCCATCGCCGACGCCCTCGGCGTGAGCCGCCAGGCCATGCACCAGAAGTACTCCCGGAGAAAGTGAGCGTCATGTTCGAACGATTCACCAAGGAACCGCGGCTGAGCATCGTGCGTGCCCAGCGTGAGGCGCACCAACTCGGCGCCCGCTCCCTCGACTCCGGATACCTGCTGCTGGGGGTCACCCTCACCGCGCAGGCCGCCCTCGGCGAGGCCCTCACCCGAGCCGGTCTCACCGCCGATGCGGTCCGTCGAGCCGTGGTCACCCGGCCGGACCCGGCGGACCCGTCGAGCCTCGACGAGCAGGACCGGCAGGCCCTCGAATCGATCGGGATCGATCTCGGCGCCGTGCGCGAATCGGTGGAGAGTCGCTTCGGGTTCGGTGCCATGGACATCAGGCCCGGCCGTCGCCGTCGACTGCGGTCGCCGAACCCCAAGCGATGGGGCCACCTGCCCTTCGAGAAGTCGGCCAAGAACGTCCTCGAGGGTGCGCTGCGCGAGGCGGTCCGCCGCCAGGACCGCGCGATCGGGCTCGAACACATGGTGCTCGCCGCGATCAACACCGTCGACGCGATACCGGCATCGGTGGCCGGGCCGGTGGAGATCGCGCGCCTGCGCCTCGATGTCGAGGACCTGCTCGATCGGTCGGCGGCATGAGCCTGATCGCACGCCTGGTCATCAACGCCGTCGCCATCTGGCTCGCCGCCGCCTGGGTGGAGGGCATCTCCATCGTCAGCCCGGGCGACGGGGTGGGTGTCGACATCCTCGTCGTGCTCGGTATCGCCGCGGTGTTCACCCTGGTCAACGCCGTCATCAAGCCGGTCGTGAAACTGCTGTCCCTGCCGCTTCTGATCGTGACGCTGGGACTGTTCACGCTGGTGATCAACGCGCTGATGCTGCTGCTCACCGCGGCGATCACCTCGACCACCAACTATGGGCTCGAGATCGTCGGCTTCTGGGCGGCTTTCTGGGGCGCGATCATCGTCTCGCTCGTGAACTGGGTCCTCGGTGTGCTCGTGCCAGAAAAGGTGTGAGTCGCGCGACGGTGTGACGCGGTTCAGCCGATGATCAGCGCCGCCGCGGTGCCGAACGACCACAGAAGCATCGTCAGGCCGGTGTCGCGCAGAGCCGGGATCAGGGCCAGCCCGGTGGCCCCGGTGCGCAGCGGAGTGTTGGCCTTCACCGCGAGCGGCAGCGCGAGGAGTCCCAGCAGGGCCCACGGCACGTGGATCGACAGGCTTGCGGTGACGACGAACGGCACGGCCAGCAGCACCACGTGCGCGATGCGGGTGCGTCGGTCACCGAGGCGCACCGCGAGGGTGATCTTGCCCGCCTCGGTGTCGGTGGGGATGTCGCGCAGGTTGTTCGCCACCAGCACCGCACTCGAGAAGCACCCGACGGCCACCGCCGTCGCCACCCCGACGCCGTCGATGCGGTCGGCCTGCACGAACTGCGTTCCCAGCACCGCCACCAGCCCGAAGAACACGAACACCGCGATCTCGCCGAATCCGCTGTAGCCGTAGGGCTTCGAGCCTCCGGTGTAGAACCAGGCACCGGCAATGGAGAACACGCCGATGGCCACCAACCACCACGCGGTGGTCGCTGCCAGGACCAGCCCCGCAGCTGCCGCCACCGCGAAGCATGCGACGGCGGCGGTGCGCACGGCCGTCGGCGTCGCCAGCCGAGAACCCACCAGCCGCAGCGGGCCGACACGGTTGTCGTCGGTACCGCGGATTCCGTCGGAGTAGTCGTTGGCGTAGTTGACCCCGATGATGAGCGACAGCGAGACCACCAGCGCCAGGATCGCCTTCCACCACACCGCGCCGTCGAGCCAGGCCGCCGCTCCGGTGCCGGCCACCACGGGTGCGATCGCGTTGGGGAGGGTGCGGGGCCGGGCCCCTTCTATCCACTGCGCAACTGTCGCCATGGTGACGATCATTGCGCATCCCACACTCGTCGTCCCTTTTGCGTGTGTTCACCGAAACGTTATGATCGTCTTTCGCGCCTTCACACCCGAAGGTTTCCCGTGGTCTGTCGTGGTCGGCCATGGATGATGCGCTGGTGTCGCGTCGTGCCCGCAGCACGCGTGATCGCATTTCCCGGGGGGCTTCGTGGGCAACACCTATCCGCTGATCGCGGACGTCATCCGCGCGATGGATCGCGGCGAACTCGACCGCGCCATCTGTGCGCTCACCCTCGCCCAGCGTCGCTGCCTGCTCGCCGGCGACGTCGAGGGCGCGATCTCCGTGACCACCGATCTGGAACTGTGCCTGTCCGCACGCAACACCGACGGCACGCTCACCCACTGACGTTCACCCCGAGATGCTCACCGACTGGGATGGCGTTCCAGCAGCCTCCGCACCTCGGCTCTGTCGATCTTTCCCGGTCCGCGCAGGGGCAGACCGGGCACGAACGTCACGGTCCGCGGTGCGGCATAAGGGCCCAGAGCGGACGCGACGTGATCGCGGAGCGCTCCGGCGGTGGTGGTGACGCCCTCGCGCACCACCACCGCCGCCGCCACGGCCTGACCCAGTCGCTCGTCGGCAACCCCCACCACCGCGCACTCGGCGACGGCGGGATTAGCGCACAGAACGTCCTCGACCACGCGGGGCACCACGGTGAGGCCGCCGGTGCTCACCGCGTCGTCGAGTCGGCCCAGCACGGTGAGGACGCCGTCGTGGATCTGCCCGGCATCGTCGGTGCGAAACCACCCCGGTTCGGCGAACGCCTCGTGGTCGGGGTGCCCGCGGTAGCCCGAGGCCAGCGTGGACCCGCCCAGCACCACCCGCGCGCCGTCGAGCCGCACCCGCACCCCGTCCAGCGGTAGCCCGTCGTACACGCAGCCGCCGCAGGTCTCGCTCATCCCGTAGGTGCGCACCACCGTGATCCCCGCCTCGCGGGCGCGGGCGAGCACCGGCGCGGGGGTGGCGGCGGCGCCCAGCAGAACGGCGTCGAGCTCGGCGAGTGCCGCGGTGGCCTCCGGGTGGTCGAGGGCCTTGATCAGCTGCGTCGGGACCAGGGAGGTGTAGCGCCGCGGACCGGCCATGCTCGCGATGGCAGGGGGCAGCGCACCGGGATCGAAGCCACCGGCGACGTCGACGATCACCGGGTCGGTGCCCGCGGCGAGGCTGCGCAGCAGTACCTGCAGGCCCGCGACGTGATGGGCGGGCAGTGCCAGCAGCCACGTGCCCGGGCCGCCCAGGCGGGCGTCCGTGGCCGCGGCGCTGGCCTGCAGTGCTTCGGCAGTGAGCATGGCGCCCTTGGGAACACCCGTCGACCCCGACGTGGCGACGACCAGCGCCACCGCGGGGTCGATGGGCTCGCCGGGGGAGAGGGCGTCGGTGAGCCGAGCGGTCTCACCCGGGTCGGCCGCAGGAACCGGGAGCAGGCTGCGCCGGCCGTCGAGCGCGTCGGCGAGGGCGGGCAGGACCGCGCGCACCGCCTCACCCGTCGGGATGGGCAGCGGCTCGAGGATCATCCGCGCTGATCTTTGCGCAGGGGGTGCTCGGGGGGAATTTCGACGAACACGATGGGTACGCCGTCCGGGTCGCAGATCCACATCTCGATCAGCCCCCACGGCTCGGTGGTGGGCCCGCGTTCGATGGCCACACCCGCCGCGCGTAGCTCGGTGGCGGTGGCCTCGGCGTCACGGATCTGCAGCCACAGGGCGCCGTCGAACGTGCTCGGCCGACCACTGCCGCCGTGCCCGGCCACCTCGATCAGACCCTGCCCGGCGAAGAACACCGTGCCGCCGGGGTAGGTGCGCGCGATCGCGAGCCCGAGGGTGTCGCGATAGAACGCCGTGGTGCGGGCGGGGTCGGCGGGCCGCAGGATGATGCGGCTGCTCAGCACCTCCATCAGCGGTGCCCGGTGATGGTGCCTGCGACCGGCGGCGACGGAGTCATGACCGATAGTCAACCGGCTCCGCTGCTGCGAGGGCAACCCTCCACGGCGGGACGTTCATGGTCTCGAGGTCGGACGACCGGTGGGATGCTGCCCGGGCAGGTCCCACAGCCAGTAGTCGGCAATCTGCGTGAACCCCATCCGCGTGTAGACCGGGTAGCCCGCGGTCGTGGCCTGCAGCACCGCGGTGCCGGCGGCCGGGTTCGCGCCGTCGTGGATCGCATGCCAGGTGATGGCCGCAGCGAACCCGCGCCGCCGGAAGCCTCGCCGGACGGCGACGAAGTACACGCCGACGGTGTCGCCGGACCGCACGCTCACGCTCACAGCGACGCAGCGCCCGTCGAGGCGGCCGAGGTGGAACTGCAGATCGCCCTCCGCCAGCGCCGCCTTGGTGGCGAGCGGCTTGAGCAAGGCCGGGTCCATCCGGTATCCGGCAGCGGCGCTGTCCACGAACGAGCGGAGGTCGGCGACATCGTCCGCAGTGGCAAGTACGAGCGGTGTCTTCAGCGGCGGCACGGAACCGGTCAGGGGCATGGTCATGATCGGGTACAGCGGTTCGCGCTCGACCCCGTGACGCGCGGCGAACGTCTCGGCTGCGACGCTGGGCCCTCCGCTGACGAGCCGCCACGACCCACTCGACCCACTCGACCCAAAGTGCTGCTCGGCGGCAGCGATCGCCGCCTCGTCGCTCTCCGGCGATCCGCCGTCACAGTGGAGCTGGTTGAAACCGGTTGCCTGAATGCCGGTCTCGATGATCAGGCCACCCGGTGTCTCGTTCACCGCACCGCCACACACCGGGGCGATCTGCTGCCAGAAAGCTCGGTGATTTCGGTGCGCTGCTCGGATGTCGATGCACTCCTCCTCTGTTGGGCGGCGGGCTCGGCGTCGATAGTCCGATATGCCGTCGCCGGCCGAGTATCGGGTTGTATAAGGACGTATAAGGCCAGGCCTTATACACGCACATACAACCTGATACTCCGGTCTGCAGCTGCTCTACGGAGCAACCAACCGGGCATCGCGGGCCCGCCGAGTCCCGATCAGAAGTACCAGGGATACGGCGACCAGTCGGGCTCACGCTTCTCCAGGAAGGCATCGCGTCCCTCGACGGCCTCGTCGGTCATGTACGCCAGACGGGTGGCCTCCCCGGCGAACAGTTGCTGGCCCACCAGCCCGTCGTCCTGGAGGTTGAAGGCGTACTTGAGCATGCGCTGCGCCTGCGGCGACTTGCCGTTGATCTTCTTCGCCCACGCGATGCCCTCGGTCTCGAGCTCGGCGTGATCGACCACCTTGTTCACCGCGCCCATGCGGTGCATGTCCTCGGCGGAGTACTCATCGCCGAGGAAGAAGATCTCGCGGGCGAACTTCTGCCCCACCATCTTCGCCAGGTAGGCACTGCCGTATCCGCCGTCGAAGCTGCCCACGTCGGCATCGGTCTGCTTGAAGCGGGCGTGCTCGCGGCTGGCGAGGGTCAGATCGCACACCACGTGCAGGCTGTGCCCACCGCCGGCGGCCCACCCGTTGACCAGGCAGATCACCACCTTGGGCATGGTGCGGATCAGCCGCTGCACCTCGAGGATGTGCAGGCGCCCGGCGCGGGCACGATCGACGGTGTCGGCGGTCTCGCCATCCGCATACTGGTAGCCGCTGCGTCCACGAATGCGCTGATCACCACCCGAGCAGAAGGCCCACACCCCGTCCTTGGGCGCCGGGCCGTTGCCGGTGATGAGCACTGCTCCGACGTCGGAGGTCATCCGGGCGTGATCGAGCGCGCGGTACAGCTCGTCGACGGTGCCGGGTCGGAACGCGTTGCGCACCTCGGGACGATCGAACGCCACGCGCACCGTGCCGTCGGTGATGTGCCGGTGATAGGTGATGTCGGTGAGGTTCTCGAAGCCGGGAACCGGCCGCCAGAGCTGGGCGTCGAAGGTCATGGGTCAAACGATAGTGACCGGCCCGGGCGGCCAGGTGCCGACAGTTGGTTACGGTGCAGCAATGAGCGAGCGAGCGCAGCACGGCGGGTTCCCGAGGTACGAGCCCGCGGTGGTCGGCCCGGACTACGCGCCGCTGATCGAGGCGTTGCGGACGGTGCAGGACCTGGCGGTCTCGACCGACATGCCCGACGACGTCACCGCGCGCGCCCGGGAGACAGCGCAGGAACTCGTCGCGATCATGGCGCCGTACGCGGTGCCCGAGGGGCGCTCACCGGCCGGCCGGCTCCCGCGATTGCCGGGGCGGGGAAGCCTGCTGAACCCGCCGTGGACCATCGACGAGTTCGGCCCCGAGGGTGTGCGCATCGGCGGGACGTTCCGACGCTTCCACCTCGGCGGCAACGCAGCAGCTCACGGCGGTGTGATCACCCTGCTGTTCGACGACCTGGTGGGGCTCACGCAATTCGCCCACGACCGCCCGATCGGGCGCACCGCGTTCCTGCACGTGAACTACCGCAAGGTCACCCCGCTCGACACCCCGCTCACCGCCCGCGCCCGCGTGGACCGGGTGGAGGGGCGCAAGACCTTCATCACCGCCGAACTCCTCGGCCCTGCCGAACCAGCCGACCCTGCTCAGCCCGCCGAGCCCGCCGTCCTCGCCGACTGCGAGGCGCTGATGGTGGCCCTGCACCCCTGGCAACCGTGATCGCCGCCGCCGCGACCCGAGCCGGCTACGGGATCGAGGATCTGATCGGGTCGTCGCACGTGGTGTCGCTACCGATGCGAGTTCGCTTCCGCGGCATCACCGTTCGCGAGGCCATGGTGTTCGAGGGGCCCGCCGGATGGGGTGAGTTCGCGGCCTTCACCGAGTACGACGACGCCGTGGCGGCGCCCTGGCTCGCTTCCGGGGTCGAGGCGGCCGTACTCGGCCTGACGACGCCGACAACGGCTGTGCAGGTGCGTGATTCGGTGGCGATCAATGCGACGGTCCCGGCCGTCCACGCCGACCAGGTGCCCGCCGTTCTGGCGCGGTACCCCGGCGCGGTCACCGCGAAGGTCAAGGTCGCCGAGCCGGGCGGCACCCTCGCCGACGACGTGGCGCGGGTCGAGGCCGTGCGCGCACGGGTGCCCACGGTGCGCGTCGACGCCAACGGCGGCTGGAGCGTCGAGCAGGCAGCCGCGGCGTTGCGAGCGCTGACCGAGTCGGGCGAGTTGGAGTACGCCGAGCAGCCGTGCGCCACGGTCGAGGAGCTTGCCCGCGTGCGCGAGCTGGTGCCCGGGGTGCGGATCGCCGCGGACGAGAGCATTCGCCGGGCCGCGGACCCCCTGCGGGTGGTTCGCGCGGGGGCCGCGGACGTCGCGGTGGTGAAGGTGGCCCCGCTGGGCGGCGTGCGGGCCGTGGCGGCGCTGGCGAGGGAACTGGCGGAGTTCGGCGTACCGATCGTGATCTCGAGTGCACTCGACACCGCCGTCGGCATGAGCGCGGGACTGGTTGCGGCAGCATCGCTTCCGCTCGTCGACGGGGTGGAACCGGCGAGCGGGCTCGGTACCGGGCAGCTGTTCGAGCGGGACCTGGTGGACCCGTCGTCGATCGGGCGGGTGCCCGACGCGGGGCGCCTGGCGGTGCGCGTGGCCACACCCGATCCGGCGGCTCTGAGCGCACTCGCAGCACCGGCGGACAGGCGTCTGTGGTGGCACGCGCGAGCCCGACGGGTGTGGCAGGAAATGGGGTAGCGTTCGGCCCGACCCGCCCAGAGCCGACCGAAGGATTGTTTTCCGTGGCACCACTGAGTGATTCCCTGCTCGCCGAGAGCGCCCGCCCCGCCGTCGAGGCCGATGTGCGCTCCCTGATCGACGCCGAGGTCTCCGACAAGGGCCTGACCGTCAAGGCCGTGTACGGCACCGTCAAGAAGATCGGCCCCTCCGTGATCGAGGACGCCGTCACCAAGCTGTGGCCCGGCTTCGTCGAGCAACTCGACCCGTTCTGGCAGCAGTACTCCGCCGCGCCCACGGGCACCTTCGGCGAGTACCTCGTGGCCAACGCCGATGCCGCCGCCGATGCTCTGCTGTCGGTGACGGATTCGCGCATCGACCAGACGAGCAAGAGCGCGATCAAGAAGGGCTACTCCTCGCTGCGACCGTCCGCGAAGAAGAACGTGGGCGAGGCCCTTCCCCGCATCGGCGAACTGGTTCAGAAGTACGCGGGCTGACACCCCGTCGCTACCGGCTGTCGTCGGCATCTGGTAGCAAGAGTGACCATGAGCACACTTGATCTCTCGCCCAGCGCCGAGCGTGACAGCGGTTCCGAGCGTGACGGCAGTTCCGAGCGTGACAGCGGTGCCGGGGGCGAGGGCACGCCGGTTCACGACGCGATCATCATCGGCGCAGGTTTCTCCGGCATCGGCATGTCCATCGCCCTGGACCGGTGCGGGATGCGCGATCATCTGCTGATCGACGAGGCCGAGGACGTCGGCGGCACCTGGAAGTGGAACCACTATCCGGGTGTCGCCGTCGACATCCCGTCGTTCTCGTACCAGTTCTCCTTCGCCCCGCGCTCGGACTGGTCGCGGACCTACGCGCCCGGTGAGGAACTGCTGCAGTACGCACGTGACCTGGCCGTTCGGCACGACATCAACCGGCGAGCGCGCTTCGGTCGCCGCGTGGCCCGCACGGTGTGGAGCGAGAGCGAGCACACCTGGACCGTGGTGACCACCAGCGGCGAGCAGTACGTGGCCCGCCACCTGGTGGTGGCCACCGGAGCTCTGAGCCAGCCGAAGATGCCGACCATCGCCGGGCTCGACAGCTTCGCCGGGCCCGTCGTGCACACTGCGCGGTGGGACGACGCGCTCGACGTCACCGGCAAGCGCGTGGCGATCATCGGTACCGGCGCGTCGAGTGTGCAGGTGGTTCCGGCGCTCGCGCCGCTGGTGGAACACCTCGACGTGTACCAGCGCACCCCGATCTGGTGTCTGCCCAAGCCGGATGTCGCACTCAACAACAGTGCCCGCACGGCCCTGCGCCGCGTTCCCGGCCTCGCCCGCGTTGCCCGGCTGCTCAGCCAGAGCTTCGTCGAGGTGACCTTCCCCCTCGCCGCCCACTACCACTCCCTGCTGGGTGTCTCGCGGTACGGCGAGAAGGCCGGCCACTCGTACATGCGCAAGACCATCACCGACCCCGAGTTGCGCGCCAAGCTCACCCCGCAGTACTCGCTGGGGTGCAAGCGCCCCAGCTTCTCCAACACCTACCTGCCCGCGTTCAACCGCGAGAACGTCTCGCTGCTGACCGAGGGGATCGATCGGATCGAGTCCGACGCCATCGTGACCGTCGACGGCGTGCGCCACCCGGCGGACATCCTGGTGTGCGCCACCGGCTTCGCCGCGTTCGAGGACAGCAACATGCCGCCGTTCGCCGTGGAGGGCCCGGCGGGGAGCATCACCGAGCGCTGGCACACCGGCGGCTACGGCACCCACGAGGGCTTCGCGGTGCCCGGGTTCCCGAACCTGTTCTGGGCGTTCGGCCCCTACGGCTACAACGGGGCGTCGTACTTCACGCTCATCGAGAACCAGATGGCGCAGCTGACACGCCTGATGAAGCAGGTCGGTGAGCGTCGGGCCACCCGCGTCGAGGTCACCGAGAAGGCCACCGCCGACTACATGAAGCGGATGGTTCGACGCGACGGCCGGCGGGTGTTCGATCAGCCGTCCTGCGCGAGCGCCAACAGCTACTACTTCGGGCCCAACGGGGAGGTGCCGTTCCGGGCCTCCACCACGATCGAGGGCTGGTGGCGTACTCGCCACGTGCCGGCCTCGCGCTACCGATTCGAGACCAGCGCCACCGCGGCGAAGGTCGGCGGCGTCAGCCCTGCGGCGCGTCGGGCCGGGTGAGTCGGCGGACCGGCGGCGTCAGTCCCCACTGATCGCGCCCTAGTCGGCTGACCGGGGCGAGCTGCTCGAACGAGGGCAGGCCGTCCTCGGCGAGGACGTCGGGGTGCGCGGCGAGGGCAACCACATTGCCCATCACCACCCAGCAGTTGCCCACTTCGATCACTCGGTTCAGCGTGGCCTCGATCGCGACGGGTGATTGCGCCACCCGCGGCGGGCGCACCTTCTCGCTGGGCTCGGACGCCACACCCACCGCCTCGAACTCGCTGGTGGCGGCGTCGAAGTTCGCGGAGGTGGCGTTGACGGCGTCCATCATCGATTCGGTGGCGATGTTGATCACGAACTCGCCCGTCGCCTCGATGTTGCGGACGCTGTCCTTGTGCCCGACCGAGGTGAACTGCACCACCGGCGGTGCTGTGGAGGCCACGGTGAAGAAGCTGTACGGCGCGAGATTGGTCACCCCGTCGACGTCGATCGTGGACACCCAGGCGATGGGCCGCGGCACGATCGAGGCCGTCAACAGGGTGTAGAAGCGGAATGGGTCGATCTCGGCTGGATCGTGGATTGTGCGCACGCTCGTCAGTGTCGCAGACCGCACCGAAGCGGCGGCGGCGCTGTGACAGTCTGGAAGGGTGAACCCGTCCACCCTGCAGGCACGCACCGTCGTCGACGAACTTCATCGCGGCGGCGTTCGTGATGTCGTGCTGTGCCCCGGCTCGCGCAACGCGCCGCTGGCGTTCGCGCTGCAGGCGGCCGACGCGGACGGGCGCATTCGCCTGCACATGCGTATCGACGAGCGCACCGCCGGATTCCTCGCCATCGGCCTGGCGGTGTCGAGTTCGCGTCCGGTGCCGGTGGTGATGACGTCGGGAACCGCGGTGGCCAACCTGGCTCCCGCCGTGCTCGAAGCCAACTATGCGCGGGTGCCGCTGGTGGTGCTCAGTGCCAACCGGCCGTACGAGATGCTCGGCACGGGGGCCAATCAGACCGTCGAGCAGCTGGGCATCTTCGGCACCCAGGTGCGCGCCGCCATCAGCCTGGGGTTGGCCGAGCACCCAGACGACGCTGGTGCGGCGGACCTGCAGAACAGCCGATGGCGGTCGGCGGTGTGCCGGGTGCTGGCGGCCGCGCGCGGCACCCGCTCGGGCAACGCCGGCCCGGTGCACTTCGACGTTCCTCTGCGCGAGCCGTTGACACCGGACTCGCTCGAACCGGGCCCCGACACCGGCCGCGCCGGCGGTCTGCCGTGGACGTCCACGCAGTACGCCACCCTCGACGTGCCCGTCGAGATCGACGTGAGCATCCCCACCGTGGTGATCTCCGGCCACGGTTCGGCGCCGCGTCCGGAGCTGGCCGGCCTGCCCACGGTGGCCGAGCCCACCGCGCCCCTGCACGGTGTGCCGCTGAGCCCGCTGGCCCTGACCGAACTGGCGCCGCGTCAGGCGATCATCACCGGGCGCCCCACGCTGCACCGCCCGGTCTCGAGCGTGCTCGCCGACCCGCAGGTGTCGGTGTACGCGCTCACCTCGGGTCCGCGGTGGCCCGACGTCTCCGGCAACGTCATGGCCACCGGCACCCGCGCGGTGGTGGTCGGGGAGCCGTCGCCGCAGTGGTTGGATCGCGCCGCGCAGATCGGCGCCCGCGCCGAGGCGGCCGTGCGTGATGCGCTCGCCGCGCACGACAAGCCCACCGGACTGCACGTGGCCGCGGCGGTGGCGGCCTCGCGTCGAGAGGGAGATTTGCTGGTTCTCGGTGCCTCGAACCCGGTGCGCGACGTCGCTCTGGTCAGTCACCCGCTGCCGGGGGTGCGGGTGCTCTCCAATCGGGGCGTGGCCGGGATCGACGGAACATTGTCGACGGCCATCGGCGCGGCGCTGGCCCACGAGGGTCGCACCACGGCACTGGTGGGGGACCTGACGTTCCTGCACGACGCGTCCGGGTTGCTCATCGGTCCGGGTGAGCCCCGCCCGCGAGAGTTGACCATCGTGGTGGCCAACGACGACGGCGGGGGGATCTTCGAGCTGCTCGAGCAGGGCGATCCGCAGTACGCGGGGGTGTTCGAGCGCGTGTTCGGCACCCCCCACGGGGTGGACCTGGCGCCCCTGTGCGCGGCCTACCGCGCCCAGCACCTGCGGGTGAGCCTGCCGGATCTACCCGCGGCGCTGGACGCGCCTGCCGATGGGATACGGGTGGTCGAGGTGACCACCGAGCGGTCGGGTCTGCGTGAGCTGCACGCGTCCATCCGCCGCGAGATGGCCTGACCCCTACTCGCTGCCGGTGACGGCCTTGCGGGTCTGCTTGGCCTCGCCGTGCACGATCTTGCCGATCATGTCGGTGACCATCGACTCGATCTTGCCGCCGACGAGCGGGAGCTTGACCTCCGCCTGGCCGACGAGGGTCAGAGCGGAACCGGTCTCGGTGGGGGCCAGGGTGAAGGTGCCCTCGACCTTGGCGGGCAGGCCGGTGGAGTACCCGGACAGCGTGCCGTGTGCGGTGTCGCCCACCAGCGGCTGCCAGGTGTCGGTGCGGTGGATCTTCAGATCGCCCCGCATCGCCTTCTGCACGATGCCCGGCAGAACGGCGGCACCGACGTTCTCGGTGACGGCGATGCGAACCTCTCCACCGGGCAGTGCGTCGTATTCCACGGTGGCGCGTTCGGACGCCTCGGCGGCCCGTGTGGCCCAGGTCTTCTCGTCGGTCAATGCCGCAAGGACGGCGGCGGTGGGAGCGTTGAATTGTTCGGTGATGTCGAAGGTGCGAGCCATGGTGACCGACCGTACCGGAGTGCGCGATAGCCTGGCGCGGTGACCGTGCGCCGCGCCCGACTTACCGTCCTGGTGCTCGCAAGTGCGATCTCGGTGCTCTCCGTGCTGCTGGTGGTGGCGGCCTGGCGCAACGATCGCACCATCACCTCGGACGAGGGTACGGCCACCGCGGAGGTGCTCTCGGCGGGGCGTCTGCGCTCGGCGATCAGCTTCGTCACCCCCGACGGCGTCACCCACAACCCGCAGCTGGGAGTGCTGTACCCGACCAATCTGATCGCCGGTCAACGCATCGACGTCGAGTACGCGCGCAGTGAACCCGACCTGGTGCGCGTGGCCGGTCGAGATGCGTCGGTCGCGGTGATTCCCGCCGCGTCGGTGATCGTGGTGACGTGGGCGATCGCGGCCCCGGTGTTGTGGCTGCTGCGCCGCAAGGACGGCTCGAGAGTTCGCTCCGGGGTCGCCCGTTCGTAACGTCGACGTCGGCGGGCGGTCGCGCGGTCTGCGAACACTGATCAACCGTGCGCATCGCAATAGTCGCCGAGTCCTTCCTCCCGTACGTCAACGGCGTGACCAACTCGGTGGTGCGAATCCTCGAGCACCTCGAACGCACCGGACACACCGCGCTGGTGGTCGCCCCCGACACCCCCGGCGACCTCGAACCCGCCCCCACCCACCACCGCGCGACCCCGGTGCTGCGCATGCCGTCGGTGATGGTGCCGCGAGTGAGCACGCTGCCCGTCGGCATCCCCGGCCCGGGCCTGACGGCCGCCCTGCGGCATTTCGATCCGGACGTGGTGCACCTGGCGTCGCCGTTCGCGCTCGGCGCCGGGGGACTGGCCAGTGCCCGCCGCCTCGGCGTACCGACCGTGGCGGTGTACCAGACCGACGTCGCCGGATTCGCCCAGAGCTACGGACTCGGGCTCACCAGCCGCGCGGCGTGGCGCTGGACCCGGCACATCCACCGCGGCGCGAGCCGCACGCTCGCCCCGTCCAGCGCCGCCATGGCCGCGCTCGCCGAGCACGGGATCCCGCGCGTGCACCGGTGGGGGCGCGGGGTCGAGACCGACCGCTTCACCCCCGACGCCCGCTGCGAGAGCACTCGCCGGCACTGGCTGAGCACGACGCCCGGCGCGCGCGCGGTGGTCGGCTTCGTCGGTCGCCTGGCTCCGGAGAAGCACGTCGAGCGGCTCGCGGTTCTGGCCGACGACCCACGCGTGCAGCTGGTGATCGTCGGTGACGGACCAGAACGCGCTCGCCTCGAGGCGCTCATGCCGTCGGCGCTCTTCCTCGGCCAACTCGGCGGCGACGACCTCGCCCGCGCCTACGCCGGCTTCGACGTGTTCGTCCACCCCGGTGAGCACGAGACGTTCTGCCAGACCGTGCAGGAAGCGCTCTCGAGCGGCGTCCCGGCCATCGCCCCGCACGCCGGTGGGCCCATCGATCTGATCGACCACTGCCGGACCGGCTACCTGCTGGGCACCGAGCAGTTCACCGAGCTGCTCCCCGGCGCGGTGGAGTCGCTGCTAGACACCGCCACCCGTCGGCACTTCTCCGAGGCTGCCCGACGCTCGGTGACCGCACGCACCTGGCCGGCCGTCTGTGGCGAGCTGATGGGGCACTACCAGGACGTTCTCGGCTGGGAGCAGGCCGCCGCCGCGTGAGCTGTACCGTCGAGGACGTGTCAGCCACCGGTTCTCGCGCGCAACTCGACAAGAAGCCCCACGAGGTCGCGACCATGTTCGACGGGGTCGCCGAGCGCTACGACCTCACCAACACCGTGCTGTCGTTCGGGCAGGACCGGCACTGGCGTCGTCTGACCCGCGAGTCGCTGAACCTGCGTCCCGGTGAGAAGGTGCTCGACCTCGCGGCCGGCACCGGCGTCTCCACCGTCGAACTCGCGAAGTCCGGTGCCTACTGTGTGGCCACCGACTTCTCCAAGGGCATGCTCGCAGCCGGTGTCTCCCGCGGGGTGCCGATGGTGGCGGGTGATGCGATGGCCCTGCCGTACGCCGACGACGTCTTCGACGCCGCCACCATCTCCTTCGGTCTGCGCAACGTCTCGGACTTCGATGCCGGGCTGCGGGAGATCCGACGCGTGACCCGCCCCGGTGGTCGGTTGGTGGTGTGCGAGTTCTCCACCCCGGTGCTCGCACCCATGCGCACGGTCTACATGGAGTACCTGATGAAGGCTCTGCCGGCCGTGGCCCGCGCCGTCAGCAGCAACCCCGATGCCTACGTCTACCTAGCCGAGTCGATTCGGGCGTGGCCGGATCAGGCCGCGCTCGCACGGCGCATGCACGCCGCCGGCTGGCGCGAGGTCAGGTGGCGCAATCTCACCGCCGGGATCGTCGCCCTGCACCACGCGGTGAAGTAGCTCAGGTGAACGGCGGGCGTGAATCGAGCGCGCTCGATCCGCGTCCGGCCAGACGCCACACTCGGGCGACAGTGTCGTGGTCCGCCTCGGTGACCAGGTTGCCCATGCAGCGCACGGCGATGCGCATCAGTGTCGCCGAGCGCATCCCGATCGGCCCGGCTGCGGGCAGGAACCATGGCAGGGTCAGCAGTCCCGCGAGGCGACGGGCCACGGAGAAACTGAGGCCGTAGTGCTCGCGCAGCGTCGCGGGCCAGGCGTCGGTGAGGTCGGGCTCGTCGAGCAGCTCCGCCACCAGCCGTCCACCCTCGAGGCCGTAGTCGATGCCCTCACCGTTGAGAGGGTTGACGCATGCTGCGGCGTCGCCGATCAGGGCCCAGTTCTCGCCGGCGATGTTGGACACCGCCCCGCCCATCGGCAGCAGCGCCGAGGCGTAGCGGCGAACCCCGCCGCTGAGCTGCCACTCCTGCTCCCGCTGCGCTGCATACAGTTCCAGCAGCGGTCGCAACGCCGATCCGGCAGGTTGACGGGCCGTGGCCAGGCTGCCCACGCCCAGGTTGACGGTGCCGTCGGCGAGCGGGAACACCCAGCCGTACCCGGCCTGCAGTGTGCCATCGGCGTCGCGCAGCTCGAGGTGGGAGGTGATCCACTCGTCATCGCTGCGACCGGACGTCAGATATGCCCTGGCCGCGACGCCGTACACGGTGTCCCGATGCCACTGCCGGCCCAGCTTGCGGCCGATGGTCGAGCGCACCCCGTCGGCGACGACGAGGCGTTCGCAGGTCACCGTCCGCGGCCCGTCGGCCGTGTCGAACGTCACGCTGCGAACTCTGCCACCGGAGATCTCCACGTCGACCGCTCTGGCCCCCTGCACCATCGTCGCGCCGGCGTCCACGGCTGCGCGGCGGATCCCGTCGTCGAGATCGGTGCGGGTCACAGCGCTGCCGACGGCCGGCAGCGACCCGCCGGGCCACTCCAGTTCGAGCCGACGGCCGAAGCCCGTCAGCCGCAGGCCACGGTTGCGGGCGCGCCCGAGAATCCAGTCGCCGATGCCGAGTCGGTCCAGTTCGGCCACTGCCCGCGGAGTGAGACCGTCGCCGCACGTCTTGTCCCGCGGAAACGTCGCCGAATCGACCAGCAGAACATCGTGACCTGCACGAACAGCCCAGACGGCCGCCGACGAGCCCGCCGGACCGGCGCCGATCACCACCACGTCACCGTGCGCTGGCAGGGGTGTGGCGACTGCATCTTGTCCGGCGGTCATGGTTCCATCATCCCCAACCAGTACGGTTATAGGTGTCCGGCTTGCTGACGCGGGGTCGAATCGAGGGACGGTACAGGTCAAGTGACCAGAGCGGAGCAGCACTCGGTGGAGCGGTTACAGCAGGACGGGCCCACCATCGCGGCGGGAGTGGACCTCGCCGACGCGGACGTGGCGGCCACCGTGCGCGCGGGCCTCGAGCGCGTCGAGGCGCTGATCGTGGAGGAACTATCGAGCGGCGAGGAGTTCCTCATCGAGGCGGCCCTGCACCTGGCGGAGGCCGGCGGCAAGCGGTTCCGGCCGCTGTTCACCATCCTCTCCGCTCAGCTCGGGCCCAAGGCGGACAGCCCCGACGTGATCACCGCGGCCGCCGTCGTGGAGATGGTCCACCTGGCCACCCTCTATCACGACGACGTGATGGACGAGGCTCCCATGCGCCGCGGCGTCCCCAGCGCCAACGCCCGATGGGGCAACAGCGTCGCCATCCTCGCCGGGGACTACCTCTTCGCGCACGCCTCGCGACTGGTGTCCACACTCGGCCCGTCCGCGGTGCGCATCATCGCCGAGACCTTCGCCGCCCTGGTCACCGGGCAGATGCGCGAGACCATCGGCCGCCGCGAGGGCCAGGACCCGGTCGAGCACTACCTGACCACCGTGTGGGAGAAGACGGGCTCGCTTATCGCCACGTGTGGGCGTTTCGGTGGCACGTTCTCCGGCGGCGACGACGAGCACATCGGTCGCCTCGAGCGACTCGGCGACGCAGTCGGCACCGCCTTCCAGATCTGCGACGACATCATCGACATCTCCTCGGCGCAGGAGCAGTCGGGCAAGACTCCCGGCACCGACCTGCGCGAGGGTGTGCACACCCTGCCGGTGCTCTACGCCCTGCGCGACGACGGCCCCATCGGCGAGCGTCTGCGGGTGCTGCTGGACGGTCCGGTCACCGACGACGACACGCTCGCCGAGGCTCTCGACCTGCTCGGTCGTTCACCCGGCATGGTCGCGGCGCGACGTACGCTGGACGAGTACGTGGGCAAGGCGCGCGCCGAACTGGCGGCACTGCCGCAGGGTCCGGCCAACGATGCCATCGCCCACCTCGTGGAATACACGGTGGCACGCGTCGGCTGAGAACACGCGCATCGGCGCAGAGTCCGTCGACGCGGTCGGGAGAACGCACATGAAGGTCGCGAACCAGCTCAGAACGTTCGGATTGCTGGTCGGCATGTCGGCGCTGATCGTCTTCGTCGGCTCGCTGTTCGGCAGTCGGACCATCCTCGTCGGATCCGTCGTGCTGGCCGTCGCGGTCAACGGGTGGGCGTACTTCAACAGCGACAAACTCGCACTGCGATCCATGCGGGCGCAGCCGATGTCCGAGGTGCAGTATCCGCGGGTGTACGCCGTGGTGCGGGAGTTGGCCACCGCGGCACGCCAACCGATGCCGCGGCTCTACATCAGCCCCACCAATGCACCCAACGCCTTCGCGACCGGGCGCAACCCGCGCAACGCGGCGGTGTGCTGCACCCAGGGGATCCTCGATCTGCTCGACGAGCGTGAGCTGCGCGGGGTGTTGGGGCACGAGCTCTCCCACGTCTACAACCGCGACATCCTCATCTCGTCCATCGCCGGTGCCATGGCCGCGGTGATCTCCGGGCTGGCCAACCTCGCGTACTTCGCCGGCGCCTTCGGCGGCAACCGAGGCAACGGCAACGGCCCGAACCCGATCGCCCTGATGCTGGTGGCACTGCTCGGACCCGTCGCCGCCACCCTGGTGCGGCTGGCGGTCTCGCGCACACGCGAGTACCAGGCGGACGAGTCCGGCGCGGAACTCACCGGTGACCCACTGGCGCTGGCGTCGGCACTGAACAAGCTCGCCCACGGCACCGCCCTGGCCCCGCTGCCGCCGGAGCCGCAGATCGCCGCGCAGTCACACCTGATGATCGCGAACCCGTTCCGCCCCGGCGAAGGGATGTCGCGACTGTTCTCCACCCACCCGCCGATGGATCAGCGCATCGACCGGCTGGTGCGGATGGCGCGCGGTGAGCGGTGACGGGATTCAGCGGTAGTTGACGAACTGCAGGGCGATGCCGAAATCCTCGCCGCGCAGCAGCTGCTGAACAGCCTGCAGGTCGTCGCGCTTCTTGCTGCTCACGCGCAGTTCCTCACCCTGGATCTGCGCCTTGACCCCCTTGGGCCCCTCGTCGCGGATCTTCTTGGAGATCTTCTTGGCGTTCTCGGAACTGATGCCCTGCACGAGCGTGCCGGTGATCTTGTAGACCTTGCCGGACTGCACCGGCTCGCCGGCGTCGAACGCCTTCAGGGAGATCTCGCGCCGGATCAGCTTCTCCTTGAACACCTCGAGGGCGGCCTGTACCCGTTCCTCCGCCTCCGCGGTGAGCACGATCGTCTCGTCTCCGGACCACTCGATCGATGCGCCGGTGCCGCGGAAATCGAAGCGGGTGGACAGTTCCTTGCCCGCCTGATTGAGCGCGTTGTCGACCTCCTGGCGATCAACCTTGCTCACGATGTCGAACGACGAATCGGCCATCGGGTGACTCCTGTTCTGCTCGCCCCCATCAGCGCGCGCGGCCGTTGCGAGCCGGGTTGCATCCGGGGGGTTGGGTCGTTGTACAGTTCTCATCGCGCCGAGAGCGCACCCGGCAGATTGCCCGAGCGGCCAATGGGAGCGGACTGTAAATCCGTCGGCTTATGCCTACGTAGGTTCGAATCCTACATCTGCCACCCGAACGGCCCCGGCGGGTATCTCGCCGGGGCCGTTCGCGTCTCCGGGCCGGTCGACCTGCCGGTTTGTCGTCCGCGGCCACCCGTGTGTAACCTTCGGAAGGCTTCGGCGCACGCTCGCGTGCGCGGATCCGGCCCCCTTAGCTCAGTCGGCAGAGCGTTTCCATGGTAAGGAAAAGGTCAACGGTTCGATTCCGTTAGGGGGCTCGCGGGACCATCGCGCCGGCCGGCGTGAGGCACCGAGGCGGTGTAGCTCAGTCGGTAGAGCAAACGACTCATAATCGTTGTGTCGCCGGTTCAAGTCCGGCCATCGCTACGCAACTGGGATCAGTACTCCCCTACATCCGAAAGCAGGCAGTTCAGTGGCCTCCTCCACAGACGTTCGCCCCAAGATCACTCTGGCGTGCGAGCAGTGCAAGCACCGCAACTACATCACCAAGAAGAACCGTCGCAACGATCCCGATCGTCTCGAGATCAAGAAGTTCTGCCCGAACTGCGGCACGCATCGCGCGCACCGCGAGTCTCGCTGACCTCCGGGTCGTCGATCGGTTCACCGCTAGTGAGTGACGCCTCTCGCCTGAGCGACGCAGAGTTCGATCCGGCCGCGCACGCCGCCGCCAAGGTCGGATTCCATCTTCGCCTCGCCGACCACTACGAGGTCGGCCGCGAGAAGGTTCGCGAGTTCGCGCGCGCTGTGCAGGACGCGCATCCCGCGCACTACTCCGAGGACTCCGCGCGCGAGATCGGACACCCCGACATCGTCGCGCCGCTGACGTTCTTCGCCGTGGCCGCCGTGCAGGCGCAGACCGAGTTCTTCGAGAAGGTCGCCGTCGGATACGACCTGAGCCAGATCATGCAGGCCGATCAGCGCATCGACTTCGCTCGGCCGATCCTCGTGGGCGATCGGCTGACCATCGACGTCCATTTCGAATCGTTCCGGCAGATGGGTGGTAGCGACATCTTCGTCACCCGCAACGTCATCGCCGACGAGCGCGGCGACACGGTGGTCACGTCGTGGACCACCCTCGTCGCGCGTTCCGGCGGTCCGCCGGAGACCTCGTTCCTCGACACGGTGAAGGGTGTGATGATGCATGGCGCTGCGGCAGTTCGCTGACGTCGCCGCGGGGGATGCGCTCCCGCCGAGGACCTACGAGCTCACCCGCGGGGATCTCGTCAACTACGCCGGTGTCTCCGGCGATCCCAACCCCATCCACTGGAGTGACCCCATCGCGCAGAAGCTCGCCGGGCTGCCGTCCGTCGTCGCACACGGGATGCTGACCATGGGCCTGGGCGCGGGCTACGTCACGTCGTGGCTGGGTGACCCGGGTGCGGTCACCGAGTACAACGTGCGGTTCACCAGTCCGGTACTGGTGGCCGAGACCGAGCCGGCCGAGGTGGAGTTCACCGGCAAGATCAAGTCGGTCGACACCGATGCGCGCACCGCGACCATCGCGATCACCGCGCTGCACGGCGGCAAGAAGATCTTCGGCCGCGCGGTCGCCACCGTCCGTCTGGCCTGAGCGCGCGAGCGCACTGCCCGCGGTACGGCTGTGATCAGGGATTTCGTTCGTTCACAGCGGGTGACGTACACTGAGGCTTCCGAGTTCCCTCGGTTCTAGTTCTGCGCGTCCGCGTGCAGGGTGTCCGTGGGGTTGTCGGGACGGTCGGCGTTGTTCGACGCACGACCGGAGGGGCGTAGCTCAAGTGGTAGAGCAACGGTCTCCAAAACCGTAGGTTGCAGGTTCAAGTCCTGTCGCCCCTGCACCGGGTTGACCTCCCGGCGCACCCAACTTGTGACGAGAGGATCGACGGTGAGCGAGCAGCGCGGCACCCGCGGCAGCAGCTCCGACGGCGACGAGCCCGAGGACGCGGCAACCGGGGACGCAGCAACCGGCGGCGTCGCACGACCGACCGGCAGCGTCGCACGACCGACCGGCAAACGGCCTCGTCGCTCGGCCGCTTCGGGTGAGAAAGCCGGATCGGATGCCGAAGGTAAGGGTGTCGCCACCGCCACGCGAGTGGCCAACCGCACCCGCAAGGAGGCCACGGCCCCGTCGCGGAACCCGTTCAAGCGCTTGATCAAGTACATGCGCGAAGTGATCGCGGAACTGCGCAAGGTCATCTGGCCGAACCGCAGGCAGATGGTCACCTACACCATCGTGGTGGTGGTGTTCGTCTCGCTGATGGTCGCCTTCATCAGCGGCATCGACTTGGCGTTCATCAGAGGCGTGACCTGGCTGTTCGGCTGACCGAGCCCGCCGCAACACCACCACCGGAAGACATGCACCGGAAGACACCAGCACCGGGGAAGACAACAAGGAAGCGAGTGCACTGACGTGAGCACGCCAGAACACGACGATGCGCCGGCCGACATCACTGCTGACGACACCATCGCCGACGAGAACTCCGCTTCTGCCGAGGCTTCTCCTGCTGCCGCGGACTCACCCGCCGACGACATCTACGACGAGCCGGTCGACCCGGTCGCCGAGTTCAAGGCCGCCATGCGCCGGGAGCCGGGCGACTGGTACGTCATCCACAGCTATGCCGGGTACGAGAACAAGGTGAAGGCCAACCTCGAGTCCCGCGTGCAGAACCTCGACCTCGGCGAGTTCATCTTCCAGGTGGAGGTGCCGTCGGAAGAGGTCACCGAGATCAAGAACGGTCAACGCAAGCAGGTCAACCGCAAGATCCTGCCGGGCTACATCCTGGTGCGCATGGAACTCAACGACGAGTCCTGGGGCGCGGTGCGCAACACCCCCGGCGTCACCGGGTTCGTCGGTGCCACCTCCCGTCCGTCGCCGCTCACGCTCAACGAGGTCGTCAAGTTCCTCCTCCCGCAGGAGGACAAGAAGAAGGTCAGCGCGGGAGTCGGCGCCGCCGCGTCGGTCGGGTCGGACGGCATCAGCAAGCCGGTGATCGAGGTCGACTTCGAGGTCGGCGAGTCCGTCACCGTCATGGACGGGCCGTTCGCCACGCTGCCGGCCAGCATCAGCGAGGTCAACGCCGAGCAGCAAAAGCTCAAGGTGCTCGTGTCGATCTTCGGCCGCGAGACACCCGTCGAGCTGGGCTTCACACAGGTCGCCAAGATCTGACACCACACACTTGCACCAGGCACCACCGCAAGATCCGAGAACGCAACAAACCTAGGAACGAAAAAGATGCCCCCCAAGAAGAAGAAGCTCGCCGGGATGATCAAGCTTCAGATCCAGGCAGGCCAGGCCAACCCCGCCCCGCCCGTGGGTCCCGCCCTCGGTCAGCACGGCGTGAACATCATGGAATTCTGCAAGGCGTACAACGCCGCGACCGAGTCGCAGCGCGGCAACGTCGTGCCCGTCGAGATCTCGGTCTACGAGGACCGGACCTTCGACTTCAAGCTCAAGACCCCACCCGCTGCCAAGCTGCTGCTCAAGGCAGCGGGCGTCGCCAAGGGCTCGGGTGAGCCGCACAAGACCAAGGTTGCCAAGGTGACCATGGATCAGGTGCGCGAGATCGCCAAGACCAAGCAGGAAGACCTCAACGCCAACGACATCGACCAGGCTGCCAAGATCATCGCCGGCACCGCCCGGTCGATGGGCATCACGGTCGAAGGCTGAACGCAGTGAAGCCCGCATGGGAACTGTTGGGCTGAATGCAGTGAAGCCCGGGTGTGAACTGTCGGGCTGAACGCACAACCGATCGTGTGGAAGGGCCGGCCAGGCCCGCAGACCACAACCTTTCGAGAATCAACAGAAACGGACAGCAACATGGCACAGCGCAGCAAGGCCTACCAGGCCGCCGCCGCAAAGATCGACAAGGACGAGCTGTACTCGCCGCTGGCAGCGGCCAAGCTCGCCAAGGAGACCGCGTCGAGCAAGTTCGACGCCACCGTCGAGGTCGCCGTTCGCCTGGGCGTCGACCCCCGCAAGGCCGATCAGATGGTGCGCGGCACCGTCAACCTCCCTCACGGCACCGGCAAGACCGCGCGCGTCATCGTGTTCGCCGCCGGTGAGAAGGCAGCGGAGGCCGAAGCCGCCGGGGCCGACGCCGTGGGCGCCGAGGACCTGATCGAGCGTATTCAGGGCGGTTGGCTCGACTTCGACGCCGCTATCGCCACCCCGGACCAGATGGCCAAGGTCGGCCGCATCGCCCGCGTACTCGGACCGCGTGGCCTGATGCCGAACCCGAAGACGGGCACGGTGACCACCGATGTCACCAAGGCCGTCGGCGACATCAAGGGCGGCAAGATCAACTTCCGCGTCGACAAGCAGGCGAACCTGCACTTCGTGATCGGCAAGGCGTCCTTCGACGAGGCCAAGCTGGTGGAGAACTACGGCGCCGCGCTGGACGAGATCCTGCGCGCCAAGCCGTCGTCGGCCAAGGGTCGTTACGTCAAGAAGGTCACCGTGACCACCACAACCGGTCCCGGCATCCCCGTCGACCCCAACCGCACGCGCAACCTCCTCGAGGATGACGCCGCGGTCTGAGAGCACGTCGCCAGAAGAACAGCACGAGAGGGGCCGGCATCGTTGTGCGATGTCGGCCCCTTCGTCGTCTGCGGGTCAGTCGTCTGCGGGTCAGTCGTCTGCGGGTCAGTTGACGGCGGGCACCGCCGCCGCGGCGACGGTTCGGCCGTCGGACGTGCGGATCTCGATGGCGCCGACGTCTGCGCGGTCGAGGGCGACGTTCATGCGGCAGTCGATGGTGGCGCCCGTGCCGACGAAAGAGCCGGACGGCGCGGGGCGTCCGGTCCGGTCGATCAGCACCACGTCGTACACCGTGCGAGCCGTGGTACCGGTGATGTCGAGCACCGTTTCCGTGCCCCATGTATGTGCGACGAGCCCTCCCGTCACGCGGGTGTCGGCGCCGACGGCGGTGAAGCTCGCGGGCTCGAATGCGCCGAGGGTGCCGGGGGGTCCGGTCACTGGATCGGGTGTCGACACCGATTGCACCGCGAGTGTGGCCCCGATTCCGACGAGCAGACCCACCGAGGCGGCGGCGAGGACGCGACCGGCCCGGTGCAGAGTCGACCGCCGGGCGGTTCGAGACACGGCCCGGCCGGGCACCGGAGCAGTCGAATTCGGGTGCACGGTCGATGCCGGGTCCTCGATCCGCAGGGTGGACAGCGAGCGGGCAACGTGGCGCAGAGCCTCGATCTCCTCGGCCACCGTGGGATCGGCCTCGATCATCTCGTCGAGTTCGGCGCGTTCGTCCGCGGCCAGATCGTCGCCGACCGCTGCTGCCACCAGTTCGGCACGCCGGTCGTCGTAGCTGCTCATCGTTTCTCCTCCGCGTCGAAGCGGGCACGCAGGGCGCGCAGGGCATAGAAGCATCGGGTGCGCAGCGTCGCAACCGATGTGCCGGTGCTCGCAGCCAGTTCGGCGTAGGTCAGTCCCCGAATGTGGATGGCACCGACCACCTCGCGATGGTCGGGTGAGAGGGTCGAGAGCGCCTCCAGTAAGCGAACTCGCTCCACCGTCGCGTCCGAGTGATCCGGTTCCGGGGTGATGTCGGGGTGTGATCGCAGATCGTCGGGGGCGACCGCAGAAGCCACCGGGGCGCGTGCGCGGGCGCGCACGGCGTCGACGATGACGTTGCGCTCGATGGCGAACAGCCAGGTCCGCAGCGCACCACGTCGTGGGTCGAACGAGGTTCTCGCTCGCCACGCGCGTAGGAACGTCTCCTGGACGACGTCCTCTGCGCGAGCCCGATCACGTAGCGCGGACACCGCGACAGCAAGCAGGACGGAGGCGTGGCGGTCATAGGCGACGGCAAGGTCGAACCCGCGTTCGCGGGCGTCGACGTCGTCCGGCCGCGGAGTCACAGACGAGTCCAGGGTTCTGCACCTCCTCCGGTCGACGGGGCCGGGATCGTCGAGTCGGCCGATGGTCTCGACTGTATAGCCGGATCGATCGTGCGCGGGTGATGAACGCGGGGAGCCCGGGCGACGTATACCCCTGCGGAACGGGCACACCGTGCTCGTCGGAACGGAAGGGCACCACCCATGTCTGTCCCCACCAACACCTCTGTCCCCACCGAGACGTCGGGACCCAGCAAGACGTCCGGCCCCAGCAAGATGTCCGGCCCCACTGCCACGCGAGCACTCGGCGTGATTGCCGGGCCCGCCACGATCGCCGTCGCGACCACGCTGTTCGGCGCTCCGGTCGCGTCGGCCGAGACCGCGGTCGCGGAGCCTGCGACCTTCACCAGCGCGTTCACCACGATGGCCACTCCCGATCAGGTGGTCAACGCCGATTCGGTGGTGACCCCCGGCCAGGCGGGAGCGAGCGGCTCCTTCACCTTCCGGGTGAACTCGGAGCTGAACATCATCTGCTACGACATCACCCTCACCGGCGTGACGGGCGACTACATGAGCCCGGCGAAGACCGCCACACACATTCACCAGGCTGCCGTGGGCAAGTCCGGGCCGCCGCGCATCGCATTCCCCAACCCGACCCCGGTGGGCGACGGCCCCCGAACCAGCAAGGGTTGTCTGCAGGGCCCGTTCACCACCGGCATCGTCACCAACGGCGCCGACACGGGTACCGGGTTCACGCTCGCGGCACTCGAGGCGAACCCCACCGGGTTCACCGCCGATGCGCACACGGTGACCTCGCCCGCCGGGGTGGTGCGTGGCCAGCTGACCCGCATCCCTGTCGGTGGGGTGGAGACCGGTGCCGGCGGGAACGCGGGAAGTGGGGCTGCACACGCTGCCGGCGCGATCGCCGGTGTGACGGCCGTCGGCGCGGCAGCCGTCCTCGGAACCGCGCTGGTGGTGCGACGGCGGGGCGCCGAGCGCTCGTGATCCGACGCGCGCCGATCGTGGTGGTGGCGGCGGCGGTGGTGGTGGCAGTGGGTTGTAGCGGCCCGACCGCACCCGTCACCGCACCCGCGCAGTCGGGGCCCGTGCAGTCGGGGCCCGTGGAAACCGGGTCGCCCGGTGCGGGAGCGACCGCGGGGGGCGATCGGTTGGTCGTCGGACGGGTCCCCACCAGGGTTGCCATCCCGGCGATCGACCTGGACGAGCCGTTGATCGATCTAGGGCTCACCAGGGACGGGGCGATGGCCGTTCCGACGAACTACGACGACGTGGGATGGTTCGTCGACGGTGGTCGACCCGGCGGCGTCGGTCCCACGGTGATCGCCGGTCACGTCGACTCGGTCACGGGACCGGCGGTGTTCGACCGGCTCGAGGAGGTGTCCGAGGGCGACATGATCACCGTCGAGACCGTGGGTGGGCCGTCGGTCACGTATCGGGTGGTCGAGGTGAGCGAGTTCGACAAGGTGTCACTGCCGACAGTGCGTGTGTTCGGTGCCACTGCGACGGACCAGATTCGGTTGATCACGTGCTCGGGTGACTTCGACGCATCCGTGGGTAGCTATGACCGCAATCTCGTGGTGTTCGGCGTGCCCGTCTGACCGCGTTTTGGTCGCCGGGTGGTCGGCGCGGTACTCTTGCGTGTCCACTGCGGTGGGCAAGCTTTCCTCACCAGCACCACCCCTATCCAGATCCACCACAGACCGTTGGTCGTCGCTGCACCCGTTCGGTGCAGCGATCGAAGGTCCCGGGTATCGAACCGGGCGGCCCACGCAGGAGGACCGAGGTCGGGAGCGTCAGGTCCTCTGCGGCCCACGCCCTCTCACGCCCCGTGTGCTTCTGCGCCGGGGCGTTCGTCGTTTCCCTGGTCCGCAACGACCAACACGACGCTTCACGAGAGGAGGCGAAGTATGGCAAAGGCAGAGAAGGTAACGGCTGTCGCGGAGATCTCCGCGCAGTTCACCAGCTCCACGGCCGCCGTCGTCACGGAATACCGTGGCCTGTCGGTTGGTCGCATCTCGGAGCTCCGTCGGGCTCTCGGTACCGGTGCGACGTACTCCGTCGCCAAGAACACCCTGGTCAAGCGTGCTGCCGCGGAAGCCGGCATCACTGGCCTGGACGACTTGTTCGTCGGCCCGACCGCCATCGCGTTCATCGCGGGCGAGCCGGTCGACGCTGCCAAGGCGATCAAGACCTTCGCCAAGGAGAACAAGGCGCTCATCATCAAGGGCGGCTACATGGACGGCAAGGTGCTGTCCGTGGACGAGGTGAACAAGATCGCGGACCTCGAGTCCCGCGAAATCCTGCTCGCCAAGCTGGCCGGCGCGATGAAGGGCAACCTGGCGAAGGCCGCCGGCCTGTTCAACGCCCCCGCATCGCAGGTCGCCCGTCTGGCGGCTGCGTTGGCGGAGAAGAAGGCAGCCGAGGGCGCCCCCGCCCCCGATGCCGAATAGCTGATCCGTAAGGACTGCGCACACCCGAAATCCCTCTCGCGGATCAGCGACGAGGACATACAAGGAAGGACCCGCCACCATGGCGAAGCTCAGCACCGAAGAGTTGCTCGACCAGTTCAAGGAGCTCACCCTCCTCGAGCTCAGTGAGTTCGTGAAGGCGTTCGAGGAGACCTTCGAGGTCACCGCCGCCGCCCCCGTCGCCGTCGCCGCCGTCGGTGGCGCCGCTGGTGGCGCTGCCGCCGAGGCTGTCGAGGAGCAGGACGAGTTCGACGTCGTTCTCGAGGGCGCCGGCGACAAGAAGATCCAGGTCATCAAGGTTGTGCGCGAGGTTGTCGCCGGCCTGGGTCTGAAGGAGGCCAAGGACCTCGTCGAGAGCGCGCCCAAGGCGATCCTCGAGAAGGTCGACAAGGCCGCTGCCGACGCAGCCAAGGAGAAGCTCGAAGCCGCAGGCGCGAAGATCACCGTCAAGTAGGTCTTCGTGGCCGCCACGGCCCGCAGCACCAGAACACCAGCCGCACCCGGATCCCACGGGTGCGGCTGGTGTTCTTCCGGGGCCAGCCGCTACGGTGAGCCACGGTTCGGATCCATAGCAAGGCATAAGTGATGTCCGACCCTGGTTCGTACGGCACACTTCATGCGGACCCGACCCCACGGATTACCCAGACCTACCCGGCGGTAATCCCCGGTGTCGTTAATGGCGCTATGGGTGGGTTAGAGTGACCTGACGCACAGGCGGTGTCGGGGCAACAGAGTCGTCGTGCGTGTTCGAGTAGCGGAGGGTCAAGCGTGGGTGTCGAAGTATCCGTCGAGGGGTTGACCAAGTCGTTCGGGGTTCAAAAGATTTGGCAGGACGTCTCGCTCACCCTTCCGGCCGGTGAGGTCAGTGCCCTGCTCGGCCCGTCGGGCACCGGAAAGTCCGTCTTCCTGAAGTCCCTGATCGGTCTGCTCCGCCCCGAGGAGGGCGCGATCTGGATCGACGGCACCAACATCCTCGAATGCTCGTCGCGCGAGCTGTACGAGATCCGCAAGCTCTTCGGCGTGCTCTTCCAGGACGGCGCGCTGTTCGGGTCGATGAACCTCTACGACAACACCGCGTTCCCGCTCCGCGAGCACACACGTAAGTCCGAGACCGAGATCCGCTCCATCGTCATGGACAAGCTGGACCTGGTCGGCCTCAACGGCGCCGAGGACAAGCTGCCCGGCGAGATCTCCGGCGGTATGCGCAAGCGCGCCGGCCTCGCCCGTGCGCTGGTGCTCGATCCGCAGATCATCCTCGTCGACGAGCCCGACTCCGGTCTCGATCCCGTGCGCACCACCTACATCTCGCAGTTGCTGCTCAACATCAACGCGGAGATCGACGCGACCACCCTGATCGTCACGCACAACATCAACCTCGCCCGCACCGTCCCGGACAACATCGGGATGCTATTCCGCAAGCACCTGGTGATGTTCGGCCCGCGCGAGGTGCTGCTGACCTCCGACGAGCCCGCCGTCAAGCAGTTCCTCAACGGCACCATGATCGGGCCCATCGGCATGTCCGAGGAGAAGGACGAGTCGCAGATGCGGGAGGAGCAGGCGCTCGCGGAGGCCGGTCACAACTTCGGTGGTGTCGACGACGTCGAGGGCATCATGCCGCAGATGGAGCCCAGCCCCGGGATGCCGTATCGCCAAGCGATCGACCGGCGACGCGATCGGGTGCGGGAGATCCTGCACACCCTCCCCGAGAGCGCGCAGATCGCCATTCGCGAGAGTCTGGCCGAGTCCGGTCACGAACCGCCGGTCGGCACCAGCGCGAAGACGTGGAGATAACCGACTCAGATGGCTACCAAGAGGAACCCGATTCTCGACTCGGGTAATGCTGCGCTGACCCAGGCCGGGAACATCGTCGGACTGTTCACCGAGGTCGTACGGGAAACGTTCCGTCGCCCGTTCCAGTTCCGCGAGTTCATCGAGCAGGCCTGGTTCATCGCCAGCGTCACGATTCTGCCGACCGCCCTGGTGGCGATCCCGTTCGGTGCCGTCGTCTCCCTGCAGACCGGCTCGCTGATCAAGCAGCTCGGCGCCGAGTCGTTCACCGGTGCCGCGAGTGTGCTGGCGGTGGTGCAGCAGGGAAGTCCGATCGTGGTGGCACTGCTGATCGCGGGTGCGGCGGGATCGGCGGTCACCGCCGACCTCGGCTCGCGGACCATCCGCGAGGAGATCGACGCGATGGAGGTGCTCGGGATCAACCCCGTCCAGCGCCTCGTCGTTCCCCGGGTGTTGGCCATGGTTCTGGTCGCCGTGCTGCTCAACGGCCTGGTCTCGGTGGTCGGTATCGCCGGTGGCTACTTCTTCAACGTGATCCTGCAGGGCGGAACCCCCGGTGCCTACCTGGCGTCGTTCTCCGCTCTGGCGCAGTTGCCCGACCTGTGGGTCAGCGAGCTCAAGGCTGTGATCTTCGGTGTGCTCGCCGGTGTCATCGCCGCGTACAAGGGTCTGCACCCCAACCCCGGCCCCAAAGGGGTGGGTGAGGCGGTGAACCAGACCGTGGTGATCACGTTCCTGCTGCTGTTCCTCGCAAACCTGGTGCTCACCCTGGTGTACCTCCAGATCGTCCCGGCGAAGGGAGGCTGACATGGTCATCGCACGCGGACGAGGCGATCGCACCATCCTGCGATTGCGCAAACTGGTGGCTGCGCCCGTGGGCACGTTCGATCGTGCCGGCGAGCAGATGTCGTTCTACGGCCGAGCCATCGGCTGGATCCCGCGCACGGTGGTGCAGTACCGCAAGGAGACTCTGCGTCTTCTCGCCGAGGTCACCTTCGGAAGCGGCGCCCTCGCGGTGATCGGCGGGACCATCGGGGTGATCCTGATGATGTCCGGATTCACGGGCGTCGTGGTGGGCCTGCAAGGTTTCGCAGCCCTCGATCAGCTGGGTAGCTCGGTGCTGACCGGGTTCCTCTCGGCCTACGTCAACACTCGCGAACTCGCGCCGGTCGTGTCGGCGCTCGCGCTCTCGGCCACGGTCGGCTGCGGCTTCACAGCCCAGCTCGGTGCGATGCGGATCTCGGAGGAGATCGACGCGCTCGAGGTCATGGCGGTGCCGTCGGTGCCCTTCCTGGTCACCACGCGCATGGTCGCCGGTTTCGTGGCGGTGATCCCGCTCTACATCGTCGGCCTGCTCTCGGCCTACCTCGCCTCACGCCTGATCAGCACCATCTTCAACGGTCAGTCCTCGGGTACGTACGACCACTACTTCACGCTGTTCCTGCCACCGGAGGACGTGCTGTACTCGTTCCTCAAGGTGCTCGTGTTCGCCTTCGTGCTGATCATGATCCACTGCTACTACGGCTACCACGCCTCGGGCGGTCCGGCCGGCGTCGGTGTGGCGGTGGGGCGCGCCGTCCGCGCCGCGCTGGTCACGATCTCCATCCTCAACTTCTTCCTCAGCCTCGCCATCTGGGGAACGACGACGACTGTGCGGGTGGCCGGATGACCAAGGCACCTTCGAGACTGCGACGGGTCCTGCTCGGCGCGGCCTTCTTCCTGGTGGTGGCGCTGTTCATCGGCGCGAGCATCACCTCGTACCTCAAGACCTTCAAGTCCGTCGTCATGGTCGACCTCGTGACCGACTCGGTGGGCAATGCGCTGCCCGCGAACGCCGACGTCAAGATTCGGGGCGTCATCGTCGGTGAGGTGCGCTCGGCGTCGAGCGACGGCGGCAAGGTCACCTCGCGGATCGCGTTGGATCCGGACAAGGCGGCCACCATCCCGTCCAACGTCACCGCACGCCTGCTGCCGAAGACCCTCTTCGGCGAGCGCTACGTCGCCCTGCAGATCCCCGAGAGCGGCGCGGCCGCATCGTCGATCCGCGAGGGCGCG
The DNA here is from genome assembly GCF_054979605.1 of Rhodococcus sp. AZ1. Taxonomy (NCBI): domain Bacteria; kingdom Bacillati; phylum Actinomycetota; class Actinomycetes; order Mycobacteriales; family Nocardiaceae; genus Rhodococcus; species Rhodococcus sp. AZ1. The sequence goes on from NZ_JBUEQF010000001.1 coordinate 156,657, forward strand.
ACCATCGAGCAGGACAAGAGTGGCAACGCCATCGAGGTCGGGCAGGTGCTCGACTCGCTGCTTCCGCTGCTCGACGCGATCCCGCCGCAGGACCTCGCGAACACTCTCGGTGCGCTCGGTCAGGCACTGCAGGGTCGAGGCAAGTCTCTCGGCGAGACCCTCGATCGCCTCAACACGATCTTCGCGGGTCTGAACTCCGAGCTGCCCAACATCCAGAAGGACCTGGTGGGGCTCGCGGACTTCGCGCAGACCTACTCCACCGCGGCGCCCGACCTGATCGATGCGCTCGACAACCTCTCGGTGACGGGCAACACCATCGTCGAGAAGCAGAACGACCTGAAGCTGCTGCTCACCACGGCAACCTCGTCGTCCTCGTCGCTCGCGGACCTGCTCGCGGCCAACTCGCAGTCGGTCATCACCATCGCCGCCCAGTCGCGTCAGGCGCTCGAGCTGCTGGCCGACTACTCGCCGTCGTTCAGCTGCACACTCGAGAACTTCGTGCCGATCGGCAAGGAGGGCCGCCGCATCCTCGGTGAAGGTCAGGCGTACCCCGGTGCACGGGCCACCATTCGATTCATCAACCCGCGTGGTGCGTACCTGCCCAACCAGGACGAGCCGCGTATGTTCGACGATCGACCCGCGGCCTGCTACGCCGATGTCAAGAGGCCGGACAACTTCTTCCCGCAGTTCCCCGGTGGCGGACTCAACGACGGCTCCTACCAGGTGCCCTCGCGCAACCCCGGCCCCCGCGACATCCAGTACCTGCCCCCGCCGCAGTACTCGTCCGTGCCGGCAGCGGGTTCGCAGGCCCCTGCCTCGACCGATCCGCAGGCCCCCGGCACGGCGATCTCGCCCGACTCGTCGGGCAGCGTCCCGATCACGTACAAGGGATCGGACATCGAGCGTGACACCCTCGCGGTGCTCTACGGCAAGGCCATCGGTCAGTCGCCGGCCAGCGTGCCGGCGTGGACCACGCTCATCGGCGCCCCTGCTCTTCGAGGAACCGAGGTGAACGTTCAGTGAGGGGTCTTCTCGCTCCGTTGATCAAGTTGATCATCTTCATCATCGTGACGCTGATGGCCACCGCCGCACTGGCGTTCACCATCGCCAACAGCTCCGGTGGCGGCGGGTCGTCGTTCTCGGCGATCTTCACCGACGCGGCCTCGCTGAACAAGGGCGACGAGGTGCGCATCGCGGGCGTGCGCGTCGGTCAGGTGACGGGCATCGAGATCTACGACCGTGACAAGGCCAAGGTCGATTTCACGGTCGAGGGACGTGACTACCTGCCGGCGAGCACCATGGCCGTCATCCGGTACCGCAACCTCATCAACCAGCGGTACGTCTCGCTCGTGGAGGGGACCGGTCAGCAGGGTGAGAAGCTCAACCCCGGGTCGACCATCCCGATCGAGCGCACCAAGCCCGCGGTGAACCTGACGACGCTGTTCGGTGGTTTCCGTCCCCTGTTCCAAACTCTCACCGCGGACGATGTGAACAAGCTGTCGCAGCAGATCATCCAGGTGTTCCAGGGTGAGGCCGGCACGATCGGCGATCTGGTGCGCACGACGGCGAGCCTGACCAACACCGTGGCCGACAAGGATGCCGTGATCGGGAAGGTCATCACCAACCTCAACACCGTGCTCGACACGGTGAACAAGAACGACAAGGGTCTCGACGATCTGATCGTCAACACCCAGAAGTTGGTGTCCGGGTTGGCTGCCGATCGCGACACCGTGGGGTCCGCGGTCAGCTCGCTGTCCACCCTGACCAACGTGACGGCCGATCTGCTCGAGCCCACCCGACCCGCGATCCAGAGCGTGATCGGTTCGGTGAACACGCTGTCCGGGACGATCAACCGGCGCGCGGACGAGGTCAACGCGACCCTGGCGACGCTGCCGATCAAGATCGAGAAGCTCACCCGGGTGGCCAGCTACGGTTCGTGGTTCCAGTTCTACCTGTGTGGTCTCGACATCACGGCCGGTCCCGGGTACGCACCGCAGCTGAACCTGCCCACCGGTCTGCCGACCATCAACGAAGCCATCTACACCAACTCGGCGACGCGCTGCGCTGCAGGAGGGATCAAGTGAACCACTCCCGTCGTCGGCCGGCGGTTGCCGGCGCCCTGGGTCTCTTCGTGATCCTGATGTCGGTTGCCTCGGCGTTCTTCCTCGACTCGCTGCCCATCCTGGGTGCGGGATCGAAGTACACCGCAGACTTCTCCGAGGCCGCCGGACTCAAGGACGGCAACGAGGTGCGCATCGCCGGAGTCAAGGTCGGCACGGTCACCTCCGTGACACTCGACGGCGACAAGGTCAAGGTCGCCTTCGATGTTCGCGATGCGTGGGTCGGCGACCAGACCACGGCGTCGATCCAGATCAAGACGCTGCTCGGATCGAAGTACCTCGCCCTCGAGCCGAAGGGCACCGAGCCGCTCGATCCACGCGACGTGATCCCGCGTGAGCGCACCACCTCGCCGTACGACGTGATCGATGCCTTCTCCGATGCGGCGAGGACGGCCGGTGACATCGACACCGACCAGCTCGCGACGAGTTTCGAGACGCTGACGCAGGCGTTCTCGCAGACTCCGGAGAACGTGCGTGGTGCCCTCGACGGGGTGTCGCGGCTCTCGCAGTCGATCGCCACGCGCGACGACCAACTGCGCACCCTGTTCGACGCGACGGCGAAGACCTCGAAGGTGCTCGCCGACCGCAACAAGGAGTTCACCAAACTCATCACCGACGCGGGCGTCCTGGTTCAGGAGCTCAACAACCGGCAGCAGGCCGTGGCCGCGCTTTTGACGGGAACCCAGCGGATCTCGCAGCAGCTCACCGGCCTCGTACGTGACAACGAGGCCCAGATCGGACCTGCCCTCCAACAGCTCGGCGGAGTGATCGACATCTTGAAGCAGAACAACCAGAATCTGGCGCGGGCCATCGACCTGTACTCGCCGTTCGTGCGGCTGTACACCAACATCGTCGGCAACGGCCGGTGGTTCGATCAGGTGATCGTCAACCTCCTCCCGCCCGGCCTGTCGGTTCAGCCCGGCGACCGCGCTCCGATCCGCGATCTCGGGGTGGACCCGGTGCGCAGCCCCGGACCGGGGGCCGGCCAGTGACCACATCGATCCTGACCAAGAAGAACATCCCGTACATCGCCATCGCGGTGATCGGTGCGCTGCTGATCGCGACGGGCCTGTGGTGGCTGTTCACGCGCGCGGGGACAACCACCATCACCACCTACTTCGACAAGAGTGTCGGGGTGTACGAGGGCACGGATGTGCGCATCCTCGGGGTGAAGGTGGGCGAGGTGACCAAGGTCGAGCCCCTCGGTGACCAGGTGCGCGTGGACCTGCGGGTCGATCGCGGCGTGGACGTCCCGGCCGCTGCCAAGGCCGTCCAGGTGGCCCCCTCGGTGGTTGCCGATCGCTACGTCCAGCTCACCCCCGCCTACACCGGCGGCGACAAGATGCGCTCGGGCACCACCATCCCGCGCGATCGCACCGCCACCCCGGTCGAGGTGGACGAGCTGTACAAGAGCGTGCAGAAGCTTGCCGACGCGCTGGGCCCCAACGGGGCCAACAAGAACGGTGCCGTGTCGGACCTGGTGACCACCGGGGCGCAGAACCTCGCCGGTAACGGTGACGCGCTGAACTCGTCGATCACCCAGCTCTCCGGCGCGGTGAACGCCCTGAACTCCTACCGCGGCGACCTGTTCGACACGGTCAAGAACCTGCAGGTGTTCGTCACGGCGCTCGCCCAGAACGACGATCAGGTTCGCCAGTTCAACACCCAGCTGTCCTCGCTGTCGAGCTTCCTGGCGGGCGAACGGGAGAACCTCGGCCTGGCGATCAACCAGCTGTCGGTGGCCTTGGGGGACGTCGCAGGGTTCGTTCGCGACAACCGCGACAAGCTGACCGCCGACGTCAACGAGCTCGTCCCGACGACCGATCTGCTGGCTCAGAACCGCGCCAAGGTGGCCGACACCATCACGCTGCTGCCGCTGGCGATCTCCAACGTGGTCAACAGCTACGACGCCGAGTCGGGCACGCTGTCCTCGCGCGTGAACCTGCCCGAACTTCAGGATCCGGCGTCACTGATCTGCCGCCTCATCGATCTGAAGAACCTCAAGCCCGGTGACCCGGCGTTCGAGGCGTTGGGACGGCAGATGCAGCCCATCGTCGACAACTGCCGCACCATCGTCGGGCAGGCCACGAACGCGGTGAAGTCGCCGTCGCTGAACCTTCCGCTCGGACTGCTCAGCGCCGACAACATTCAGCGCGCCGTGGTCCCCGGCACCGTTCCCGGTGTGCCGTCACCGCGCCTGAGCGGCATCGAGTTGCCGGGTCTGACGACCGGAGGTGGGCAGTGAGAACTCGCTCGAGGCGTCCGATCGCGCTGGTCGCGGCCGCCGGTGCTCTCATGCTGACCGCGACCTCGTGTGCGAGCGAGGGGATCTACTCGATCCCGCTGCCCGGTGGTGCGGATCTCGGGTCGAACCCGATGAACCTGTCTATCCAGTTCGACGACGTGCTGGACCTGGTTCCGCAGTCGACGGTCAAGGTCGACGGCGTGCCCGTCGGTCGGGTCACCGACATCAAGGTCGCTCCCGACGGCTGGACCGCGCTGGTCGATGTCACGGTGAACTCGTCGGTCTCGCTCCCGGCCAATGCGACGGCGAAGATCGAACAGACGAGCCTGCTGGGCGAGAAGTTCGTCTCCATCGCACCTCCGCTGGGCCAGGCCGACGCGAACAAGCTGGCCTCGGGCGCAACCATCGGTCTCGATCGCACGCGCTCGGCCACCGATATCGAGCAGGTTCTCGGCGCGTTGTCGATGCTGCTGACCGAGGGCGGTGTGGCTCAGCTCGCCCCCATCGTCAAGGAGCTCAACACTGCTCTCGACGGTCGCACCGACCGTGTGCGCGACCTGCTCGAGCAGGCCAACACGCTGATCACCGGGCTCGATCAGCAGAAGAACGACATCACCCGGGCGCTGGACGGGCTCGACACGCTCACCTCGTCGGTGTCCACTCAGACCGACAAGATCGATCGGATCCTCAAGGATCTGCCGGTCGCGACCGATGTACTCGAGAAGCAGCGTCCGCAGCTCACCGCGCTGTTGACCCAGCTCGATCGCCTCGGCACCGTCGGTACCGACGTGCTCAACCAGTCCAAGGACAATCTGATCGCCGATATTCGTGCCCTGCGGCCCACACTGCAGGAACTGGCGAAGTCCAGTGACGCGCTGGTCTCCGACCTGAGCTTCATCCCGACGTTCCCGTTCCCGGACGGGGTGGAGAAGATCATCACCGGTGGTTCGGTGAACCTGTTCCTGAGCCTGGATCTGTCGCTGGGCACTCAGCTCTCGGCGCTCGGTGTCGGTAAGGGCGACCCGGTCTACAGCCCGCCGCAGTTCGGCAAGAAGCCGTTCGTGGATCCGTCGAACCCGTACTACAACGGGAACGGTCCGCGACCGGGCCTGCCGACGGTGTCGTTGCTTCCGCTCCCGCCGATCATCCCCAACCCGGTGCCCCCGCCCGGTGTGCCCGGCGCCCCGCCGGCCGCCCCGCCCGCGGCCAATCCGCTCGACGGCCTGCTCCAGCAGTTCGGTGTTCAGCTTCCGGGAAGTGGTCGGTGATGGTCAAACGTCTACGAATTCAGTTGGCGCTCTTCACCATCATCGCCCTGGCCGGCCTGCTCTACGTGGGCGGTAAGTACGTGCGGCTCGATCAGTTGATCGGGTTCGGGCAGTACACGGTCAAGGGTGAGTTCAAGGATTCGGGCGGCATCTTCACCAACGCGGAGGTCACCTATCGCGGTGTGCCGGTCGGGCGCGTGGGCGACCTTCGGCTGACCCCAGACGGCGTGCAGGTGGACCTGATCCTCGACAGCGGCGGCCCCAAGATTCCGGCGAACGCCTCGGCGACGGTGGCCAACCGATCGGCCATCGGCGAGCAGTACGTCGACCTGCGGCCGTCCAGCGATCAGGGCCCCTACCTCGAGGACGGGTCGACCATCACCACCTCGTTCACCCCGACACCCGTCGAAAGTGTGTTGACCTCGGTGAACACACTGGCCAACTCGGTTCCGATCGACAAGCTGCGCACCCTGGTCACCGAACTCGGCAAGGGTTTCGCCGGCAAGGGCGACGATCTGCAGACCCTCGTGACGTCGCTGGACACGTTGTCGCAGTCCGGTGTCGAGGCGCTGCCGCAGACTTTGACACTCGTGCGCGACAGCACCGTGGTGTTGGGCACGCAGAGCGACCAGTCGTCGGCCATCGCCCAGTTCACCCGCGACCTCGACACCGTCACCGCGCAGCTGCGCTCGAACGATCCCGATATTCGTCGTCTCATCGACAACGGGATCCCGGCCAGTGATCAGGTGGGGGCTCTGGTGAACCAGATCGGCGCACCGCTGACTCAGAACCTGGGGTCGCTGGCGTCGTTGATCGATGCACTGAGTCCGAGAACGTTCGCCCTGCGGCCGTTGCTTCAGTTCCTGCCGGCACTGTCGGTGGCGGCGCCGTCGGCGACACCGGGCGACTCCACTGTCCACCAGGGCGCGATCCTCGAGGTCAACGCCCCGCCGCCGTGCACGGTGGGTTACGAGGGCACCCGGGCGATCATCGACGCGGAGCGGGCGAAGGACCCCAACTTCAACGATGAGCAGCAGGACTTCCCGCTCAACTCCAACGCCAACTGCACCGCCCCGCAGGGGTCGGTGACCGGCGTGCGCAGTGCCAACCGGGCCGTCTTCGCGGACCCGACGGTTCCGCAGCCCTGGGACGACACACCCAAGGTCGCCCCCGCGCCGCTGAACCTCAACCCCATCGCCTCGCAGCTGGCACCCCTCGTGGGTGTCACCGTGAAGTGAGCTCGGAGTACGTTCGAACCGTGACTTCACCCGCACAACGTCGGCGGTGGGACATAGTCGGTCTCGTCGCCGCGGCACTCGCTGCCGTGGTGGCGGTGGTCGCTGCCGTCCTGCTCGGTACCGGCTGGTTCCACTCGGCTCAGAACTCCGCCAAGGCCGATGCTCGCGAGTCGGCGCTCGCGGGCGCTCGGCAGGCGGGGGTCAACCTGAACTCGGTGGATTCGAACAACCTGGACAAGACGTTCGCCGACATCGAATCCTCGATCACCGGTGACGAGCTGACCGCGGGTCTCAACGACACCAAGGACCAGTTCCGCGCACAGTTCGCGACCACCAACGTGGTCACCACGGCCACCGTGCAGCACGCCGTTCTGACCGACTTCAATCAGGACGACGGAACTGCCGCGTCACTGGTGGTTCTGCAGACCGACACCAAGAAGCCCAGCGGTGAGGAGCGCTACCTCACCACGGTGCGACTCGAGCTCACCAAGGTCGGTGACGTGTGGAAGGCCTCGAAGATTCAGCCCATCGGGCAGCGGATCGCCCTCGCCGTCCCCACCACCACCCCGGCGCCCGGAACCCCGGCGCCGGCACCGGCCCCCGATGCACCGGCACCTGCCACGCCCGAGTCCCCGGCGCCGGCACCCGCACCCGCCCCCGCCGGGCAGTAGTCATCCGGCACGAGAGCGATTGAGGACCTGACGATGGCACCCCCGCGCCGCAAGAACCCTGCCGGCCCGGCTCGGCGACCCCGTGTGGCCGGTCGATCACCCGAGGTCGGCGAGAGCGCACCCGCCCCCGCCAAGAAGGTCGCTCCGGCGAAGAAGGCGGAGCCGGTCGAGAAGGTGGCCCCCGCCAAGAAGGCTGCCCCCGCGAAGAAGGCTGCCCCCGCGAAGAAGGCTGCCCCCGCCAAGAAGGTCGATGTCGCCAAGAAAGTCGATGTTGCCGAGAAGGCCGATGTCGCCGAGACCGTGGCACTGACGAAGGTCGCCGCCGACACCGAGATCGCGGACACCGCGGCACCCGACACCGCGGCACCCGACACCGTGGACGCTGAAGCCACGACGGCTGTGCAGCCCAAGAGGCGTCGGACTGCGGCGTATCGCCTCAGCAAGCCTGTCGCCGCGGGAGCGGCGGCGGGCTCGAGCGGGCCGTCGCCGGTGGGGGAGGCCGAGACGGCGTCCTCGCGCCGCGTTCGACGGGTCACCGTCGTCCTGCTGGTGATCGCCGTGGTGGCCGGTATCGCGGCCGCGATCGCGGCCTTCCAGCCGGGCACGCGCACGGTGACCAACGACGCGTGGGTGGATCAGCCCGGCACCAACGAGGTGGCCGCGGCTGCGCGCACCGCGCTCGAGACGGTGTTCACCTACAAGGCCGATACGATCGACGCCGATCAGGCGGCTGCGCGGACCTTCCTCGACGGTGATCGTCTCAAGGAATACAACGACACCGCTGATCAGACGAAATCCGGTGTGCTGCAGACGAAGACGGTGGCCGTCGCCAAGGTCACCCAGCTCGGTGTCGGGTCGCTGCAGGGGGACCTGGCCGAGGTGACGGCCAGTTTGAACGTCACCGCGTCGCAGGACGGTGTCGATCAGGGTCAGGCCGATACGCCGGTGACGCTCACGATGCGGCGAGTCGACGGGCGCTGGCTGATCTCCAAGCTCGACAACCGCTGAGGGCGCCACCGTCGCAAACCCGAGGACACAAATTTCGTGTTCGTCTTGACGCGGGGACGTTCGCGGTCCAGGCTGTTGCAAGGCGAATTCGTTCGTCGCTCCACTGGGTTCCCGAGCCCGGCGGTTTGCTATCGGCGCAAATGGAGGCACCGATACTGCGAGCCGGCGTGAGGGTCCGGCTGGGGGCTTGCATCTGAGCGCCGCGAGGGGTACTTTCGGTTGTTGCGCTGGGTGCCTCCTGTCCTTCTCCTGTTTCCGTGTCGTCCGCTGTGTTGTGGGCTGCTCGGGGCGAGGTCGTCGTTCGGGTTGTGACCAGCGGTTTCGGTCACACCGATTCGCCCCACACAAAAGCAGATACAGCGGCGGTCGCCCGAGTCCTCACGGTTCGGTAGCGGCACGGTTCGCGTGAGGTGCTGGAAGGATGCATCTTGGCAGTCTCCACCCAGACCAAGGACAACACCGGAACTCCCGGAGCCCCGAAGAGGGTGTCGTTCGCGAAGATTCGCGAGCCGCTCGAGGTACCAGGGCTACTTGATCTTCAAACTGATTCGTTCGAATGGCTCATCGGGGCTCCGAGTTGGCGTGAGAGGGCTCAGGCCCGCGGCGACAGCTCGGCCAGCGGTGGGCTCGAGGACATTCTCACCGAGCTCTCCCCCATCGAGGATTTCTCCGGCTCGATGTCGCTCTCCTTCTCCGACCCGCGCTTCGACGAGGTCAAGGCCTCGATCGACGAGTGCAAGGACAAGGACATGACCTACGCGGCGCCGCTGTTCGTCACCGCGGAGTTCATCAACAACAACACCGGCGAGATCAAGAGCCAGACGGTGTTCATGGGTGATTTCCCCATGATGACCGACAAGGGCACCTTCATCATCAACGGCACCGAGCGCGTGGTGGTCAGCCAGCTCGTGCGCTCGCCCGGCGTGTACTTCGACCACTCGGTGGACAAGACCACCGAGAAGGACCTGCACAGCGTCAAGGTGATCCCGGGCCGCGGTGCGTGGCTCGAGTTCGACGTCGACAAGCGCGACACCGTGGGTGTGCGCATCGACCGCAAGCGTCGCCAGCCGGTCACCGTGCTGCTCAAGGCGCTGGGGTGGACCACCGAGCAGATCACCGAGCGTTTCGGGTTCTCCGAGATCCTCATGGCCACGCTGGAGAAGGACAACACGGCCGGCACCGACGAGGCCCTGCTCGACATCTACCGCAAGCTGCGTCCGGGCGAGCCCCCCACCAAGGAGAGCGCGCAGACCCTGCTCGAGAACCTGTTCTTCAAGGAGAAGCGCTACGACCTCGCACGGGTGGGTCGCTACAAGATCAACAAGAAGCTGGGCCTGAACCCGGGCCAGCCGATCCTGGCGTCCACCCTCACCGAGGAGGACATCGTCGCCACCATCGAGTACCTCGTGCGTCTGCACGCGGGCGAGACCTCGATGACCGCACCCGGCGGCGAAGAGGTTCCGGTGGAGGTCGACGACATCGACCACTTCGGCAACCGTCGTCTGCGCACGGTGGGCGAGCTGATCCAGAACCAGATCCGCGTGGGCCTCTCGCGCATGGAGCGTGTGGTCCGTGAGCGCATGACCACGCAGGACGTGGAGGCGATCACGCCGCAGACCCTGATCAACATCCGTCCCGTCGTGGCGGCGATCAAGGAGTTCTTCGGCACCTCGCAGCTCTCGCAGTTCATGGACCAGAACAACCCGCTGTCGGGTCTGACGCACAAGCGCCGCCTGTCCGCTCTCGGTCCCGGTGGTCTCTCGCGTGAGCGCGCCGGCCTCGAGGTGCGCGACGTGCACCCCTCGCACTACGGCCGCATGTGTCCCATCGAGACGCCGGAAGGCCCGAACATCGGCCTGATCGGATCGCTGTCGGTGTACGCGCGGGTCAACCCGTTCGGCTTCATCGAGACCCCGTACCGCAAGGTGGTCGACGGTCGCGTCACCGACGAGGTGGACTACCTCACCGCCGACGAGGAGGACCGCCACGTGGTGGCGCAGGCCAACTCGGCGATCGACACCTCGGGTGCCTTCGTCGAGGACCGCATCCTCGTCCGTCGTAAGGGCGGCGAGGTGGAGTTCGTCTCGTCGACCGACGTCGACTACATGGACGTCTCGCCGCGCCAGATGGTGTCGGTGGCCACGGCCATGATCCCGTTCCTCGAGCACGACGACGCCAACCGCGCCCTGATGGGTGCCAACATGCAGCGTCAGGCCGTTCCGCTGGTGCGCAGCGAGGCCCCGATCGTCGGTACCGGCATGGAACTTCGTGCCGCCGTCGACGCCGGTGACGTGGTGGTCAACGAGAAGGCCGGCGTGGTCGAGGAGGTCTCCGCCGACTACGTGACGGTGATGGCCGACGAGGGCACCCGCCGCACCTACCGCATGCGCAAGTTCGCCCGCTCCAACCAGGGCACGTGCGCCAACCAGCGTCCGATCGTCGACGAGGGTGACCGCGTCGAGGCCGGTCAGGTGCTCGCCGACGGGCCGTGCACCGAGAACGGTGAGATGGCCCTGGGCAAGAACCTGCTGGTGGCCGTCATGCCGTGGGAGGGCCACAACTACGAGGACGCGATCATCCTCAGCCAGCGTCTGGTGGAGGAGGACGTGCTCACCTCGATCCACATCGAGGAGCACGAGATCGATGCCCGTGACACCAAGCTCGGTGCCGAGGAGATCACCCGCGACATCCCCAACGTCTCCGACGAGGTGCTCGCCGATCTCGACGAGCGCGGCATCATCCGCATCGGTGCCGAGGTTCGTGACGGTGACGTGCTCGTCGGCAAGGTCACGCCCAAGGGTGAGACCGAGCTGACGCCGGAGGAGCGCCTGCTGCGCGCGATCTTCGGTGAGAAGGCGCGCGAGGTTCGCGACACCTCCCTGAAGGTGCCGCACGGCGAGAACGGCAAGGTCATCGGTATTCGCGTGTTCTCGCGCGACGACGACGACGATCTGCCTCCGGGCGTGAACGAGCTGGTGCGCGTGTACGTGGCGCAGAAGCGCAAGATCCAGGACGGCGACAAGCTCGCCGGTCGTCACGGCAACAAGGGCGTCATCGGCAAGATCCTTCCCGCCGAGGACATGCCGTTCCTCTCCGACGGCACCCCGATCGACATCATCCTCAACACGCACGGTGTGCCCCGTCGTATGAACATCGGTCAGATCCTCGAGACCCACCTGGGGTGGATCGGCAAGACCGGGTGGAACGTGCAGGTGGCGTCGGACGGTAGCCGTCCGGACTGGGCGGCGACGCTGCCGGAGGAGATGCTGGCGGCCGAGGCCGACACCAACATCGCCACTCCGGTGTTCGACGGCGCCAAGGAGGACGAGCTGACGGGTCTGCTCTCGAGCACCATCCCGAACCGTGACGGCGACCAGATGGTCGGCGCCGACGGTAAGGCGACGCTGTTCGACGGTCGTTCCGGTGAGCCGTTCCCGTACCCGGTGTCGGTGGGCTACATGTACATCATCAAGCTCCACCACCTGGTCGACGACAAGATCCACGCTCGTTCGACCGGTCCGTACTCGATGATCACCCAGCAGCCGCTCGGCGGTAAGGCCCAGTTCGGTGGCCAGCGCTTCGGCGAGATGGAGTGCTGGGCGATGCAGGCCTACGGCGCGGCGTACACGCTGCAGGAGCTGCTGACCATCAAGTCGGACGACGTGGTGGGCCGCGTGAAGGTGTACGAGGCCATCGTCAAGGGCGAGAACATCCCCGAGCCGGGCATCCCCGAGTCGTTCAAGGTGCTCCTCAAGGAGCTCCAGTCGCTGTGCCTGAACGTGGAGGTTCTCTCCTCCGACGGTGCGGCGATCACGATGGCGGACGGCGACGACGAGGATCTCGAGCGCGCGGCGGCCAACCTGGGAATCAACCTCTCCCGCAACGAGGCCGCCACCGTCGACGATCTGGCGCAGTAGTCGGCGGCGTTCGTCCTCGCCGACCCACTGCCGTAGCTACAGAAAACTAACCCGTCCTACGGGGAAAGGAAGTACGACGTGCTGGACGTCAACTTCTTCGATGAACTTCGCATCGGTCTCGCGACCGCGGAGGACATCCGCAATTGGTCCTACGGTGAGGTCAAGAAGCCGGAGACCATCAACTACCGCACGCTCAAGCCCGAGAAGGACGGCCTGTTCTGCGAGAAGATCTTCGGACCGACTCGCGACTGGGAGTGCTACTGCGGCAAGTACAAGCGTGTGCGCTTCAAGGGCATCATCTGCGAGCGCTGTGGCGTGGAGGTCACGCGCGCCAAGGTTCGCCGTGAGCGCATGGGTCACATCGAGCTGGCCGCGCCGGTCACCCACATCTGGTACTTCAAGGGTGTCCCGTCGCGTCTGGGTTACCTGCTCGACCTGGCGCCGAAGGATCTCGAGAAGATCATCTACTTCGCCGCATACGTCATCACCTCGGTGGACGACGAGCTGCGCCACAACGAGCTCTCGACCCTCGAGGCCGAGATGGAGGTGGAGAAGAAGGCCGTCGTCGATCAGCGCGACGCCGATCTCGAGGCACGCGCGCAGAAGCTCGAGGCCGACATCGCCGAGCTCGAGGCCGAGGGTGCCAAGTCCGATGTGCGCCGCAAGGTCAAGGACGGCGGCGAGCGCGAGATGCGTCAGCTCCGCGACCGGGCGCAGCGCGAACTCGACCGGCTCGAGGAGATCTGGTCCACGTTCACCAAGCTCGCCCCCAAGCAGCTCATCGTCGACGAGCTGATCTACCGCGAGCTGGTCGACCGCTACGGCGAGTACTTCACCGGCGCGATGGGCGCGGAGTCCATTCAGAAGCTGATGGAGAACTTCGACATCGAGGCCGAGGCCGAGAGCCTGCGCGAGACCATCCGCAGCGGCAAGGGGCAGAAGAAGCTCCGCGCCCTCAAGCGCCTGAAGGTGGTCGCGGCGTTCCAGTCCACCGGCAACTCGCCGATGGGCATGGTGCTCGACGCCGTTCCGGTGATCCCGCCGGAGCTGCGTCCGATGGTCCAGCTCGACGGTGGCCGCTTCGCCACCTCCGACCTCAACGACCTGTACCGCCGCGTGATCAACCGCAACAACCGCCTCAAGCGACTGATCGATCTCGGTGCCCCCGAGATCATCGTCAACAACGAGAAGCGGATGCTGCAGGAGTCGGTGGACGCGCTGTTCGACAACGGTCGTCGTGGGCGTCCGGTCACCGGGCCGGGCAACCGTCCGCTGAAGTCGCTGTCGGATCTGCTCAAGGGCAAGCAGGGTCGCTTCCGTCAGAACCTGCTGGGAAAGCGTGTGGACTACTCGGGCCGCTCGGTGATCGTGGTGGGTCCGCAGCTCAAGCTGCACCAGTGCGGTCTGCCGAAGCTGATGGCTCTCGAGCTGTTCAAGCCGTTCGTGATGAAGCGCCTGGTGGATCTGAACCATGCGCAGAACATCAAGTCGGCCAAGCGCATGGTCGAGCGTCAGCGCGCCCAGGTGTGGGACGTGCTCGAAGAGGTCATCGCCGAGCACCCGGTGCTGCTCAACCGTGCACCCACCCTGCACCGTCTGGGTATCCAGGCGTTCGAGCCGCAGCTGGTGGAGGGCAAGGCCATCCAGCTGCACCCGCTGGTGTGTGAGGCCTTCAACGCCGACTTCGACGGCGACCAGATGGCCGTGCACCTGCCGCTGTCGGCGGAGGCGCAGGCCGAGGCCCGGGTGCTGATGCTCTCGAGCAACAACATCCTCTCGCCCGCGTCGGGTCGCCCGTTGGCCATGCCGCGTCTGGACATGGTGACGGGTCTGTTCCACCTGACCCGTCTCGACGAGAAGGCTCTCGGGGAGAACGCGGCCGCCGCCAAGGACCGGCCGGAGCAGGGCATCTACGCCAGCCCCGCCGAGGCTCAGATGGCCGTCGACCGTGGTGTGCTGACGGTGCAGTCGAAGATCAAGGTGCGTCTGACCCAGCAGCGTCCGCCTGCGGACGTCGAGGCGGAGCTGTTCCCCGACGGGTGGGCGCCGGGCGATGCCTGGACCGCCGAGACCACCCTCGGGCGTGTGATCTTCAACGAGCTGCTGCCGGGCAACTACCCGTTCGTCAACGAGCAGATGCCGAAGAAGCGTCAGGCGACGATCATCAACGACCTCGCCGAGCGGTACCCGATGATCGTGGTGGCCCAGACCGTCGACAAGCTCAAGGACGCCGGTTTCTACTGGGCCACGCGCTCGGGTGTGACCATCTCGATCTCCGACGTGCTGGTGCCGCCGGAGAAGCCGCAGATCCTCGAGGAGTTCGAGACCCAGGCCGACCGGATCGAGAAGCAGTACCAGCGCGGCGCGCTCGATCACACCGAGCGCAACTCGGCTCTGGTGAAGATCTGGCAGGAAGCGACCGAGCAGGTCGGTAAGGCCATGGAGGCCCACTTCCCCGACAGCAACCCGATCCCGATGATCGTCAAGTCCGGTGCCGCCGGAAACATGACGCAGGTTCGCTCGCTGGCCGGAATGAAGGGTCTGGTGACCAACCCGAAGGGTGAGTTCATCCCGCGGCCCATCAAGTCCTCCTTCAAGGAGGGCCTGACGGTTCTCGAGTACTTCATCAACACGCACGGCGCCCGCAAGGGTCTGGCCGACACCGCCCTGCGCACCGCCGACTCGGGTTACCTGACCCGTCGTCTGGTGGACGTCAGCCAGGACGTGATCGTGCGCGAGGTCGACTGCGGCACCGACCGCGGCATCACCACGACCATCGCCGAGAAGCAGCCCAACGGCACGCTGATCCGCGATGCGCACGTCGAGACCAGCACGTACGCCCGCACCCTGGCCGCCGACGCGGTGGACGAGTCGGGCACCGTGATCGTCGAGCGTGGTCACGATCTGGGCGATCCGGCCATCGATGCTCTCCTCGCGGCGGGCATCACCAAGGTCAAGGTGCGCTCGGTGCTCACCTGCACCACCGGCACCGGTGTGTGCGCCACGTGCTACGGCCGTTCGATGGCCACCGGCAAGCTCGTCGACATCGGCGAGGCCGTCGGTATCGTCGCGGCGCAGTCGATCGGCGAGCCCGGCACGCAGCTGACGATGCGCACCTTCCACCAGGGTGGTGTGGCCGGCGACGACATCACCGGTGGTCTGCCGCGTGTGCAGGAGCTGTTCGAGGCACGTGTGCCCAAGGGTGTCGCGCCGATCGCGGACGTCACCGGGCGCGTGCAGCTCGAGGAGGGTGAGCGCTTCTACAAGATCACCATCGTGCCGGACGACGGTGGCGAAGAGGTGGTCTACGACAAGCTCTCCAAGCGTCAGCGCCTGCGTGTGTTCAAGCACGAGGACGGCTCGGAGCGTCTGCTCGCGGACGGCGATCACGTCGAGGTCGGCCAGCAGCTGATGGAGGGTGCGGCCAACCCGCACGAGGTGCTGCGCGTGATGGGTCCCCGTCAGGTGCAGATCCACCTCGTCAACGAGGTGCAGGAGGTCTACCGCAGCCAGGGCGTGTCGATCCACGACAAGCACATCGAGACGATCGTTCGTCAGATGCTGCGTCGGGTGACGATCATCGACTCGGGTTCGACGGAGTTCCTGCCCGGATCGCTCACCGAGCGCAGCGAGTTCGAGGCGAGCAACCGTCGCGTCGTGGCCGAGGGTGGCGAGCCCGCGGCCGGACGTCCGGTGCTGATGGGTATCACGAAGGCGTCGCTGGCGACGGATTCGTGGCTGTCGGCGGCGTCGTTCCAGGAGACCACCCGTGTGCTCACCGACGCGGCCATCAACTGCCGCTCGGACAAGCTCATCGGTCTGAAGGAGAACGTGATCATCGGCAAGCTGATCCCGGCCGGCACCGGCATCAACCGGTACCGCAACATCACCGTTGCACCCACCGAGGAGGCGCGCGCAGCGGCGTACGCCGTGCCGTCGTACGACGATCAGTACTACAGCCCGGACGGCTTCGGCCAGAACACCGGTGCTGCGGTGCCGCTCGACGACTACGGTTTCTCGGGCGACTACCGGTAGATCTGCCAGTAGCCTCACGAGCCCCGCGTCCCTGGTCCGCCAGGGGTGCGGGGCTCGTGTCGTGTCCGCCCGATTTCGACGGTCCTGTCGCCGCAGATCCACCTGATCGTTACCGCACATAACGATGATGGTCACCGGACCGGTCGATGCTGAGGTTCATGAACGATTTCGTGATCGGATCCGACAGGTCACTGCGCGCCGGCACCACTCGACGTCAGTTCCTCACGTGGACCGCGCTGGTCGGCGCGCTCGCGTTCACGCCCGCGTTGACGGGCAACACCCTCGCGTCGGCCGCGCCCGTCACACCGCCCGGCTACCCGTTCCGCGTCGGTGTCGCCTCCGGCGACCCACTGCCCGATTCGGTGGTCCTGTGGACGCGACTGGTGGTGGACCCGGTCGCGCCCCTCGGTGGGATGACACCGGGCATCGTGCCGGTGTGCTGGGAGATCGCGCACGATCCCTCGTTCGGGGCGGTCGTGGCGCGCGGTGTGGAGGTGGCCACCGACCAGGACGGATTCTCGGTGCACGTGGACGTCACGGGCCTCGAGCCGGGCCGCGAGTACTTCTACCGCTTCATGGTCGGCTCCGACGCGAGCCCTGTGGGCCGCACCAAGACCGCGCCCGCGCCCGGATCGGCCTGCGCTGCGCTGACATTCGCCTGGGCCTCGTGCCAGAAGTGGGAGGAGGGCTTCTACAACGCCTACGCCGACATGGCGCAGGAGCACCTCGACGTCATCTTCTTCCTCGGTGACTACATTTACGAGTACCCACTCACCGATGGCGGTGGGGTGCGAGGCGCGGCGTTCCCCGAGTCGATGCGCCACGAATCGGTCTCGCTCGCCGATTACCGTGACCGCTACGCGCTGTACAAGTCCGATCCCGATCTCGCCGCCGCACATTCCAGCGCACCGTGGATCTCCGCGTTCGACGATCACGAGGTGCAGAACAACTGGGCCGGGTCGATCAGTCAGAACAACGACGACCCGCGGCAGTTCCTGCTGCGGCGCGCCGATGCGTTCAAGGCGTGGTGGGAGAACACCCCGGTGCGCGCGAACCTGCGTCCGAACGGCCCGAACATCGCCGAGTACCGCAGATTCACCTTCGGCGACCTCGTCGACTTCTCCGTGCTCGACACTCGGCAGTACCGCGACGACCAGGCCGACGGCGACGGCGAGCACCCGCAGGACGCCGTCACCGCAGACCCTGCCCGCACCATCACAGGGCCGGAGCAGGAGAAGTGGATCCTCGACGGGTTCACCAGTCCCGCCCGGTGGAAGTTCCTCGCCCATCAGACCGTGATCTCCGACCTGGCGGCGCAGAAGAACGGTGAGCGCGTAGTGCCGATGGACCAGTGGGGAGGCTACGAGGGCTCACGGCACCGGATCCTCGACGGGGCGCGCGAGCGCGGCACGCAGAACCTCGTCTCCATCGTCGGCGACATCCACCGCAGCATCGTCTCCGAGCTGCGACGCGACTATCAGGACCCGTCGGCCCCGGTGGTGGGCGTGGAGTTCGCGGGTACCTCGATCGCCTCGGGGAAGAACGGCGCCGACGTCGACGACACCGGCCGGGCCATCGCGGCGGCGTCGCCGCACGTCAAGTTCGGCAACGCTCTGCGCGGGCACGTGCGTGCGCGCCTGACGCCCGACGAGTGGACGGCCGAACTGCGCACCGTGGACACGGTGTCCGCACCCGGAGTGCCCGCCCGGACCCGCGCGACGGTGGTCGTGCCGTCCGGGCGACCGGAGATCGGGGTCTCCGAGTAGGTCCGCTCCGAGCATCACCCGGGCAGCAGTTCCGCTCAGCCTGGTTCACTGGGTGAGGTGCCCATTGTCCTCACCCTCGTCGGGGTCGCCCTACTACTGATCGCGGTGGCCGGGGTCGCGGCGCACCATCTGGACTCGCGACGACAGGTCGTGTTGGTGGCGGCGGCGCTGGCCCCGTACCTGAGGCTCGCGGCGCTGCCCGGCGCGGTGCTCGTGCTGGTGGCCGCGCTCGTCGACCCGTCGGTGTGGAGCCTCCTCGGGGCGGTGGCCGGAGTCGTCGTGGCCGCAGTTGTGGTGGCCCGAGTCGTCGTGGGACAGGTGGCCGCGCTCACGCAGCGCCGCCGCCGTCGACCGGCCCCGCCCGCAGCGGATGTGGGGCGTGAACTGGCGGTGCTGCACGCGAACGTGCTCCTCGGCGGCGCGGATACAGCCCACCTGGCAGCGCAGGTGCGCGCCCACGGTGCGGACGTGCTGGCCTTGGTGGAACTTTCGCAGGTCACCGTGGACGGTCTGCGGGCGGCGGGCCTCGAGCGCACGCTGCCGTACCACCACCTGTCGCCAGGTGACGGCGGGCAGGGGACCGGTATCTGGAGTCGGTACCCACTCAGCGCGATGGTCCGACACGACGGCTTCGTCTGCGAGTTGCTCTCCGCCACCGTGGCGGTCCCGGAGGTCGGCCCGGTCAGGGTGGCGGCCGCCCACCCTGTCCCACCGTGGCCCCGGCGGCCGGGAGCATGGCTGCGTGAGATGGACCGGCTTCGCGCTCTGCTCGACGATCTGCCGGAGGGCCCGGTGATCGTGGCGGGCGACTTCAACGCCACCCGCGATCACGTGCGTTTCCGACGCCTGGCGTCCGGCCGATTCCTCGATGCGGCGACCGCGCTCGGCGTCGCCCCGATCAAGACCTACGCCGCGGACCGGTGGTACCCACCGATCATCGCCATCGACCACGTGCTGATCGCAGATGCTGCCCCGATCTCCGTGTGCCCCGTCGACGTGCGGGGCTCGGACCATCGCGGACTTCTCGTCCGCGTCCTCGTCCCACCTCGATGACCGCCCACCCCGCCCACACCCCCGATCCGGACACGCGTGAGCCCGACGCGCCCGGGACCGACACCACCGAGCCCCGCCCCCGCTGGGCTCGTCCCCGCGTCACTGTGGCTGATGGAGATCTCGGCTGCCGGCCGCTCTTGTCCTGGCGCTCACACCCACCGCAGCGCTGAGGTACCGGTACGACAACCCGGATGCACCTGGCGTCGACCTTCCCGTCCACCGCCGTCGACGGGGTCACGCTCTTCGATCTGACGCCCCACCCGTCGTGCATTGTCCGGAGCGCCGCCGCCCGGCCACCAGTTCCGCGTCGGGTCGCCTTCGACGCCTGCCACCCACCGTGTGGCAGGATCGCACGCGGCACGAATGTCGAGGTGATTTGATGCGCATCGCCGTGGTGGAGGACGACGACGGGGTCGGCGACGCTCTGGTGTCCGCGCTGCGATCGCAACACCTGACCCCGGTGCGCATGCGGCGCGGCAGCGACATCCTCACACGGCACGAGAACATCGACGTGGTCCTGCTGGATCTTGGTCTGCCCGATGCGGACGGGATCGATGTGCTGCGCAAGCTCCGCTCGGTCAGTGCCGTACCGGTGGTGGTGCTCACCGCCCGCGGCGACGAGCGGTCGGTGGTGGCCGGGTTGCGCGCCGGTGCGGACGACTACCTGGTCAAACCGGCGCGGCTGAGCGAGTTGTTGGCGCGAATCGAGGCGGTCTCACGCCGCGCCGCACGGGCGAGTGAGAGTGCCGCCGCGGACTCGGTGGTGATCGGCGACGTGAGCATCGACCTGGCGAGCCGAGCGGTGTCGGTGGACGGACTGCCGATCGCGTTGACGCAGAAGGAGTTCGACATTCTTCGCGTGTTGGCGGGCAAGGTCGGTACGGCGGTGAGTCGAGAGCAGCTCCTCGACGAGGTGTGGGGCGACGCGTTCGTGGTGGTCTCCCGCTCCCTCGATGTGCACATGACGAGCCTGCGGGCCAAGCTGGATCGGCCGGGCCTGATCTCGACGATCCGCGGCTTCGGTTACCGCCTGGGAGTGTGAGGTGCGCGCGCGTCTGATCGTGGTGCTCGGGGTGCTCTTCATCGTCTCGATCGCCGGGTTGTCCGCTGCGCTGGCACTGTCGTTCTCGGCGTCGCGGACCCGCGACTTCGTGCTCGAACGCAACCGCGACCTCGACTACATTTCGCGGCTGGCCGAGGCCGTGACGCCCGCGGGCGGGTACGACGAACTGGCCACGTACGCGCGTCGATACAGCGAGCTCTACGGCGACACCGTGCTCGTCACCGACAGTCGCGGCATCGTGATCGCCTCGGCCGGTGGGGATCCGGCCGATGCCCGCATCCTCGGGGCCGTCGAGGCGGCACTGCGCAGCGAGGAGTCGACCCCGCTCGACGAGGTTCTGCCGTGGGGGCCGACGGACGCGGTGTTCACCTATCCGATCGGTCGGCTCAGCGACCCGAGCGGAGTGGTGGTGATCGAGGCGTCCACGGCTCCGCTGCGGTCGGAACTGGGGCGGCTGTGGCTCGGCATCGCGGCGGTGTCGGTTGTGCTCGTGGCCCTGTTCATGGGCGGTGCGGTGCTGGTGAGCAGGTGGGTGCTCCGCCCGCTCGAGACCATGTCGAACGATCTTGTCGAGCTCTCGGCGCGGCTGCCGGGCCGGCGCACCGCCGACGACGAACCGGGCACCGAGGTGGGTGGGCCGCGGGAGTTCCGACGCCTCCGACGCTCGTTCGACGACCTGTCCGCCACCGTCGTCGACGCCGTCGCCACCCAGCAGCGGATCACCGCCGACGCCGCCCACCAGCTACGCAATCCGCTTGCAGCACTGCAGCTTCGGCTCGACGCGATCTCGATGGCAGCACCGGACGCCACGCGAGGTGAGCTCGAGCGCGCGGCCACCGAGGTCGATCGGCTCAGCGCCGTGCTCGACGGCATGCTCACCCTCGCCGAGCTCGAACACGCCGCGCTGACCGCCGAGTCCGCCGGCAACGCGGCGTGCCGTGTCGACGTCGTCGTCGGTGACCGCGTCGACGCCTGGGCCGAGTCGTTCGCGCGCGCCGGCATGCAGTTGCAGGTGGCGCCCGACAACGCGTCGGTGGTGGCGGCCATCTCCGCGGACTCGCTCGCCCAGATTCTCGACGTCGCCCTGAGCAACGCCTCCCGCTACGCCGGCCGCGGTGCAACCGTCACCATCGCAACCTCGACCACCCCGGCAACATCCACCACCCCGGCAACCTCGACGTCGGGGGCCGCGGAGGCGGGGGAGAACGCGGTGATCGAGGTGATCGACACCGGTGTGGGGTTCGACTCCGGGGTCGCCCCGACGCTCACGCAGAGATTCGTCCGCGGCACCGAGGGCGGATCCGGTCTGGGCCTGTCCATCGCCGTGGCGCTGGCGCAGATGCGAGGAGGATCGGTGGAGATGGCGGCCACGCATCCGCGCGGTGCGACATTCCGCGTCGTCCTGCCCGTCAGCGAGACGGTGGCCGCATCGTGATCGAGCGCAGGCGGTTCCTGTTGGGTGCGGCCATCGGCGCGGTGGCCACCGTGATCGGCGGGTGCGCGCATGCGAGTCCGCACGCGATCCGGCTGGCGGCGGGGGAGGACGGTGGCGGCTACCTGGCGTTCGGTCGGTTGCTGGCCGCCGCCGCCGCGCGCGGAGACACCCTCGCGATCGACGTGCAGGTCACGCCGGGGTCGCGTCGCAACCTCGAGCTTCTCGCCGCCGGTGAGGTGGACGTGGCGCTGACCCAGCAGGACACCGCCCTGGCCTTCACGGCCGACCGGCCGGACAGCCTCGTCGCGATCGCGCGGGTGTACGACAACTATCTGCAGATCGCGGCGTCGGCCTCGTCGAACCTGCGGGTGGTCGACGATCTTCGCGGTCGTCGGGTGAGCCTGGGGCGCACGGGTTCGGGCACGTTCGTCGCCCTGCCCGAGGTGCTGGCTGCGGTCGGGATCGACACCGTGCGGGACGTCGAGGTGACACCGCTGGGTCTGCGCGCCGCCGCCAAGGCTCTGCGCGAGGGATCGGTGGATGCGGTGGGGTGGATCGGTGCGGTGCCCACCCCGGCGTTCGCGGAGTCCGGACCGGTGCGGCTGGTGGATCTGGCGGGCGTCGTCGAATCCGTCGTCTCCACGCTCGGCGCCCCATTCCGACGGTTGACCGTGCCCGGCGGTGCGTATGCGGATTCGCCACCGGTCTCGACCGTGGGTCTGCCGAACCTTCTGCTCACACGGCCGGACCTGGCGGACGACATCGCGTCGGATCTGGTGGCGCTGCTGCTGTCGTCGGCACCCGATCTGGTTCCGGACGGAGCGCGCGGCGCCCAGAATCTGCGCGCGCGATCGTTCATCGACACCGGGTCCTTCGCGCTGCATCCTGGTGCCGCGAGCCGATATCGGACCGAACATAGGTAGTGATCGCTCGCTGTCCGGGCAGTTGTCTTAAGTCCCCGCTAAGAAGCACCGCGATTCATGGTTGAAATGTCCGACTCTCGCTAGCGTCGGGTCATCGCGGGGCCGTCCGGCTCCCTGGCTGAGCGTGGAAGGAACACCCCACCATGAGCGTATCGACGTCGCTTCCCCAAGCTGCACTTCTGCTGGCCTACGACCCCACCACCGGACGTGCGCGCACGGTCACCTCGTTCGCCCGGATCGTGACCGCCGCGGCGATCGGCGAGCTGGTCCTCGCGGGCCGCGTGTCGGTGATCGGCGACAAGATCGAGCCCGTGGACAGCACACCCACCGGTGATCGCGCAGCCGATGCCGTTCTGGCGCAGCTTGATTCGCCGGCTCTGCTGCGCAACGTGCTGACCTCCGCCGACGTCGACTTCACCGGCGCTGCCCGCCCGGATCGGGTGGTGCGCGACGACCTCGTCGCCCGCGGCGACGTCACCGTCACCAGTGGCGGGGTGCTGCGCCGCACCCGGCTGGTGGCCACGGAGAGCGCGCCGACCGGGGAGTTGACCGAGCAGGTTCGCCTCGCCGTGCAGGGTGGCTCGGAGGTCAACTCGCGTCTGGCCGCTCTCATCGCCGTGCTCGACGCCGTGGGCTACGTGCACCGTGTGGTGGGCGAGCAGCTCACTGCGTCGGACCGGGCGACGGTCGAGCGCATCGTCTGCGACAGCGAGTACGCACTCGGCCTGCGCCGCGCCTGGTCGGAGATCCAGGGCTACTGACGCCCGCGGTAGACCTCCCGGTACAGCTCGGCGATCTGCGCCGCGTCCGGGACCACCGGGTTGTTGCCCGGTGAGCCCGACGCGAGGGCCTGTTCGCTCATCAACGGGATCAGCTCCTCCCACCGCTGCTCGTCGATGCCGTAGGACGCCGGGGTGGGTACGGCCAGATCCGCACAGAGCGTGGTGATCTCGTCCACCAGGGCCGCTGCGGCGGCGGTGTCGTCGGTGCTCTGCGCGGCCACCCCGTACGCCCGCGCGCAGTCGGCGTAGCGGGTGGTGGCACCGTCGACGGAGAAGCGGGTGACGGCCGGCAGCAGCATCGCGTTGGACAGCCCGTGCGCCACGTGGAAGTGGGCTCCGATGGGCCGGGACATGCCGTGCACCAACGCAACCGACGCGTTGGAGAAGGCCATTCCGGCCTGGGTGGCGGCGATCATCATCGCCGACCGTGCCTGCGCATGTCCGCCGTCGGCGTAGGCGGTGCGCAGGTTGCGTGCAATCGTGCCGATCGCGGCCAGGGCCAACGCGTCGGAGAACGGGTTGGCCTTGCGGCTGACGTAGGCCTCGACAGCGTGGGTGAGTGCGTCCACCCCGGTGTCGGCGGTCAGGCGCGGCGGCATCGTCATGGTGAGATCGGGGTCGACGATCGCGGCGACGGGCAGGAACGACAACCCTGGGCACAGCATCTTCTCGTCGGTGTCGCTGTCGGAAATGACGGTGAACTGCGTTGCCTCCAAGCCGCTTCCGGCCGTCGTGGGAACGGCGATCACCGGCAGCGAGGCGCCGGTGTGTTGGTGCGGGGCCTTGTAGTCGCGCATCGCTCCACCACTCGCGGCGAGGGCGGCGAGAGCCTTGGCGGTGTCCATCGGGCTGCCGCCGCCGAGCCCGATCACCGAGTCGCTGCCGTGCTCGCGTACGGCGTCGAGCCCGGCGCCGAGGGAGATCGTGGTGGGGTCGGGCACCGTGCCGTCGAACAGTGCGGGCATGGCGCCGCTCGCGGTGAGGTGGTCCATCACGCGCTCGGCGAGCCCGGTGGAGACGATGAAGGCGTCGGTGACCAGCAGCGGGCGCCGCAGACCCAGTGAGGTCACCACCTCACCGATCTCGGCGACGGCGCCGGCTCCGACGCGGGTGAGGCGGGGGAAGGCGATCTGGAATGTCATGCCGCCCACTGTGCCGCCCGGCCGCTCGTGGCGCGGCGAGTTCGGTCAGATCGATGCCGGTGGCTCGGATCGGTGCTGGCAGGATCGGAGGATGACCGACTCCGATTCTGCAGGGCGAGCGCCGATTCCGTTCGTGGCCGACGAGGCCGACATGTGCACCGCGTGGATCGAGTTCTATCGGGCGAGCCTGGTGTGGAAGTGCTCGGGGCTGACCGACGAGCAGCTGCGCACGGCGTCGGCCCCGCCGTCGTCGTTGACGCTGCTGGGTCTGCTGCGGCACCTGACGTTCGTCGAGCACTACTGGTACCTGAAGGTGTTCGCGGGCCTGCCCGAGCCGGTGCCGTTCGCCGACCACGGCGTCCATGATCGCGACTTCACCGAGCTGCACGGCATGCCCGCGGGGGAGGTGCTCGACCTCTACCGCCACACCCTCGAGCGTTGCCGCGCCGTGGCCGACGGGGTCGATCCCACCGCACTCGGTGTGGGGCTGCGCGGTGGGCAGGCGGTGTCCATGCGGTGGATCGGGTTCCACATGATCGAGGAATACGCCCGTCACCTCGGGCACGCCGACATCCTGCGCGAGCGCATCGACGGATCGGCCGGCTACTAGGCATCGTGCGGGCGCACCCCTTAAGTTGAGCGACGTGCATCGCATCTTCACCACGCCTGTCGCCGACGTCTATCCCGCCTACGTGGCCAAGCTCGAACGCAAGGGTCGCAGCGAGAGCGAACTCCGCGCCGTCCTCGAGTGGTTGACCGGCTTCGACGAGCCGACCCTCGACAGGCACCTGGCAGAGCGGACCACGTTCGCGGACTTCTTCGACGCGGCCACACTGAACCCGGACGTCACCCTGATCACCGGCGTGGTGTGTGGGGTGCGTGTGGAGAATGTCGAGGACCCGTTGATGCAACGTATCCGCTACCTGGACAAGCTCGTCGACGAACTGGCGCGTGGTAAGGCGCTGACGAAGGTGCTGCGTTCGGTGAGCGCGTCACCGAACCCCTGACGATCCAAACTGTTACTTTTCCGCCGTAACGGTGCGGTTCGGACCGGACGATGTCGTGTGTGTCACACCTCGATTGGAGTCCACAGTGCTTTCTCGTCCCCTGCTTTCTCGTCCCCTGCTTTCTCGCTCCCTGCCCGCTCGCCCCGCACTCGTCCGCCCCGTGCACCGGGCTGCCGCCCCTGTCGTTGCGATCATCGGAATCCTGTGCGCTGGTTGCGGTTCCGACGATTCCCCGGCGCCCTCCGGCACACCCACCGCGCCCACCGTCAGCGCGGGGGCGGCCGCGCCCACCACGCGCAGCTCGACACCGCCCAGTGACGCCACCTCGACCACACCGCCGGCGCAGAGCGCTACCGACGCCATCCCGTCGGCCCTCACCCCGGCCGATGCCAACGTCGATCCGCGGGACTACTTCATCGGCACCGACACTCCCGTGGCTGCGGCCGGATACTACTTCCGCTCGCCCACAGGCAATGTCGACTGCGGCGTGACGTCGGGGAGCGCTCTCGGGGCAGGTTGCCGGGCGCGCGATTCGGTGACCAGCAACACCGGGGTGGTGTGCACGGAGTCCGATGTCAGCGCTCCGTCGGTGGTGATCATCGACGGTGTCGCGCGCGCGCAGTGCGAGAACCAGGGGGTCTACATCGGCTTTCGCCAGGACGGGCCGAACATCGGGCCGGCGCTCCCGCTGAACTACGGGCAGACCATCTCCGTGCAGGGTGTCACCTGCACCTCCACCACGGCGGGGATCACCTGCTACCAGGGTAAGGCGGGGTTCACCATCTCCCGCGACCGCCGAGACGTGTACTGATCCACCCGCTCAGTGCGCCAGGCGCCGCCTCAGGTCCGCGCGGTCGTCGCGGAAACGCACGGTTTCGTAGATCACGACACCGGTGACGATCGCGGCGAGTACGACGAGCGAGGTCAGGGCCGGGATCGCCGTACCGAGGGGGATCGCTGCGAGGCATATCGCCGCGGCCACCAGACGCTGGGTGGTCAGGCTGTGGACGTTGCGCCAGCGGAACGCCACGTGGGCCAGGAGATAGAGCGCCATGCCGCCGAACATGGCCGCGGACACCACGAGCTTCAGCGGCTCGTCCACGTGCCCGAGGGTCTTCTTCAACCCGAGGGCGACGAGCACGATGCCGGTGACCATCGGTAGGTGCAGGTAGGAGTAGCTGTCGCGGGCTATGCGATTCTGCTCGGGCCCCGGTTCGGCGTCCTGGAGACGCCGCGAGGCCACCTTCTCCACCACGTCGAAGTACAGCCACCACATGGCGAACGCGACGCCCACCCCGATCACGACGGCCACCACCTCGAGGGTTCCGAGTCCTGCTTCGGCACCGATACCGATGGCGACGATGGACTCGCCGAGCGCAATGATGATGATCAGCCCGTGGCGTTCCGCGAAATGCTTTGGGGCCAGGCGCCATCCCTCGCTGCCGAACACGTATGGGCCGAGCATGTCGATGACGATGGCCAGAAGCCACAGCGCTCCCTGGGCCGGACCGTCGGCGAAGGCAGCGCCGACGATGATGGCCACGGCGATGGTGCTGCTGACGAACAGGCCGGTGACCGAGCGGCGCAGTTCGGCGGCGTCCTCGTCGGCGGCGGCGAGCCAGAACAGCCCGAGTTGGCCGTAGCGCACCACGGCGTAGGCGCCGGCGAAGAGCAGGGCGCGGTCGTCGAACGCCTCGGGAAGGGCGATCGCGGCCACCAGCAGGCCCGCCATCGCAGCCGCGATGACCAGGCGGTTGATGCCCTCCTCGGGGTCGACGACGCTGGTCAGCCAGGCGTACCCCACCCACGCCCACCACATGACGCCGAGGACGAGGACGCCCTTGGTCAGTCCCGACCAGGTGGGGTCGGCGGCCATGATCGCCGTCGCCTGGGTCAGGGCCAGCACGAGCACGAGGTCGAAGAACAGCTCGAGGAACGTCACGGTCTCGCCGCCGCGCAGGGCGGCGCGGGGACGGTGGGGGGTTCTGTCGGAATCGTTGCCGCTCACGCGTGAACTGTAACCGCGAGCCTGGTTGTCGGCTCGCGGATTGGGCGCCGACCAGCGTGCACCGAGTTGTCGGCAAACGGAGATCGGTTCGTTACCGCAACGGCGGAACGACTGGTCGGAATTGAACGATGTGATGTGCATAGTGCTGATGAGAGGCCACCCCGCCGCTCACGCCCCGACAGAACAGGACTGCCATGCGTACCACCAACTTCCTCGGTATCGCCGCGCTGGCGTTCGCGATGGCAGCCACGGGCTGCTCGTCGAACTCCACCGCGAGCCCGTCGGCAGCCGACACCCCGCCGGCGCCGACGGTCACGGTGCCGGCGGCCCAGAAGCCCGGAGACCAGAAGCCCGGAGACCGGACTCCTGCCTCCCCGAATCCGGTCGCCGAGACCTCGATCGAAGCGCCTCCTCCCGCAGGTGCCCCCGCCGGGATCCCGTCGTCGCTCACCTCGGCGAACGACACCGTCGACGCCGAGGCGTTCTTCGTGGGCACCCGCGGCACGCCGGGAGCGTCGTACTACTTCTCGAGCCCGACCGGCAACGTCGCGTGCGGCGCCCCCGAGGGCGGGAAGCAGGGCGTGGTGCTCGGGTGTGAGGCGGCCGTGTCGGTGCCCGCGGCCGCCAACGGAGTCGACTGTTCGACGGTTAGCTACGGCCCGCGCTATCTGGTGACGCTGTCCGGGGAGGGTGCGCTGTCCTCGTGCACCCGGCCGGGAACCCTCGCCGCGCCGTCCGCGCGGGTGCTGGACTACGGGCAGACCGCCACGTTCTTCGGTGTCACCTGCACCTCGACCACCGACGGCATCACGTGCTTCATGGGCAGGATGGGTTTCACCATCTCGCGCGATCGCAACGTGACCCGGTGATCACCCGGCCCGACACGTCTGGGTTGCCGACCCGATGCCGTCGATCTCCACCGTCATGACATCCCCGGGGCCGAGGTAGGGGAAGCGGCCGGACAGCGCGACGCCCTCCGGGGTGCCGGTGTTGATGATGTCGCCGGGCTCGAGCACGGCAACCTGCGAGAGGTGCCACACCAGGTAGCCCACGTCGAAGATCAGGTCGGCCGTCGAGGAGTCCTGTCGGGGCTCACCGTTGACGAACGAGCGCAGACGCAGAGCGGACGGGTCGATCTCGTCCGCCGGCACCAGTGCCGGTCCCAACGGGTTGAAGGTGGCGCAGCACTTGCCCTTCGACCACTGCCCGCCCGACTTCTCCAGTTGCAGTTCGCGTTCGGAGACATCGTTGGAGAGCGTGTATCCGGCCACCACGTCCAGCGCCGACTCCGGTGATTCCAGATACTGTGCGCGCGAGCCGATCACGACGGCCAACTCCACCTCCCAGTCGGTCCGGGTGGATCCGCGGGGAATGATGACGTCGTCGAACGGGCCCACCACCGTGTTGGGGGTCTTGAAGAACAGCACGGGCACCTCCGGCGGCGCGGAGCCCGACTCCGCGGCGTGGGCGGCGTAGTTCATCCCGATGCACCACACCGCATGCGGACGCGCCACCGGCGCCCCGACGCGTCGGCCGTCGATGTCGATCGTGGGCAGCGCACCGTCGGCGAGCGCGGCGCGCGTACGGGCGATGCCGTCGTCGGCGAGGAAGGCGCCGTCGATGTCGGCGGTGATGGGGGAGAGGTCGAACGCGGTTCCCCCGTCGATCACGACGGGTCTCTCGTGTCCGACCTCGCCGATACGCTGGAACTTCACTGCGGGTCCTTCCTGATCGTCTTCTGTCTTTCGCCGTTTCCCATCACCGCACCAGGACCAGGTCGTCGAGGGCGGCCCAGAGATCGTCCGGGATGGGCAGGGTGCTCATCGCCAGGGTGTCGAGGACCTGCTGCGGGTCGGCGGCGCCACTGACCACGGCCTCCACGGCCTCGTGGCGCAGCGGGAACTGCAGGGCCGCCGCGCGCAGCGGCACCCCGAAGTCCCCGCACACCCGCGCCATCTCCTGCGCGCGGGCCACCGTCTCGGCGGGGGCGTCGCCGTAGTCGAAGGTGGTGCGGGTGGACGGGTCCGCGAGCAGTCCGCTGTTGAACACACCGCCCACCATCACCGACACCCCGCGCTGGGCGCAGGCGCCCAGGAGTTCGAGGGCGCGGCGGTCGAGCAGGCTGTAGCGGCCGGCGATCAGGACACGATCGAGGTCGGTCTCGCGCACGAAGCGCAGCGCGAGGTCGGCGTCGTTGACCCCCACGCCCCACGAGTCGATCCGTCCCTGCGCACGCAGCTCCGACAGCGCGGGCGCCGCCTCCGAGAGTGCCTGCTCCTGATGGTCGTCCGGATCGTGGACGAGGGCGATCTCCACGCGGTCGCGCTGCAGCCGCAGCAGTGACTGGTCCAGGGAGCGCCGCACACCGTCGGCGCTGTAGTCGCGTCGACGACTGCGGGCCGGGGTGCCGAAGAACCCGTCGGCGCCGTCCACGGCATCGGGATCGTCGACGAGCAGGCGCCCCACCTTGGTCGAGACGATCACCGCGGGGTCGGTGTCGGAACGACCGGCGGCGAACGCGGCCAGAGCGGCCCCGAGCCGCTCCTCGGACAGGCCGACGCCGTAGTGCGGTGCGGTGTCGAACGCGGTGATCCCGTGCTCGAGGGCGGCGGTCAAGGTTGCGCGGGCCACATCGTCGGGCACGGCGCGGTAGAGCCCGGCGTACCCGGCGCCGCCGAGAACCAGGGGTGGCAGCTGCACACTCACAGCTGATCGTTCAGCGACCACACCAGCGGCAGACCCGCGTCGGTGCCGTCCTCGGTGTAGTCGTGCGGGGTCGACAGCAGCGGTTGCATCCGTGCCTGCCAGGCAATGTTGACCGGCAGGTCACGCAAACCGTCGAGAAGCGCCGGGTAGTCGGCACATTCGATGACGTGGAACAGCTCGTGCCCGCTGCGCCAGATGCGCCACGACGACGCCCCGGCCGTGCGGATGGCCTCCACCAGAGCGGGCGGGACCTCGGTGTGGGCGTGGTCGTACTCGTCGATACGGCCCTCGGCGACGCGGGTGTGCAGCGCCACCACCTGTGGGCGGTCGGAAGCGGTCATCGTGTCAGTCCTGTCGACGTCGGCTCGCGACACGGGTGATCACGAGTGCGATGAGAATGAGGGCGCCGTTGATGAACTTCAGCGAGTCCGCGCTCACCCCACCGTAGGAGAGCAGCTTCTGGATCAGCGTCAGCAGCGCGATGCCGCAGAACGCACCGACCACCGATCCGCGTCCGCCGTTGAGTGAGACGCCGCCGATCACGCAGGCGGCGAACACCTGGAAGATCATGCCGTCGCCCTGGCTGACCTGGACGCTGGCGAACTGACCCGAGTAGATCAGTCCGCCCACGGCGGCGAGTGCACCGGCCGCCACGAGAACGCCCATCACCACGGCGTCGGTGCGGATACCGGCAGCGCGCGCCGCCGCCTCGTTCCCGCCGATCGCGTACATCGACCGACCCAGCCGGGTGTAGCCGAGGACCACGTAGCCGATCGCGAACAGTCCCAGTGCGAGAACGATGTTCACCGGTATGCCCAGGATGCGGTCGTTACCGATCCAGTCGACCGCCGGTGCGATCTTGGTGAGGGTGAACCCGCCGGTGATGAAGGTCAGCAGTCCGCGCAGGGCGATGAGCATCGCCAGGGTCACGATGAAGCCGTTGAGGCCGAACCGGACGATGAGCAGGCCGTTGATCAGGCCGACCAGAGCGCCCACCACCAACGCCATCGGAACGGCCATCCACTGCTGCGCCCACACGAAGGCGCCCACCTGCGAGGTGCCCATCGTCGCCCACATCGCGATACCGGGGGCCAACCCGAACGTCGACTCGAGGGACAGGTCCATCTTGCCCACGATCAGCACGAACACCTCGGCCAGCACGATCAGCGAGATCCCGCTCATGGTGGTGAGCACGTTGGTGAGGTTGCTGGTGGAGACGAACTGGTCGTTGACGAAGTACCCGACAACCAGCACCAGCAGGATCGGCGGGACCAGTAGGAAGTCGCGCAGCGCGGCCCATCGGATCTGCCGGCGGGGACCGGGCTCGACCGCTGCCGGTGGTGGCGTCGCAGTTGTGACGGGCGCCTTGCCCGTCACGGTGGTTCGGGTCGTTCCGGTCACTGCAGTCCTTCCATCGAGGCGACCAGTTCGTGGTCGCTCCAGTCGTTGCCGTACTCGTCGACCACATGGCCGCCCACCATCACCAGGACGCGGTCACAGACGCGTAGATCGTCGATCTCGTCCGAGACCACCAGGACCGCGGTGCCGTCCGCAGCGGCGCGGGTGACCACGTCGAGAAGTGTTGCCTTGGAACGAATATCCACGCCCGCCGTGGGTCCGATCAGCACCAGCACCTTCGGCTCGCTCGCGAGGGCTCGGGCGAAGACCACCTTCTGCTGGTTACCGCCGGAGAGCCCGTCCACGGTTTGCTCGGGGCCGTCGGTCTTGATGTCCAACTCGGCGATGGCGGCCGCGGCGAGCGCGGTGCGACGGCGCCGCGAGATCAGGCCGAGCGGGCCCAGGGAACGGGGAACGGTGAGGGTGGCGTTGTCCGCCACGGACAGCGACTCCACCAACCCCTCGTGGTGGCGATCGTGGGGCACGAATCCGATACCGGCGCGCAGCGAGGCGCCGACGCTGCCAGGGCGCACCGGCCCGTTCGCCGAGACGGTCCCGCTCGCGGCGGTGCGCAGACCCACGATGGTCTCGGCCACCTCCACCTTGCCGCTCGCCCCACCGCCGGCCAGCCCGACGATCTCACCGCGCGCGATGCGCAGATCCACACCGGCGAACTCGCCGGGCCGGGCCAGGGCGGTGACCTCGAGGGCCGGTGCCGTCGAAACCGCCTCGGCCCGAGCAGGTTCGGGACTCTCGGAGCGAGCGAGAGGCATGGATTGATCGCCGGTCATCGCGGCGATCAGGTCGGGCTTGCCGAGCTCGTCCACCGACGCGGTGATCACGTGCCGTGCGTCGCGGAAGACGGTGATGTCCTGACAGATCTCGTACGTCTCGTCGAGGTGATGGGAGATGAACAGGAACGTCACGCCCTGCTCCTGTAGCGACCGGATGCGGGTGAACAGCCGCTTGATGGCAGGGCCGTCCAGCCGGGCGGTGGGCTCGTCCAGAATGATGAAACGTGCTCCGTGCGAGAGGGATCGGGCGATCTCGACCAGCTGACGATGCTCCACCGACAGGTCACGGGCGGTGGTGTCGACGTCCACGGGCACCGACCAGGTGTCGAGGATCTCGCGCGCGCGGCGACGTACCGCGCCCCACCGGATGAGGCGACCATCGATGTTCTGGCGGTTCAGGAACAGGTTCTCCGCGACGCTGAGATCGGGAATGATGGTCGAGTGCTGGTACACGCACGCCACGCGTGAGCGCCAGGCGTCCCGATCCGAGATCGGCGGGGCGGGCTCGCCCGAGAACAGCACCTCCCCGGCGTCGGGTGCGGTGAGTCCGGTGAGGATGGACACCAGGGTGGACTTGCCCGCGCCGTTGCGACCGGCGAGCGCGTGGGTGCGCCCGGCGCTCACCCGCAGCCGCACGTCGTTCAGCGCCGTGTTCGCGCCGAACCGCTTGGTGATGCCCCGGGCGTCGAGCAGTGCGCCATCGGTCACGAATTGCCCCACAGCGACGTCGAGTTCGCGTCGACCGTGGTCAGCGGGCCCACGGCGCCACCGTTCCTGGTGACCACCGGTGCGGGTAGCTGGTCCTCGAGCATCCCCTTGATCCCGGTGTCGACGATCGTCGATCCGTGATCGGTGGGGCCGGGGGTGAAGGTCTTCCCGTCGATCGCGGCCCTGGCGTAGAACGCCGCGTACTGGGCGTACAGGTCGGCCGGCTGGGAGATGGTGGCATCGATGTCACCCTTGCGAATGGCATCGAGTTCGGCGGAGATCCCGTCGTTGGAGACGATGGTGATGTGACCCGGCTGCCCGGCGGGAACGAGCTTGTTCTTGCGTTGCAGCAGAGCGAGAGTCGGCTGCAGGAACGCGCCGCCGGCCTGCATGTAGATCCCGTTGATGTCGGGGTCGGTCAACAGCTTGTCCTCGAGGCCGGATGCCGCGCGATCACCCTTCCAGTCGGTGGGGATCTCGATGACGGCGATTCCGGGGTACTTCGACTTCATGCACTCGGCGAACGCCTCCGATCGATCGCGTCCGTTGATCGAGGCCAGATCGCCCTGGAACTCGACCACCTTGCCCCTGCCCTGCAGTGTTTCTCCGAGGTAGATGCACGAGTTCGTGCCGTACGCGCGGTTGTCGGCCCGCACCACCATGTATGCGCCGCCGGAGTCCGGACGGGTGTCGACGGTGACGACGGGGACCTTCGCCGCGGTGGCCGCGGCGATGGCCGGCGCCGCCGCGGCGGTGTCCTGCGGCGAGATGATGACGGCCTTGACGTTCTTGGAGATCAGGGTGTCGACGTTGGACTTGAGCCGGTTCGCGTCGTTGTCCGACGCGGTGTTCTCGAGCTTGATCTTGTTGTCGGCGGCCTTCGGCCCGAGATACTTGGCGTAGGCGCTCCAGAAGTCGGTGTCGGAGCGGGGCTGGTCGGCGCCGACCGAGACGCCGTTGGGATCACCCGTTCCGATGGCGGCGGGCGCCGGGGTGCCGGAACCGGAATCGGTGGCCTGTCGGCTACAGCCGGTGGACAGCACGGTCAGTGCGGTGGTGAGCACGGCCGCGGCCATGAGGGTGGACCTGTTCATCGGTGAACTTCCTTCTGGGAGCGGATACTCAGGACGCGGGGCGCTGGCTGTCGATGGCCAGCCACACCGGTCCGGACGGGTACACGTGGTCGGCGATGGATGCGGCGGACATCTCCGCCGAGAACCCGGGTGCGCTCGGCGCGCAGTAGCGGCCGCGGACGATCCGCACCGGATCGAGGAAGTGCTGGTGCAGGTGGTCGACGAACTCGATGGCCCGGCCGTCGGTGGTGCCGGAGATGGCGACGAAGTCGATCATTGCCAGGTGCTGCACCAACTCGCACAGACCCACTCCGCCCGCGTGCGGCACCACCGGCACCCCGAACTTGGCCGCCAGCAACATGATCGCGATGTTCTCGTTGACGCCGCCGACTCGCGCAGCGTCGATCTGGATCAGATCGACGGCCTCGGCCTGCAGGAACTGCTTGAACATCACCCGGTTCTGGCAGTGCTCACCGGTCGAGACCGGGACCGGGGCGATACCCCGGCGGATGGCGGCGTGCCCGAGCACGTCGTCGGGGCTCGTGGGCTCCTCGATCCAGGCGATGTCGAAGGGGGCGAGCGCGCGCATCCACGTCACCGCCTCGTCCACGTCCCACCGCTGGTTGGCATCGACGGCCAGGTTCACGGCGGGCCCGATCACGCTGCGCGCCAGTCCGACCCGCCGAATGTCGTCGTCGATGTCCAGACCCACCTTGAGCTTGATGGTCTCGAACCCGTCGGCAACGGCTGCCCGGCACAGGGTGCTGAGCTTGTCGTCGCTGTAGCCCAACCAACCGGGCGAGGTGGTGTAGGCGGGGTAACCCCGGGTGCGGAGCTCGTCGATGCGTGCGTCACGGCCTGCCTGAGCGGCGATGAGGATCTCCAGCGCCTCGTCGCGGGTGAGGGCGTCGGTGAGGTAGCGGAAGTCGACGAGGTCGACGATCTCGTCGGGGCTCATCCGCGACACGAACTCCCACAGCGGTAGTCCACGACGTTTCGCCGCCAGGTCCCACACCGCGTTGACCACGGCCCCGATGGCCATGTGGACCACGCCCTTCTCCGGGCCCAGCCAGCGCAGTTGCGAGTCGTCGGTGAGCTCGCGCGCGAACGCGCCGAGATCGTTCTCGATGTCGTCGATGCGGCGACCCACCACCATGTGGGCGAGAGCATCGATGGCCACGGTCTGCACGTCGTTGCCGCGGCCGATCGTGAAGGCGAACCCGTGACCCTCGTGGCCGGCCGGGTCGTCGGTGCGCAGCACCACGTAGGCGGCCGAGTAGTCGGGGTCAGGGTTCATGGCGTCGGAGCCGTCCAGTTCCAGGGACGTCGGGAACCGGACGTCGTAGGTGGCCAGCGCGGTGATCGTCGTCATTCGCATCCTCTGTCGGTGTGATCTGGGACACGACGATACATCGGATGTTTGTTGTGTCAACAGTGGCTTTCGTGTGACCGGAGTCTCTCGATCTGCCTCTGTGGTGCTAGCGTCCGATGCAGACATGGGATCACTAGACGAATCGACAGGGCTCGCCGAATCGACCGGGCCCGCTGGATCAACCGAAGGGAAGCGCGGCATGGAGATGGACGGACTGCGAGCGGTGGTCACCGGCGGTGCCTCCGGGATCGGCGCGGCGACAGTGCGGGCGCTGATCGAACGGGGGGCGGCGGTGGCGGTGCTGGACCGCACACCCGGGCCGGAGGTGATCGAGTGCGACGTGTGCGACGACGACACCGTGCGCTCGGCGATCACCGCGGCGGCGCAGCGGCTCGGCGGAATCGACCTCCTGGTCGCCAGCGCGGGGATCGGGGCCGTCGGCGACGTGGCGGCCAACTCCGACGACGAATGGCGCGCGGTGTTCGAGGTCAACGTCTTCGGTCTCGCGCGCACGGTGCGCGCTGCGCTGCCGTACCTGCGCGAGTCCGGCCACGCCGCGGTGGTCACCGTCTGTTCCATCGCCGCCACGGCGGGTCTGCCGGCGCGGGCGGTCTACAGCGCGAGCAAAGGCGCGGTGCTCTCGCTGACCGCGGCCATGGCCGCCGACCACGTGCGCGAGGGGATTCGCTTCAACTGTGTCAACCCGGGAACCGCCGACACCCCGTGGGTGCAGCGGCTGCTGGCAGCCGCGGACGACCCGGCCGCCGCCCTGGCGGCGCTCGAGGCGCGCCAGCCGCACCGGCGCCTGGTTCGCGCCGACGAGGTGGCGCACGCCATCGCCTATCTGCTCAGCCCCCTGGCCGGATCGACCACCGGCACCACGCTGGCGGTCGACGGCGGCATGGCCGGGGTGCGGCTGCCCTCCTGAGCGCCGCGAAGGTCGGGAAAGCCCGTACCGTCGGGCGCGTGGAGAGTTTCGACGACATCGTGATCGGCGGCGGGCACAACGGTCTCACCGCGGCTGCGTACCTGGCACGCGCCGGGCGGCGCGTGTTGGTGCTCGAGCAGTGCGAGAACGTGGGCGGAGCGGCGGTCTCCGCCCAGCCGTTCCCCGGTGTTCCCGCGCGGCTGTCCCGGTACTCGTACCTGGTGTCGCTGATGCCCCGGCGGATCATGGCCGATCTCGACCTCGACATCCGGTTGGTGCGGCGGCGGTTCTCCTCGTACACCCCCCTGCCGCACAGCCCGTCGCGTGGCATCTGTGTCGACACCGGTGACCCCGAGGCCACCGCGGCCTCGTTTCGGTCCGCCACCGGCGCCGACGCGGATTTCGCGGCGTGGCAACGCTTCTACCAGCGGATGGCCGCGCTCGCGGAGCGGGTGTTCCCCACGGTGCTCGAGCCGCTGCGCTCGCGCGAGGAGGTTCGCGCCCTCGTCGACGACGACGAGCTGTTCGACACGCTGACCACCGTGCCGCTCGCCGAGACCCTCACCGCCACGTTCGCCGACGACACCGTGCGCGGGATCGTCGCCACCGACGCGCTGATCGGAACCTTCGCCGATCTCGATGATCGGTCACTGCGGCAGAACATCTGCCTGCTGTACCACCTCATCGGCGGCGGTACCGGCGACTGGGACGTGCCCATCGGTGGGATGGGTGCGGTGACCGGGGCCCTGGCCCGTGCGGCGAGGACGGCCGGTGCCGACATTCGTACCGGTGCGCGGGTGCTCGCCGTCGACCCGGGGGCGGGGACCGTGCGGTGGGACGGCGGCTCGGCACGGGCCTCGATGCTCCATTGCGCCTGTGCACCAACGGTGTTCGACTCGCTGACCGGGGCGGATCCGATTGCCGACGAGCCCGCCCCGATGGGCGCGCAACTGAAGATCAACCTGCTGCTCACCCGGCTGCCCCGCCTGCTCGACACCTCGGTGGATCCGGCCGCGGCGTTCTCGGGGACCTTCCACATCAACGAGGGGTACACCCAGCTGCAGGCCGCGCACGCAGCGGCCGCCCGCGGAGACCTGCCCGATCCCGTTCCCGCCGAGATCTACTGCCACACCCTCTCCGACCGCAGCATCCTCGGCGCCGAACTCGGGCCCGATGCGCACACGCTCACCGTCTTCGCCCTGCACCTGCCGCCGACCCTCTTCGACGCTCCCGGCTCGCGGGAGCGGGCCGTCGAGGCCACCCTCGCATCGTTGAACTCCGTTCTGGCCGAGCCGATCACCGATGTGGTGGCCCGCGACGGCACCGGTGCGCCGTGCATCGAGGTCAAGTCACCGCGCGATCTCGAGGCAACCCTGGCGCTGCCCGGCGGCAACATCTTCCACCGCAGCCTCCAGTGGCCCTGGGCCGAGCGCGACGACGAGGTGGGTACGTGGGGAGTGCACACGCGCTACCCCGGCGTTCTGGTGTGCGGCGCGGGAGCCCGCCGGGGCGGCGGTGTCAGCGGCATCGGTGGCCACAACGCCGCCCGTGCGGTGCTGGGGTGAGACAGGCGCGCCTCAGGCTTCGTGGTGCCGATCCTGCGCAGTGCGCATGCTGGTGGTGAACAGGTGCACGGCGGCGTCGACGATGTCGTCGGGAGAGCCGTCGACATGGCCGTCGAGATACTCGGTGATCAGCTCGCTGCAGCCACCGACGAACATCATGGCGCCCATGGCATCCCGCGGTGGGGGTAGGGCGTCGTCGGCGAACAACTCGCGTGCCTGCTCGATGATCAGGGTGTGGAACTGCCGCATCAGCTTCCGTCGTTCGGCGCGCATGAAGTCGGCGGCCGCCACCTCCACCAGGGCGACACGCCCGACGCGCGGATCGCCCACGAGAATCTCGACGAAGCCGGATACCCCGGCACGCAACTTGGCCATCGAGTCGCCCTCGGTTGCGGCGATGCGGGTGAGGGCCTCGGTGCGCAGCGACTCGGCCACGCTCTCGCAGACGGCGATCAACAGTTCCTGGCGGCTGCGGAAGCTCTCGTAGAAGTAACGCTCGGTCAGACGTGCGTGCGCGCACACGGCGGTCATGGTGGTCTGATCGAATCCGACAGTGCCCAGCAGGTCGATCCCGGCGTCGAGGAGTTGCTTGCGCCGCCCGGCAGCGCGGTCGGTGGCGCTGATGCCGCGGTACGTCCGCGCTGCTCCGGTCACCGGACCATCTTGACTTATTCGGTCGTGTGACGCACGCTACATCTGACAGTCGAGCATGTCAGACTGCCATTGCTCACCGACCGCCACGGTCGAGTACGAGGAGATACCGATGACCAGTGTTCTCAGCACGCCGCCCGTGGGCAGCGGGTTCGCACCGATACCCGGCAGCAACGGGCGCATCCCGTTCCTCGGCCACACGCTGCGGATGATCGGCGATCCCCTGGCGCTCTGGCGCGAGCAGTACGCCCGGTTCGGCTCCGTCTCGTGGATGCGTCTGCTGGGCAAGAAGTTCGTCCTCGTCGTCGGCCCGCAGGCGTGCGCGGAGGCGCTGGCCAACCACGACAAGGCGCTGAGCAACAGGCTGGGCTGGGGCTACCTCGTCGGCCCGTTCTTCGACGGCGGACTGATGCTGCTCGATTTCGACGAGCATCGTCGCCACCGGCGGCTGATGCAGCAGGCGTTCACCAAGGCCCGCCTGGCCAGCTACACCGCCGCGATGGGCCCTGCCATCGCGTCGCGACTCGACGCTTTCGATCCCGGCGACCCTGCGGGCGGTCGGGTGCTGGTGTACCCGAAGCTCAAGACGCTGACCCTCGACATCGCGGCCGAGATCTTCATGGGTGGCGCGGAGGGCGTCGACCCCGAGCGGATGGACCGCGTGAACCGCGCGTTCGTCGACTGCGTGCAGGCGGCGTCGTCGCTGGTTCGGGCGCGGATCCCCGGAACACGGTGGGACCGCGGGCATCGCGGCCGCCGGTACCTCGAGCAGTTCCTGCGCGAGTACCTGCCGGCCCGCCGCGCCGGTGACGGCGACGACATCTTCTCGGTGCTGTGCCGCATCGAGACCGAGGACGGCGATCGCTACAGCGACGACGACGTCATCGACCACATGATCTTTCTGCTCATGGCCGCGCACGACACCTCGACCATCACGCTCTCGACCATGATGCGCTACCTCGGCCAGCACACCGACTGGCAGGAGCGGTGCCGTGCGGAGTCGCTGCGCCTCGGCGCCGAACCCGGTACGCCGGAGGAGGTGGCCTCGCTCGTCTCGCTGGAGATGGTGATGAACGAGTGTCTGCGTCTGCTCGCCCCGGTACCGACCATGGTGCGCAAGACCGTCAAGGACACCTCCGTGGGCGGGTACTTCGTCCCCGCCGATACCTTCGTCCTGCTGACCCCGCACTTCACCCACCACATGGCGGACCTGTGGGACGAGCCGGAGGCGTTTCGCCCCGAACGCTTCGCCGACGGCACACCCGCACATCTCGCCGAGTCCTGGCACCCCTTCGGCGGCGGCGCGCACACCTGCATCGGTCGGTTCTTCTCGGCGATCGAGATCAAGCTCGTGATGCATCATCTGCTGACGCGGTTCACCTGGACGGTGCCCGCCGAGTACGACACGCCTATCGACTTCACCTCCCTGCCCTTCCCCAAGGACGGGCAGCCGGTGCACCTGGTGGCACGGCGCTCGTCCTGACGGCGCTCAGCCCGTCGGCGCCCCCGCGCGCTTGGAGAGCACCGACCCCGCGACCGTCGCTGCGGCGAGGGTGATCAGCGCCCCGAGGATGATCGCCGGGCCCTCACCGGGCGCCAGCAGATCACCGCGCGTGCCCAGAGTCACCGCCGACACCGGCACCCCGAGCTGTGAGGCCGCCAGCACCCCGATCGGGAGCGGCTGCGGCGACAATCGTGGCAGCGGGATGCGCGTGATCAGTTGCGCGAGAACCGCGCCCAGCCCCAGCGCCACCCCGAGTCCGATCATCGACGGGTGCGCGGCGAGTTGTCGTAGATCCAGCGAGGCACCCAGCCACGCGAAGTACACCGGCCCGAGGAAGCCCTCGGTGAGGGCGAACATCTGCTTGGTCAACCG
This sequence comes from Rhodococcus sp. AZ1, assembly GCF_054979605.1. Lineage (NCBI taxonomy): Bacteria > Bacillati > Actinomycetota > Actinomycetes > Mycobacteriales > Nocardiaceae > Rhodococcus > Rhodococcus sp. AZ1. The sequence goes on from NZ_JBUEQF010000001.1 coordinate 197,409, forward strand.
CCGCGGTGTCCCGATGGCGGCCACGGCCAGCCCGAAGCAGAAGCCCGCCAACATGATCGAGACCTGCGTGTAGGTGGCCAGGGCGGCGAGGGAGAACAGGATCGCCAGGTTCAGTCGCAGTTCCACCGCGAACTTGCGGTGCTCCGACACCCGGTGGATGCGCCGCTGTATACCGTTCCGCTCGAGCTGTCGAAGGACGAGCCACAGCAGTGCCGCGCAGGCGATCACCGCGAGCGAACCCAGCGCCGCCCGCGGTGCCCGGACGGGGTCGATCACCAGCGGCAGGGCGACGATGCAGGCGGCGTCGGCGATCGCGATCTGCGGAATGAGTTGCACCACCGACCGTCCCGTGAGCGAGGCCCCGGTGATGATCGGCATGATGATCGCCGCCGACGACGACGCCATCAGCACCGCGTACAGCGGCACGTGGGCGCTGCCGAAGATCGCCGCGATCGCCACCGCGGCCACGGCCGAGGCAACCCCCACCAGCGCGGCGCGCACACCACCGATGCGAACGCCGGCCACCAGGTCGGGATCACGCATCGGCACGTGCGTACCGGCCACGTACATCACCAGGGCGAACCCGATCTCGGCGAGGAAGGAGAAAGTGGGATCCTCGGGCCGCAGGAAATTCAGACCCGTTCTGCCCAGGATGATCCCGGCCACCAGCTCACCGATCACCACCGGGATGCGCAGGCGCTCGGAGACCGCCAGCAGTGGTCCGAGAAGGCCGATGGCGCACACCACCGCGAGCACCCCGAAGCTCATGGTCGGCGCCCTGTCCGTCAGTCCACGCGCAGGGCATGACGCAGGTGTGCGCTGCCTGCGGAGAGGTCGGCCCACGGGAGGTCGACGCTCAGCACCGCGAGGGCGGAGGTGGGAAAGCCCCCGCGAATCCAGCGGGCGGCGTCGCTGTCACCGTCGTCGGCCAACTCCAGTGCCGTCCAGGGGATTCCGGGCTCGTGGCCGACCACCAGGAGCGTCGACACCGTCGGATCGGTGGCCGTGATCTCACCGAGGAGGTCCGCGGTGTCCCCGCCGTAGACGCTCACGCAGAACCGCGCCGGTACATCACCGAAACCGGTGGCCGCCAGGGTCTCGCGCGTACGCAGGGCCGTCGAGCACACCACGGCGTCGACGGTCGGGAGGTTCGCGCGAATCCAGTGACCTGCGGCGGCGGCCTGTCGCCGACCACGCTCGGCGAGGGGGCGTTCGTGATCGGTGACGCCGTCGGGATAGCCGGACTTGCCGTGGCGCATCAGGATCAGCGTGGCCATGCCCGCCTCAGCTCAGATCGAGAACAGCCAGCGGACACACCCGAACCACGGTGCGGGGCTCACCGTCGACCACGAACCAGATCGTCAGCGTCCGATCGACCCGACGCCGGCGCAGCGTCACCGGGGCGTCGCCGCGAATCGGCTTGTTGTATTCGATGATCGCGCGGTACGGCTCCGCGGTCAGGTCGCGGTGATCGACCAGCGCCTCCTCGACGGCGGCGAAGTAGACGGCGTTGTTCATGTGATCGAACGGGTCCACGTCCACGAAGCGCAGCGGGAATTCGATGTCGTCGTCGCTGGGCTCGGGTGCCGGATCGGTGAGCCACTGCTTCCACTTCAGGCGTGTCTCGTAGGCGGTGGCAGCGAGCGCTTCGAGTCCGACGTCCGAGATACGCGACGGCGCGCCCTTCTCCTCGTCGACGTTGATCCAGAAGCCCTCCGTCTGCACCGACGCCCCGAGCGCACCGTCGAGCGAGACCCGCATGTGGGTCCATCGGGTCGACAGGGCCGCGCACCACCGGCGGAAGGTCAGCTCCTCGTTCATGGTGGCGTCGACATGAACGTCGATCACGGTGCGCCGCACGATCCACAGCGGGTCGGAATCGCGGATCTCCGAGGCCTGCAGGTCCTCGATACCCACGTCCTGCAGGTAACGGGCGATGCCGTCGAGCCGTAACCGCCGGGTGGCGTCGACATCACCGGCGCGGGTGGGCCATCCGGTGGTGAACACCTCGCCCGGACACGGAGTGAGCGCATGCTCGAGATGCGCGGCCGTCTCAGTCACAGGTATTGCTTACACCACTCACAGCTCAGGCGCGTTCACAGCTATCGTGTGTTCGCGGTTCATGTGTTCACAGAGGTACCGCACCGCGACGCGGTAGCCCTCGACGCCCAGGCCTGCGATCACACCTGTGGCGACGGGTGAGACGTAGCTGTGGTGACGGAACTGCTCGCGCGCATGGATGTTGCTCAGATGAACCTCGATGACGGGTACCTCGGGGATCACCAGCGCATCGCGCAGAGCCACCGACGTGTGCGTCAGGCCACCGGGATTGATGACGATTCCCGACGCCGTCCCGCGCGCGGCGTGTATCCAGTCGATGAGCGCGCCCTCGTGGTTGGACTGCTCGGCCACCACCGTGCGCCCGTATGCCGTCGCGGTCCGGGTGCACACGTCGACGATGTCGGCCAGGGTCGCGGTGCCGTAGACCTCGGGTTGGCGGGTGCCGAGCATGTTCAGGTTCGGCCCGTTCAGAACCAGGATGTGCCCCGTGGGCCCACTGGCGTCGGCGTCGGTCATGACCGGGGACACTGTCATGACCGGGGACACTACCGCCCGGGGTGCGCCGCAACCGCGGGAACGGATTCGGCATCCGGGGGCGGGCAGATCGTTCGCTTCGCTGACGGGCACACTCCTCGACATGCGGGTGTGGGTGGTGTGGGGCGTCGGTGTGCTGGCGTACCTGGCCGCCGTGCTGCACCGCACCACCTTCGGTGTCGCCGGTCTCGAGGCGGCGCAGCGGTTCTCGGTGGGGCCGAGTCTGCTGTCGGTGTTCGTGGTGCTGCAGATCGTGGTCTACGCGGGGATGCAGATCCCCGCCGGGGTGCTGCTCGACCGCGTGGGCCCGCGCGTGATGATCTCCGCCGGAGCGGGGGTGATGGTCATCGGGCAGATCGTGGTCGCGGTCACCGACACCCTGCCGATCGCCATCGGGGCCCGGGCACTGCTCGGTGTCGGCGACGCGATGACCTTCATCTCGGTGCTGCGACTGGTGCCGCAGTGGTTCCCCGAGAGGCGGGTGCCGCTGGTATCGCAGTTGAGCGGGATCCTCGGTCAGGGTGGGCAGATCCTGTCTGCGGTACCGTTCCTGGCCCTGCTGCGGGCCTCGGGGTGGACGGTGGCGTTCTCGTCCGCCGCCGCGGTGGGTCTGCTCGCGTTCGTGTTGGCGCTGAGCGTGATTCGCGACTCACCCAACGGTGAGCGCGTGCGATCGGAGGCCGCGACGTTCCGGCAGACCGTCCGGCGCATCGCCGACGTGTGGCGCCGACCCGGCACTCGACTGGGCTTCTTCAGCCACATGGGCACCTCGTTTCCCATCGCGACGTTCGCACTGATCTGGGGTGTGCCGTACCTGGTGTCCGCGCAGGGGCTCTCGCCCGGCGCCGCCGGCGCGCTGCTGACGGTGTCGGTGGTGACCTCGGTGGTGGCCGGGGTGATCATCGGTGTGCTCAGCGGCCGCTACCCGACCCGTCGATCGTGGATGGTGCTGTTCATCATGGGCTCGAGCGCGGTGATGTGGGCGCTGGTGTTGATCCGCTCCACACCGTCCCCGCTGTGGCTGCTCACCCTGCTGGTGGTGGTGATCTCGGTGGGTGGACCCGGCTCGCTCGTCGGCTTCGACTACGCCCGTCTGTTCAACCCGTCGACCACCTGGGGTACCGCGCAGGGGATGGTCAACATGGGCGGTTTCGTGGCCGCGCTGGTGGTGATGCAGGTGATGGGGTTGATCCTCGCCGAGCTGGGGGGATACACCTTCGCGAACTTCCGCATCGCCTGGCTCGGCCAGTTCGCGGTGTGGGCCCTGGCCGCGGTGGCGGTGGTGCACTACCGGCGCCTCGCACGACGCGACGCCGGGGTGGTTCCGCGCACGTTCGATCAGGTCCGTGAACGGATGCGCGGCGCGCGCTGAGGTCGGGGATCTCGCCGCCGCCCCAGCGGAACAAGCAATCGTGCTTGCTTTTTTGCGCCGGATGACGCACGGTAGAGGTGTGATGGACCACATACTGGCCGATCTGCGGCGCGAGGGACTCGATCTCGACGACCTCGTCGCGGAACTCCCGGCCGAGCGCTGGACAACGCCCACCCCGGCCGCCGGCTGGACCATTGCCCACCAGATCGGGCACCTGACCTGGACAGACGAGATCGCCGCGGTGACCACCCGCGCAGCCGCCGGGGACGCCCGCGCAGCCGAGGAGTTCGCCGAGCGCACCCGGGCCCTGCTCGTCCACGGTCTCGACGCCGTGGACCGGGTGCTCGACGGCATCGAGGCCGAACCACCGTTCGAGTTGCTCACCCGCTGGCGTGCCGGTCGGGACGCCCTGGCCGAGGCTCTCGCGCAGGTGCCCTCCGGTGCCCGCATCGGGTGGTTCGGACCGCCCATGAGTGCGGCCTCGATGGCCACCGCCCGCATCATGGAGACCTGGGCACACGGCCAGGACGTCGCGGACGCCCTCGGTGTGGTCCGCGAGCCCACCGCTCGCCTGCGCCACGTCGCGCACATCGGTGTGCGTACCCGAGACTTCGCGTTCATCTCCCGCGGGGAGCAGCCACCGACCGAGCCGTTCCGTGTGGAACTCACCGCCCCCGACGGCGACACCTGGTCCTGGGGTCCGGACGACGCGACCGACCGGGTCACCGGGCCCGCGCTCGATTTCTGTCTGCTGGTGACGCAGCGCGCACACCTCGACGATGTCGACGTGCGCGCGCTGGGATCGCAGGCGCAGCGCTGGCTCGGCATCGCGCAGGCGTTCGCCGGCCCACCCGGTGACGGCCGTGCACGCGGCTCCCGCCGAGCGGGGGTCGGCGCATGATCCGCGTGGGCAACTGTTCGGGGTTCTACGGTGACCGGATCTCGGCGATGCGCGAGATGCTCACCGGCGGCGAACTCGACTACCTCACCGGCGACTACCTCGCCGAGTTGACGATGCTCATCCTCGGCCGCGACCGCGACCGCGCCAAGGATCCCGCGCGCGGGTACGCCCGCACCTTCGAACGCCAACTCGAGGACTGCCTGGGCCTCGCGGTGGAGCGGGGCGTGAGCATCGTGACCAACGCCGGTGGCCTCAACCCCGCCGGCCTCGCGGCGACCATCGAGCAGATGGCCACCCGGCTGGGGATCGCGGCGTCGGTGGCGTACGTCGAGGGCGACGACGTGCTCGCCCGCCGCGACGAACTCGATCTCGGATCGCCGCTGACCGCCAACGCCTACCTCGGTGCGTTCGGGATCGCACGGTGCCTCGACGCCGGAGCGAACATCGTGGTCACCGGCCGTGTCACCGACGCGTCGGTGGTCATCGCGCCGGCGATATCCCGATTCGGTTGGGGCCGTGAGGACTACGACAAACTTGCCGGTGCGGTGGTGGCCGGTCACGTGATCGAGTGCGGCACCCAGGCCACCGGCGGCAACTACTCGTTCTTCGGCGAGATCGCGGACCTGACGCACCCCGGCTTCCCGATCGCGGAGATCGCCGAGGACGGCTCGTCGGTGATCACCAAACACGCCGGGACCGGCGGCGCGGTGACGGTGGGGACGGTGACGGCTCAGCTGATGTACGAGATCGCCGGGCACCGCTACCTCGGCCCCGACGTGACCACCCGCATGGACACCGTGCGGCTCGAGCAGGTGGGCCCCGACCGCGTGGCGATCACCTCGGTGGTGGGCGAGCCGCCGCCACCGACGGTCAAGGTCTCACGGAACACGATCGGTGGCTTCCGCAACGAGGTCACCTTCGTGCTCACCGGTCTCGACATCGACGCCAAGGCCGAGCTCGTTCGCCGCCAGATGGCCGACGCCCTGACCCCCGCCCCGCGGGAGGTGCAGTGGACGCTCGCGCGCACCGATCACCTCGACGCCGACACCGAGGAGACCGCCAGCGCCCTGCTGCGGCTGGCGGTGCGCGACGGTGATCCCGATGTGGTGGGACGTCGATTCTCCTCTGCCGCCGTCGAACTCGCGCTCGCCAGCTACCCCGGCTTCCACGTCACCGCGCCCCCCTCGTCCGCGTCGCCGTACGGGGTGTTCGACCCGGCGTACATCGATCAGGGAGCCCCCGAGCACACCGCGGTGCTACCCGGCGGCGAGCGGGTGGACATCCCGCCGCCCGCGCGTACGGTCGCCGAGGCGCCCGAGGAGACGGTCGAGCTGCCCCCGGCTGCGGATCCGGGCGAGACCGTCCGCGCCCCGCTGGGCGCCCTCGCCGCCACCCGCAGCGGGGACAAGGGCAGCAACGCCAACATTGGGGTGTGGGTGCGCACCGACGACGAGTTCGCCTGGCTCGCAAACACTCTCACTGTCGAGAAGCTCCAGGAACTTCTCCCCGAGACCGCGCGGCTGACCGTGACGCGGCACGTCTTCCCGCTCGTGAAGGCCCTGAACTTCGTGATCGAGGGGATCCTCGGCGAGGGCGTGGCCTCGCAGGCCCGCTTCGACCCGCAGGCCAAGGGACTCGGTGAATGGCTGCGCGGTCGCCACCTCGACATTCCCCGAGCCCTGCTCGCAGACAACCACGGAGCCCTGCTCGCAGCAACGAACAAGGAGAGCGATCGATGAGCATGTGGACGAGCGCGGAGCGGCAGGAATTGCGCTCGACGGTGCGCAGTTTCGTCGAGCACGAGATCCTGCCGAACCTCGACGACTGGGAGGCGCGGGGAGAGATCCCGCGCGAGCTGCACAAGAGCGCCGGCGCGCTGGGCCTGCTCGGTGCGCCCTACCCGGAATCGGTGGGCGGAGGTGGGGGCGACGGCGCCGACTCCCTGGTGATCTGTGAGGCGATGCACGAGGCAGGCGCGTCGGGTGGGTTATTCGCGTCGCTGTTCACCTGCGGGATCTCCCTGCCGCACCTCATCGCCGCCGGCGACCCCGATCAGATCGAGCGATGGGTGCGCCCCACGCTCTCGGGCGAGAAGATCGGTTCGCTCGCCATCACCGAGCCGGGTGGGGGATCGGACGTGGGCCACCTGCGCACCACCGCGACTCGCGACGGCGATCACTACGTGGTCAACGGCTCGAAGACCTACATCACCTCCGGCTGTCGCGCGGACTTCGTGGTGACGGCCGTGCGCACCGGCGGACCGGGCGCCGCCGGGGTCTCGCTGCTCGTGATCGAGACGGACACACCCGGATTCACCGTCACCCGCAAGCTCGACAAGATGGGGTGGCGGGCCTCGGACACCGCCGAGTTGGCCTTCGTCGACGCGCGGGTGCCGGTGACCAACCTCGTCGGCGCCGAGAACACCGGGTTCGCGCAGATTGCGCGGGCGTTCGTCTCCGAGCGGGCCGGCCTGGCCGCGCAGGCGTACTCGAGTGCGCAGCGGTGCCTGGATCTGACCGTGGCGTGGACACGTGACCGCGAGACGTTCGGCAAGCCGCTCATCGCCCGCCAGGCCGTGCAGAACACCCTCGCCGAGATGCATCGACGCATCGACGTCGCTCGCGTCTACACCCGGCACGTGGTCGAGATGTCGATGACCACCGATCACGACTGCGTCGCCGAGGTCTGTCACGCCAAGAACACCGCCGTGGAGGCGGGGGAGTGGGTGGCCCACCAGGCCGTGCAGCTGTTCGGTGGCATGGGCTACATGAGCGACTGCGAGGTCGAGCGGCAGTACCGGGACATGCGGATCATCGGCATCGGCGGCGGCACCACCGAGATCCTGACCTCCCTCGCGGCCAAACGATTGGGGCTCTCGGCATGAGCACTCTGCGATCGACCCTCGACACCGCTTCGGACGGGTACACCGCGGCGGCGGCGGCCATGACGGCCAAGCTCGCCGAGGTGGAGGCCGAGAACGCGAAGGCCCTCGCCGGCGGCGGACCCAAGTACATCGAGCGCCACCACAAGCGCGGCAAGCTGCTCGCCCGCGAGCGCATCGAGCTTCTCCTCGACCCCGACACGCCGTTCCTCGAGCTGTGCGCCCTCGCGGCGTGGGGCAGCGAGTTCCAGGTCGGCGCCTCCGTGGTCACCGGTATCGGTGTGGTCAGCGGCGTCGAGTGCCTGGTGATCGCGCACGATCCCACCGTCCGCGGCGGCACCTCCAACCCGTGGACGCTGCGTAAGGGCCTGCGTGTCAATGAGATTGCGCGGACCAACCGACTGCCGGTGATCACCCTCGTCGAATCCGGGGGTGCGGACCTGCCGACTCAGAAGGAGGTGTTCATCCCCGGCGGCGCGACGTTCCGCGACCTCACCCAGCTCTCGGCGGCGGGCATTCCCACGATCGCGCTGGTGTTCGGCAATTCCACCGCCGGTGGCGCGTACATCCCCGGCATGAGCGATCACATCGTGATGATCAAGGAGCGCTCCAAGGTGTTCCTCGCCGGTCCGCCGCTGGTGAAGATGGCCACCGGTGAGGAGTCCGACGACGAGTCGCTCGGCGGTGCGGACATGCACTCGCGGGTCAGCGGCCTCGCCGACCACTACGCCGTCGACGAGCACGACGCCATCCGCATCGGACGCAGCATCGTCGCCCGCCTGAACTGGAAGAAGAAGGGTCCGGTACCGCGGGAGGTGGTGATCGATCCGCTCTACGACACCGAGGAACTGCTCGGCATCGTCCCGGCGGACCTGAAGATCCCGTTCGACCCGCGCGAGGTGATCGCCCGCATCGTCGACGGCTCGGACTTCGACGAGTTCAAGCCGCTCTACGGGTCGTCCCTGGTCACCGGATGGGCCGAGCTGCACGGGTACCCGGTGGGCATCCTCGCCAACGCGCGTGGGGTGCTGTTCTCGGCCGAGTCCCAGAAGGCCACCCAGTTCATCCAGCTGGCGAACCGCTCCAACACCCCACTTTTGTTCCTGCACAACACCACCGGGTACATGGTGGGGCGGGAGTACGAGGAGGGCGGGATGATCAAGCACGGATCGATGATGATCAACGCCGTCGCCAACTCCACCGTCCCGCACATCTCGCTGCTGATCGGCGCCTCCTACGGCGCCGGGCACTACGGAATGTGCGGTCGCGCATTCGAGCCGCGGTTCCTCTTCGCCTGGCCCAGTGCGAAGTCCGCCGTCATGGGCGGCGCGCAGCTCGCCGGCGTGATCTCGATCGTCGGGCAGGCCGCGGCGGCGGCGCGTGGGCAGGCCGTCGACCCCGACGCCGACGCCGCCATGCGCGCGGCGATCGAAGCGCAGATCGAGGCCGAATCGCTCCCGATGTTCCTCTCCGGACGCATCTACGACGACGGGGTCATCGATCCCCGCGACACCCGAACCGTGCTGGGGATGTGCCTGTCGGCCATCGCCACCACCCCCATCGAGGGCACCGCCAACTTCGGTGTCTTCCGGATGTGAGGGCCACGACCATGACCAGTTCGAACCCGACCATCACCAGGGTCCTGGTGGCCAACCGCGGCGAGATCGCGCGCCGCGTGTTCACCACCGCGCGCTCCCTCGGGCTGGGCACGGTGGCGGTGTTCTCCGACCCCGATGCCCGGTCCCCGCACGTTGCCGAAGCCGATGTGGCCGTGCGACTTCCGGGGCGGACACCGGCCGAGACCTACCTGCGTGCCGAGTCGATCATCGATGCCGCGCGCACCGCCGGGGCCGACGCGGTGCACCCCGGGTACGGGTTCCTGTCCGAGAACGCCGATTTCGCGCGGGCGGTCCAGGACGCCGGGCTCACGTGGATCGGGCCGCCGGTGAAGTCCATCGAGCTGATGGGCTCGAAGGTCGAGTCCAAGAAGATCATGTCCGATGCCGGGGTGCCGGTGCTGGGCCGGTTGGACCCGGCCACGATCACGGCCGCGGACCTGCCCGTGCTGGTCAAGGCATCCGCCGGTGGTGGTGGCCGCGGCATGCGGGTGGTGCGCGATCTCGCGGCGCTGGCCGGGGAGATCGAAGGCGCTGCGCGCGAGGCGAAGTCGGCCTTCGGTGACGAGACGGTGTTCTGCGAGCGCTACCTCGAGACCGGCCGGCACATCGAGGTGCAGGTGATGGCCGATCGGCACGGCGGGGTGTGGGCGGTGGGTGAGCGGGAGTGCTCGATTCAGCGTCGACACCAGAAGGTGATCGAGGAGGCGCCGTCGCCTCTGGTCGAGCGCACGCCGGGGATGCGCGAGCGACTGTTCCAGGCATCCGTCCTCGCCGCGAACGCGATCGGTTACGAGGGTGCGGGAACGGTGGAGTTCCTCTCCGACGAGGACGGCAACTTCTACTTCCTCGAGATGAACACCCGCCTGCAGGTGGAGCACCCGGTCACCGAGAACACGACCGGACTCGATCTGGTGGCGCTGCAGCTGGCCGTCGCCTCCGGCGAACCGCTGCCCGCCCGGCAGCCGCCGATCACCGGGCATTCGATCGAGGTGCGGCTCTACGCCGAGGACCCCGCCCAGAACTGGCAACCGCAGAGCGGACCGGTGCACGCCTTCGCTGTTCCCGGTGTGCGCAGCGAGTTCGAGGTGCTCACCGGTACCGGTATCCGACTCGACTCGGGAATCGTCGACGGCAGTGTGGTCGGTGTCGACTACGACCCGATGCTCGCCAAGGTGATCTCGGTGGCCCCGACGCGCACCGCGGCCGCCCGGCTGCTGGCCTCCGCGCTCGAGCGCACGACGTTGCACTCACTGCGCACCAACCGGGACCTGCTGGTGACCGTGCTGCGGCACCCCGCGTTCCTGGCCGGTGAGACCGACACCGCATTCTTCGACCGGCACGGTCTCGACGTCCTCGCCGCACCCCTCGCCGACGGCCCCGCGCAGCGCCTGTCCGCGCTGGCCGCCGCGATCGCCGACGCCGCCGACGTCGAGGCGCGTGCGTCCGTCCTGCGTGGGTTCGGTGCGTGGCGCAACCTCGCCTCGGCGCCCGTACGCAAGCAGTTCCTGGCCGACGGGGAGCCGGTGGACATCGACTATCGACGCACCCGCAGCGGATACGAGCCGGTCGGATTCGCCGATCCGGCCCCCGTGGTGGTGTCCGCGCAGCCGCACACCGTGGTGCTCGACACCGCGGGGCTGCGTCGGCAGTTCCACGTACGCCGATACGGGGAGACGGTGTTCGTGGACTCCGCCCTCGGGCCCGTGCGGCTCGAGGTGGTGCCGCGGTTCGTCGATCAGTCCGAGCAGGTGGCCGAGGGATCGCTGCTCGCACCGATGCCAGGGTCGGTGATCCGCATCGGTGCCTCGGTCGGCGACACCGTCGTCGCCGGCCAACCCATCCTCTGGCTCGAGGCCATGAAGATGGAACACACCCTGTCCGCCCCCACGGCCGGGGTTCTCACGTCGTTGCACGTCACCCTCGGCCAGCAGGTCGAGGTGGGATCCGTTCTCGCACTCATCGAAGGAGAGCAGTCATGAGCTTCACCGAAACCGCCGAGCAGAAGGAACTGCGCTCCGCCGTGGCCGGTGTGGCCGCGCGCTTCAACTACAAGGACTACGTGCTGCCGCGGGCTCGCGTGGGGGAGCCGCTGACCGAACTGTGGAACGAGGCGGGCAAGCTCGGGTTCCTCGGGGTCAACCTGCCCGAGGAGTACGGCGGCGGTGGCGCGGGAATCTACGAACTCGCGCTGGTGCTCGAAGAACTCTCCGCGCAGGGCGCGGGTCTGCTGCTGATGGTGGTCTCGCCCGCGATCTGCGGCACGGTGATCGCCAAGTACGGCACGCCGGCTCAGAAGCAGGAGTGGTTGACCCCTCTCGCCGACGGCTCGAAGATCATGGTCTTCGGCATCACCGAGGCCGACGCGGGGTCGAACTCCCACCAGATCGGCACCACGGCCCGGCGTGACGAGTCCACGGGCGGATGGTTGCTCAGTGGCAACAAGATGTACATCTCCGGGGTCGACCAGGCCGATGCGATCCTGGTGGTCTCGCGTACCGAGGACGCGAAGACGGGCAAGCTCAAGCCGGCGCTGTTCATCGTTCCCACCGACGCGCCGGGTCTGACGAAGACGCAGATGACGATGGACATCGTCGAGCCCGATCACCAGTTCATGCTCTTCCTCGACGATGTCGCCCTGCCCGCCGAGGCTCTGGTCGGTGAGCCCGACGCGGGCCTGGCGCAGCTGTTCGCGGGTCTGAACCCCGAGCGGATCATGGGCGCGGCCATGGCCGTCGGCATCGGCCGGTACGCCATCGACGCCGCCGTGAAGTACGCCAACGAACGCAAGGTCTGGAAGACCACGATCGGTGCGCACCAGGGCATCGCGCACCCGCTCGCCCAGTGCAAGATCGAACTCGAGCTGGCGCGCACGATGATGCAGAAGGCCGCGTTCCTCTACGACTCGGGCGACGATTTCGGTGCCGCCGAGGCCGCCAACATGGCCAAGTACGCCGCCGCCGAGGCCAGCATCAAGGCCCTCGACCAGGCCATCCAGACGCACGGCGGAGCGGGTCTGATCGCCGACTACGGTCTGGCCTCGATGCTCGGTGCCGCGCGCATCGGTCGCGTCGCACCGGTGAGCCGCGAGATGATCCTCAACTTCGTCGCCCAGCACTCGTTGGGGCTCGAGCGGTCGTACTGATGGGCTCCACCGACACCGACTCCGTCGCGGTCCGGGTGGTGGTGGCCGACTCGATCGCCACGCTGACCCTCGACACCCCACACAACCGCAACGCGCTCTCCACCGCGATGGTCGAGGGGCTGATCGCCGCGATGGCCTCCGCGGCCGGTGACGACGACGTGCGCGCGGTGGTGATCACGCACACGGGCGGGACGTTCTGTGCGGGTGCCGATCTCACCGAAGCGGGCGCATCCCCGGCCGGGCGGACGCAGCAGCTGGTCGACCTCATGCGGGCGATTCTCGAGTGCCCGAAGCCGGTGATCGCCGTCATCGACGGTCACGTGCGTGCCGGGGGCATGGGCATCGTGACCGCGTGCGACATCGCGGTGGCAGGACCGGCGTCGACGTTCGCGCTCACCGAATCGAGGTTGGGGTTGGCGCCGGCCATCATCTCCCTGACCGTGCTCGCGCGGATGGACGCGCGTGCAGCCGGGCGTTACCTGCTCACCGGGGAGAAGTTCGGGCCGCAGGAGGCCGCCCGGTTCGGGGTGATCACGGTGGCCGCGGAGCAGCCGTCGGCCACCCTCGCCGAGATCACCGAGGCGCTGCGCGCGGCCTCACCGCAGGGACTGGCCGAGTGCAAGGCCCTGATGACCCGCGCGGTGCTGGCCGAGTTCGACGCCCGCGCCGACGACCTGGCGGCGACCTCCGCCCGGCTCTTCGCCTCGGAGGAAGCGCGCGAGGGGATGATGGCGTTCCTGCAGAAGAGGGCGCCGCGCTGGGCGCCGACACCGTAGGAGGGGCGCCGTGACGAGTACGAGCGAGCAGCCGGCGATCGGGGTCGTCGACCGTGAACCCAAGCAGGATCGCAGTCGGATCACCCGCGCACGACTGCTCGAGGCGACCATCGACTCGCTCGCCGAACAGGGGTGGAACGCCACCACCGTCGGCGCCGTGGCCGAGCGGGCCGGGGTCTCCCGCGGGGCCACCCAGCATCACTTCCCCACCCGTGAGGATCTGATCACCGCCGCCCTCGAGCACATGTTCGACGAGCGCACCCAGAACGTCACCCGTGAGCTCGGGGCGCGCCGTGCGGGCCCACGCAACACCGAGCAGGTGGTGGCCCGTCTGATCGACTACTACACCGGCCCGCTGTTCCGGGCCGCGCTGCAGGTGTGGACGGCGGCGGCAGCCGATCCGCAGTTGCGCGACCGGATGGTCCCGCTGGAGGAGACGTTCGGGCGTCGGGCGCACCGCATGGCCGTCGAGACCCTCGGTGTGGACGACACCGATCCCGTCGCGCACTCCCTGGTCCAGGCCACGCTCGACCTCGCGCGCGGCCTGGGGCTGGCCGGGCTCCTCACCGACGATTCCAAGCGGCGGGCATCGGTGGTGCGCGCATGGGCGGTGCAGCTCGACGCGGCGCTCAGCACCGTCTCGACAACCCCCGCCGAGGCGCCGCCGACCCCTCGCCGCGGACGCACCGCTCCCAGCACTGCGCGCAGGCCGCAACCTGAGCGCAGTGCTGGGGGGTGAGCGGATGACGCTCGGCGCTCGCGCGTCTGGCACTCTGATTGCGTGTCCGCCTTACCGAAGCAGCGCAGATGGGTGCGCGTCACGCTGCCCGCCGTTGCTGCCGTGACCCTGCTGGCCGGGTGCGGGTCGGAATCGGCGTCGTCCGATGCGCCGGCGGATCCGGGGGTGGTGACCACCTCCGTCGCCCCGCCCGGACCGTTCTTCGGAGTGTGCGGTTCGGTCACCGACGACGAGGTGCGCACCGCGTTCGCCGTCCCCTCGTTCACCACGATCGTCCGCAACTCCGTCGGGTGCGTCTGGCGGACCGCCGGTCTCGATTCGCCCGGGGTGAGTTTCTCCTGGTATCGCGGCAGTCCCATCGGGCGTGAGCGGGCGGGCTCCGATCGTATCGGCCGACCGCCACAGGACATCGAGATCAGCGGGCGGCCCGGGTTCGAGGCCACCAGCCTCGGGGTGGGTGGCGTGGTGGCGCTCTGCGAGATCGGGGTGCAGTTCGACGCGGACTTCGTGCACTTCTCGGTGACCTACGCCCAGTCCCCACCGACCGCCGATCCGTGTGAGGTTGCGAAGTCGCTGCTCACCAAGGTCGTGGAGCGGGCGAAATGAGGGCCCGTCGGATCGCGGCCGTCCTCGGCGTGCTGATGATGCTCGTCGCCGGGTGCTCGCGTTCGGTCACCGGAACCCCCACCGCCCTGGGTCCGGACCCGACCGACGACCAGTACCGGTTGCTGCTGCAGGAGTGCAAGACGGTCGAGGACGCCAAGATCGCCGAGGTGGTCGGTGGGACCACGATCGACTCCGAGTTCATCGGTGCGATCTGCCGGTGGGCCGTCGACGGCGGGGCGACGTCGGTGACCTTCGACTGGTTCGAGAACGGTTCCCTCGATGTCGAGCGCAGCACCAACGAGAAGCTCGGGTGGACGGTCACCAATGTCACCATCTCCTCGCGACGGGCCATCGAGATCCGCCAACCCGAGGACCCCGCGTCGTGCGGTGTCACCGCCGGGTCGCCGGACTACGGGGTGATCGGGTGGTGGGTGCAGTACCGCCCGGGCAGCGCCACCGATCCCTGCGCGGCGGCCACCAAGCTGATGCAGCTCTCCCTCAACACCAGCGCGTGAGTGATTTTTGACCCGCACCCTCGGCGGCGGGTATCGTCGAGGGCTGTGCCCGGCTGGTCCGGGCCGTCTGTGTGCCTATGCGAGGTACAGCCGTGCGTACAGTCCGGATGGATCGTGCTGATCGGCTGCCGTGTGGGGGTATGCGACACACCCGACCGCGGGGTGCAAGTGACCCGCGGTGTCGGTACCGGGTGAGGAGCAGCGTTCTCTTGCTCCAACTGCTTGATCCCTGATTCTCGAACACGAGAAGTACGACACGAAGAAAGCCGGTTCATGCCAACAATCAACCAGCTGGTCCGCAAGGGTCGCACCGACAAGGTTGCGAAGCTCAAGACCGCTGCCCTCAAGGGCAGTCCCCAGCGCCGTGGCGTGTGCACCCGCGTGTACACCACCACCCCCAAGAAGCCGAACTCCGCTCTGCGTAAGGTCGCGCGCGTGCGCCTGACCAGCGCGGTCGAGGTCACCGCCTACATCCCCGGTGAGGGCCACAACCTGCAGGAGCACTCGATGGTGCTCGTGCGCGGTGGTCGTGTGAAGGACCTCCCGGGTGTGCGCTACAAGATCATCCGCGGCTCGCTCGACACCCAGGGCGTCAAGAACCGCAAGCAGGCTCGCAGCCGCTACGGCGCCAAGAAGGAGAAGAGCTGATATGCCTCGCAAGGGACCCGCACCCAAGCGCCCGCTGATCGCCGACCCCGTCTACGGGTCGCCCCTGGTGACCCAGCTGGTCAACAAGATCCTGCTGGACGGCAAGAAGTCCACCGCCGAGCGCATCGTCTACCAGGCGCTCGAGCAGGCACGGGAGAAGACCGGCACCGATCCGGTGGTCACCCTCAAGCGCGCACTCGACAACGTCAAGCCGGCCCTCGAGGTCCGCAGCCGTCGCGTCGGTGGCGCCACCTACCAGGTCCCGGTCGAGGTTCGCCCCGGCCGGTCCACGACGCTGGCCCTGCGCTGGCTGGTCTCGTTCTCGCGCGCACGCCGCGAGAAGACGATGGTCGAGCGTCTCGCCAACGAGCTGCTCGACGCGAGCAACGGTCTCGGTGCCGCGGTCAAGCGCCGCGAGGACACCCACAAGATGGCCGAAGCCAACAAGGCATTCGCTCACTACCGCTGGTGACACCGGTGCCCGGCCCGTCGCACTCCACACGCGACGGGCGCGGGCATCGATCACCGACAACCCATTCTTTCGAACCAGAGGCGGGATCAATCCGTGGCACAGGACGTGCTGACCGACCTGAACAAGGTCCGCAACATCGGCATCATGGCGCACATCGACGCCGGCAAGACCACCACAACCGAGCGCATCCTCTTCTACACCGGTATCTCCTACAAGATCGGTGAGGTCCACGACGGCGCAGCCACCATGGACTGGATGGAGCAGGAGCAGGAGCGTGGCATCACCATCACCTCCGCTGCCACCACGTGCTTCTGGAACGACAATCAGATCAACATCATCGACACCCCTGGCCACGTGGACTTCACGGTCGAGGTCGAGCGGTCGCTGCGTGTGCTCGACGGCGCCGTCGCGGTGTTCGACGGCAAGGAGGGCGTCGAGCCCCAGTCCGAGCAGGTGTGGCGTCAGGCCGACAAGTACGACGTGCCGCGCATCTGTTTCGTCAACAAGATGGACAAGCTGGGCGCCGACTTCTACTTCACCGTCCAGACCATCAAGGACCGCCTCGGCGCCAAGCCGCTGGTGATCCAGCTGCCCATCGGCGCCGAGGACGGCTTCGAGGGCATCGTGGACCTGGTCGAGATGAAGGCCAAGGTGTGGACCGGCGAGACCAAGCTGGGCGAGAAGTACGAGGTGCAGGACATTCCTGCCGATCTCGTGGAGAAGGCCGAGCAGTACCGCCAGGAGCTGCTCGAGACCGTCGCCGAGTCCGACGAGGCGCTGCTCGAGAAGTTCTTCGGCGGTGAGGAGCTCACGATCGAGGAGATCAAGGGCGCCATCCGCAAGCTCACCGTGGGTTCCGAGCTCTACCCGATCCTGTGCGGTTCGGCGTTCAAGAACAAGGGTGTTCAGCCCATGCTCGACGCCGTCATCGACTACCTCCCCTCCCCGCTCGACGTCGCCGAGACCGTCGGCCACGCCGTGGGCGACGAGGAGAAGGAGATCGTGCGCAAGCCGTCGGCGGACGAGCCGTTCGCGGCGCTGGCGTTCAAGATCGCCACGCACCCGTTCTTCGGCAAGCTCACCTACGTGCGCGTGTACTCGGGCAAGGTCGACTCCGGCTCGCAGGTCGTCAACTCGACGAAGGGCAAGAAGGAGCGTCTGGGCAAGCTCTTCCAGATGCACTCCAACAAGGAGAACCCGGTGCCCACCGCCAGTGCCGGCCACATCTACGCCGTCATCGGTCTCAAGGACACCACCACCGGTGACACGCTGTGCGATCCGCAGAACCAGATCATCCTCGAGTCGATGACGTTCCCGGATCCGGTCATCGAGGTCTCCATCGAGCCCAAGACCAAGTCCGACCAGGAGAAGCTCGGCACCGCCATCCAGAAGCTCGCCGAGGAGGATCCCACCTTCTCGGTCAAGCTCGACGAGGAGACCGGCCAGACCGTCATCGGCGGCATGGGTGAGCTCCACCTCGACATCCTCGTCGACCGCATGCGTCGCGAGTTCAAGGTCGAGGCCAACGTCGGCAAGCCGCAGGTGGCCTACCGCGAGACCATCACCAAGACCGTCGAGAAGCACGAGTTCACCCACAAGAAGCAGACCGGTGGATCGGGTCAGTTCGCCAAGGTGATCATCGCCCTCGAGCCCTTCACCGGTGAGGACGGCGCCACCTACGAGTTCGAGAACAAGGTCACCGGTGGCCGCGTGCCGCGCGAGTACATCCCGTCGGTGGACGCCGGTGCGCAGGACGCCATGCAGTACGGCGTTCTCGCCGGCTACCCGCTGGTGAACCTCAAGCTCATCCTCCTCGACGGTGCCTACCACGACGTCGACTCGTCGGAAATGGCATTCAAGATCGCCGGTTCGCAGGCTCTCAAGGAAGCGGCCCGCAAGGCCGGTCCGGTGATCCTCGAGCCGCTCATGGCAGTCGAGGTCACCACGCCCGAGGAGTACATGGGCGACGTGATCGGCGACGTGAACTCCCGCCGTGGCCAGATTCAGGCCATGGAGGAACGCAGTGGTGCCCGTGTCGTCAAGGCGCTGGTTCCGCTCTCGGAGATGTTCGGTTACATCGGTGACCTGCGGTCTCGTACCCAGGGTCGCGCGAACTACTCCATGGTGTTCGATTCCTACGCAGAGGTTCCCGCGAACGTCTCGAAGGAAATCATTGCGAAGGCCACCGGAGAGTAGGTTCGCCCTACTTCTCCCCGGAGCTGGACCAGCACTACCGCACCACCTGTCAACACACCACACGCACTGCACCCCGCAGGCAAACGAGAAGTCCAGGAGGACACACAGTGGCGAAGGCGAAGTTCGAGCGGACGAAGCCGCACGTCAACATCGGGACCATCGGTCACGTTGACCACGGCAAGACGACGCTGACCGCAGCAATCACCAAGGTTCTGCACGACAAGTACCCCGACCTCAACGAGAGCTTCGCCTTCGATCAGATCGACAAGGCTCCCGAGGAGAAGGCTCGCGGTATCACGATCAACATCTCGCACGTGGAGTACCAGACGGAGAAGCGCCACTACGCGCACGTCGATGCTCCGGGTCACGCCGACTACATCAAGAACATGATCACCGGCGCGGCACAGATGGACGGCGCGATCCTCGTCGTCGCAGCAACCGACGGCCCGATGCCGCAGACCCGCGAGCACGTGCTGCTCGCCCGTCAGGTGGGTGTGCCCTACATCCTCGTGGCTCTGAACAAGGCCGACATGGTCGACGACGAGGAGATCATCGAGCTCGTCGAGATGGAGGTGCGTGAGCTCCTCGCTGCCCAGGACTTCGACGAGGAAGCCCCGGTGGTCAAGGTGTCCGCTCTCAAGGCCCTCGAGGGTGACCCGAAGTGGGCAGAGTCGGTCGCCGAGCTGATGCAGGCTGTCGACGACTCCATCCCGGACCCGGTCCGCGAGACCGACAAGCCGTTCCTGATGCCCGTCGAGGACGTCTTCACCATCACCGGCCGCGGCACCGTGGTCACCGGCCGTATCGAGCGTGGCGTGGTCAACGTCAACGAGGACGTCGAGATCGTCGGTATCAAGGAGAAGTCGACCAAGACCACCGTCACCGGCATCGAGATGTTCCGCAAGCTGCTCGACTCGGGCCAGGCGGGCGACAACGTCGGCCTCCTCGTCCGCGGCATCAAGCGCGAGGACGTCGAGCGTGGACAGGTCGTCGTCAAGCCCGGCACCACCACTCCCCACACGGAGTTCGAGGGCCAGGCGTACATCCTGTCGAAGGACGAGGGTGGTCGTCACACCCCGTTCTTCAACAACTACCGCCCGCAGTTCTACTTCCGTACCACGGACGTGACGGGCGTCGTGACCCTCCCCGAGGGCACCGAGATGGTCATGCCCGGTGACAACACCGAGATGTCCGTCAAGCTGATCCAGCCGGTCGCCATGGACGAGGGCCTGCGCTTCGCGATCCGCGAGGGTGGCCGCACCGTCGGCGCCGGGCGCGTCACGAAAATCAACAAGTAGCCTCCGGCTACGGGCGATCAACAAGTAGCCTCCGGCTACGGGCGATCAACAAGTAGCCTCCGGCTACGGGCGATCAACAAGCAACACCCGCATCACTCGAACGGCGCTCACCCCTCGGGGTGGGCGCCGTTCGGCGTCTGTGGGCGCGGAGCCGGTCGCGGTCGGGTGGACGGTAGATTCGACGCCGTGAGCGTTGCGCTGATCGACTCCGGGCTCGGGCTGCTGCCCACCGCGGCCTGGTTGCGTCGTCTTCGTCCCGATGTGGCGCAGTTGCTGTTCACCGATCCCGAGAATGCGCCGTGGGGCCCGCGGTCCACCCACTGGATCATCGATCGAGTGGTGGCCACAGCGGACCGCGCGGTGGCAGAGGGTGCATCGGTGATCGTGCTGCCCTGCAACACAGCCAGCACCGCGGCGTTGGCAGCCACCCGCGCGCATGTGGGGGAGGCGGTTCCCGTGGTGGGCACCGTGCCGGCCATCAAGCCGGCGGCCGCGGCCGCAGCTCGCCTGACGGTCTGGGCCACCGCCGCCACCACCGCGAGCGCGTACCAGGCGGACCTGATCGCCACGTTCGCCGCCGATCGGGAGGTCACGGCCGTCGCCGCCCACGGATTGGCCGACGCCATCGATCGGGCCGACAGTGTCGCCATTGCCGACGCCATCGCCGACGCGGCAGCGCGCACCCCGTCCGACGTGCAGGCCCTGGTGCTCGGGTGCACGCACTACCCGCTGGTGCAGCAGCAGATCGAGGCGGCGCTGCCGCCGGGCATCACGGTGTTCGACAGCGCCGAGGCGGTGGCCCGTCAGGCGTCTCGGATGCTCGGTGACGGCCCCTCGGTGTCGGTGTCTGTGCCGGATGCGCCGGTGCGGGTGTGGAATTCGCTGCGGCCGGGTGAGCTTGATCGGCGGGCGACGAACTACGAGGCCGGGCGGATCGTGCTCGGGCTCGGCCCCGAGTCCGATCTCGACGTGGTCGGCGGTACGGTGTGGTCGCGATGACGCATGCCGAGGGCGAGGACGGTGGCGCCGAGGACCGGGCGACGCGGGTGCGTGAGCTCCGCGAGGATCTGACGCGCTTCATGATGGTGTACCAGTTCGGATTGGACGAGATGTTGACCAAGATCAACATCCTCAAGGACGAGTTCACGCACCTGCACAGCTACTGCCCGATCGAGCACGTCGGTTCGCGGCTGAAGACACCGGATCGCATTGCCCGCAAGGCCATTCGCAAGGGTTATCCGTTGACGTTCGACGGTATTCGCGAGGGGGTGCGCGATATTGCCGGGCTGCGCATCGTGTGCAGCTTCCACGCCGACACCTATGTGGTGAAGGACCTGCTGATCAATCAGGAAGATGTTCGGGTGGTGGAGTTCGAGGACTACATCGCCAACCCGAAGGACAACGGGTACAAGAGCATTCACCTCATCCTCGAACTCCCGGTGTACCTGAGTGATCGGGTCGAACGGGTGTACACGGAGGTGCAGATCCGCACCATCGCCCAGGACTTCTGGGCCAGCCTCGACCACAAGATCCACTATCAGTACGACGGGCAGGTTCCCGAGCCGATTCTGGCCGAACTCACCGATGCCGCTGCGGCGGCACACGCCCTCGACGTGCGTATGGAGGCGCTGCACGGCCAGGTGAAGAAACTGTTCACCGCGCCCGTCCCGGATTCCGAGATCAGCGGTCTGCAGGACCAGTTCCTGCTGGCCATGATGACGCAGGAGCCGGGCACCGATCTGGGTCGCCCGTGACGAATCGGTTCACCCGCGGCGAGATTCGACGTCTGCTGGCCATCGGCGCGGTGATCGTGGCTCTGCACGGTGTGGGGTGGGGTCTGTTCGCGTGCTACAACTCCGTGCCTGCCATCCATCAGCTCACCGGTCCGGACGGCACGCTGGTGTACGCCGGGGCCGGGCTGGTGGCGTACACCCTCGGTATGCGGCACGCGTTCGACGCCGATCACATTGCCGCGATCGACGACACCACGCGCCTGCTGTTGCAGAAGGGCAGGCAACCCCTGGCGGTCGGGCTGTTCTTCTCACTCGGGCACTCGACGGTGGTGTTCGTCTTCGTGGCCGCGATCGCATTCGTGGCGGCGAAGGCGACGGCCTTCCAGGAGGCGTTCACCGGTCCCGGCGGGTTCGTCGGCACGATGGTCTCCGGGGTGTTCCTGTTCGCCATCGCGGCGGTGAACATCGTTGTGCTGCAGGGGATCGTGCGCGTGTGGCGGCGCGCCCGCCGCGGTGAGTACGCGGAGGAGACCCTCGATCGGTTGCTCGCCCAGCGGGGACTGCTCAATCGAGTCTTCCGCGGGCGGTACGACTCGATGGTCGATCGGTCGTGGCAGATGTATCCGCTGGGCCTGCTGTTCGGGCTGGGGTTCGACACCGCCACCCAGGTGGGCCTGCTCGCCATCGCCGGTACCACCGCCGTTGCCGGTGGGCTTCCGCCGCTCGCGATCATCGCGCTGCCGCTGATCTTCGCCGCCGGGATGACCACCATGGACACCCTGGACGGGGTGTTCATGGCCAAGGCCTACGGCTGGGCGTTCGTCACGCCGGCGCGCAAGTTGTTCTACAACATCACCATGACGTCGCTGTCGGTGTTCGTGGCCCTGGTGATCGGCACCTTCCAGGTGCTGTCGCTGGTGATGGAGCGGTTCTCGCTCACCGGCGGGGTGTGGGACGTGCTCGCCGCCGTCGATCTCGAGCGTGTGGGGCTGTTCGTCGTGGGCGCTTTCGCGCTGGTGTGGATCGTGGCGCTGGTCTACTACCGCGTCGCACGCGTCGACCGCCGGTTCGAGGTCGGTAGCGCGGGCTGAGGGGGCGTTGCCGCGTCGATCGAGCGGTGTTGTGTTATCGCAATATCTGCCGTAGTGTTGTGACAACACAACATTCGGAGTGATCGATCAGAAGGGAATCCCCATGAGCACCGTTCTCGTCGTCATCATCGCCCTGCTCCTCGCCTTCGCCGTCTACCTCGGCGTTCAGCAGCAGCGCACGAGCAAGAACTGACCGCACTCAGTCGTCGGTCTCGGGATCGTCGGGGTCGAGGTCGACGAAGATCGGGGCGTCGGTCGGCTGCCCGACCGACGCCGCCCGGGCCACGATGCTCTGAACCGACAGGGCGGTCAGGAGGACTCCTACGAGGATGTACCCGGACCGATCCCGGAGAGCGAGGAACAGGCCTGCGTCACGGCCGGCGCCGACTATCTGGAACGCGGCGAGCACCGCCACCAGAGAGCACAGCGTGGTCAGGCCCCACCAGGAGGCGGCGTTGCGGATGTGCATCTCACGCTCGTCGAGGTCGGCTCCACGGGTCTCCATCACCGCCGATCCGGTGCGAATCAGCAACCACCAGGCGATCAGATGCGCGGCAAGAAGCACGATCCACGGAATCTGCGCCTCGGCCACGTCGACGATGACGGGCAGCGCAACGAGGGCGATTGCGAGGGAGAGTCGCAGGTACAGCAGAAGCGTTGTCCTGCTGGCGTTGTCGCGCACGTAACCACCGTACCTCTGCACGTGGCGATCAGCCGGGTCCCGCGCGTTCATCGTCGTGTACCTGCGCGTCGGCGAGGCCGAACACGTCGGTGATCGACACGTTCAGCGCATCGGCGATGAGGAGCGCGAGATACAGGCTCGGCGAGTACGCGCCACGCTCGAGCGCGCCGATGGTCTGAACGTTGACGCCGATCTCGGCGGCGAGATCGGCTCGCGACATCTTGGCTGCAGCTCGCAGGCGGCGCAGATTGTTGTACATGGGGCGTCGAGCCTCACCGGCTACGGGCACCAGATCGCCCTCCTCCCGGCGCGGGGTTCTTGTGTTCTGACAACAGCGTAACGAGCTGTGCACGGGTGGTGAGTCGGGCTCACCCGCGTCGATCCGCGTGTTCCCCGCCCGTGGCGGATATATCCTCCCCGACACGCAGACAGCGCCGGGTGCGCTGCCTACGATATTCGGATGCATGCACCCCGACTGCCCGATGGATTCGGGGTGCGGATCGATCCCCGGGTGCGGGCGATGTCCAACGGGCGCGTGCTCGTCGGGGGCTCACCGGCCTGCGTGCTGACACTCGACGACCCTGCCGCCGACTCCATCGTGGACAGGTTCCTCACCGTCGTCGACGACGAGTCCGCCGCGCTCGCCCGTCGCCTGCTCGACACCGGTATCGGTAATCCCCGCCCGTCCGCGCTGCCGGCCATCGAGAACGTCACCGTGGTGATCCCGGTTCGCGACAACCTTGCGCGGTTGATGCGGCTGCTTCGAGCGCTCCGTGCGGTAGCGGTGATCGTCGTCGACGACGGGTCCGCGGCGCCGGTGACCGTTCACGCCGACGAGGTCCCCTGCGCGTCGCTGACGGTGATCCGCCTCGACGATCCCGTCGGCCCACCTGAGGCTCGTAACGTCGGATTGCGCAGTGCTACTACGGAATTCGTGGCCTTCCTGGATTCCGACGTGGTGCCGCACCGGGGATGGCTCGAGATGATCCTCGGCCACTTCACCGATCCGTCGGTGGCGATGGTGGCACCGCGGATCGTTGCGCTCACGGCGCAGTCCGGTCCGTTCGCGCGCTACGAGTTCGCCCGCTCGCCGCTCGACCGCGGACATCGTGAGGCGCGGGTGAGCGCAGGTGGTCGGGTGACGTCGGTACCGGGCAAAGCGCTGGTCGCTCGCCGCGAACACCTCACGCAGGCAGGCGGTTTCGATGCGAGCATGCATCCGGTGGCCGACGCCGACCTGGTGCGTCGACTCGAGGAGCAGTCGCGGATCGTGCGGTACGAACCCGTCGCCCGGGTGGCGCACGACAATCGCGGTGATCTCCGAGAGTGGTTGGTGCGCAGCGTGATCCACGGGCGTGGCGCGGTGGCCCTGAGCACCGTCCACGGTGATGGCGACCCGGCCGCGCCGCTGCCGAGATGGGCCCTTCTCGCCGGAGCGCTGCTCGGGGCTGCAACCAGAACAGGTCTGCTCGGAGCCCTGGCCGCTCTGGCCGTCCTGTTCACTCGGCTACGGCGGGCCCTGGTGGGCGTCGACGACGCGTCGCGGGTGGCGGCGTACCTGGCGGCGGAGGGTCTGGCGAGCACGGCCTGGCACCTCGCGGCGGCGATGCTGCGGATGTACTGGCCGATCACCGCCGTCGCGATGGTGTTCTCGGTGCGCGTGCGGCGGCTGGCGATCGCCGTGGCCGTCGCGGACGGTCTGTGGGACTGGCACGAGCATCGCGTCGACGGCGGGCCGGGCCCGGTGACGCACGTGTTCTTCACTCGGCTCGGGGATCTGGCCTACGGGTCGGGTCTGTGGGCAGCGGCGATCACCTCGCGTGCGCCGCGCGCCCTGGTCCCGCGTGCCGCCGTCCCCGGTGCGCCGCGCGGACTCCTACACGGTGCGTCGATCGTCCGCTGCGGGGGTGCGGGCCTGCTGACGTGGGCAAACTGTGACGTGCGTTACAGTGGAGCTACGCAGACGTAAGGACCTCCAGACGTGACATCGCTGACCGCAGAGCCCGACGGGTTGTCCGCAGAGCGCGAGGGCGTGACCGCAGAGCGCGAGGGCGCAGTCAACCCCTGGATCGCCGTGCGCCCGGGGCAGGACACCCGTGCACTCGCCCGCACCGTCTCCGAGGCGCACCGCGCCTTCGTCGAGACGCGCACCGAGAGCGCCACGGGCGCGGTCAGAGCCGTGGTGCGCCAGTCGTGGATGCGCAGCGCCGAACTCGGTGTCGATCCCGATTCCACCACCGATCAGGCACTCGACGGACTGGACCTCGAGCGGTACCGCACCGACCACCCGATGTCGCTGATCCGGCCCGTCGTGCGCAAACTGCTGGTCGAGGACGCAGCCGACACCGGTCTGCTCGTGGCCATCACCGATGCCTCCGGTCGCATGCTCTGGGTCGAGGGCGACTCGGTGGCCAAGACCCGGGCCACGGCGATGAACTTCGTGGAGGGTTCGGACTGGAGCGAATCGCGCGTGGGCACCAACGCGCCCGGCACGGCCCTGGCCCTCGACCACAGCGTGCAGATCTTCGCGGCCGAGCACTTCTCGCGGCCGGTGCAGGAATGGAGCTGTTCCGCTGCGCCCGTTCACAATCCGCTCACCGGACGCATTCTCGGCGCCATCGACATCACCGGCGGACCAGGCGTTGCGGTACCCGCGGCACTCTCGCTCGTGCGGGCCACCGTGGCCGCTGCGGAGGCCGAGCTGCGCCTGTACCTGCTCGACAACCCCGATGCCCTGGCCGAGTACGACGCGGCCGAACTCGGCGGAGCCGAACGCGCCCCGCGCCTCGAGGTGTTCGGCGGTGCTCGCCCGATGCTGGTGCGGGGGCACGAGCGGGTACCTCTGACCCAGCGTCACGCGGAGATGCTGGTGCTGCTGGCCGCCCACCCCGAAGGTCTGAGCGCCGACCACCTGGCCGTGTTGCTCGACGAGAACGAACTGGACTCGGTGACCGTGCGCGCCGAGATGTCGCGTCTGCGCAAGGTTTTCGGTTCCGACGGGCTCGCCTCGCGTCCCTACCGGCTGCTGACCGCCCTGCGCTCGGACGTCACCGACGTCGAGGCAGCCCTCGATCGCGGCGACCTGGCCGGTGCCCTGCGCCGCTACCGCGGGCCGGTGCTGCCCGGATCGTTCGCCCCGGGTGTGGAGGACATTCGCGAGCAGCTACGCCTGCGAGTGCAGGCAGCCCTGCTGCGGGCCGGCGACCCGTCGCTGCTGGCGAGGTGGACCTCGTCGGTACACGGGCGCGAGGACCCTGCTGCGTGGGCGGCCTACCGGGCGTGCCTGGACCCGTCGTCGCCGCAGTTCGCTCGCGCCGAGGCGCGGGCCCGGTTCTTCGCACGCTGAGTTTCTCGCGGACCGGGGTTGCCCGCAGCACGCAACGGGGATGCAACGTTGCCGATCGTAGTGTTCTGAGTCACAGCCCCCGGGTCTGCTTCGGGGGAGTCCCACCGACGAAGGAGCACGTTCGATGACCGTTTTCGCTCGCCCCGGATCGCCCGATGCCGCGATGTCCTTCCAGTCGCGCTACGACAACTGGATCGGCGGCGAGTGGGTGCCGCCGGTCAAGGGTCAGTACTTCGAGAACCCGACACCCGTGACCGGACAGAACTTCTGCGAGGTCGCCCGCTCGACGTCCGAGGACATCGAGCTCGCCCTCGACGCCGCCCACGCTGCCGCACCGGCCTGGGGCAAGACCACGGCCGGTGAGCGCTCGGTGATCCTGAACAAGATCGCCGACCGCATCGAGGAGAACCTCGAGTCCATTGCCCTCGCCGAGTCGTGGGACAACGGCAAGCCCATCCGCGAGACCATGGCCGCAGACATCCCGCTGGCGATCGACCACTTCCGCTACTTCGCGGGGTGCATTCGCTCGCAGGAGGGTTCGCTGTCGGAGATCGATCACGAGACCATCGCCTACCACTTCCACGAGCCCCTCGGCGTGGTGGGTCAGATCATCCCGTGGAACTTCCCGATCCTGATGGCCGTGTGGAAGCTCGCGCCCGCTCTGGCCGCCGGCAACGCCGTGGTGCTCAAGCCCGCCGAGCAGACACCGGCGTCGATCCTCTACCTCATCTCCCTGATCGGTGACCTGATTCCGCCGGGCGTGGTCAACATCGTCAACGGCTTCGGCACCGAGGCCGGCAAGCCGCTCGCGTCGAGCCCGCGCATCAGGAAGATCGCGTTCACTGGTGAGACCACCACGGGCCGGCTGATCATGCAGTACGCCTCGCAGAACCTGATCCCCGTCACGCTCGAACTGGGCGGCAAGAGCCCGAACATCTTCTTCTCCGACGTCATGGCCGCACACGACGACTTCCAGGACAAGGCGCTCGAGGGCTTCACGATGTTCGCCCTCAACCAGGGTGAGGTGTGCACGTGTCCGTCGCGCTCGATCATCCAGTCCGACATCTACGACGAGTTCCTGGCCCTGGCCGCGATCCGCACCAAGGCCGTCCGGCAGGGTGACCCGCTCGACACCGAGACCATGATCGGCGCGCAGGCCTCCAACGACCAGCTCGAGAAGATCCTCTCCTACATCGAGATCGGCAAGGGTGAGGGCGCGCAGATCGTCACCGGTGGCGAGCGAGCTCAACTCGGCGGCGACCTCAACGGCGGCTACTACGTCCAGCCCACGATCTTCACCGGCCAGAACAACATGCGGATCTTCCAGGAGGAGATCTTCGGCCCGGTGGTGTCGGTGACGTCCTTCACCGACTACGACGACGCCATCTCCATTGCCAACGACACCCTCTACGGCCTCGGCGCCGGCGTGTGGTCCCGCGACGGCAGTGTGGCGTACCGGGCCGGCCGCGACATCCAGGCCGGACGGGTGTGGACCAACACCTACCACCAGTACCCCGCGCACGCGGCCTTCGGCGGCTACAAGCAGTCGGGCATCGGTCGGGAGAACCACCGCATGATGCTCGACCACTACCAGCAGACCAAGAACCTGCTGGTGAGCTACGCGTCGAAGGCTCAGGGATTCTTCTGATGCCCCCTGCGCGGCTGCGCGCGACCGCCGGGGCGATGGATCTTCTCCGTCGCCTCGGCGCCGCGCACGGCGGGTTGATGATGCACCAGTCCGGCGGGTGTTGCGACGGGTCCTCGCCGATGTGCTACCCGGCGGGGGAGTTCATCGTCGGTGACCGCGACGTGCTGCTCGGCGTGCTCGATCTGCGGGCCGAGGTGGGGCAGGTTCCCACCGCGATCGCCACCGGGAACGATGCTGTGCCCGTGTGGATCTCGGGGTCGCAGTTCGAGGCGTGGAAGCACACCCAGCTGGTGCTCGATGTGGTGCCCGGTCGCGGCAGCGGGTTCTCCCTCGAGACGCCCGAGGGTATGCGGTTCCTGAGCCGGGGGCGCGCGTTCACCGAGGAGGAGAACGTGGAACTCGCCGCGGAGACCGTGGTGACCGGCGCGGCGTTCGAGGAGGGTGCGCGTCCGCCGGTGCCCACCGAGGCGATGGTGGTGGCCGAGGCGGTCGAGGCCTGCCCCATCCCGCAGTAGTCCTCTGCAGGAGCAATAGTGTGCAGTAATCCGTGTACAGCACGGATTACTGCACACGATTCGTCGGAGCCAGGGGAACCGCGGCGCGCCCGGGTGCGTCCAACTCGGCATGATCGATCGACTGCTGGCGGCGCAGGACGGCGTGGTCACCTCCGCACAGGCGCGCGCCGCAGGTTTGAGCGACGAGGCGATCGAGTGGCGTGTGCGCTCGGGTAGGTGGCGACGGGTCAGTCGAGGTGTACACGTGGCCCTGGACCGACCGTTCACCGACGCGGCACGGGCGCGATGCGCAGTGTGGTCCACCTCCGACGGGGTACTGACCGGAACGGGCGCGGCGTTCTGGCTCGGCATCACCGAGCATCTGCCGCCGCTGGTGGAGGTGACGGTGCCGCCGTCGGCCTCCGGGCGGGCAGCGCCGGGGGTGCGGATTCGTCGCCGCGCTCTCGACCCCGACGACGTGGTGCAGGTGCGGCGCGTTCAGGTTTCCGGTCGGGCGCTGACGGTGCTGGAGGCATCGGCGGTGCTCGGTGCGCAGATCATGGATCGCCAACTGCAGCGCTCCCTCACCCTGGCCGCGCTGCGTCGGGCGCAGGATCGCAATCGTGGCAGGCGCGGATTCGCCGCCGCCGAGAAGCTGCTGCGTGCCGCGGAGGGCGGTGCTCGCAGCGAGGCCGAGCGCCTCGCCGTCCGACTGATCACCGACGCCGGGCTCACCGGGTGGGTCGTGAACCACCGCGTGGGGCGGTACGTCGTGGACATCGCGTTCCCGGCCGCCCGTGTGGCCATCGAGATCGACGGCTGGGCTTTCCACAGCGACGCCTCGGCATTCCAGCGCGACCGCGTTCGGCAGAACACCCTCGCCGCATCGTGGACGGTGCTGCGCTACACGTGGCGTGATCTGACCGAGCGGCCGGCGGAGGTGGTCGCCGAGATCCGGGCCTTCGTCCGTTCTGTGCAGTAATCCGTGTACAGCACGGATTACTGCACACGCAGCGAAGTTGCGCACACCGGCATACCGTGGAGCGATGACGGTGCGTACGCAGTCGGTGGCGGGTACCTCGTACTCGTTCGACTCCCTGGTGGATCTGTTGGCGAAGGCCACGCCGCTGCGCTCCGGTGATCAATTGGCCGGGTGCGCAGCACATTCCGATGCCGAACGCGCCGCCGCAGCATGGGCGCTGGCGGACGTGCCGTTGACGGCGTTCCTCGAGGAGCAGGTGGTGCCGTACGAGAGCGACGAGGTCACCCGGCTCATCGTGGACACCCACGACGGCGCCGCGTTCGCCCCCGTGCGGCACCTGACCGTCGGGGGGTTCCGGGACTGGCTTCTCGCCACCGCCGCCGAACCCGACGCGGCCGGCACCCTCGCGGCCCTCGCGCCGGGGCTCACTCCGGAGATGGTGGCGGCGACCTCGAAGCTCATGCGCAATCAGGATCTGATCGCCGTCGCCCGCGCCGTGCGAGTGGTCACCGCGTTCCGCACCACCATCGGCCTGCCCGGCACTCTGGCCACCCGTCTGCAGCCCAACCACCCCACCGACGACCCCCACGGCATCGCGGCCGCGACGCTCGACGGGTTGCTGCTGGGTTCGGGGGATGCGGTGATCGGGATCAATCCGGCGTCGGATTCGCCGGAGGCGGCGGCCGATCTGCTGTATCTCCTCGACGAGATTCGGCAACGCTTCGAGATCCCGGTGCAGTCGTGTGTGCTCTCGCACGTGAGCACCACGATCGACCTGATCGCCCGAGGTGTGCCGGTGGATCTGGTGTTCCAGTCGGTGGCCGGTACCGAGGGCGGCAACCGGGGGTTCGGGGTGAACCTGTCGATGCTGCGTGAGGCCAACGACGCCGGCCGGTCGTTGAACCGGGGCACCGTGGGCCAGAACGTGATGTACCTCGAGACCGGGCAGGGCTCGGCGCTGTCGGCGAACGCGCACATCGGCACGGGCGGGCGGCCGGTGGACCAGCAGACGCTCGAGGCACGGGCCTATGCGGTGGCCCGCGCGTTGGACCCGCTGTTGATCAACACCGTCGTCGGCTTCATCGGTCCGGAGTACCTCTACGACGGCAAGCAGATCGTCCGCGCGGGGCTCGAGGACCACTTCTGCGGCAAGCTCCTGGGCCTGCCGATGGGGGTGGACGTCTGCTACACCAACCACGCCGAGGCGGACCAGGACGACATGGACACGCTGCTGACCCTGTTGGGTGCGGCGGGTGCCGCATTCGTGATCGCCGTGCCGGGGGCCGACGACGTGATGCTGGGTTACCAGAGCCTGTCCTTCCACGATGCGCTGTACGTGCGTCAGGTCTTGGGGCTGCGGCCCGCTCCGGAGTTCGCGGCGTGGATGCGATCGCTGGGGATGACCGACGACTCCGGTCGAGTACTGCCCATCGACGCCCGCACCTCGCCGCTGCGGGCACTGACGGGTGCGCCGTGACCACACCCGCGCCGGACGACTTCTGGACCGGCCTGCGTCGGTCGACGCAGGCGCGGATCGGGTTGGGGCGGGCGGGCGACGGGCTGCCCACCTCGCGGGTGCTCGAGTTCCGGGCGGCGCATGCGGCGGCGCGCGACGCCGTCCATACCGAACTGGACCTGTCCGCGTTCACCGCCGCGGTGTCAGCCGTGGGGCTCGGGGATCCGGTGGCGGTTTCCTCGCGTGCCGCCTCGCGCAGCGAGTACCTGCGTCGGCCCGACCTGGGTCGGGTGCCCGCGGACCTGTCGGCGGTACCGCGCACGGAGGCCGATATCGGCGTCGTGCTGTGCGACGGGCTGTCGGCGCGGGCGCTGACCGATCACGGGCCGGGTCTGCTCGCGGCGCTGGCGCGGGCGCTGAAGACCTTCACCATCGCACCACCGGTGATCGCGACGGGTGCGCGGGTGGCGCTCGGCGATCACGTCGGTCGGTCGTTGGGGGTGGCCACGGTGTTGGTGGTGATCGGGGAGCGCCCCGGTCTGTCGGTGGCGGATTCGCTGGGGATCTATCTCACGCACGGGCCGCAGCCGGGTCGGGCCGATTCCGAGCGCAACTGCGTATCCAACATCCATCCCCCGGACGGGCTGGGGTACGAGCAGGCCGCGCGTACGGTGGCCTCGTTGGTCGCGGGTGCCCGGCTGCTCGGCCGTTCGGGTGTGGACCTGAAGGATGATTCGCGCCAGTTGCCCTCATGACCGATCGGATTCGGCGGTCCGAAGCGCCTGTGATTCGCTGATTCGGCCCCGGAATCACACCCTTTTCCGGACAATCGCCACGAACCCGATCGCAGGTCGCTTTCGACGCTGTGTCGGGTCGGAACCGGCTCCACGGTCGCGTCAGTGGTGTGGGTCTCCTCGGTTACCCTTCTGTGGTGCCGCGGCGGGAACCGGGAGCCATCATCACTCGTAGCGGCAACGAACTACTTGCGTAAATTCACTGGAAGGTGCATAGAACCTGCAGGTCGGGGGACCGGGGACGGCTCGGTCATCGAGACCTCACATGTAACGAATCAGAGTCGACGGGCGACACACTTCCGTTGACGCAGCCGCCGAATCAGCCTGCACGTCATCGTTGACGAACCCCGGATCGGTCCGACGGCTTTTGTGACTTTCGACAAATGCGCGTGGGTCGATGGCGGATACTGCACAAGCGGTGTCCGGCGCGGCGATAGAGACGATCGACGAGGATGGTGCAGGACTTGACTGCTGGGAACACGGATCCCTTCGACGGTGTTCCGGACGGCGTGTTCCCGCTGTCCGCAGCACAGCGGGGTATGTGGTTCGCGCAGCAGGCTCTCGGCGACGTCCCGGTCACCATCGCCCAGTACTTCGACGTCACCGGTCCGCTCGACGTCGACGTGCTCGAGAAGGCCGCTCAGGTGGGCGCCCGCGAGTTCCAATCCGTCTATCTCGACCTCGTCGACGTCGGCGGGGTCCCGTTCCAGACCGTCGTGGACGTCGACGACGATCTCGGTCGCCGCGACTTCTCCGGTGAGCCCGATCCTCATGCCGCGGCGATGGACTGGATGCGCGCCGACTACAGCGCCCCCATCGACCTGATGAACGACCACCTGTCGGTGATGACGCTGCTGCGTATCGGCGAGGACCACCACTACCTGTACGCGCGAACCCACCACATCGCCCTCGACGGTTACGGCGCGATGGCCATGATCACGCGCATCGCCGACGTCTACACGGCGATGCTGACCGGCGACGACATCCCGCGGAGCCGGGCGATCGCCATCGCCGACGTGGTCGAGGAGGAGCGGTCGTACCGCGCGTCCGAACGGTTCGACAAGGACCGCGAGTACTGGGCCGAGCGCACCGCGGGTCTGCCCGCACCGGCGACGCTGGCCGGCCGCGAGGCGCCGGTCGCTGTGCGCTCGCGGGTGGTCGGTACCGCCCTGGACGACGATGTGATCGGCCGTCTCGACGGTGTGGTCGCCGAGTGGGAGACCGCGCAGGCACCGGTGCTCGTCGCCGCGTTCGCCGCGTACCTCGCCGGGATGACCGACGCCGACGAGGTGGTGCTGTCGCTGCCGGTGTCCGCGCGCACCACCGCGGCGCTGCGCAACTCCGGCGGCATGGTCTCCAACGTGGTCCCGCTGCGCCTGCAGCTGCCGCCGACGCTCACCCTCGCCGAGTTGGTGCGCAGCGCCCAGCTCGAACTCACCGGCGCATTGCGTCGTCAGCGGTACCGGCACGAGGACATTCGCCGCGACTCCGGTGGCGGCACCGGCGACCGCGGGCTGTTCGGCCCGGCGGTGAACATCATGATGTTCCACCCCGTGGTGCGCATGGGTGAGGCGTCGGCGTACAACCACATCCTGACCACCGGTCCCGTGGAGGACCTGGCGCTCAACATCTACGCCGGGGCCAAGGACTCGGCCATCAACGTCGATTTCGAGGCCAACCCCAACCTGTACGGCGCCGAGGAACTGCAGCGTCACCACGACCGGTTCATGGCGTTCCTCGATGCCTTCGTCTCGGCCTCGCCCGACACCGCCGTCGTCGACATCGCCCTCGCCGATCCCGACGAGATCACCCGCATCACCGACGAGTTCAACGCCACCGAGCGCGACCTCCAGGCACCGGCCACGGTGATCGAGGCGTTCGCCGCGCGGGTCGCCGCGACCCCGGACGCCGTGGCCCTCGAGTTCGAGGGCAGCACGCTGACCTACGCCCAGTTCGGTCGGCGGGTCCGCGCCCTGGCCGCCCACCTGACCTCCCTGGGGGTCGGTCCCGAGGTGCGGGTGGGCATCGGGCTGCGTCGCTCGGTGGAGATGATGGTGGGCATCTATGCGGTGCTCGAGGCCGGTGGGGCGTACGTTCCGCTCGACCACGATCATCCCGCAGCCCGCACCGCGCACGTGCTCGCCAGTGCCCAGCCCCTGTGCGTGCTCACCACGACCGCGGACCCCTTCCCGATCCCCGACGGGACGGCCACCACGGTCGTCACCATCGACACCGTCGACCCGGGCCCCGACACCGTCGACCCGGGCCCAGATGACCACGAGGTGGGCCCCGTCACGGCCGTGCGTCCGGACAACACCGCGTACGTGATCTACACATCGGGCTCCACCGGTCGCCCCAAGGGCGTCGCGGTCGCCCACTCGGCCGTCGTCAACCAGGTGTTCTGGGTGGCCGATCGGTACGGGTTCGGCTCCACGGACGTGGTGTTGCAGAAGACGCCGATCACCTTCGACGTCTCGGTATGGGAGCTCTTCGCGCCCGCCTTCGGCTCCACCCTCGTGCTCGCCGCCCCGGACGGACACCGCGACCCCACCTACCTGGCCGAGCTCATCGAGCGGACCTGCGTCACCGCCACCTCGTTCGTCCCGTCGATGCTGGCAGTCTTCGTCGACACCGTCTTCGGCGAGAGTGGCTCGCGCGCATCGGATCCGGTGGCCGCGGCGCCGGGACCGTCGCGGTGCTCGACGCTGCGTGCGGTGCTGGTGGCCGGTGAGGCGTTCTCCCCCCGATTGGTGGCGCGGTGGGCCGCGGTGGCCCGGCCGGACGTACTGCACAACCTCTACGGGCCCACCGAGTTCACGGTGCACGCCACCGCCGCCGCGGTCACCGACGTCCCGCGCGTGTCGGTGCCCATCGGGGCGCCCGTGGCGAATGCACGCGCCTATGTTCTCGATCGCGCCCTGCGGCCCCGGCCGATTGGCGCGGCCGGCGAGCTCTACCTCGCCGGTGCCCAGCTGGCGCGCGAGTACACCGGCCGCGCCGACCTGACGGCCGAACGCTTCGTGGCCAACCCGTACTCGACCACCGGCGAGCGGATGTACCGCACGGGCGATCTGGTGCGCTGGACCGCCGACGGGCAGCTGGACTACCTGGGCCGCACCGACTTCCAGGTCAAGATCCGCGGTCAGCGCATCGAGCTGGGGGAGATCGAGGCGGTTCTGCTCGCCGACGAGTCGGTGCGCGAAGCCGTGGTGACCACCGTCGAGAGCGACCTCGGCCCGCGCCTGGTGGCGTACGTGGTGGGCGCGCGCGGTCGAACCCCGTCGGAGGACGCGTTGCGCGAGGTGGCCGAGTCCACCCTCGCCGCATACATGGTTCCCGACGCCGTGATCGTGCTCGACCGGATGCCGCTGAACTCGAGCGGCAAGGTCGACCGTGCGGCGCTGCCCGCGCCCGTCTTCACGTCGAGCGCATCGTCCTACCGTGCACCGGCGACGGAGATGGAACGACGCATCGCCGATCTGTTCGCCGATGTCCTCGGGTCCGCGGTGAGCGACCCGATCGGCGCCGACGACTCGTTCTTCGCGCTCGGTGGCGACTCGATCATGTCCATCCAGCTCGTGGCGCGAGCGAAGGCGCTCGGTCTGGCCATCACCGCGCGCGAGGTGTTCGAGGCGAAGACGGTCTCGCGCCTGGCCCAGCTGGTGCTCACCGCCGCCGCCGCCGACGATCTGGCGGAGTTGCCGGGCGGCGGTGTCGGGCCGTTGCCGCTGCCGCCGGTGGTGGAGTCGATGGTGCGCGACGACGCCCTCACTGCGTCGTTCGCCCAGGCCATCGTGGTGGACCTGCCTCCCTCGATCGCACGCGAGGGCGTCGACCACGACCGTGTGATCGCCACCCTGGCAGCAGTGATCGACCATCACGACGCGCTGCGCTCGGTGCTCGGACGAGGCCCCGACGGGCAGGTGAGCCTGCGGACGGCCGAGCCGGGGTCGGTGGATCCCGGTGCGCTCTTCTCCTCGGCGGTGGTCGACGCCGACCCGGGAACCGCCGCGTATGCCGATGCTGTTCGGACGATCTCGACCGCTGCCCTCACCCGGCTGGATCCCTTCGCCGGAGTGAACGCGGCCTTCGTGCGGCTGGAGGGGCCGCGCCGCGACACCCTGCTGATCGTGCTCCACCACCTCGTCGTGGACGGGGTGTCCTGGCGCATCCTGCTGCCGGACCTCGCCGCTGCCTGGGCGTCGATCTCCGCGGGTGCCGCCCCCGCCCTGTCGCCGGTGGGCACGTCGTATCGGCGGTGGGCGCACGCGCTCGCGGACCTGCGCGCCGCACACGGCGCCGACTACGCCCGGCACTGGCTCGCGGTGCTGCCCGAGCACGCGCCCGCACCGTTGGCCGCACGTGCGCTGGACCCGTCGACGGACACAGTGGGATCGCTGGTCTCGACCACCGTCACCGTTCCCGCCGATGTCACCGCCGCGCTGCTGACATCGGTGCCCACCGCGTACCGCGGCGGCGTCGACGCCGTACTGCTGGCCGGGCTGTCGCTGGCGATCGCGCACTGGCGTCGTGAGCGCGCGATGCCCCCCGCGCCCACCCTCGTCGAGCTCGAGGGGCACGGACGCGAGGAGTCGGCGGTGCCGGGTGCCGACCTCGCTCGCACCGTCGGCTGGTTCACCACCATGTATCCGGTGCTGCTCGATGCGCCGATCGGCGATCTCGATTCGGCTCTGCGCGGCGGCCCCGAGGCGGGAGCTGCGATCAAGGCGGCCAAGGAACTGCTGGTGGCGGTTCGCGGCGGCGAGTTCAGCTTCGGCGGGCTGACGTACGGTGTGGCGCGCGAGCAGATCCAGGCGCAGCGCCCGCTGCCGGAGCCGGAGATCGTGCTGAACTACCTCGGCCGGGTGGGCACGGGCGACATCCCGGATGCGGTGCGCGCGGGCGGCTGGTTCCCCCCGGTCGAACATGCAGTCCTGCAGGGTCTTCGAGGCGATGACGTACCCGTCGCGCGGGCCCTCGAGATCACCGCGATGGTGGTCGACGGTGAGGGTGGGCCGGTGCTCACCGCAACCTTCGACTCTCCGCCGGGCATCTTCGCGCGCGCCCTGGACGGCGCGAGCACGGACGGGCCCGACACCGCCGTCGACTCCCTCGCTCACCTGTGGGCGTCGGCGCTCGCCGGGTTCGCCGCGCACATCGGCGCCGGGCAGGCAGGGGGTCTGACACCGTCCGACGTTGCGCTGGTGACGGTGTCGCAGGCCGAGATCGATCGGCTCGAAGCAGCCGCCCGTACCGATGCCGGTGCGACGGTCGAGGACATATGGCCGCTCGCGCCGCTGCAGTCGGGTCTGCTGTTCCACTCCGCGCTGGCCGGCGACGGAATCGACGTCTACGCCTCGCAGGTGGTGTTCGAGCTCGAAGGTCGCGTCGATCCGGCCCGGCTACGGGCAGCTGCCGACGGCGTGCTCGCGCGCCACGCGAACCTGCGGGCTGCCTTCGTGATCGACCCCTCCGGCACCGCACTGCAGGTGGTGCACTCGGCCGCTGCCGCGCCGTGGGCCGAGCGCGACGTCACCGGCGACGCCGACCCGGTCGCCGCGGCCACGAGCATCGAGATCGACGACCGGTCGACGCGATTCGACATGGGCGCCGCGCCGCTGGTCCGGTTCACCCTGGTCGACCTCGGGTCGGATCGGTACTCGTTCGTGATGACCAACCACCACATCCTGCTCGACGGGTGGTCGCTCCCGGTGATCGTGCAGGAACTGCTCACCCTCTACGTCACCGGCGACCGGTCCGCACTGCCCCCCGCGCGGCCCTACCGCGACTACCTCGCGTGGTTGGCACAGCAGGACGACGTCGCCTCGATGGCGGCGTGGATCGGCGCGCTCGGCGATCTCGACGAGCCGACGCTGATCGCGCCCGGCGCCCCCGAGGACGCGGCCACGACCACGCCGGGCGAGTACTCGCTCGCCGTCGACGCCGATGTCGACCGGGACCTGCACGCCCTCGCTCGCGAGCGGGGCGTCACCGTGAACACGCTGCTGCAGGTGGCCTGGGGGCTGGTGCTCGCGCGCGTGACCGGCCGCGACGACGTGGTGTTCGGCACCACCGTCTCCGGTCGCCCGCCGCAGCTCGACGGCATCGAGACCATGGTCGGGTTGTTCATCAACACCCTTCCGGTGCGCGTGCGCATGCGCCGCGGCGACACCGTGGCCGCCCTGCTCGATCGGGTGCAGAGTGAGCAGACCGCGCTGCTCGATCACCACCACGTGGGGTTGACGCAGATCCAGCAGGAACTGGGTCTGGGTGCGCTCTTCGACACCCTGATGGTGTACGAGTCGTACCCCCTCGATCAGGAGGCGCTGACCCGCGAGGCCGACTTCGACGGCCTGCGCGTGCGGGGCGTGCGCTCCAACGACGCCACCCACTACCCGCTGTCGGTGATGGCGGTCGCCGACCCGGGGCTGCGCCTGGTGGCCAAGTTCTCGCCCGCCGCGATCGACGCCGACTCCGCTCGACGCATGCTCGACGGGTTCGCCTCCATGCTGGCCGAGTTGGCCGCCACGGCCACCGGCCGCGGACCCGATGCCCGACTGGTCGACGACCTCGAGATTCTCGACGCGGGCGAGATCGCGGCGCTGGGGAACATCGCCGGTGCGCCCGCTCTGCCGCCGAAGATTCTGAGCGATCTACTGGTGGCCGGAGCGAGCATCGACCCCGACGCCACCGCGATGGTGACCGTGGACGGCGAGATCACCTATGGGGAGCTCGAGGCCCGCGCTAACGCGCTCGCGCGCACCCTCATCGCGCACGGCGCGCGAGCGGAAACCGTGGTGGCGCTTCCGATTCCGCGATCCATCGAGTACCAGGTGGCGCTGCGCGCGGTCACCCGCACCGGGGCTGCGTTCCTGCCGATCGACACGCGCTACCCGGCGGATCGCATCGACCACATGCTCACCGACTCCGGAGCGGAGATCGCGCTGGCCGTCGCCGGTTCCGAGCGCATCGGCCCGGCCGACCTGACGTGGATCGAGTTGGCGCCCGTACTCGCCGACCCGCCGCCCAGCGCGCACGATGGCCGCCCCATCGAGGCCGACGAGATGGCTGCCTCGCCGACGGTGGAGTCCACGGCGTACATGATCTACACCTCGGGCACCACCGGACTGCCCAAGGGCATCACCGTCCCGCACCGCGGACTGGCCAACCTGGGCCGCGCCTTCACCGAGTTCGGCGGTATGGCCCCGGGCGCGCGGGTGCTCTCGTTCGTCTCACCGAGCTTCGACGCCTCGATCCTCGAGCTGCTCACCACGCTCGGGTCCGGAGCCACCATGGTGGTGGTGCCGGCCTCGATCTTCGGTGGCGACGAGTTGGCGCGGTTCATCGCCGATCACCAGGTGACCCACGCGATCATCACCCCGGCCGCACTGGCCACGGTGGACCCGGCGGGTCTGCACACCCTGCGCACCCTGATCGTGGGCGGTGAGGCCGTTCCGGCCGAGCTGGTGCAGCGGTGGTGCGGGCCCGACGCCGAGGTGCCGCGCCGGATGATCAACGGCTACGGCCCCACCGAGACCACAGTGCTCACCAACGGGATCGAACTGCTGCCCGACCGGCCGGTGACCATCGGTGGCCCGATCCACGGTGGACGCCAACTCGTTCTCGACGGGCGTCTGCGCCCGGTCCCCGTGGGGGTTCCCGGTGAGCTCTACCTCGCCGGCGAGGGTGTCGCCCGCGGGTACCACCGCCGCTCGGCGCTGACCGCCGAACGGTTCGTCGCCGATCCCGCCGGCCCGCCCGGAACGCGGATGTACCGCACCGGGGACGTGGTGCGCTGGGTCGAGGACCCCACCGGCGCGAGCACCGGCCCGGTGGTGGAGTACCTGGGCCGCAGTGACTTCCAGGTGAAGATCCGCGGATTCCGCGTCGAGCTGTCCGAGATCGACACGGTGGTGACCACCCACGCGCACGTCGAGTTCGCGGCCACGATCGGCGCCCGTATGCCCTCGGGTGCCACCGCACTGGTGACCTACGTGCTGCCCGTGCCCGGCGCCGAGCTCGACGCGGCGGACGTGCGGGCCCACGTGGCCGAGGTGCTGCCCGCGCACATGGTGCCGGCCGCGGTGATGGTGCTCGACGACATCCCCATCACCCCCGCGGGCAAGCTGGACCGCCGCGCTCTCCCCGAACCCGACTTCACGGTGCTCTCGGTCTCGGCACCGGCGCGCACCGACACCGAACGCGCCATCGCCGCCGTCTTCGCCGAGGTGCTCGGGCTCGACCAGGTGGGCGTGGAGGACTCCTTCTTCGATCTCGGCGGCAACTCGCTGGTGGCCACCCGGCTGGTCGCGCGGGTCAACGCGCTGGGCCTCGGCAGGTCCATCGGAGTGCGCGAGGTGTTCGAGAACCCGACGGTGGCCGCTGTCGCAGAGTTGGCCACCGGCACCACGGTGACCGCCGCCGAGTCCGGTGTCGAGCTGCCGCCCCTCGTGGCCGGACCGCGCCCGGAGCGGCTGCCGCTCTCGTTGGCGCAGCAGTCGATGTGGCTGCTCAATCGATTCGACCCGGCCTCCCCGGCCTACAACATCGTGCTGCCGGTGCGCCTGACGGGTGAGCTGGACACCGCCGCGCTGGGCGCGTCGATCGCCGACGTGATCACCCGTCACGAGGTGCTGCGCACCCGCTACCCCGACAGCGACGACGGCCCGTACCAGCAGATTCTGGACCCGGAGCAGGTGCTGAACTCTCCCGAGCTGGACTCCGTACCGGTGACGGTGGCCCCGGCCGACGAGGGGGCCGCGGTGGCCGCGTTCGTCACCGACGGGTTCGATGTGACCGCCGCCGCGCCCGTGCGGGTGCGGGTGTTGCGCACGGCCCCGACCGCCCACGTGCTGCTCGTGGTGGTGCACCACATTGCCGCCGACGGTGCCTCGATGCTCGCCCTGGCCCGCGACGTGATGCTCGCGTACGGCGCACGCGCCGACGGTGCGGCCCCGACGTTCGAGCCGCTGGAGCTGCAGTACGCCGACGTCGCGCTGTGGCAGCGTCGCGCCCTCGGAGATCCCACCGACGCCACCTCGCCCGCCGGTCGCCAACTCGACTTCTGGCGCACCGCGCTGGCCGGGGCGCCGGAGGTACTCGAGCTGCCCACCGACCGTCCGCGTCCGCCGCGGCGATCCTCGGCCGCCGACTTCGTCCCGATCAGGATCGGCACCGATGTCGTCGAGCGCCTCGATGCTCTGGCCCGCGCGCACCGCGGATCGATGTTCATGGTCGTGCACACCGCGCTCGCGGTGCTGCTCGCGCGGATCTCCGGCACCAGCGACATCGCGATCGGCACGCCGTTCGCCGGTCGCGGCGGCGGGCGCGTGGACGACCTGGTGGGCATGTTCGTCAACACCGTGGTGCTGCGCACCGAGGTCGATCCCGCGGCGAGCGTGGCGGACCTGTTCGACGACGTGCGCTCCGCCGATCTCGCGGCCTTCGCCAACGCCGACATCCCTTTCGAATCCGTGGTCCGCGATCTCGGGATACCCCGGTCGACCTCGCACACCCCGCTGTTCCAGGTGATGCTCGCCTTCCAGAACATCGAACCGATCACCTTCGAGCTGCCGCAGCTGACGGTGACCGTGCTCGACGAGCTGTCCTACCAGGCCAAGTTCGATCTGCAGTTCGATCTCGGGCCCGTCGCCGACGCCGATGGTGGCGCCGTGCTGGACGGTCGTCTGACCTTCTCCACCGACCTGTTCGACCGGCCCACCGCCGCACGATTCGCCGACTGGTTCGTCGCCGTCGTCGAAGCGTTGGCGTCGGACCCCGCTGCTACCGTGGGGGACATCGACATCACCGGCAACAACCGCAGCGGTGGTTCCGAGGGCGGGGTTCCCGAGGGCGCGGTTTCCGTGGGCGCAGTGTCCGAGAGCGAGCACGTCGCGGACGCCGCACTCACCGTCGCGGACCTGCCTCGCCTGCTCGCCGCCGCAGCGGCCGTGGCCCCCGATCGGGTGGCCGCAACGTTCGACGGCATCGAGGTCACCTACGGCCAGTTCGACGAACGCCTGAGCATGCTCACCGGGCCCATGACCGCTCGCGGGATGAGCCCCGACGCCATCGTCTCGGTGGCCCTGACCGGTCTGCTGCCCACCCTCATGGCGGCGCCGCCCGCGGCGGACGGCTCCGATGCGTTCGGTGCCGTTGTCGACGCGGTGATCGCCGACGCGCATGCGCTGGTCGGGGACGGCCACGCGCCCACCACGGTGATCGGCCAGTGGAACGCCGCCGTCGCCCGCGACGGCGACGCCCCGGCCGTGCGGGACGACCACACTGTGCTCACCCGCGCCGACCTCGATCGTCGCGCCACCGCGCTCGCCCACACCCTCATCGCGCACGGCGCGGGGCTGGACCGGGTGGTGGCGCTGGCCCTGCCGCGCTCGATCGACTGGGTGGTCGCGCTGCTGGCCTGTTGGAAGGCCGGGTCCGCGTACCTGCCCGTCGACCCCCAGGGTCCGCCCGAGCGCACCGCGAGCGTGCTCGAGGCCGTCGGCGCGGTCGCCGTTCTCGCGCAGCCGGGGTGGACGGGCGTGGGCTCGGGCGGGGTGGACCTGCCGGTCGTCGCCGTCCCGACCGGGACCGAGACCGCTGATCCCCTGCCCCTCGACGATCCCTGGACCGCTCCGCACGCCGGATCGGCTCTGGCGT
Organism: Rhodococcus sp. AZ1; assembly: GCF_054979605.1. NCBI lineage: Bacteria > Bacillati > Actinomycetota > Actinomycetes > Mycobacteriales > Nocardiaceae > Rhodococcus > Rhodococcus sp. AZ1. The sequence goes on from NZ_JBUEQF010000001.1 coordinate 240,054, forward strand.
ACGTGATCACCACCTCCGGGTCCACCGGAGTGCCCAAGCCGACCCTGGTGCCGATGGCCGGTGCGGTGAACACCTACGCCTGGTACCGGGGTGCGGTCGATCTGCGCGAGGGGTCCGTGGCGGTGATCGTGGCCTCGCCTCGATTCGACCTGACGCAGAAGAACGTGTGGGCCACCCTCGCCGCCGGCGGTGTGGTGCGCGTGGTGGACGAGGGCTTCGATCCCGCACGCATCCTCGCCGCCGTCGCCGAGCACCCGGGTGCGGTGATCAACGCAGCACCGAGCGCCTTCGAGACCCTCGTCGATCTCGACGACGACGGTGTGCTGCCGGGGTTGGGCGCGGCGGTGCTCGGCGGCGAGGCGTTGCGGCCCTCGGTGTACCGCACCCTCATGGGCTCGGCCACCACGGTGCTCAACAGCTACGGCCCCACCGAGGCGTCCGACGTGACGTCGGCGTTCGTGGTGGACACCGCCGGTCCCGAGCCTCTCGACGCGGCCCGGATGCCCATCGGTACCGCCATCGACGGCGTCGAGTACCACGTACTGGACGCGCGTCTTCGGCCCGCGCCCGTCGGTGTGGTCGGGGAGTTGTACGTCGGTGGTGTCGCCGTCGGGCGCGGCTACGCCGGGCTCGGCGAGCAGACGGTGACCCGATTCGTGGCCGACCCTGCCGGCACGGGGACGCGGCTATACCGCACCGGCGACCTGGTGCGCGATCGCGGTGACGGCAACCTGCTGTTCGTCGGTCGCGCCGATCTGCAGGTCAAGATCCGCGGACTGCGAGTCGAACTCGGCGAGATCGAGGCGGCCCTGGCCGCGCACCCGAGCGTCGCCCAGGCCGTGGTCGCGGTGCAGACCCAGCGCAGCGCCGACAGCGGTGCACTGGTCGAACACCTGGTGGCCCACCTCGTTCCGGCGCCGGGCCTCGGATCCGACTCTCTCGACCCCGACTCTCTCGGCCCCGACTCTCTGGATGTGGACGCGGTGCTGACCGCGGCGCGCACGGCCCTGCCCGACTACATGGTTCCCGTGGCCGCCGCGGTTCTGCGGGAGTTGCCGCTCAACAACAGCGGCAAGCTCGACCGCAAGGCACTGCCCGAAGTCCCGGTGGGCGAGGGCAGCGGCGAGTACGTCGCGCCCGCCGGTGGAACCGAGGAGGCCGTGGCCGCGGTGTTCGCCGGGGTGCTGCCGGTCGAGCGGGTCGGTGCGCTGGATTCCTTCTTCGACCTCGGCGGCGACTCCCTGCTGGCCACCCGGGTGGTCGCCCGGCTGGCCACGCAGCTCGGGGTCGAGATCACCATGGCCGACATCTTCGCCACACCCACCGTGCGGGACCTCGCGGCGCACATCGACACCGTTGCCGCCGCGCATCCCGACCGCGCGCCGAGGCCGTCGCTGGTTCGGATCGACCGCGGCGACGGACGCCCGCTGCCGCTCTCACCCGCACAGCAGCGGATGTGGATCATCAACCGCGTCGACCCGACCTCGCTCGGCTACAACATCCCGCTCACCCTTTCCCTGACCGGCGACCTCGATGTCGACGCGCTGCGTGCGGCGCTGCGCGATGTGGTGCAGCGGCAGGAGGCGCTGCGCACCCTCTTCCCCGAGGGCCCCGACGGTCCCGAGCAGCGCATCCTCGCGATGGCCGAGGTGGACCTGCCGATCGACCTGCTCGACGTCGAATCCGATTCCAGCCCGGCGGAACTGGCGTTGAGCGTGGCCGCCCGCCCGTTCGACGTCACCACCGATCTGCCGGTGCGCGCCGCGGTGCTGCGCACCTCACCGACCGATCACCTGCTGGTGTTCGTCGCCCACCACATTGCCGCGGACGGCGCGTCGCTGGTGCCGCTGGTGAGCGACCTGGTCACCGCCTACACCGCACGCATCGCCGGTTCGCCGCCCCGGTTCGCCGATCTCGACATCACCTACGTGGACTACGCGGCGTGGCAGAACGCGCTGCTCGGCTCTGCCGACGACCCGTCCTCGCGGTGGAACGCGCAGACCGCGTACTGGGCCGGAGCCCTCGCCGGGATCCCCGAGGTGGGGCGCCTGCCCCTGGACCGTCCACGCCCGCCCATCCGCACCGGGGTGGGCGGTTCGGTGCGCCTGACGCTGGACGCCCGCACCGGGGCGGCGATCGCCGATCTCGCACGCCGACACGGACTCTCGCGGTTCATGGTGGTGCACGCCGCCGTCGCGGTGCTGCTCGCGCGCCTCGGCGGCGACGAGGACATCGTGGTGGGAACCCCCGTGGCCGGGCGCGGCGCGCCCGAACTCGAGCCGATCGTGGGCATGTTCGTCAACACGCTCGCGCTGCGCACCCCGATCCGCCCGTCCGACACCGTGGCCGAGGTCCTGCGGTCCGTGCGCGAGGCCGACCTCGCGGCGTTCGCCCACGCCGACATCCCCTTCGAGGCGCTGGTCGAGCACGTCCAACCCAGTCGCGCCACCACCCACTCGCCGCTCTTCCAGACCGTGGTGGCCTACGACGGTCAGGGTGCGCCCACCATCGCCCTACCCGGTCTGGACGTCACTCCCGGAGGCGTGGACGTCGCCGTGGCGAAGTTCGATCTGGCCTTCGAGTTCACCGAAACCGAGTTCACCGAAACCGAGTTCACCGAAACCGAGTTCACCGAAACCGCCTCCGCGGTGGGCGATCTCGCCGGCATCGACGTGTTCATCGGCTACGCCGCCGACATCTTCGACCGGTCCACGGTGGTCACCATCGGCGAGCGGCTGCGGCGGATCGTCGACGGGTTCGTCGCGACCGGCGACGGTGCGGGACCGGACCGTGCGGTCGGTGACATCGAGGTGTTGGAGCCGGCGGAGGTCTCGGCCCTGCTGCCGGTGCGCTCGGCCCCGGTGACCGACCCGTCGGCCGCCACTACCACCTATGCCGATCTGCTGGACGCCGCCGTCGCCCGCAACCCGCACGGGGTGGCGGTGTCCTCTGTCGACGGCGATGTCACCTACGCCGAACTCGACGCTCGCTCCAACCGGCTCGCCCGCGCCCTCATCGCCCGCGGTGTGGGGCCGGAAGTACGTGTCGCCGTGGCCATTCGACGGTCCTACGAGTGCGTGCTGGCCGAGTGGGCAGTCACCCGCGCGGGTGGGGCCTTCGTGCCGGTGGACCCGAACTACCCGGCCGATCGCATCGAGCACATGCTCACCGATTCCGACGCGGTGCTCGGGCTCACGGTCGCCGACCGCGCCGCCGATCTCCCGCACGTCGACGGCATCGACTGGATGATCATCGGGTCCGGGCCGAACGGCGAGGCGTCCGACCCGCCCGAGGCACGCGCGGCGTCGGGTGCGCCGGTCCGCAACGCCGAGCGCCTCGGTGCGATTCGCATGACGGGCAACGCCTACGTCATCTACACCTCCGGCACCACCGGCCTGCCCAAGGGTGTGGTGGTCACCCACACGGGTCTGGCCAACCTCGCGGCGTACATGCGCGCGGAGTACGCCACGGACCAGCGGACGAGGGTGCTGCAGTTCGCGTCGCCGAGCTTCGACGCCTCGATCCCCGAGTTCCTGATGACCTTCGGGGCGGCCGCGACCCTGGTGGTGGCCCCGCCGGACGTGGTGGGTGGAGACGAACTGCGCGAGTTCATGATCGAGCGCGCCGTCACCCACACCTTCCTCACCCCGACGGTGCTCGGGTCGATGGATCCGGCGGGGCTCGACTGCCTCACCCACCCGCTCATCGGCGGCGAGGCGGTGCCGCGCGAGGTGATCGACGCGTGGGCCCCCGGTCGCAACTTCTACAACGTCTACGGCCCCACCGAGACCACGGTGATCGTCACCTCCTCGCTCACCCGCCCGGGCGACCCCATCACCATCGGTGGTCCCCTGCACGGGATGTCGGCTCTGGTTCTCGATCACCGGCTGCGCCCGGTGCCCGTCGGGGTGCCCGGTGATCTGTACATCATGGGACCGGGTCTGACCCGCGGATACCACGATCGCCGCGGGCTGACGGCGTCGCGGTTCGTGGCCGACCCGTCGGGGTCGGGGCAGCGGATGTACCGCACCGGGGACGTCGTGCGCTGGGTCGAGCGCGACGGCGTTCTGCAGGCCGCGTACGAGGGACGGTCGGACTCGCAGGTCAAGATCCGCGGACTGCGGATCGAGCTCGGCGAGATCGACTCGGTGCTCGGCTCCCACGAGGATGTCGGGTTCGCCGCGACCCTGGGCCGCACCGGCCCGTCCGGCGACACCCTGCTGGTCGGCTACGTCACCGCCGCCCCCGGGCGCACGGTCGACGTCGACGCGCTGCTCGAGCACGCCCGGTCCTTCCTGACCGCGTACATGGTGCCGTCGGCGATCGTGGTGATCGACGAGGTGCCCATGACACCGGTGGGCAAGCTCGACACTCGCGCGCTGCCCGAGCCCGACCTCGGCGGCGGTCAGCGCACGGTCCGGGCCACCAGCAACGACATCGAGGCGACGGTGGCGTCGGTGTTCGGTGAGGTTCTGGGAACCGACGAGGTGTCCGCGGACGACTCCTTCTTCGACATCGGCGGCAACTCCCTCGGTGCCACCCGGGTGATGTCGCGGCTCAACGCCGCGCTGGGGACGTCCGTGGCGGTGCGCGAGATCTTCGAGCACCCGACCGTGAGCGCCCTGGCTCGGCGCTTCGCCGACGCCGGCGGTTCCGCGCCCCGTCCGCCGCTGGTGGCCGGACCGCGTCCCGAGCGCATCCCGCTCTCGCTCGCCCAGCAGCGCATGTGGTTCGTCAACCGGCTCGACCCGGAGTCGGCCGTCTACAACATCCCCCTCGGGCTGCGCCTGACCGGCGCGCTCGACGTCGCGGCCCTGCGTGCCGCGCTCACCGACGTCCTCGTCCGTCACGAGTCGCTACGCACCCGCTACCCCGATTCGGTGGCCGGGCCGTACCAGGTGATCGAGTCCGCCGAGGACGTCCCGGTGAATCTCGCGGTGGTCGAGGCCGCCGACGAGGCGGATCTGACCTCTCGGATACTCACCGAGGCGACGGCGCCCTTCGACGTCACCGTCGCCCCGCCGATCCGGTTGACGCTGCTGCGTCTGGCGGGCACCGACGAGTACGTGCTGTTGCTGGTTGTGCACCACATCTGCGCAGACGGCTCGTCCATGGCTCCGCTGGCGACGGACCTGGTTCAGGCCTACGCGTCGAGGGTGGCCGGGTCGCCCCCGGGCTGGGAGCCGCTGCCGGTGCAGTACGCCGACTTCGCGATCTGGCAGCGCGGGGTCCTCGGGGTGGAGGAGGACGGCGAATCGGTCAGCGCCGCACAGGCCCGGTACTGGCGCACCCAGCTCGCCGGGCTGCCGGAGTTGCTCGAGTTCCCCGTCGACCGTCCGCGCCCGGCGGTGCGATCGCTCGAAGGCGGGTCCGTGGAGTTCACGCTCGACGCCGACACGCAGTCGGCGCTGAACGCCCTCGCCCGCCGCAGCGACGCCACCCTCTTCATGGTGATGCACGCCGCGTTCGCGGTGCTGCTGGCTCGGCTGAGCGGCACCGACGACATTGCCGTCGGCACCCCCACGGCCGGGCGCGGCGAGCAGGCGCTCGACGGTCTCGTCGGGATGTTCGTCAACACCCTCGCCCTGCGCACCCGTGTCGACGCCGACGCCCCGTTCACCGACGTGCTGGCCGCCGCCCGCGAGAGCGACCTCGAGGCCTTCGGGCACGCGGACCTGCCGTTCGAGCGGGTGGTCGAGATCCTGGCCCCGGTGCGGTCGAAGTCGTTCTCGCCGTTGGTGCAGGTGATGCTCACCTTCCAGAACATCGAGTACCCCACGATCGAGCTGCCGGGCCTGACCGTCGCCGCGATCGACGGTGGGCTCCGTGACGCCAAGTTCGACCTGGGCCTGGCTCTGCACGAGGAGACCGACGGCGACGGTTCCCCGGCGGGGATCTCGGGTGTGTTCACCTACGCCGCCGACATTCTCGACCGCGCGTCGGTGCAGGTGCTGGCCGAGCGGTTCGCGGCCGTGGTGCACGCCGTGGCTGCCGATCCCGCCGTGGTGGTCGGCGACATCGACATCCTCACCGACGTCGAGAAGGGTGTGGCGGCGCCGAGTTCGGCCGACGACTTGCCGGGCCCCGAACTGGGCTCGGCGCTCGCCGAGTTGGAGGGCAAGTCCCTGGCCGAGCTGCTCGAGACCGCCGCACGGATCGATCCGGACGCCGTCGCGCTCTCGCACGACGGCACCGACGTCACCTACGGCGCGCTGCAGAGCAAGAGCGCCGAGCTCGCGGTGACCCTCGCCGCCGTGGGCGTCGGTCCGGAGGCCGCCGTCACCGTGGCGCTGTCCACCCTGCTGCCCGGTGTGCTCGACGGCGATGCCGCCGAGGGCTTCGCCGACCGCTTCTCGGGCATGCTCGCCGAGGCCATCGCCCGTGCGGACTCCGCGGCAGCGGATGCGGGCGGATCGCATGCGGGCGGATCGGACGGGGTTGGATCGGACGGGGCCACCCTGGCCTCGCTGTTCGCCGATGCTGCTGCTGCGCAACCGGATTCGGTGGCCCTGACATTCGCCGGCACCGAGGTCACCTACGCCGATCTCAGTGCGCGCGTGAGCCGTCTGGCACGGGAGTTGATCGCGCGCGGGGTGGGACCCGATGTGCACGTGGCGTTGGCGATGCCGCGCTCGATCGAACTCGTGGTCGGCATGTACGCCGTGGTGGCCGCCGGCGGTGCCTACGTTCCGCTCGACCTCGAGCACCCGGTCGATCGCCTGTCCTACGTGCTCACCAGCGCCCGCCCGGCGTTGATCCTGTCGACCTCGGCCGTCGGCTTCGCCGCGAACCCGGCGGTGCCGGACGGCCTCGAGGTGCTCGAGATCGACGGTCCCACCTCGGAGGAGAACGCGGCGGCGACGTCGGCCGGCGTGCCCGTCGACGACACCGAGCGCGTGGCGGCACTGCACCCCGACCACACGGCCTACGTGATCTACACCTCGGGCTCGACCGGCCGCCCCAAGGGCGTCGCGGTCTCGCATCGCTCGATCGTCAACCGGTTGCGCTGGATGCAGGACGAGTACCGGCTCACGCCGTCGGACGTGGTGTTGCAGAAGACACCGGCGACCTTCGACGTGTCGGTGTGGGAGTTCTTCTGGCCGTTGCAGATCGGCGCGCGGCTGGTGGTCGCCGAGCCGGATGGGCACCGGGACACCGCCTACCTCACCGGGGTGATCGAGTCCGAGGGTGTCACCACGCTGCACTTCGTGCCGTCGATGCTGTCGGTGTTCGTGGGCTCGTTCGCCGGGGCCGGGCCGGACGCGCGGCTGGCGTCGCTGCGGCTGGTGTTCGCCTCCGGTGAGGCGTTGGCACCGGCGTCGTCCGCCCGACTGGTCGCGCTGATGCCCGAGACCGCGGGGCTGCACAACCTGTACGGGCCCACCGAGGCCGCGGTGGACGTGACCTACCACCGCTACACCGCGGCCGACACCGAGACGGTTCCCATCGGTGTGCCGGTGGCGAACACCGGTGTTCGAGTGCTCGACCAGCGGCTGCGGCCCGTGCCGGTGAACGTGGCGGGAGAGCTGTACCTCACCGGTGTGCAGTTGGCGCGCGGGTACGTCGGGCGCGCAGACCTCACTGCCGACCGCTTCGTCGCGGACCCGTACGGGTCCACCGACGGGGTGAGCGGGCGGATGTACCGCACCGGCGACCTGGTGCGCCGCCGCGCCGATGGTGAACTCGAGTACATCGGCCGCACCGATTTCCAGGTCAAGCTGCGGGGCCTGCGCATCGAACTGCCCGAGATCGACGCCGCGCTCACCGATCGCCCGGGGATCGCCGAGGCCGTGACCCTGGTGGTCCAGGCCGCAGCGGATCAGCACCTGGTCTCCTACGTGGTGCCCACCGCCGGTGGCGGCGTCGACACCGACGAGGTGAACGCAGCCCTCGCGGAGCGCCTGCCGGAGTACATGGTTCCCGACGTGATCGTGGTGCTGGACGAGCTGCCGCTGACCTCCAACGGAAAGTTGGATCGCCGCGCGCTGCCCACCCCGGAGTTCGCCGGCTCCACCGTCGAGTACGTCGCTCCGCGCACCGAGACCGAGCGCGTGGTGGCCCGCGTCGTCACCGACACTCTCGCCCTGGACGACGACACTGCGGTCGGCGTGGCGGATTCCTTCTTCGCCCTCGGTGGCACGTCGCTCGGTGCCACGCGCCTGGCGGCCCGCCTGCAGGCCGAGCTCGGGGCCGAGATCACCGTTCGGGAGATCTTCGATCGGCCCACCGTCGGCGCGATCGCCGAGCTGCTCGCCTCGCGCGGTCCGTCGAGCAGTGCCCGACCGGCGCTGGTGCCGGCCGACCGCGGTGAACGCATCCCGCTCTCGCTCGCCCAGCAGCGCATGTGGTTCATCAACCGGTTCGATCCGGACTCGGCGGCCTACAACCTGCCGCTGGCCGTGCGGATCGGCGGTGACCTCGACGTTGCCGCTATGGCGGCGGCGATCGTCGACGTCACCGATCGGCACGAGTCGCTGCGCACGGTCTTCCCCGAATCCGACGACGGCCCGACGCAGCTGATCCGTTCCACCGCGGAGTCGGCCCCGACGCTCGAGGTCGAGACCGTCGCCGACGAGGACGCGCTGCTCGCACGGATGCGCGAGCTGGCCCTGGCCGGATTCGACGTCACCGAGTCGGTGCCGCTGCGGGTGGCGCTGCTGCGCATCGACGGCCGCGACCGCGAGCACGTGCTCATGGTGGTGGCGCACCACATCAGCGCTGACGGCGCATCCATGGCGCCGCTGTTCACCGACGTGTTCACCGCGTACCTCGCGCGCTCGGCAGGGCAGGCCCCGCAGTGGCAGCCGCTGCCGGTGCAGTACGCGGACTTCGCGATCTGGCAGCGCGCATGGCTGGGCGAGGACACCGACCCCACCTCCGTCGCCGCCCGGCAGAGCGAGTTCTGGCGGGCCACGCTCGCAGGTGCCCCGGCCGCGCTGGATCTGCCCACCGACCGTCCGCGCCCGGCCGTGCAGTCGATGCGCGGCGCGGCGCTGCCCTTCGAGGTCGACGCCGCCACCCACGCAGCGCTGGTCGACCTCGCCGCCGCGCACGGGGTGTCGCTGTTCATGGTGGTGCACGCAGCTCTCGCGGTGCTGCTCGAGCGCGTGTCGGGCAGCACCGACATCAGCGTGGGTACGCCGGTGGCCGGTCGCGGCGACGCCGCCCTGGACCCGCTGATCGGGATGTTCGTCAACACGGTCGTGCTGCGCACGCACGTCGACCAGGACGGCACGTTCCTCGACCTGCTCGCGCGCATCCGGGACGTTGACCTCGGTGCGTTCGAGAACACCGACATCCCCTTCGAGCGACTGGTCGAGCTGCTCGACGTACCCCGCTCGACCGCTCACCAGCCGCTGTTCCAGGTGGCGTTGGCATTCAACGACACCACGCGGCCCGTCTCGACGGTGCCGGGTCTGGACATCGCGCCGATCGAGACCTCACTCGAGGCGGCGAAGTTCGATCTGCAACTGTCGGTGGGGGAGACGGTGGACGACGCCGGCGCCCCGGCCGGGTTGGCCGTGGCCTTCGACTACGCCACCGACCTGTTCGACGAGCGCACGGTGGCCGGGTTCGCCGCACGCCTCGTGCGCATCCTCGGCGCCGTCACCACCGACCCGCGCACCCGCGTGGGCCGGATCGACGTTCTCGGTCACGACGAGGGCGGTGCCCTCACCGGACCCCCCGGCGTGCAGCCGCGTCCCCTGGCGGATCTGCTCACCGCCGGGATGGCGATCGATCTCGACGCCGTCGCGGTCACGGACGGAACGCGGTCGCTGACCTACCGTGACATCGACGCGCTGTCCTCGACCGTGGCGCGCGCGCTCATCGGTCACGGCGCCGGACCGGAGACCGCGGTGGTGCTGCGCGCGGCGCGTTCGGTGGACTCGGTGGTGGGCACGTGGGCCATCGCGCGCACCGGCGCCGCGGCCGTGCCGCTCGCGGCGGGGCAGTCGGCGGCGGACCTGCTGTCCGCGCCGGGACGCTCGGCGTCCCTGCCGGTGGTCGCCGAGATCGTGAGCTCCGAGCAGCACGGCCCGGATCCCCGCGTGAACGGCCATGCCGCGAGCAACGGTCACGCGGCGAGCAACGGCCATGCCGCGAGCAACGGCCACGCCGCGAGCAACGGACATGCGGCGAGCAACGGTCACGCATCCGGCAACGGACACCGACCCGACGCGGCGAGCCCGCCGCAGGTCCGTCTCGACACGGTGACCCCCGACGGACTCCCCTCGCTCACCCTCGGTGAACTTCCCGTGGCCCCGCGAGCGGACAACGCTGCCGCCGTCGTGCGCACCGCGGGGGTAACCGGCGAGGCCTCGGTGGTGGTTCTCACCGGAGCAGGTCTGAGCAACCTGGCGGCGGACGTGCGCGAACATCTCGTGACCGGCGCGGCGGATCGTGTGCTGCACGCCGCCGCACCCGCGTCGCCGACCGCCCTGGCGGAGATCCTCGCCGCGGCGTCGGCGGGTGCGACGCTGGTGATCGCCGGGCCCGGAGCGGAGGTGGCCGACGCCGTGTCGCGCGGGCAGGTCACCGCCGCGACCATCACCCCCACGGTGCTGCGCACGCTCGACCCGACGCGTCACCTCGAGCTGCGCACCGTCCTGGTTGCCGGCGAGCCGTGCCCCGACGCTCTGCTCACCGGGTGGAACGGCCGCGTCTCGCGGGGATTCGGTGCGGCCGAGGTCACCGACCTCGCGGTCATCGACGGTCGACCTCTGCGCGGGACCACCACCAGGGTTCTCGATGCCCGCCTGCGCCCGGTGCCCGACGGGGTGCGCGGCGAGCTCTACATCGCCGGCGCTGGACTGGGCCGTGGGTACCTCTCCGGGCCCGCCGACACCGCCGCGCGGTTCGTCGCCGACCCCTATGGCGAACCGGGTTCGCGCATGTTCCGCACCGGTGACAGTGCCCGCGCGAGCACCGACTCGCAGGAACCATCGATCGGTACCGACCCCGACCGTCGTCTGGACATCATCGGGCGCGCCGACGCGCGGGTGGGCGGGTTCGCCGTCGACGTCGGCCGGGTGGACCAGGTGCTCACCGCCGATCCGCGGGTGGCGTACTCGCGCACGCTCGTCGCCGACCGACCCGACGGGCGGGCCGCCCTGGTCTCCTACCTGGTGCCCGCAGTGCCCGCGCCCGGAGACGCACCCGGAGCGGACAGCCTGTCGGACCTGCGCGAGAGGCTCACCCGCGAGCTGCCCTCGCACGAGATTCCCGCCGTCCTGACCGCCCTGGTCGACGTGCCCGTCACCGACGGTGGTCTTCTCGACCTCGGAGCCCTGCCGACTCCCGAGTTCCCCGCCGACATCGCCGACTTCCGGGCGGCCGAGGGTGAACTCGAGGCCGCGATCGTCGCGGTGTTCGCCGAGGTGCTCGGGCTCCCCGAGGTGGGCGCCGACGACTCCTTCTTCGACCTCGGCGGCAACTCGCTGAGCGCGACCCGCGTCGTCTCGCGTGTGGGCGCCACCGTGGGAATCCGTGTCGGGGTTCGCGAGCTGTTCGCCGCCCCCACCGCGAGCGCGCTGGCGGCGCGACTGACCGAGCTGCTGACCGAGCGCGACGTCAGCGGCGACTCCGTGGAGGCCGCCCGCCCCGTGCTGGGTTCGCTGCCGCGACCGGAGAATCCACCGCTGTCGCTGGCCCAGTCCCGCATGTGGTTCCTCAACCGTTTCGACCCCGACTCGGCGGCGTACAACATCCCGCTCGCGGTGAAGATGGTGGGCACGCTCGACACCGCGGCCCTGGCGGCGGCGGTGCGGGACGTGCTCGAGCGCCACGAGAGCCTGCGCACGATCTACCCCGACACCGCCGACGGCCCGGTCCAGGTGGTGCTGCCCACCGCGGAGGTGGCGCCGGACCTGACGGCGGTGGCGGTGACCGAGAGCGAGCTCGCCGAACGTCTGTGGGAACTGGCCACCGGTGGGTTCGACGTCACCGCCGCCGTCCCCGTGCGCGTGGCGCTCTTCCGCGTCCCGAACCAGCAGGACCCCGACCAGCAGGACCCCGACCAGCACGCGCCCGGGTCACCGGCGGACGACGAGCAAACCTACGTGCTGGCTCTCGTGGTGCACCATGTCTCGGCGGACGGCGAGTCGATGGCGCCGTTCATCCGCGACGTCGCCACCGCCTACGTCGCGCGCGCGGCGGGCACCGCACCGCAGTTCGCGCCCCTGAGCGTGCAGTACGCCGACTACGCGGTGTGGCAGCGCGCCGCGCTCGGCGACGAGAGCGACCCGTCGAGCCTGGTCAGTGCCCAGGTTCGGTTCTGGCGTGACGCGCTGGCGGGCGTACCCGACCAGCTCGAGCTGCCCACCGACCATCCTCGGCCGCCGGTTCAGTCGCTGACGGGCAAGCGCATCGAGTTCCCCATCTCCGCGTCCGCGCACCGCGGCCTCGAGGCCATCGCTCGCCGTCACGGCGCGAGCACGTTCATGGCCACCCACGCCGCGTTCGCGATCGCGCTCGCGCGCCTGTCGGGTACCGACGACATCTGCGTGGGCACTCCGATCTCCGGGCGCGGCGACGCCGCTCTCGAGGGCCTGGTGGGCATGTTCGTCAACACCCTCGCCCTGCGCACTCGAATCGATCCCACAGCGGACTTCGCCACGGTGCTCGCCGCTGTTCGCGACAGCGATCTCGCCGCCTTCTCCCATGCGGACGTTCCGTTCGAGCGCCTGGTGGAGGTGCTCAACCCCGTGCGCTCGACGGCCCGACACCCCTTCTTCCAGGTGGGCCTGTCGTTCCAGAACATCGAGCGTGGGGAACTGGTCCTGCCGGATCTGCGCATCGAGCCGCTCGACGTCGACGGTGACAACGCCCAGTTCGACCTGCACCTGATCCTCTCCGACCTCTACGACGCCGACGGGGGCGCCGCGGGGATGGCCGGCACCATCACCTACGCCACGGACCTGTTCGAGACCCACACCGTGGAAGACATCGCCGCGCGGTTGGTGACACTGATCGACAACCTCGTCGAGCAGCCGAACGTCCCGGTGGGTGATCTGCCGATGGTGACCCCGGCCGAGGAACTTGAGCTCCTCGCCGGGCGCAACGACACCGACGTCGATCTGCCCCCGGCGACGTTGGCGGACCTCTTCGACGCCGCGGTGGCGGCTCACCCGAACGAGGTTGCCGTGGTGTTCGAGGGCACCGAGCTCACGTACACCGAGTTCTCCCGCCGGGTCGACGCCGTCGCCGCCGCGCTGATCGAGCGTGGACTGGGCACCGAGGACATCGTCGGCCTCGCGATGGCCCGGTCGGTGGAACTGCTGGTGGGGATGTACGCCGTGGCCCGGTCCGGTGCTGCGTACCTGCCCATCGACCCCGATCACCCCGCCGAGCGCACCGCCTACGTGCTCGAGAGTGCTCGCCCTGCGGTGCTGCTGGTCTCCGGTGTCCAGGGCCTGGCGTTGCCGGCCGACCTCGGCGAGCTCGGGGTGGACGTGCTCGACATCGATCCGCTCGCCGACACGACAGCCGACACTGCCCGGCCGGTGCCGATCCGCCCCCTGCGCCCGGAGAACACCGCCTACCTGATCTACACCTCCGGCTCCACCGGCAAACCCAAGGGCGTGGCGGTCTCGCACGGCGCCATCGCCAATCAGCTGCGGTGGAAGCAGCACCGATACCCCCTGGGCACGGACGACGCGGTGCTCCAGCGCACCCCTGCGACGTTCGACCTGTCCGTGTGGGAGTTCTGGTGGGCCCCCACCGTGGGCGCAACCCTCGTGGTGGCCCGCCCCGACGGCCACCGCGACCCGGTGTACCTGTCGGAGCTGGTACGCGAGCGGGCGATCACCACCGTGCACTTCGTGCCGTCGCTGCTGGCGTCGTTCCTCGCCGTCGCCGACCCGTCGGCGCTGACCTCGCTGCGCCGCATCCTGGCCATCGGTGAGGCGCTGACACCGGACACCGTCGCGCGAGTCCGCGAGGCGTTCGGCGGTGCCGGGGTGGAACTGCACAACCTGTACGGACCGACGGAGGCCGCGGTGTCCATCACTGAATTCGAGGTGCCGGAGACCGTGGGCTCGGTGGTGCCCATCGGGCGGCCGGAGTGGAACAGCCGCGTCTACGTGCTCGACGAGCGCCTGCACCCGGTGCCCGTCGGCGTTACCGGCGAGCTGTACCTGGCCGGTGATCAGCTGGCCCGCGGCTACGTCGACCGGCCGGATCTGACCTCCGAGCGCTTCGTGGCCGATCCGTTCGCCGCCACCACCGGCGCCGCCGCCGGCTCGCGGATGTATCGCACCGGCGACCTGGTGCGGTGGTCGCGGCCGGCGGCGACACCCGATGGCGGCACCACCGGGTCCGAGCTGGTGTACGTCGGGCGCAGCGACTTCCAGGTGAAGGTGCGTGGTTTCCGCATCGAGCTCGAGGAGATCGAGCGTGCCCTGCTCGCGCACCCGCAGGTGGACGCCGCGGCTGTCGCCGTGCGCGGCGACGAGCACACCGGCGATCAACTCGTCGCCTACGTGGTGCCGGTGGCCGGTGGTGTGCCGACGGCCGCCGAGCTGACCGAGTTCGTGGCCCGGTCGGTGCCCACGTACATGGTGCCCGCCGCCGTGATGTTCCTCGAGAGCATGCCGCTGAACATCAACGGCAAGCTCGACCGGAAAGCGTTGCCGCAGCCCGCCTTCGAAGCGTCGGACACCGAGTACCACGCTCCCCGCGGACCCATCGAGGAAGTGGTGGCGGCGGTGTTCGCGGACGTGCTCGGCACCGAGCGGGTGAGCACCACCGACAGCTTCTTCACCCTCGGCGGCAACTCGTTGAGCGCCACCCGCGTGGTCGCGCGCATCAACGAGGCCCTCGGCGTGAGCCTGGGTGTGCGGGAGCTGTTCGAGGCTCCCACGGTGGCGGGCCTGGCCTCGCGCGCCGAGCACGCCGACTCCGATCGCACGCCGCGGCCGCCGCTGGTGGCGCGCCCGCGACCCGAGCGCATCCCGCTCTCGACAGCTCAGTCGCGGATGTGGTTCATCAACCAGTACGACCCCGAGTCGGCGGCCTACAACATCCCGATGGTCATCCGCCTCACCGGCCGTCTCGACGAGGACGCGCTGCGCACCGCGGTGCTGGACGTGGTCGAACGCCACGAGATCCTGCGGACCTTCTACCCCGACGACGGGCACGGTCCGCACCAGCGCATCCTGCCCGCGAGCGAGGTCTTCCAGCAGGTGCTCGACAGTGTGAGCGTGGTCGAGCTCGCCGACGAGGCGGCCGTTCTCGAGCGCGTGCGTACCCTCGTCACCACCGGCTTCGACGTGGCCACGGCCGTGCCGGTGCGCTCGGCGTTGCTGCGGGTGGGCCCCAGCGATTCCGCCGGTGCCGACGAGCACGTGTTGGTGCTGGTGGTGCACCATGTGTCCGCGGACGGTGCCTCCATCGCCCCGCTCGCCCGCGACGTGATGATCGCCTACGGCTCCCGCGTCGGCGGCGACGAACCGCACTGGTCGCCGCTGGCGGTGCAGTACGCGGATTACTCGATGTGGCAGCGTGAGGTACTCGGCGACGAGTCGGACCCGCAGTCGCTGGCCGCTCGCCAGATCGCGCACTGGGCGGCGGAGCTGTCGGATCTGCCCGCGGTGATCGACCTGCCCACCGACCGTCCCCGTCCGCCGGTGCAGTCGCTGCGCGGAGCCGATCACCGGTTCAGCATCGACGCGCAGCTCCAGGGCGCTCTCGACGCCCTCGCCCGCGAACACAACGCCTCGCTGTTCATGGTGGTGCACGCGGTGCTGGCAGCGCTGCTGGCTCGCTCGTCGACCACCGACGACATCGCCATCGGCACGGCCATCGCCGGGCGCCCCGACGGCAAGCTCGACGACGTGGTCGGCATGTTCGTCAACACCCTGGTGCTGCGAACCCCGGTTGCCGCGGCCGATTCGTTCGTGGATCTGCTCGCACGAACCCGCGCCACGGACCTCGCGGCGTTCACCCACACCGACATCCCCTTCGAGCGGCTCGTCGAGGTGCTCGCGCCGGAGCGCTCCACCGCCTTCTCCCCGCTGTTCCAGGTGGCACTGTCGCTGGCGAACAACGCACCGGCGCACCTCGAGCTGCCCGACCTGACGGTCCAGGGCCTGGACCCGGTGGGCGGCACGGCCAAGTTCGATCTGCAGCTGACCCTCTCGGAGAACTTCGACGACTCGCGCGCCCCCGCCGGCATCGACGCCGTCTTCAGCTACGCGACCGACCTGTTCGACGCGTCGACCGTCGCGCGCTTCGCGGAGCGGTGGACCACCATCGCCCGCGCCGTGGCCGCCGACCCCACGGTGGCGATCGGCGACATCGACCTGCTCGATGCCGCCGAACGTGCGTCCCTGATGCCGGTCTCGGGTGCACCGAGCGAGCATCCGACCACGCTGGCCGGGATCCTCGACGCAGCGGTGGCCGCCAACCCGGACGGGGTGGCCGTGCGCATCGGCAGCACCGAGATGACGTATCGCGAACTCGACGACCGAGCCGGTCGCCTGGCCCGGCTGCTGGTCGATCGCGGTGTGGGACCGGAGACCATCGTCGCCTCGGCGTTGCGCCGTTCGGCGGAATCGGTGCTGACCTTCTGGGCCATCGCCAAGGCCGGCGCCGCGGTGGTGCCGGTGGACCCGACGTACCCGGCCGACCGCATCGCCCACATGGTCACCGATACGCGGGCGCCGATCGGCCTGACCGTCGCGGCCAGCATCGCCGACCTGCCCGGCCCCACCGAGTGGATCGCCCTCGACGCACCCGAGGTGGTGGCCGCCGTGGCCGCCGCCGAGCCGGTGCGTTCCCCCGACCGTTCGGACGCCGCTGTCTACGACCAGGCCGCGTATGTGATCTACACCTCCGGCTCCACCGGCAAGCCCAAGGGAGTGGTGGTCACCCACACCGGGCTCACCAACGTGGTGGCCGATCAGCGGGAGCGGCTGGGGCTGACCCCGCAGTCGCGAGTGCTGCACTTCGCCTCGCCGTCGTTCGATGCCTCGGTGTTCGAGATCCTCATGGCCGTCGCGGCGGCGTCGACGATGGTGATCGCACCCACCTCGATCATCGGCGGCGACGAACTGGCGCACCTGCTGCGCGGCAACCACGTCACCCACGCCTTCGTCACCCCGGCAGCCCTGACCACCGTGGACCCGTCCGGTCTGGACGAGCTCGCCGTACTCGCCGTCGCCGGTGAGGCGTGCCCGCCCGAGACCATGCGCCGCTGGGCGCCGGGTCGGCGGATGTTCAACCTGTACGGCCCGTCGGAGGCCACCATCTGGAGCACCTCGAGCATCCCGATGTCGCCCGATCGCCCGGTGACCATCGGTGGGCCCACCCGCGGTGTCGCCCTCGCCGTGCTCGACGAGCGGCTCCAACCGGTCCCGCGCGGGGTGCCCGGTGAGCTGTACGTGGCCGGCCCCGCACTGGCCCGCGGCTACCACGAACGTTTCACCCTCACAGCCGGGCGGTTCGTCGCGGCACCGTTCGGTGAGCCCGGCTCGCGGATGTACCGGACCGGTGACGTGGTGCGCTGGGTGGACCGCCCCGGTGGTGCCCCCGACCTCGAGTACGTGGGTCGCACCGACTTCCAGGTGAAGGTGCGTGGCTTCCGTATCGAGCTCGGCGAGATCGACTCGGTGCTCGGCCGCCACAGCGACGTGGACTTCGCCGTCACCGTCGGTCTCGACCGCGAGCAGACCGGACAGACGGTGCTGGTGTCGTACGTGCTGCCCGTGCGCGGGCGCACCGTCGACCCGGCGGAGCTCTCCGCACACGTCGGACGGACCCTGCCCGGCTACATGGTGCCGTCGGCGATCGTCGTTCTCGACGAGATCCCGCTGACCCCCGCGGGCAAACTCGACCGCCGCGCACTGCCCGAGCCGCAGTTCACCAGCGTCGGTGGCTCCTACCGAGCGCCGGCCAACGCGATGGAGGAGGCCATCGCGGCGCTCTTCGCCGAGGTGCTCGGTGTGGACCGTGTCGGTGTGGACGACTCGTTCTTCGGGCTCGGCGGCGACAGCATCGTCTCGATCCAGCTGGTCACCCGCGCCAAGAACGCCGGAATCGTCTTCCGCGCCCGGGACGTGTTCGAACAGCGCACCGTCGCGGGTCTGGCGTCGGTGGCCACGCGCGCCGAGGACGCCGCCACTGCCGCCGCGCTGGCCGAGCTCGACGGCGACGGCGTCGGAACCCTGCCCCTGACCCCGATCATGCGGTGGTTGGTGGACACCCGCGGCGAGTTCGACCGCTTCTCGCAGGCGGTCTTCCTCTCGCTCCCGGCAGATCTCGGCGACACCGCCGACGCGCAGCAGCGACTGCTCGGCACGGTCGCCGCCGTCGTCGATCACCACGATCAGCTGCGTTCCCGCCTGATCGAGCGGGACGGCGAACACCTGCTCGAGGTGCTGCCGCGCGGCGCCGTCGCGCCCGAGGACGTGCTGACCCGCGTGTCCACCGATGCCGCCCCCGGCAGCGACGAGTACATCTCGTTCGCCGAGGCCCAGCAGGAGGCCGCGGCCGCGTGGCTGTCCCCGCGCGAGGGCCGGATGATCCGCGCAGTCTGGATCGACTCCACTGCCCCCGCGGCGCCGGGCACCACGACCGGACGCCTGCTGGTGCTGATCCACCATCTCGTGGTCGACGGGGTCTCCTGGCGCGTGCTGGTCCCCGATCTCGCCACCGCGTGGGCCCAACTGGGCGCCGGAGCGGTGGAGCTGGCGTCGGTGGGTACGTCGATGCGGGCCTGGGCGCACGCGCTCGGCGCATCGGTACGCGATCGCCGCAGCGAACTGGGCCACTGGAGCGCCGCGCTGGACGGAACGGAGCCGCCGCTCGGTGTCCGTGCGCTCGACCCCGGGGTCGACGTGCAGAGCACCGTCGAACGCTTCGACGTCCAGCTCGACCCCGCGGTCACCGAGGCGCTGCTGATCACGCTGCCGGAGAAGTACCGCGCCGGTGCCAACGACTCCTTGCTGACCGCCCTCGCGCTCGCGGTGGCGTCCTACCGGCGCGAGCGGGGCCTACCCGACTCGACGCTCACCATCGACCTCGAGGGTCATGGTCGTGAGGAGGAGGCACTCGGGGACGTGGCCGACCTCGGCCGCACCGTCGGGTGGTTCACCACCCTCTACCCCGTGCGTCTCGACATCGGCCCCGGCGGCCACCCCGGGTCGGCCGTCAAGGCGGTGAAGGAGCAGCTGCGGGCGGTTCCCGACCGCGGGATCGGCTACGGCATCCTGCGGTACCTCGACCGGGAGTCCGCGCCGGTGCTCGCCGGGCTGCGCAGCCCCGAGATCGGGTTCAACTATCTCGGCCGCACCGCCGGGTCGGAGAACGCCGCCGAGTTCGCCGAGTTCGGCTGGCAACCCGTCGCCGACGGCGGGAGCCTGGGTGGGGCGTCCGATCCCGGGATGGTTGCCCCCGCCGTGCTCTCGATCAACGCCGCGACGATCGGCTCGGACTCCGGTGAAGTGCTCACACTCTCGTTCGCCCACGCCGGCGACGTGCTGCCGGCGGCCGATGCGCGCGCGATCGCACAGGCCTTCGTCGATGCGGCGGGCACCCTGGCCGCGCACGCGGCCGAACCGGATGCCGGCGGGCTCACTCCGTCGGACGTCCCGCTGGTGCCGCTCACCCAGGCCGGCCTGGACCGCCTGACGGGTCTGTACCCGACCCTGTCGGACGTGTGGTCGCTCGCGCCGCTGCAGGAAGGCATGCTCTTCCACTCGGTGCTCGCGAACACCCTGCAGGGCGCCGACGGTGACGGCGGGCCGTCCGCCGACGTGTACACCGCGCAGGTGGCGTTGCAGTTGCGCGGGGTGGTCGACATCGCGCGGATGCGCGCCGCCGCCCGCGCCCTCGTGGATCGGCACGCGCACCTGCGCACCGGCTTCGTCACCGATCCCACCGGCCTGGCCGTGCAGGTGGTGGTGGAGAACCCGGACGTCGACTTCCGCACCGTCGACCTGACGCACCTCGGCGACGCCGAACGCGAGGAGAAGGTCGCGGCGCTGCTTCTCGATCACCGCACGGCGCGCTTCGCGATGGACACCCCGCCGCTGATGCGGTTCCTGATGATCGTCACCGGTCCGTCGTCGTACGTGTTCGCGGTGAGCAACCATCACATCCTGCTCGACGGCTGGTCCATGCCGCTGATGCTCAAGGACCTGATCATGCTCTACGCCGCGCGCGGGGACGGCTCGGTGCTGCCGCGTGTGCGCCCGTACAAGGACTTCCTGACGTGGCTGTCCACCCGCGATGTCGACTCCGCGCGGTTGGCGTGGGCGCACGCCCTCAGCGGGCTCGACGAGCCGACCGTGCTGGCTCCCGCGCCGGTGGCGGCGTCGGCCGGTGACGCCGCCGAGGCCGATCTCGTGCCGCACACGGTCGACGTGCTGATCACCGACCGGGTGGGTGACGCCCTGGCGCACGTGGCCCGTGATCGCGGGGTCACGATGAACACGATCGTGCAGGCCGCGTGGGGCATCCTGCTCTCGCACACCGTCGCCTCCGACGACATCGTCTTCGGCGCCACCGTCTCCGGTCGCCCGCCGGAGATCGGCGGTATCGAGTCGATGCTCGGGCTGTTCATCACCACCATCCCGGTGCGGGTGCGCCTCGATCCGTCCGAGTCGCTGCTGACGTTGCTCGAGCGCATCCAGTCCGAGCAGGCCGATCTGATCGAGCACCACTACCTCGGTCTGCCGCGCATCCAGCAGGTCGCCGGCATCGGTGGGCTGTTCGACACCCTGACGGTGTTCGAGTCCTACCCCGTCGAGAGCGCCGGGATCGACGAGACCACCGACATCGACGGCATGCGGTTCGCCGGTGCCGCCGTCTCCGATGCCTCGCACTACCCGATGACGGTGCTCGCCCAGATCGACTCGTCGTTGAAGGTGACCCTCGAGTACCTGCCCTCGGTCTTCGACGCCGACCAGGTGGCGGTGCTCGCGGCGCGGTTCACCCGCATCCTCGAGGCCCTCGCTCTGCGCACCTCGACCACCGTCGGCGATCTCGATCTGCTGCCCGACGACGAGCGTCGCGCGGTGCTGCACCAGTGGAGCGACACCGGCCGCACCGTTCCCGACACCGGCGTGTGGGACCTGATCCGGGCGCAGTGCGCTCGCACACCGGACGCCGTCGCGGTGCTCGGCCACGCCGACGACGGCACCGAGATCGCGCTCACCTACGCCGACCTCGCGGCCCGTGTCGCGCGCGCGGCGCGGGTGCTGATCGGTCGCGGCGTGGGACCGGACGTGCGTGTCGGGGTCTCTCTGGCGAGGTCGGTGGATCTGCTGCTGACCGTGCTGGCGGTCTCCGCCGCGGGCGGGGCGTACGTGCCACTGGATCCGGACAACCCGGCCGAGCGCACCCGCGCGGTGATCGAGGCCGCGCGCCCGGCGCTGGTCATCGACGCGGCGACCCTGCCCGCGCTCGCCGACCCGCAGATCTCCGACGCCCCGCTCACCGACGCCGACCTGCTCGGCGCGCCGCACGGCGACCACCTGGCGTACGTGCTGTTCACCTCGGGATCGACCGGGGTGCCCAAGGGTGTCGAGATCACACGTCGCTCGCTGGTGAACCAGCTGATGTGGATCACGGAGACCTTCGGGATCGACGCGGACGACGTGGTGTTGCTCAAGACCCCGGTCACCTTCGACGCCTCGGTGTGGGAGTTGTTCGCCCCGTCGACGGTCGGCGCGCGGACGGTCGTGGCGTCCCCCGACGGCCACCGCGACCCGGTGTACCTGGCGCGCACCGTGGCCGAGCACTCGGTGACCGTGGCGCAGTTCGTGCCGTCGGTGCTCACGCTGTTCGCCGATGCCGCCGCGGAGGGCGAGCTGCGCTCGTTGCGCGTGGTGTTCTCCGGTGGTGAGGCGCTCTCCCCGGCCGTCGCCCAGCGGCTCGGCGACGTCGCCGGAGCTCGCGTGGTCAATCTCTATGGACCCACCGAGGTCACCGTCGACGCCACCTCGTACGACGTGCGCGACGCCGCGGGTGTGATCGCCCGCCGCGATCCCACCGTTCCCATCGGGTCCCCGGTGTGGAACACCCGCGCCCGGGTGCTCGATGCCCGGCTGCGGCCGGTGTCGATCGGCGCCGCGGGCGAGCTGTACCTCGCCGGCGACCAGCTGGCGCGCGGGTACGCCGGGCGCGCGGATCTGACCGCCGAACGCTTCGTGCCCGATCCCTACGGCGACGCCGGTGAGCGCATGTACCGCACGGGCGACCTCGTGCGCTGGACCGCGGACGGCGAACTCGAGTTCGTCGGCCGCGTGGACTTCCAGGTGAAGTTGCGGGGTCTGCGCATCGAGCTCGAGGAGATCGAGGCGGTGCTGGCCACCGCTGCGGGTGTGTCCAACGCGGCGGCAGCGGTGCACGGCTCCGGGGCGGCCGAGCGGGGTGCGCGCGAGTCCGGTGGGCGCCTGTTCGGCTACGTCGTCCCGCGTCCGGGTGTGGTGTTGGATCCGGCCGACCTGATCGCCGCGGCCCGTCGGGCGCTGCCCGCATACATGGTGCCGGAGGCGGTGCTGATCCTCGACGAGTTCCCGGCCACCCCGAGCGGCAAGATCGATCGTCGCGCGCTGCCGGTGCCGGACCCGTCGACGGCGTCGTCGTACCGTGAGCCGAGGACGCCCACCGAGATCGCCGTCGCCGCGGTGATCGCCGAAGTTCTCGGTGTCGATCGGGTGGGTGCGGACGATTCGTTCTTCGAGCTCGGCGGCGACAGCATCGTCTCGATGCAGCTGGTCGCCC
The DNA here is from genome assembly GCF_054979605.1 of Rhodococcus sp. AZ1. NCBI lineage: Bacteria > Bacillati > Actinomycetota > Actinomycetes > Mycobacteriales > Nocardiaceae > Rhodococcus > Rhodococcus sp. AZ1. The sequence goes on from NZ_JBUEQF010000001.1 coordinate 262,782, forward strand.
GCGCCCGCGCAGCGGGCCTGGACTTCACCGCGCGGGAGGTGTTCGAGCGGCGCACCGTGGCGGCGCTCGCCGCCGCAGTGGACGAGCGGGCGGGTGCCGGCCCGGCCGACCTCCGCACGGGCGCCCGGGCCACTCCCGATGCGGTGGGCGGTGCTCCGCTGTCGCCGGTTGCTCGCAAGATGATCGAGCGGGGCGGTGACTACTCGGGCTTCGTCATGCCGATGATGCTGGTGCTGCCGGCCGGACTGGCCCGTGCTGATCTGCTCGCGGTGCTGCGCAGCGTGATCGACACCCACGACGTGCTGCGCTCGTCGCTGCTGCTGGGCGACGGCGCGGCGGCCCTCGAGATCCCCGCGGCCGACGCGTTCGAGATCGAGCCGCTGGTGCAGCGCATCGAGCTCGACGAGCACACACTGCCGGGCACGGACGCGTACGACGAGATGGTGCGGGCGCAGTTCCGCGCCGCGATGGACCGGATCGATCCCGTGGCCGGGCCGATGCTCGAGGTGCTGTGGTTCGACCCCCGGTCGGCCGATACACCGGGTCGTCTGCTGCTCATGCCCCACCACCTGGTGGTCGATTCGGTGTCGTGGCGCATCCTCGTCACCGATCTGGCCACCGCGGGCGCGCAGGTCGCTGCCGGTGAGCAGCCCACGGTGGCCGCCGAGGCCACATCGTGGCGGGCGTGGGCGCTGGGCCTCGAGAGCGCGGCGCCGCAGCGGGTGGCCGAACTCGACCACTGGCGTTCGGTGCTGGCCCCGGCGGATCCGCCGCTGGGTCGTCGGCGCCTCGATACCGCCGTCGACACCGCCGATCGCCGTCAGCGCGCGATCGTGCGGGTTCCCGCGGAGGTGTCCGAGGTGCTCCTGGCTCCCTCGTCCGACGATGCGGCGAGCACGACGGACCTGCTGGTGGGCGCGTTGTCGCTGGCGCTGGCGACGTGGCGACGCGATCGTGGCGTCGACGCGCCGTCGGCGCTGCTCACTCTCGAAGGTCACGGACGTGAGGAGTCGGCGGTGGCCGGGTCGGACCTGGCGACCACGGTGGGCTGGTTCACCACCATGTATCCGGCACGGATCGACCTGGCCGGAATCGACCTCGACCATGCCCTGACCGGTGTCGACGGTGCCGCCGACGAGATCGTGGCGCGGGTGCGGTCGGCGATGGCGGCCACCCCCGATCGGGGTATCGGCTACGGGTTGCTGCGCTACGTGCACCCCGAGTCCGCGGCCGTGCTGCGCGAGTTCGGTGAGCCGCAGGTGGTGTTCAACTACATCGGACGCGTGTCCGAGACGACGGTTCCGGTGGAACTGCGCGGTGCACCGTGGCTCCCGGATTTCCAGACTCCGGAGATCACCGACCCGGGCGGCAACCGCATGCCCGCGCAGGCCGAACTCGACATCCAGTCGATGGCCGAGACGGACGAGCGCGGGTCCCGCATCACCGCGTTCCTGTCCTACGTGCCGGAGATCGTCACCGACGAGGAAGTCGCCGTCCTCACCGAGCTGTGGCTGCGGGCACTGTCGGTTCTGGCGGCGGTACGCAGGTCCTGATCGGGGCGGGCGCCGCTCAGGCGGTCCCGATCAGCTGGTGGACGAGTAGGGGAGCACCCGTTCGGTGTGGTGGCCGAAGAGTCGACGCACCGAGTAGCGGTGCGCGGTGGGGTCCCAGGCGCGGACCGGTACGTACAGCACCACGTGCAGGGCCCGCATGAGGGTGATACCCCGGCGCGCTCGGGCGGCCTCCTCGGTACGCCCGCGGGCGTCGAAGGTGGCGGGGAGGTACTCGGTGAAGGTTCGGTAATTGCTGATGCTGCTGAGCATGCGACGGCCGGATGCGCTGATCTCCATGCCCTCGACCAGCACGTTCTTGCGGCCGGCGTCGGTGACGCACAGGGTGATGTCGAGGTCGTCGAGGATGCCGTTGGTGTCGAGCAGATTCGGGCGGATGTCCTTCCACACCGATCGCCGGATCACCATGTTGGCGCCGAAGAGAGCCGGTATCTCCCGCGGACCGTCGCCGCCGCCGCGCAGACCCGACTGCAGGATGGCCTTGTGCAACCACTGCATGGGCATGTCGTACTGATCGAACAGGCCGCTGGCCGCGCCGATGGACTCGTCCGCGGTGGCGAAGAAGGTGCGCACTGCCAGCGCCCATCCCGGCTTGGCCCGAGCGTCGGCGTCGAGCCTGCCGATCAGATCACCGACCGCCTGGTCGAACCCGGCGTTGCGCGCGCAGATCACTCCGGGCGACGGTTCGTCGATCACCCGCAGGGCGGGGAACCCCGGTGCCAGCTCTGCCAGGACCCGCGCCGTTCCGTCGGTCGAGTTGTTGTTCACCACCAGGATCTCGACGAACTGCTCCTGCTGGTCGCGGATCGATTCGAGCAGGGCCCCGATGGTCGCTTCCTCGTTGTACGCGGGAACGACCAGGGACAGGGTGGGAAGTGGCATGACGGCATTGTAGGGATCTGCGGTGATCGGCGAGCACCTCGTTCTGCCTGGTCGGTTCGTGACGGCCTGGTGGTGCGGTACGAAACCCACCGATCGAACGACAGCGGCGGTGAGACGTTCAGGCGCTGACGGCGGATCGGGCGGCGGTGAAGCTCACCCGTCCGGTGTCACGGCCCGGGCAGGAGAGCACTCGGCTCGGCTCGAATCGCGCGGTCGACGGATTCCACGCCCGGAACGGCACCCACATCACGGCGTAGAAGCTCAGTGCGGTGACGGAGGTCGCCAGCGTGGCGGTGGCCGCGACGCGTCGGCCGTGCAGCCAGTACGTGCGCGCACCCGCCGCGCAATACCGCAGGAAATCGCCTGCACCGCTGAGGTAGCGCCGACCGGAGGTCTCGGCGGTCATCCCCGGGACGATGGCCAGGGTTGCCCCGTGCTCGCCGATGCACAGAGACAGATCGGTGTCCTCGTGCACATCGGCCCGTGTGCTCAGATGTGGCTCGATCGCGCGCCAGACATCCCTGCGGATCACCATGTTCAGCCCGATCAACTCCGGGGCGGACACCGACCGATCGGCATCGACCCGCGCGGCGAGCCGAGTATCCGCCGCGCGGTGCATGACGCGGAACGGCTGCTGGAACGGCAGGTCGTGCAGGTGGCACAGTCCGCTGCCCCCGGCGTACCGGGTTCCCGTGCGGTCGAAGAAGTCGAGGATGGCGCGCGCCCAGGTGGTGCACACCCGTGTATCCGCGTCGACCCTGGCGACCAGTGATCCCCTGGCCGCGGCGAAACCGGCGTTGCGGGCGTGGGCGACACCCGGGCGCGGCTCGGTGATGACGCGGACTCGGCGATCGCCGGCGGCCACGTCCCGAACGATGTCGACGGTGTCGTCGGTGCAGTTGTTGTCGACGACGATGATCTCGTGCAGATCCTCGACCTGATCGAGCAGGCGCTCGACGCATTCCCGAATGTGAGCGGCCTCGTTGTGCGCAGGCACGACCACGGACAAGGTTGAGGTCATGGTTGGTAAGTAAACACCGGATTCGAACTCATTTCCACTGGGAAGTACCTAGCACGCCTCTGTTCTCGACCGGAGATGAACATTCGACGAAATGTACTGGTTATGTGATGTTTATCGCTGACAACTGCAGCTCTGCGGTTTGCTTTCCGGGTCGAATTCCGGCGTTGTACGGGAACTGATCAGCTGTGCGTCGCCAGAGCTGCGATTGTGCATTCGAACAACCGACAGCGCCGTGCCGACAGAACGGGCGGGGTGTGACAGAGGCCCGTGAGATGTGACAGGGATTCATGAGATGTGACACCGGGTAACGTCATCGACGCACGTGGCACCGACAGTCGCACGTGCTGCGGCGGGGCTGTACTCAGGAGGGACAGGGGGACGTGAGCTCACCGACGATGGCCGAGCTGGTCAGCTGGTGCGGTCGTCACCGCCCCCACCACCCGATCCTGCTGCGGTCGTCCCCGGTCGGCCGGGCGGTCACCTTCGCCGCCCTGGCCGCGTCGGCGTCGGGGCTCGGCGCGGCCGTTCCCACCCTGCGCGCAGACCCGGACGCCGCCGCTCTCGCCGCGGTCGCCACGCTGGCCCCGGCGGCCCTGGCGGCCCACGGCGCTGATCTGGCCGCCGAAGTTCGAGCCGCAGCCCGCGCCGCCGTTGCCGACACCGTCTCCGGGCGGTGGGCGGCGCTGTGTGCCGAGTTCCCCGCCCGCCCCGCCGTGGTCACCCCCGACGCCACCCACACCCTCGCCGATGTCGGCCGCGCTGCAGCCGAGAGGGCGCGCGACCGCACCGCCGACGACGTCCTCGAGATCACCGGGCCGGAGTCGTTCGATCTGGCCGTCGACCTGGTGGCGGCGTTGCTCAGCGGGTGCGGTGTCCGTGTCGGCGGCACCCTTCTCCCGCACCCGGAACCCACCGACGTGCTCTCCGGATGCGCGGCCACTGCGCGCATGCTCGCGCCCGAGGGTGGGGTGTGGTGGCGCCACGCCCACCACCGCCTGCTGTCGGCGCCGGAGTTCTGGGCCACGCTCCTCGATGGTCGGCCCCTGGTGATCGCACCGAACCTCGCCGACGCCGTCGCCGCGGGGGCCACCTCGGTGATCACCACCGAACACAGACGCGCCCAGCTCCTGCGCGAGCCCGCGGCCGCGGATGTCACCGTGGCGGTGCCGCGGCTCTCGCCGTTGGTGTTCGGTGCGCTCGAGGTCGAGGACGCCGTGCTTCTCGACGCCCGCGGCCGGGCGGTGCCCTCGGGGGTCCTCGGCGCCGTGCATCTGCGCATCGACCGACCCGCCGACAGCCCCGACGGCCCCGACAGCCCCGACGGCGAGACGGGCCCGGCCACCGTGGACACGGGATGGATCGGGGTGGCCGACACCTCCGGGGCGATCACCGGCCTGCGCGACTCGGGCGCGGACCACACCCGCCGAGGCGTGCGAGTGAACACCCTCGACATTGCCGCCACCGTGCGCGAGCAGTCGCCCTACTCCGAGGCCCACGTGGTCGCGGTCGACGACCCCGATGCGGGCACGATGCTGGTGGCCTACGTGAGCGGGGGGGCGGTCAGCGAGGGCGCACCGCGCGACGAGTTGGCTGCCGTGCTCCCCGATTACGCCGTACCCGACGCCGTCGTGGTGGTCGACGAACTGCCTCTCGGCGCCGACGGTCTGGTCGATGCCGATCGGCTGCCGGTGCCCACGCTCGGCGGGCAGTCGCCCGCGCCGGAGGGTGCACCTGGTGAGCAGTCGTCGACGCTGGAACTGGTGCGCTCGGTGTACGTCGATCTGCTCGGCACTGCCACCGTTGGCGCCGATCAATCATGGTTCGACCTTGGCGGATCCTCACTCTCGGCGGCCAAGGTGATCGCCCGGCTCAACGCCGCCATCAACGCCGATCCGGGCAGTGTGCAGTCGGGTCTGCGGGTGGCCGACATCTTCGACGCCCCCACCCCACGCGCTCTGGCTCGGCGTCTCGATCAGGTTCGCGAGGAGGCCGACGGCGGCGGCAGCTCCGGCGGCGGTGCGTCGTTGGCCGCGGTGGCTGCGCGCACGCGCCCGCCCGTGCTCCCCTTGGCCCCCGCACAACTGCGGCTGTGGGTACTCGCGCAGCTCGAGCCCACCTCGTCGGCCTACAACGTCCCGCTGGTCCTACGGTTGCGGGGGGAGTTGGACGTGGCGGCGCTGTCCGCGGCGATCGACGACGTGGTCGAACGCCACGAGGTGCTGCGCACCGCGTTCCCCGACAGCGACGACGGACCTCACCAGCAGATCCTGCCGGTGGCCTCGGCGCTGCCGGTGCCGCTGCCCGTGATCGCGGCCTCCTCCCCGCAGGAGGAGGTCGAGGTGCTGACTCGACTCGCGTCGCAACCCTTCGACGTCAGGGCCGCGCCACCGGTGCGTGCCGCCCTGGTGCGTTCGTCCGCCGAGGATCACGTCCTGGTGGTGTGTGTGCATCACCTGGTGATGGACGGCGAGTCGCTGATCCCGTTGGCGGCCGATCTCGCCACCGCCCACGCCGCGCGGCGTCGCGGGGAGCGCCCCCAGTGGTCGTCCTCGGCGACGCAGTACGCCGACTACGCACTCTGGCAGCACGAGCTTCTCGGAGAACCGGGAGCGCCCTCGCCCGCGGCCGCAGGTCAGCTCGATCGGTGGGCCGAGCAACTCGACGGTCTGCCCCCGCTGCTCGAGCTTCCCGTCGACCACACGGCACGCGATACCTCCGCGGTCGCCGAGATCGCCTGCCACCTCGGCCCCGAACTTCACCGCGCGGTGGACCGGATGGCCGCCCGCCACGAGGTCAGCGAGCACATGATCCTGCTCGCGGCCTACGCGCTCGCCGTGGCGCGATGGACCGGCGTCAGCGATTTCGCCATCGGTGTGGCGACGGCGGGGCGCACCGACCCGGCGCTGGACTCGGCCATCGGCACGTTCGTCGGCACCCTGGCCCTGCGGATGCGGATCGGCGAGAGCGACACCGTGCGCGAGTTGGTGGAGCACGTGCGGCGCGTCGCGCTGATGGCGTACGACACCGCGGACGTGCCCTACGACCGGGTTCTCGACCGCGTCGGCAGGCCGGGGGCGTCGCTGTATCGGATCGGGTTCGCCTATCGCCCCGCGCGGTCGGAGATCACCCTCGACCTGGCCGGGCTCACCGCCACGGTGCTCGAGCCACACATCGCGACGGGCAAGGATGATCTGCTGCTCGGCGCACAGGCCCGGGTGGACGACGACGGCGTGCCCGCCGGGATCGACCTGTCGGTGGTGTACTCGGTGCGCCTGTTCGAGCAGTCCACGGCGGCCGCGTTCGCCGACCTGGTGGTCTCGACCCTCTCGGCCGTTCTCGGCGCCGACACCACCCCGGTGCGCGATCTCGACGTGCTCGGCGGTGAGCAACGCCGTCGACTGCTCGATGCGTTGCGCGGACCCGACCTGCCGCCGCCGGGCTCGTTCACCGACGGACCCGTCACCCTGGGCGCCGTGCTGGCGACGTCGGTGCATCGCTACCCGGATGCGACGGCGGTGCGCCTGGGCGAACGCACGCTCACCTATCGCGAACTCGGCCACCGCGCGGCGCGGCTGGCCGACGTGCTCCGCGGTGCGGGGGCCGGTCCGGGAACGTTCGTGGCGATCTCGTTCCCGCGGTCGCTGGACATGGTGCTGGCGGTATGGGCGGTCGCGCTGACGGGTGCGGCCTACGTCCCGCTCGACACCGGCTATCCCACCGCTCGCCTGCAGTACATGCTGGCGGACTCGGGGGCCCGCATCGGCCTGGCGGCGCGCGAGCGTATCGGCGAGCTACCCGACACGGTGACGTGGATCGAGATCGACGACGAGTGGGAGCGGCCGGTGGACACCACCGCCGCGGTGCGCGCCGAGGCGGTGCCGGTCACCGCGGCGGCGTACATGGTCTACACCTCGGGGTCGACGGGGATGCCGAAGGGAGTGGTGGTCACCCACGCGGGCATCGAGGGTCTCGGGGCCGCCACCCGCGCCCGGTTCGCCACCGAGGCACGGTCCCGACCCGCTCAGACCGCCTCGCCCAGCTTCGACCCGTTCGTGATGGACCTGCTCATCGCCCACCTCCCCGGCGCCGAACTGGTGGTGGTTCCCCCGGAGATCGTCGGCGGTGCGGAGATGGCGGCCTACCTGCACCGATACGGCGTCACCCACATGTCCACCACCCCGGGCGTGGTGGGCAGCATGGACGCCGAGCAGCTGCCGACACCGCAGATGATCGCCGTCGGCGGCGAACCTCTACCGCCCACGCTGCGCGATCTGTGGGCCCCGCGGGTGAACCTGGTCAATGCCTACGGCCCCACCGAGGCCACCGTGGCCTCGCACCTGAGCGAGCCCTTGGCCGTGGGTGCGAGCGTCGACATCGGTCGGGCCATCCCGGGCATGGGATGCCTGGTGCTCGATGCCCGGCTGCATCCGGTACCCGCGGGGTCGATCGGTGAGCTGTACCTCTACGGGCGCGGACTCGCCCGCGGCTACCTGCACCGGCACGCCCTGACGTCGGAGCGGTTCGTCGCGTGCCCCGTCGGCGAGCCGGGCACCCGGATGTACCGCACGGGCGATCTGGTGCGCGCGATGGTGGCGCCGGACTCGAGCACCTCGACGCTGCTCTACGTCGGTCGCGTCGATGCGCAGACGAAGATCCGCGGCATCCGAGTCGAGCCCGCCGAGGTCGATGCCGCTCTGCTTCGACACCGCTCGGTCACCGAGTCGATCACGCTCGCTCGCCCCGGCCCCGCCGGTGCGACCGTGCTGGTGACGTACTACTGCGCGTCGTCCGCGGTGGCGTCGGTGGCGTTGCGGGCCCACCTCAGTGCGCTGCTGCCCACGCACCTGGTGCCGTCGGCGCTCATCGCGATGAGTCGATTCCCGCTCACCCCGAACGGGAAGATCGACCGGGCAGCGCTGCCCGATCCGGTGTTCGAGGCCGCGGGTACCTCCCGTCCGGCTGCCACGGAGACCGAGCGGGCCGTGCTGGCGGTGTTCACCGACATCCTCGGCAACCAGTCGATCGGAGTCGAGGACGACTTCTTCGAGGTGGGCGGCAACTCGCTGATCGCGACGCGCGTCGCTGCGCGGGTATCGCGGGTGACCGGCCGCCACGTCGGGGTGCGGGCGGTGTTCGACAACTCCACCGCGGCGCGCCTGGCCGAGCTCCTCGACTCCACGGCCGACGACGCCGCCGGGCCCGATCTGCGCAGCGTGGTTCGACCGGACCGCATCCCGCTGTCGTACGCCCAGACACGCATGTGGTTCGCCAACCGGTTCGACGCCTCCGCCCGTGCCACCGCGTCACCGACGGCCTACAACATCCCGCTGGTGGTGCGCATCACCGGAGACTTGAACGTGGCCGCGCTCGACGCCGCCGTCGGCGACGTGATCGCTCGCCACGAGATTCTGCGCACCCGCTACCCCGATTCCGATTCGGGCCCGTACCAGGAGGTACTCCCGGCGTCGGCGGTGTCGCTCGACCTGACTCCCATCGATCTGACTCCCACCGACCTGACTCCCACCGACAGCCCCGACAGCCCCGAGATGTTCGGTCGCGTGCTCGACCTGGTGACCACGCGTTTCGACGTCACGGCGGCCCCGCCGATCACCGCGGCGCTGTGGCGGATCGGCGGCGGCGAGCCCACACGCGAGGCCCCGACGTGGGTGTTCGCGCTGGTGACCCACCACGTGGCATCCGACGGTGCCTCGTTGCGCCCGCTGGTGCGAGACCTCGTCGTGGCCTACGCGGCCCGCAGCAGCGGGACCGCTCCGTCGTTCTCACCGCTGCCGGTGCAGTACGCGGACTTCGCGGTGTGGCAGCGCAACCGACTCGGCGACGTCGACGATCCCGAGTCGGCGGCAGCGCGGCATCGGGACTTCTGGCTGCGGACGTTGGCCGGCGTCCCGGACGCACCGGTTCTGCCCACCGATCACCGGCGCCCGCCGACAGCGAGCCTGCGCGCCCGGGCCACCGACGTTCCCGTCGACAACTCGGTGTACGCGCAATTCCAGGCGCTTGCCGCCGAGACCGGGTCGACGCCGTTCATGGTGGTCCACGCAGCCTTCGCGGCGTTCCTCGCCCGGTGGAGCGCCACCCGCGACATCGTCGTCGGCACCCCCATCGCCGGGCGCGGCGAACCGGAACTCGACGATCTGGTGGGCATGTTCGTCGGCACCCTGGCCCTGCGCACCGTGGTGGATCCGGCCCGCTCGTTCCGGGAGCTGCTGCGTGCGGTGCGGGCCGCGGATCTGGACGCGTTCTCCCACTCCGACACCGCCTTCGAGCAGGTGGTCGACGCGCTCGCCCCCGCCCGCTCGCCCGCGCACCACCCGATCTTCCAGGTGATGCTCTCCTTCCAGAACATCGAGCGGCCCGTCCTGGACGTCGCGGGGGTGCGGCTCGAACCGATCGACACCGACCCCGGTTCGTCGCAGTACGACCTGCATCTGACGGTGGCCGAGATCCTCGACGATCACGGCGCGGCCACCGGCCTGGGGGCGCGACTGACCTTCGCCACCGATCTGTTCACCGAGGCCACCGCCACCGCGATGGCCAGGGCGCTCGGGGTTCTGCTGGCCGGCCTGGTGCGCGAGCCAGACCGGCCGGTGGGCGACGTGCCGCTGATGACCGCCGACGACGTTCGTGCGCTGCCGGGTATGGGCGTGCGGCGTGAGTTGGCCCCGCTCACCGTCGCCCAGCTCCTGACGCGCTCGTACGTCGAGTACGCCGACCGCTTTGCCGTCGACGCCGAGGGCGCCCGTCTGACCTACCGCGAACTCGGCTCGAGGGTCCGGCGCCGAGCCGACGAGTTGATCGCTGCGGGCGTCGGGCCCGAAACCGTTGTCCCCGTGGAGAAGCCGCGGTCTTTGGACATGCTGGTCGAACTGCAGGCGGTGGTGCTGGCCGGTGCGGCGTACCTGCCGGTCGATCCCACCGCACCGGCCGAGCGACGGGCCGCCATCCGGGGCGCCGCCACGTCGGTGCCGACGGGCGCGGGTGTGGTGACCGGTGATTCGCCGGTCTACGTCATCTTCACCTCCGGTTCGACGGGTCGACCCAAGGGCGTGGTGCTCTCGCACGCGGCGGTGGCCAACCAGTTGCGCTGGTTGCAGGACGAGATGCCTCTCGGCGACGACGACGCGGTGCTGTGGCGCACGTCGGCATCGTTCGACCTGTCGGTGTGGGAGCTGTGGTGGCCGATGGTGGCCGGGGCGCGCCTGGTGATCGGTCCGCCCGACACCGAGCGTGATCCGGCGATTCTCGCGACGGTGCTGATCGAGCAGAAGGTGAGCACGGTGACGTTCGTGCCGTCGCTGCTCGCCGCGTTCCTGGCGTTCAGCGGTGCCCGCAGTGCTCTGGCCGGGGTGCAGCGCGTGCTGTGCATCGGGGAGGCGCTGCCCGCGTCGCTGGTTCGGACCCTGCGCGCGGTCGCGCCGCACGTGCAGGTACACAACCTCTACGGCCCCACCGAGGCGGCGGTCAGCATCACCCACCGCCGGGTCGCCGGCTGATTGTGAACCGCCGGGTCGCCGGCTGACCTCAGGCCGCAGAGAGGGCGTCGCGCAGTTTCTCGATTCCCGAGTAGTCCTGGACCAGTGGTTCGCGTGCGGTGTCGGCGGCGACGTCGGCGAGCATGCCCTCCCACCCTTCCACGCCCTCGAGGGTGAGGATGGCCGACCACGTGGTCATGTCGTTGCTCGAGAACGCGTCCATCGCCTCGTCGAGCATGCTCTGGAAGAACGCCCGCTCGTCCGCCGAGAGGCCGCCGTACACCACCACCGCCATCTCCGCGGCGATCGAGGCGTGGCAGTGCTCGTCGCGCTCGTGCAGTGCCACGGTGGCGCGGTTGACGGGTTGGACGGAGGGGCCGTCCTCGATCAGCGACAGATAGCCGGTGATCGAGATCTCCGCGACGGCGGTGTAGGCCAACTGCGCCAGCGCTGCTTCCCGCTCGTCGCTGGTGCTGCCCAGCCGCTCGCGCAGTGCGCGCACCGTGGCCGGAGCCGGGAGGTCGGCCTCGCGGACGGTGATACCGCGCTCGCGGCGGGTGAGCGCGCTCGCCTCGAGGTGCATGAGCGTGTGGTACTGCTCGTCGACCATCGCCTGGGTGACGGCGACGGCGAGGGAGTCGCCGAGACCGGTGGCGAACACGTCCTGCGCGAGCAGCGCGAAACCGGGGTTGACCACGTGCTGCTCGACGTCCATCACGTTCTTGTTGAACGCGATCCACGCGAGCGCGCGGATGCGGTGCTTGGCGTCGTCGTCGAGGCCCGCGTACACCGGGTGCGTCGAGAACGGGATCAGGTCGTCGGGGTAGTCGTGCTTGCTGTGGTCGAACAACTCCTGCCACGGTGCGTCGGCCTTCTTCACCGTCGCCCGACGCGTCCAGTTGCGGGCAAGACGGTCCACGACGGCACTCTCCACCGGGGTACGCGGGGTCAGACCGGGAGCAGCGTCGATGAGGGTCATGCCGTCGAATCTCCGTCCTGTGTCCCCCGACCTGCCTGCTCCGCCCCCCTCAGCGATTCGGTGCTGCCGGGCATCGGGACGCCGAACAGTGCAATGCAGTGCGCAAGGTAACGCTGCGTGTCGGTGCCGAGTGCCTGCCCGGCGCGGACCATCACCTCGGCGAAGGCGCTCTCGGAATCGGCCGCATCCTCGATCGTACGCAGTGCTTCGGACAGTGCGGCTCGAGCCGGCCGCGCCAGGGGGTTGCCGTGTTGGACGTCGTGGTAGACCGCCGGGGTACCGGTGCTGACCCTGGCCAGCAGCGCGGAGAGCGTCGCATGCGGTGGCGGCCCGAGGGCGGCGGCCATCACCGGATCGACACCGAGTTCCACCGCCGCCAGCCCGAAGGCCAGCACCGCGGCGTGGGTGAGGGCCTGAGTGATGGCGACGGTGCGGTCGTGCTCGGCTGCGCTCACCGTGACCACACGTGATCCGTGGGCGGTGAGCATGTCGGTGACCACCGTGGTCGCCGGCCCCGGTCGATGAGGAACGAGCGCGGTCACGCGCCCGGCCATCCCCAGCGACGGCGCGAACATCGGGTTCACACCGACGGCGGCAAATCGTCCACCGACCACCTCGAGCGCTGCGGCGACGGCCGTCTTCACCGACAGCGTCTCCACCAGCACGGCGTCCTCGCCCATCACCTCGGCCACCGTTCCCAGGGCTTCGAGGGCCACCACCTCGGGAACGGCCAGGACCACCACGTCCGCGCGCGCGACGGCGACCAGGGCGTCCGAGTCGGGGTCGCGCACGTCGTCCCCGGTGGAGAGGTCGAGTGTGCGCACGGGGTGGCCGAGATCGGCGAATGCCCGCGCGTACATGCTCCCCACTGCTCCACGGCCACCGACCACCACCGTGGAGCGCGGCGTCACCGTCGTGACCCGGCGACGGGCGGGCGTCGAGTGCCCGTGTGCAGGGATGTCGCGCGCGCTGCGGGTCGGTGCGAGGTGACCGGTGCGGGTGCGAGTTCGAGGACCCGCTGCAGCGTCGAGGCCTTCACCAGGGTCTCCTGGAACTCCTCCTCGGGGTCCGAGAGAGCGGTGATGGCGCCTCCGGTCCCGAAGCGCACGCGGTCGTCCTCCACGACCAGTGTTCGGATCACGATCGACAGGTCGGCGGCCCCGTTGAGCGAGAGGTAGCCGATGCTGCCCGAGTACAGCCCGCGCGCACCACCCTCGAGTCGGTCGATGATCTCCATCGTGCGGATCTTCGGCGCCCCGGTCATCGATCCGCCGGGGAAGGTGGCGCGAATGCAGTCCACCGCTCCGGCTCCCGGCGCGAGGTCGCCGCGCACGGTCGAGACCATCTGGTGCACGCTGGCGTAGGTCTCGATGCCGAACAGGGTGGGCACGTGCACCGATCCCGGCGTGCACACGCGTGAGAGGTCGTTGCGCACCAGGTCCACGATCATCAGATTCTCGGCGCGGTCCTTCTCGCTGGTGATCAGGCTCGAGCGCATCTGCAGGTCGGCGTCCGCGGACTGCCCGCGCGGGCGCGTGCCCTTGATGGGCTTGGACTCGACGCCGCCGTCGGCGAAGATCCGCAGGAAGCGCTCGGGAGAGGTGCTCACCACCGAGACGTCGTCGAACTCGAGCAGCGCCGCGTAGGGCACGGGGCTGATGGTGCGCAGGCGATCGAACGTCGCGAGCGGATCGATGCGCGCCTGCACGGAGATGGCGTTGGTCAGGCACACCTCGTAGGTCTCCCCGGCCCGGATCAGCTCGAGGCTGTCCTCGATGCGGGCCACGTACTGATCGTGCGAGTGCCGCATCTCGAGCGTGCTCTCGCACGGTCGGGTGGAGATGGCTGCGGGCCGTCCACCGGAGTCGGGAACCGCGCTGGGCAGATCGCTCAGCATCGCGATGATCTCGGTGAGCCACTGGTGGGCCACGAGGTCGGCCTCGCCGTCGGCCTCGGTCAGGCACAGCGCGTACGCCTGCCCGCCGGCGTGGTCGAGCACGACGGCCCGATCGGCGAACACCAGCGCTGCGTCGGGGTCGGGGGAGGAATGTGCTGCCGCGCCACCGGTTTCGGCCTTGAGCTCGTAGCCGAGGTAGCCCACGAACCCGAGACGGAAGTCGAAGGGGAGCGGCTGCTCGTCCGCGGTCACGCTCGCCTCGCGCAGAGCCCGGTCGAGGTAGTCGAAGAACGGCGTCCGAATCGACCGTTCCCCGTGGGCGTCGCGTATGCGGACGGTGCCGGTGCTCACGTCGTAGGTGACGTACTGCGCGCGCGGGCCGGTGCAGTCGCCGATCACCGAGAAGCGCGACGCCGGATCGGTACGCGCGCTGCCGTCGATCCAGAATCGTCCGGCCGCCCCGGCCGTCGATCGAGCCGCCATGCTCTCGTAGACCGCGGTGGGGTCGAGGTCACGATCGAGAACCAGGTGCTCGACGGTGTAGCGAGCGGGCGGGGTCGGCGGCGGTGTCGGTGCCGGAGGGACGGCGCGCGCCGGGGCGGCGGTGGCGTCGCGGAAGTTCGCGAGCAGCCGGTGCCCACCGTCGGAGCCGATCGACTCGGGGTGGAACTGCACCCCCCAGCGCGGAAGTGTGCGGTGCCGCACCGCCATCAGTACGCCGTCGTCGGTCCAGGCGGTTGCCTCGAGATCGTCCGGCAGGTCCACCACCGCCAGCGAGTGGTAGCGCACCACCGACAGCGGCGACGGCAGACCCTCGAAGAGGTCGGTGCCGGTGTGCTCGATGGCGCTGATGCGTCCGTGCATCGGCTCGGGGGCGCGCACCACGCGAGCTCCGTGGCTCGCCGACAAGCCCTGATGGCCCAGGCAGACGCCGAGGATCGGCAGGGTCGACTCGGCGAGGATGCGTTCACAGACCCCGAAGTCACCCGGGCGGTCCGGGCGCCCGGGGCCGGGTGAGATGACGATGTTGTCCACCTCGTCGAGGGGCAGCGAGTCCCATGCGACGTCGTTGCGCACCACGATCGGGCTACGACCGTTCACGGCCGTCAACAACTCGAACAGGTTGTAGGTGAACGAGTCGTAGTTGTCGATGAGCAGCGTGCGGGTCACGTGCCACCAGCTCCGACGGAGTTCCCACCGCGCGCGACGAGCTCGTTCTCCACCTTGCACGTCTCGTCGATGATCAGCTCGTACAGCGCCGCGAGGTAGTCGGGCGAGAGACCGTGGGCCAGGGCGTACGCGCGCGCCCCGGCGATGACCTCCTGGACGCGTCCGGGTTGCATGACATCGATGCCGTGCTCGCGCTTGACCTCGCCGATGCGGTGACACACCGACATGCGTGCGAGAAGCGTCTGACGCAACGTGGTGTCGATGGCATCGAGCTCGGCGCGCAGGCCGTGCAACCGGATATCCGGGGTATTCACGTGCGCGCCACCTCGCTCGGTTGTCTGTGCTGTCGGTGGTGTATCGCTCGCGCCCTCGGATTCGTTTCCCACGGTATCCAAAAATACCGGGAAAACGCAGGTTTTGCGCGGATGTGATCAACCTCAGTCCCGACTCATTGCCGCCTTACGGTATCCGCGGATGGCGGGGTACGCGAACAAGACGATCATTCCTACGGCCCAGTAGGTGGTGTGCAGGAGCGGTTGCTGCACGTCGCCACCCACGGCGAGGGCCTTCATGGTGTCGATCGCGGTCGACATGGGCTGGTTCTCCACGAACCCCTGCAGCCACGGCGGGTAGGCCCGCGTGGGCACGAAACCGGAGTTGAAGAACATCAGCAGGGTGCACACGAGTGAGAGCAGTTCCACCAGCGGCAGCTTGGGGGCCGACACCGCCAGTGCGGTGACGAACGTGGCGAAACCCGTCCCGAGCAGCAGCGGGACGCCGAAGAACGCGAGGGCTGCCAGCCACCCCTGCTCGAATCGGAACCCGATGGCCAGCCCCACCAGGGCAATGAAGGCACTGGTGACCACCACGCGCACGCTCTCGGCGATCAACCGCCCGGCCAGTCCTGACGCGCGATGGGTGGGCATGACCCAGAACCGGGTGAGGAGCCCGCTGGTGGCCTCACCCTTGAGGGAGACCCCGCTGGCGAGCGAGCCGAAGATGGCGCCGACGAGTGTGATCATCGGCACCTGGCCGTACACCGCGGGCTGCCCGGTGGCGCCGCTGATCGATTTGCCGAGCACCACCGAGAACATCAGCAGCGTCAGCGCGGGGTAGACGGTCGACTGGAACATCGTCAGCGGGTCGCGTCCCCAGTTCATCATCAGTCGTCGTGCCTGGATCACGCTGTGCCGAACGAAGGTGACGGCGCTGATCTCCGACTGCGAACGGTTCGGCGTCGGGAAGCTGGTGCCGAGCGAGGTGTCGGTCTGCCGCGGGGTCCACCCGCTGGCAGGCAGCGGGCCGGGCGTCGGCAGCTCCGGTCGCGGCGGCTCGACCGGCGGCCGGACGAGTGGCGGTGTGCCCGGGATCGGTGCGCCCACAGGCCGGACGACGGGCGGTGCACCCACGGGCGGTGCGACGACGGGCCGCCGCTGCGGTCGCGGTGGCGCGATCGGTACCGGGTCGTACACCGGGTGGGGCGCGGACCACGTGCCGCGTCGACGGGTGGTTCCCGGTGGGGCGATGGGGATGCGGGCCTCGGGGGGCGCACCGGGCCGTCGCCGTCGCGGGGTGCCGGGGAGCAGCGGCGGGATGGCGGCGAAGACGTCGGTGACGGCGTCGGCGACCGGGTGCGCGGACTTCTCGTGTCGGTAGGGCCGCACCCGGGCGTGCGGCGGGCGGCCGGGTCCGAAGACGACGTCGTCCTGCTCGTCGGGGTGGTTCGGTGGCGGCGGTTGCCGGCGCGGCTGCGGGGCCGGGGTGGGCGGTCGCCGGGTGAACACGGTGTGCGGAGCCGTGGGCTCGGGGTCGAACGGGCGCGCCCGCGGCGGGTCTGCGCGGTTGTGATCGGTCTCGTTGCTCATCAGGGTCGCCTCACGTTCGCCCAGATCGACAGCGGCGCGAAGATCACCACGAACGCCCCCACCCACAGCATGGCGGGCAGCAGAGCGGGGGAGTTGATGTTGCCCTCGGCCATGTCCCGCATGGCGGCGGCGAACTGCGAGATCGGCTGGTTGCGGGCGAACGGGCGTACCCACTCCGGGAATCCCGACTCGGGGACGAACCCGGTGGAGAGCATGCCCAGGATCAGCTGGGGCAGGGTCAGCGCCTGCGAGGTGGCCTCGGGGCTGCGTGAGAGCACACCGAACGCATCACCGGCGAAGGCGAACGCCGTGCCCACCAGCAGTGCGATCAGCAGGAACATCCCGGTGGCGGCCAGATTGTCCGAGAAGCCGAACCCGATGAGGTGGCCGTAGCCGACGGCGGCGGCGAGCGAGATCACCGATCGCGTCGTCGCCCCGGACATGCGGGCCATCAGGGGTACCGCCGGGCCGATGGGCATGGTCTTGAAGCGGGAGTTGATGCCGTGCAGTTCCTCGTACGCGCCGCGACCGGCCGCGGAGATGGCCGTGAACGCCATGGCCTGCAGCACGATGATCGGCATGACGAACTGCCCGTAGTCGATCCCCTGCAGCCGCATGACGAAGCGCAGCGGTAGGTAGAACCCGAGAGCGAAGATCGCCGGGGCGATGACGGCGATGGTGAGCTCGTGCATGCGGATCTGGGACTTGATCACCCGACCCGAGAGCGCCACCCACTGTCCGAAGGAGGACACCTCGAGTCGCCGGTGACGGCCGCTGACACCGGGAACAGCCGAGCTGATCGCGCGCTCACCCGCGGCGTTGCGGGCGGGGCTGGCCGTGCTCACGGAGTGGGCCCGGTGGTTGCCGGTGCGATCTGATGCCGTCCGTCGTCGGTCGCCTCGGTGTCCGGGTTGGGCTGCTGGCCGGTGAGGGAGAGGAACACGTCGTCGAGCGATGGGCGGCGCAGGCCCACGTCGGCGAGGGCGATGCCGGCCATGTCCACGCGCCTGATCACCTCGGTGAGGGTGGCCGGGCCGTCGGGGGCGGGCACGGAGAGCCCGTCCGAGCCGGCCTCGACGACGGCCGACGCGCTCCCGGCGATGCCCGCGAGGATCTCGTGCACCCGCGGCAGGTCTGCGACGTGGACGGGAACCACCTCGCAGAAGCTGGCGCCGGTGCGGGACTTGAGTTGGTCGGCCGTGCCCTCGGCGATCACCGTGCCCTTGTCGATGACCACGATGTTGTCGCTGAGCAGGTCTGCTTCCTCGAGGTACTGGGTGGTGAGCAGGATCGTGATCCCCGCGGCCTTGAGCCCGTCCACCAGCGACCACACACCCTGCCGACTGCGGGGGTCCAGGCCGGTGGTGGGCTCGTCCAGGAACACCACGTCCGGTCGGGTCACCAGGCCGCAGGCGATGTCGATGCGCCGCCGCATACCGCCGGAGTAGCCGGCCACCTTGCGATCCGCGGCGGCCTCGAGGTCGAACTGGGTGAGCAACTCCTGCGCCCTCGCGCGCGCCGATTTGCGGCTCAGGCCCATCAGTCGGCCGAAGAGTTCGAGGTTCTCCTTGCCGGAGAGCCCCTGATCGAGCGCGGCGTACTGGCCCGTCATCATGATGCGGCGCCGCACCTCGCGGGCGTTGCGCACCACGTCGAAGCCCGCGACCATGGCGGTGCCGCTGTCCGGGGTCAACAGGGTGGAGAGCACGTTGACGGTGGTGGTCTTGCCCGCGCCATTGGGACCGAGAACGCCGAGAACGGTTCCCACGGGTACGGAGAAGCTCACCCCGCGAAGGGCCTCGACGGATCCGAACGATTTCCGGATTCCGTCGACGTGAACGGCCATTTCGCGCGGTGGCATGGAATCGAGTATGTCACGGCCGGTACCGAGGGACGGGGAGCCGAGGTGGCTGCGGATCGCCTCGATCGATGGCGGCGCAGGCCCTGCGACCGCTAGGGTGAGCTCGCGCCGACGGGCCCGGCCAACGGAGTGTCGGGCTCCCTGTGAGAAACGGACCATATCCCTGTGCGTATGCGCGGTAAGTCTTCCCTGCGTGGGGTAGCCCTGATCACCGGCCTCGTCCTGGGCGTGTCGCTCGCGGTGCCCACCGCGGCATCGGCGGCCCCGACGGTGTCCGCCCCCGCCGTGGTCGGTGCGCCGAACGGCGGCAAGTCCAGCATCGTCTCGGTCGCGCAGGTCGATCCGCGCCGGTTCACCGTCACGGTGCGCTCGGCGGCGATGGATCGCGACATCGAGCTCGAGATCCTTCGCGCCCCGGACACCTCGGTGCCGCGGCCGGTGTTCTACCTGCTCAACGGTGCCAGCGGCGGTGAGGACTACGCCAGCAACTGGCTCGATCAGACCAACACCGAGCAGTTCTTCGGCGACAAGAACGTCGACGTCGTGATCCCGGTGGGTGGCGCGTTCAGCTACTACACCGACTGGAAGGCCGACGACCCGGTTCTCGGTCGCAACCAGTGGGAAACGTTCCTGACCAAGGAATTGCCGCCGCTGATCGAGAAGTCCCTCGGCTCCAACGGTGTCCGATCCATTGGTGGGGTGTCGATGTCGGGGTCGTCGGTGCTGACCCTGGCCGCGCACAATCCGGGCCTGTTCTCCTCCGTGGCGTCCTACAGCGGGTGCGCACGCACCGCGGATCCCTTCGGCCAGGAGTACGTGCGCGCCGTCGTCGAGGCGCGCGGTGGCGGCAAGACCGTGAACATGTGGGGCGAGCCGGACGATCCGCTGTGGGCCTACAACGACGCCTACCTGCAGGCGGAGAAGCTGCGCGGCACCGCGATCTACCTCTCCACCGGCTCGGGCCTGCCCGGCTACGACGACAACCCCAACTCGCCGCGCCTGCAGGGCAACGGCACCGGCCTGGTGGACCGCGTGGTCATCGGTGGCGCGATCGAGGCCATCGTCAACTCCTGCACCCGCGATTTCGCCGGCCGTCTGCACGATCTGTCCATCCCGGCCACGGTGAACTTCCGTCAGACGGGCACCCACTCGTGGCAGTACTGGGAGGACGATCTGCGTGACTCGTGGCGCGTGATCGGGCCGTCGTTGGGTCTGTAGGGGGCCGAAGCCGGGTCTGTACGGGGCAGGGTTCAGGCGATTTGAATCCGCGGGGTCCCGTAGGTAATACTTGTCGGGTTGCCTCGTCCGAGGTGCGAGTCCGTGCGGCCTTCGCACGGGCCGTGCCGCAGGTCGAGGGAAAGCTTTCGCTGCACGTCGGCTGACGAGAACGTCAGCAGGCAAGAAGGCTGGAACAGTGATTTTGGCTGGACAGTGATTACAGTGTCGGCTTCGGCCGGTGCGTCCGATCCACGCAACTCGCGGCTCGCAGGTCGAGCCGCGAAAAAAAGGGCATGCGACACGCCCGACCGCGTGGACTGGTGATCCATGACAGATGAACAGTGGCAACGACACGTTGGTCACGCTCACGCGTGCCGCCGCGACGCCTCGTTCGACTTCTCATGGGCACCCCCGCTCGCGCGGGTGGTGGTCACGGTTCGACCCACGCCAGGCGTTCAGCGAAGCACGAGAAGAGCGAAGCACGAAAAGCAGTTCCTTTCGCAGGAACTGGTCCACGAGATTCACCGGGCTAGGAAGAGGACATCAGCGTGGCGGGACAAAAGATCCGCATCAGGCTCAAGGCCTACGACCACGAGGCGATCGACGCGTCCGCGCGCAAGATCGTCGAGACCGTGACCCGCACCGGGGCGCGCGTGGTCGGACCTGTGCCGTTGCCCACCGAGAAGAACGTGTACTGCGTCATCCGTTCGCCGCACAAGTACAAGGATTCGCGCGAGCACTTCGAGATGCGCACCCACAAGCGGCTCATCGACATCCTCGACCCCACGCCGAAGACGGTCGACGCGCTCATGCGCATCGATCTGCCGGCCAGCGTCGACGTCAACATTCAGTGAGCGCGGAAGACCAAACGATGACTGACAACAAGAACCGTCCCGCCAAGGGCATTCTGGGCACCAAGCTCGGCATGACCCAGGTGTTCGACGAGAACAACCGCGTGGTCCCCGTGACCGTGGTCAAGGCCGATCCCAACGTGGTCACCGCCATCCGCACCGAGGAGCGCGACGGCTACAACGCCGTGCAGGTCGCCTTCGGCGCCATCGACCCCCGCAAGGTGAACAAGCCCGTCTCGGGCCAGTTCGCCAAGGCCGGCGTCACCCCCCGTCGCCACCTCGCCGAGCTGCGTCTGGCCGACACCTCGTCCTTCGAGGTGGGCCAGGAGCTCACGGTCGTGGAGTTCGAGGACGGCGGCTACGTCGACGTCACCGGCATCAGCAAGGGCAAGGGCTACGCCGGAACCATGAAGCGCCACGGCTTCGCGGGTCAGGGCGCGAGCCACGGCGCGCAGGCCGTGCACCGTCGCCCCGGCTCCATCGGTGGCTGCGCCACCCCCGGCCGCGTGTTCAAGGGCATGCGCATGTCGGGTCGCATGGGCAGCGACCGCGTCACCACGCAGAACCTCTCGGTCCACAAGGTGGACGCCGAGAACGGCCTGCTCCTGATCAAGGGTGCGATCCCGGGCCGCAAGGGCGGCGTCGTGATCGTCAAGAGCGCAGTGAAGGGTGGTGCGCGCGCATGACCAGTCTCGAGAAGACCAAGTCCGAAACCAAGCTCACGCTCGAGGTCAAGGAAGCCGGCGGCAAGACCAACGGCACCGTCGACCTGCCCGCAGAGATCTTCGACGTGCAGGCCAACATTGCGCTGATGCACCAGGTCGTCGTCGCTCAGCTCGCTGCGGCGCGTCAGGGCACACACTCCACCAAGACCCGCGGTGAGGTTCGCGGCGGCGGCAAGAAGCCGTACCGCCAGAAGGGCACCGGTCGCGCCCGTCAGGGTTCGACCCGCGCACCGCAGTTCGTCGGTGGTGGCACCGTCCACGGCCCCAAGCCGCGTGACTACAGCCAGCGCACCCCCAAGAAGATGATCGCCGCCGCCCTGCGCGGTGCGCTCTCCGACCGGGCGCGCAACGAGCGCATCCACGTGATCACCGAGCTGGTTCCCGGTCAGGTGCCCTCCACCAAGGGTGCCCGTACCTTCCTGGCCGAGCTCTCCGATCGCAAGAAGACGCTGCTGGTCATCGGCCGCGAGGATCTCGCGGCGTGGAAGTCCGTGCAGAACCTGGACGGCGTCCACCCCATCGCACCGGATCAGCTCAACACCTACGACGTGCTCGAGGCCGACGACGTGGTCTTCAGCGTCGAGGCCCTGCACACGTTCGTGGCCGCCAAGACCGGTGCAGCGAGCGTCGAGTCCACCAAGGAGGAGAGCAAGTGAGCACCATTGCCGACCCCCGCGACATCCTGTTGGCCCCGGTCATCTCGGAGAAGTCCTACGGCCTGATCGAGGAGGGCACGTACACGTTCATCGTGCACCCCGACTCGAACAAGACGCAGATCAAGATCGCGGTCGAGAAGGTCTTCGGAGTGAAGGTCACCAGCGTCAACACCGCCAACCGGCAGGGCAAGCGGAAGCGGACCCGATACGGCTACGGCACGCGCAAGAGCACCAAGCGCGCGCTCGTGACCATCTCGGCCGACAGCAAGCCCATCGAGATCTTCGGAGGCCCGGTCGCCTAGGCGGCCGGAGCACCGAGGGTCCTCGAGGATCAAGGGACGAGACAAACATGGCAATTCGTAAGTACAAGCCGACCACTCCTGGTCGTCGTGGCGCGAGTGTCTCCGATTTCGCGGAGATCACCCGGACGACTCCAGAGAAGTCGCTCATCCGACCGCTGCACGGCCGCGGTGGCCGTAACGCGCACGGCCGCATCACCACTCGCCACAAGGGTGGTGGCCACAAGCGGGCCTACCGTCTGATCGATTTCCGTCGCAACGACAAGGACGGCGTGCCGGCCAAGGTCGCTCACATCGAGTACGACCCCAACCGCACGGCGAACATCGCCCTCCTGCACTACGTGGACGGCGAGAAGCGCTACATCATTGCGCCCAAGGGCATCTCGCAGGGTTCGCCCATCGAGTCCGGTCCGACGGCCGACATCAAGCCCGGCAACAACCTGCCGCTGCGCAACATCCCCACCGGCACCACCGTCCACGCGGTTGAGCTGCGCCCGGGTGGCGGGGCCAAGATGGCCCGCTCGGCCGGTGCCGGCATCCAGCTGCTCGGTAAGGAAGGCGCCTACGCCACGCTGCGTATGCCCTCCGGTGAGATCCGTCGCGTCGACGTGCGCTGCCGCGCCACCGTCGGTGAGGTGGGCAACGCCGAGCAGTCGAACATCAACTGGGGCAAGGCCGGCCGTATGCGCTGGAAGGGCAAGCGCCCCACCGTTCGTGGTGTCGTGATGAACCCCGTCGACCACCCGCACGGTGGTGGTGAGGGCAAGACCTCCGGTGGTCGCCACCCGGTCAGCCCGTGGGGTCAGCCGGAAGGCCGCACCCGCCGCAACAAGCCGAGCGATCAGCTCATCGTCCGCCGCCGCCGCACCGGCAAGAACAAGCGATAACCAGGAGGGAGTAGCAGATGCCACGCAGTCTGAAGAAAGGCCCGTTCGTCGACGACCACCTCCTGAAGAAGGTGGACGTGCAGAACGAGAAGGGCACCAAGCAGGTCATCAAGACCTGGTCGCGCCGCTCGACCATCACGCCCGATTTCATCGGTCACACCTTCGCCGTCCACGACGGTCGCAAGCACGTGCCGGTGTTCGTCTCCGACGCCATGGTCGGGCACAAGCTCGGTGAGTTCGCGCCGACGAGGACCTTCAAGGGTCACATCAAGGACGACCGGAAGGCGAAGAGGCGATGACCAACTACACCGTGACCGAGAACCCCGTCGCCCGGGCCACGGCCAAGCACGTTCGCGTGACGCCGATGAAGGCTCGTCGCGTGGTCGATCTCGTGCGTGGTCGCAGCGTCGAGGATGCCCTGAACATCCTCAAGTTCGCGCCGCAGGCCGCCAGCGAGCCCGTCGCCAAGGTCGTGGCCAGTGCCGCGGCCAACGCCGAGAACAACCTGAACCTCGATCCGAGCACGCTGATCGTTGCCGCTGCCTACGTCGACGAGGGTGCCACCCTCAAGCGTTTCCAGCCGCGTGCCCAGGGTCGTGCGTTCCGCATCCGCAAGCGCACATCTCACATCACGGTCATCGTGGAGAGCCTGCCCAAGTCGGGCGGATCTGCACGGGGTCGCCGGAAGGGAGCTCAGTAGTGGGCCAGAAGATCAACCCGCACGGCTTCCGCCTCGGCATCACCACCGAGTGGAAGTCGCGCTGGTACGCAGACAAGCAGTACTCGGAGTACGTCAAGGAAGACGTCGCCATCCGCAAGCTCCTCGCCAGTGGCATGGAGCGGGCCGGCATCGCGAAGGTGGAGATCGAGCGCACCCGTGATCGGGTTCGCGTGGACATCCACACCGCGCGTCCGGGCATCGTCATCGGCCGCCGCGGCGCCGAGGCCGACCGCATCCGCTCCGAGCTCGAGAAGCTGACCGGCAAGCAGGTTCAGCTCAACATCCTCGAGGTCAAGAACGCCGAGTCCGAGGCCCAGCTGGTGGCCCAGGGTGTCGCCGAGCAGCTCAGCAACCGCGTCGCGTTCCGTCGGGCCATGCGCAAGGCCATCCAGTCGGCCATGCGTCAGCCCAACGTCAAGGGCATCCGCGTGCAGTGCTCCGGTCGCCTCGGCGGCGCGGAGATGAGCCGCTCGGAGTTCTACCGCGAGGGTCGGGTGCCGCTGCACACGCTGCGTGCGGACATCGACTACGGGCTCTACGAGGCCAAGACCACCTTCGGCCGCATCGGTGTGAAGGTCTGGATCTACAAGGGCGACATCGTCGGTGGCAAGCGTGAGCTCGTTGCCCCGTCGGCACCCGCCGGTGACCGTCCCCGTCGCGAGCGTCCGGCCCGGCCGCGTCGCAGTGGCGCCTCGGGCACCACGGCGACCAGCACCGAGGCCGGTCGCGCAGCAACCGCAACCGCCGAGGCTCCTGCCGCGGCAGAGCCCACGAAGGAGGGCTGACGCATGCTGATTCCCCGTCGAGTCAAGCACCGCAAGCAGCACCACCCCGGTCGTAGCGGCGCCGCCAAGGGCGGCACGGCCGTGACGTTCGGTGACTACGGCATCCAGGCCCTCGAGCCGGCCTACATCACCAACCGGCAGATCGAGTCGGCCCGTATTGCCGTCACCCGCCACATCAAGCGTGGCGGCAAGGTGTGGATCAACATCTACCCGGACCGTCCGCTGACCAAGAAGCCCGCCGAGACCCGCATGGGTTCCGGTAAGGGTTCGCCGGAGTGGTGGGTGGCCAACGTCAAGCCCGGTCGTGTGCTCTTCGAGCTCAGCTACCCGGACGAGGCGATCGCCCGTGAGGCGCTCACCCGCGCCATCCACAAGTTGCCGATCAAGGCACGCATCATCACGAGGGAGGTGCAGTTCTGATGGCAGCCGGTACCCCCGCGGCAGAGATCCGCGAGCTCACCGAGGAAGAGCTGATCACCCGCCTTCGTGAGTCCAAGGAGGAGCTGTTCAACCTCCGCTTCCAGATGGCCACCGGCCAGCTGACCAACAACCGTCGACTGCGCGTGGTGCGTCACGAGATCGCGCGCATCTACACCGTCATGCGCGAGCGTGAGCTCGGGCTGGCCAGCGGCCCGGCCGACGACACCGCAGGTGACGCAGCATGAGCGAGGAAGCAGTGACCCAGGAAACCGCAAGCGAGACCCGCAACCGCCGCAAGGTGCGTATCGGCTACGTGGTCTCGGACAAGATGAACAAGACCATCGTGGTGGAGCTCGAGGATCGTGTGAAGCACGCCCTCTACGGCAAGATCATCCGCCGCACCACCAAGGTCAAGGCCCATGACGAGAACGAGATCGCCGGCGTCGGCGACCGCGTGCAGCTCATGGAGACCCGCCCGCTGTCCGCCACCAAGCACTGGCGACTGGTCGAGGTTCTCGAGAAGGCCAAGTAGCACCAGCTCGACACAGCATCACCCGCCACAGCCCGGCACCGCTCGACGGTGCCGGGCTGTCGTGCGCTCAGGGGGTAGTGACGGGGACCCGGCTCGCGCGGATCAGTAGCCCCGCCAGCAGGAGGCCGAACACCACGAAGGTCAGCGCAGCGGAGATCACGCCGGTGACGAAGAACCCCAGCAGCAGAGCCGCGACCCACCCCACCGCCGCTGCCAGGATCACCAGGGCGACGGTCGACGCCGTGCGCCACGGGTGAGCGCGCGCACGTGCGCCTGCGATGCGCAGCGGGTGCGGCTCGCCGTCGATCACCGCGGGGATCACGAGAACCCCGACGATCATCACGACCAGCGTCGCCGGGGGCGAGGCGATGCCGAGCAGCACCGCCCCCGCGAGGAGACCGACGACCCACACCACCACTCGGCTGCGATCGAGAGCGCGCCCGATCACTCCGGGCCCCGCCCGCCGCACGAGGTCATGAGCGGTGGACGCGGTGAGCCACACGGCGAGGACCACCGCCACGGCCGACGCCACGACGCGCGCGGCGAACGACAGCGATGCCGTCGGCACGGGATCGCCCACCACCAGCAGCGCCTGGATCACCGCGTGCACCACGACCACTCCGGCCAGCACCGCCGCCGCCGGCCTCATCGGGGCTGCGTCCCGGCGGCGTCGAGGATCTCCTGCACCGACCCGTCGTAGAGCACGTCCGCGCCGACGCTCACCCGCACCGTCGACGCGTCCGGTGCGGTGGCAACCGCCGTGATGGGCCGCCCGTCGGATGTGGTTCCCTCGCAGCGGATGTCGCCGCCGTTGCCGGTGCAGACCGGGGCGGCGAGGAGTGCGATGGCGCGGTCGGCCAGTACGTCGTTGACGGCGTAGCGCAGGTTCGCCCGCTCGGCGCCACCGACCGGGGCGAGAGCCGCGGTTTGCGAACACCCGGCGACGACGACGGCCACGAGGGCGAACCCCGCCGCCGCGCGCCTCACCGCTGCCTCCCTTCGTAGGCCAGCAGCCGTGCGGTCTGGTCCATGCGCTGCTTCTCGAGGTCGGCGTCGGAGATCAGGGCCGTGTCGAACGGGGCGGGCAGCAGCAGTTCGGTGTTGCGGTCGAGCGGCGATCCGCGTCGCATCAGGGGGTTCTCCGCCCAGTCGTTGGCGGCGAGTTCCCTGCTGCGCGAGGCGAGGTCGAGGTAGCTGCCCGAGTTTCCCGGGGTGACGGGGGAGGCGTGGTCGAGCACGGTGGTGAACAGCGACAGGGTGCCGTCGCGGTTGTCGACGATCTCGACCACCTGTTGCTGCTGCGGGAAGTCGATGCAGGAGGCGGTGGTGATCTCCCAGAATCCGCGGCCATCGCGGCGGTGCGCCAGGATCTGGTTCTGGTGGGTGTGCCCGTTGAGCCAACCGATCACCACCGGGAACTGGAGCAGGAGATCGATGAACTCCTCTGCACCGTAGAGTTTCTCGCTGTTGCCAGGCCGTTGCGCCCGGTTCTCGAGGGTGAGGCTGTTGTGGTGGGTGTAGATCAGACACAGCTTGTTCTGGGCCTGCGCCTTCTCCAGTTCCCCTCGGAGCCAGTCGAACTGATTGCCCGGCACCGCGCCGTCGGGTCCGGCGACCTGGTTGCAGGTGTCGAGCCCGAAGGTGCGCACCTGTGGGGTGGGGTCCGCGGTCCACCACGTCTCGCCGGTATCGAGGTTGCGCTGGGTGAACCCGTGCCCGATCGGACCGGGTGTGGGTTCGGTGCGCATGTGCTCGGCCATGAAGTCGCGCTGCTCGAAGAGGTAGCGCGCGGGATCAGCTGTGACACTGCGGAAGCCGGGTCGCAACCCGTGGCCCAGCGCATCCATCATCCGCTGTAGCGGGCTGGCGGTGGCGGCGTAGCCGGCGAGCGCGGAGGTGGCCGTCGCCTCGAGGGTGTACGCCTTGCGGCCGCCCACGGCGAGGGCATGCAGTTGCGACGAGAGGTCGAAGGTGCCCAGGAGCAACGTGTCGTGATTGCCGTATACGGCGTACCAGGGCACGGGCAGCCCCACCGACTCGACCGTGCCGGCGACGGCCTGTGGGAGTAGATCCGGCAGGCGCGGAAAGCCGTAGTCGCCGAACGATCCACCCGACGGATCTGCCGGTCGGTACGCCCACTGCGCCTCGGCCCAGGCCTGCACACCCTCGAAGCTCGTTCCACCACCGCTGGTCGGTCGCACGGGTTTGCCGTCGAGGATGTCGATGTACCAACGCAGTTCGAGATGCGAGTGCATGTCGGCGCTGTCGCCGGTGACGATCGCCGCACCCATCGGGGCTCCGGTGACCGGGCTGTAGCGAGCGTCGGCGAAGGCCTTCACCATGGCCGCCGTGACGTGCACCGTCAACGGATCCTGCGGGTGGAAGGCCGAACCCCACGCCGCGTGGTCCTGCACGATCATCGGCTCGATGCGGCCCGGCGACTGGGCGTCGATCACATGGAGATCGGACAGGTGTGCCAGGTACAGCAGCGAGCGGCGGGCCTGCACGCGCCCTGGGTCGGCTGCCCGGCCGAGCACGTCGAGCCGCTCGATGTACGGCTCACCGGCCGCGGCGACGAGGGTGCGGTAGCGCTTCTCGCCCGTCGCCCGCCGAAGGATGGTCCGTCCCAGGGTGGCGACCGGTGGTGGCGCTGCGGTGGGTTGAGCCTGCGCGAGCAGGGTGCGCCCGAGGAGCTCCGGAGCCAGCGTCCAGGCCGCGCCGAGCGCTGCGACCCTGGCCGCGAACTGGCGTCGGGACATCGTGCCCATCGGCGCTCCTCGTTGACGATCGGGCGGGGGACGGTACGGCCGGGAACGGCCGGCTGGGGCCGGTCGTTGTTGAGAGACAGTGTGACGGGTACTCGGTCCGAATTGCGGCATTTCCCGTCGACGGACCGCCAGAAGTTGTTTCGCACCGAGACGGGCGCGCGGGGTCGAACGTCGCTATGTTGTAGCTATGACCTCAATCACCGATCGTTGCTTCCAGCGCCGCTCGATTCTGCTGGCTCTCCCCGGAATCGTGTTGCTCCCCGGCGTCGTGGCGGCGTGCTCGTCGTCGGACTCCGATACTGCCACCTCCACCACCTCGAACACCCCCGCGACCAGCGGTTCCGGCAGCACTGGATCCGCCGGGTCCGGCGCGGCTCAGGGCGTGCAGGTCAAGGAATCCGATGTTCCCGTCGGCTCGGCCGTCATCGCCAAGGGCGAGGGCAAGTCGTTCGTCGTCGCGCAACCCACCGCCGGTCAGTTCGTCGCCTTCTCCGCGGCGTGCACCCATGAGGGCGTGATCGTGAAGGTTCAGGAGGGCACCACGCTCTCGTGCCCCGCGCACGGCAGCCGGTTCGACGCCACCACCGGCGCGGCCACCAGGGGTCCGGCCAAGACGGCCCTGGCCTCGGCCACCGTCACCAACGCCGGTGGAACCCTCACCATCACCTAGGAACACCCTGCGCACCCCACGCGACACTGGCTAGTCTG
This sequence comes from Rhodococcus sp. AZ1, assembly GCF_054979605.1. Lineage (NCBI taxonomy): Bacteria > Bacillati > Actinomycetota > Actinomycetes > Mycobacteriales > Nocardiaceae > Rhodococcus > Rhodococcus sp. AZ1. The sequence goes on from NZ_JBUEQF010000001.1 coordinate 292,091, forward strand.
TTCGCACAAGACACGATCGGTGGGTTGATATGGGTGAGGTCCTGCAGTTCGCGGGTCAGTACTGGTGGTTGGCGTTCATCTTCGGAGGCTCGATCGCCGGTGGGCTGCGCTATGTCGGTGCAGCCAACGAGCGGCGTGCGGAACGGCGCCTCGAGCGCTACCGCATCAAGCAGCAGACTCGTTTGGCGGCAATGGAGATCGCCGGGAGGCGCAAGCTCGACGCCGAGGTTCAGTCACGCACCATCGAGAAGACCCTCGCCGAACACGACGAGGTGAACGCGCGCTGGTTCGCCTACGAGACCGACGTGGTGAACCTGCTCGAGTACCCGATGATGACGAACATGCGCGACCCGCTCACCGTCGCCTTCCACCGCGCCAAACTCGACGCGGATTCGCTACGGCCGTCCTCCGCCGCGGAGATCGCCGACAATCCGGACGCGCAGACGGCGTACCGCGCGGCGGTGCACGACTACTACGTGGCCTTCACCGCCGCGGAATCCGAGGCCAAGCGACGTCGTCGCGGCGACTTCTCCGAGGCCGAGCAGAATCGCCTCAACCGCGCGCAAGCACTGCTACGGATGGCGCTCGATTCAGCGTCGACCCCCGCCGAACGCCAGGCCTCCTACCGCAAGGCCCGCGAGGAACTCGACGGCCTCGTCACGCTACCCACGGTGGCCTACGCGCAGATCGAGCAGCGCATCGCCGGCGCGATCGAGGCCTGAGCCGGGCTTCGGAACGACCGACAAGCGCGTCGACGTCGAACGGGGTGGATCAGATGGCTCGCAGCAACGAACACGGTGACCACGGCGTAGGCCCTCCGACAGAGCCTTATGTCCGGCGTGCACGCGCTGCCTACCTCGTTCTGGTCGCGTCGCTGTTGTAGCTGGTGTACGTCTATCTCGGAGATTTCCTCAGCTGCGGCAGCCTTCGTCGTGCTTGCGGTGGTGGCCCTGTGTTGCCTCGCCGTACTGCTCAGGCTGCGCCGGCGCCGGCGGCGTTGGTAGTCAACCGTGACGGCGGACCAGCTCACCGCCCCAGCAGACCACCGAGCGCCCCGCCCACGCCGGACTGCTCGCCGCCGCCGGTGCCGCCGATCATCCCGCCCGGCGGCAGTTCCGAGGGCTGCACGATCACGAAACCGTGCCCTGAGAACGAGAGGGTGAACCGCTCGCCGGTGCTGCGACCGATCAGGGTGCCGAGGTTGAAGGAGTCGTTGGTCTTGACCCCCGTCTGCAGGCTCGACGACCAGGCGACGGCGGCCTGCGGGTCTGCGAAGGTGGGTTGATCCACGTTGAGCACCACCGGAACCCCGTCGGTGGTGATCGCGATGCGACCGCGTCCGGTGAACACGCAGTTGAAGAAGCCTGCGTTGCCCGCGGCTCCCGCGCCGCGAACCCGCTCGATCCGGTAGGACAGTGTGGGTTCGAAGGCGAGGACGTTGGAGCCGTTGATGGTGAGCCCGTCGGAGCCGTCGAGGTCGATCAGGTGAACGTCCTGGGCGGCGTTGGCCAGGAACAGATCTCCACGTCCGGTCACCTTCATCAGGGGCACGCCCTCACCGGTGAGCTTCTGGCGGATGAGGTTGCCCACTCCGCCGGAACCGAGCGCCTCGAACCGCAGGTCACCCTGGTAGGCGACCATCGACCCGGAGCGGGCGAACATCTCGCCGTTCATCCCGATCTTGCACATCTTGCTGCCCTGCTTGGACAGACCGGGTGCGCTGACCTCGGCGTAGGTGGGGGCGAACAGTTCGCTGTTCATGGGGGTCACTCCCGAATTCGGTTGCGGTGGCTGTGGATTGGCTGGTGGAGTGCTGGCAGGAGGTTGAACGGGCGGGGGTGCGTCGTCGATCACGATCCCGAAAGCCGTTGCGATACCGGCCAACCCGTTGTCGAAGCCCTGCCCCACGGCGCGGATCTTCCACTCCGGCCCGCGGCGGTAGATCTCGACGCACACCAGGGCCGACTCGGTGGTCAGCCCGGAGACGTCGAAGCGCACCTGATCGGCAACGGTGATCGACAACGATCCGGCCCCGGCGAAGGTGGCCGGACCGGACCCGTCGAGGCTGGCGGTGACGGCGATGGTGGTCACCTCTGCCGGCACGGCGCGGGTGTCCACGCGCACCTCGGTGCCGTCGTACTGCACACCGGGTGCCGACGGGTTGTTGAAGAACACCAGGTCGGCGTCGCCACGCACCTTCCCGTCGGCGGCCAGGAGCAGGGCGGAGATGTCGACGGGTGTGGCGGATCCGACCGTGATGGTCACGACGTCGGCGGGAACCGGACAGTTCTCACCGCGGGCGAGCAACTTCATGGTTCCCAGTGTGGCCGAAGTTCGCTGCCCGCGCCGCCGTCCTGTCGTCCGGTCAGCTACCGAACGGCGATGCGCCGACGGGGCAGGCGAAGTCGGTCGGGTTCGGAACGCCGTCGCGAGCGAGGGCGCTGGAGACGATGCTGATCGCACGCGCCGAGTACGGCAGGTTCAGGTGCTCGGCCCGATCGGCTTCGCACCCGTCCTGCAGCCGAATGTTGGTGACGGTCGCCCCCGGTCCGGCGGTGAGGAATCCGGAGGTGAACGGGGTGGTGATCTGGTCGTACGCAGTTCCGACTGCGGTGTACCGGACCCCGGGCTGGGTGTCGCCGCCGGCGTTGAGCCTGGTCAGGAACGCCGAGCCGGACAGTTCCTGGACGATCGAGAAGCCCACGGCGCCACTGCCCGCGCCCGTCGCGGGCAGCCCCAGGCTGTCGAGCTGCTTGGCGAGGGTTCCGATGCCGGAGAGCTCGGTGCCGTGCGAGGTGGCGCCGAGGGTCACCACCGAGCGAACCTTGTTCCGCGACGGGTTCTGCGCATCGGTGCCGCCGAAGAAGCGCAGGTAGTTCGAGATCACCGGGCCGCCGAGGGAGAAGCCCACCATGTCCACCGCCGGAGCTCCGGTGGCGGCGAGCACGCGGTCGACGAAGGTGGCCACCTGGGCGCTGGAGTTGTCGATGAAATCCGTTCCCTGCACGGCAGGCACGCGACCGATCAGCGAGACGGTCTCCTTGCCGTGGACCGGGGTGAACACGCAGTAGCCCTGATCGCGCAGGGCCGGTGCCAGGCGGGCGAAGCTGCTGTACTGGTTAACCCAGGTGCCGTGCACCAGCACCACCGGCCGCGGGTGCGCCGCCGACGGCTTGCAGGAGAAGTCGTTCGATCCGGTGGGCGCGACCGTCGGGTTGGCCATGCTGAAGGCCATCGCGTCGGAGAAGTTCTGCTGCACCGGGCCGACGCCGACGGTGTCCGGTGCCGGCGGGGCGGCCATCGCGACGCCGGGGGCGCCCAGCGCGATGGATGCGGTGACCAGCAGGGATGCGGCGGGGACGAGCAGGTGTCGCAGGTACTTCGGGTGGCGCACGCCGTTCTCGTTTCTTGTCGTCGGTCCCCGACCGGCTCATTACTGTTGAGAACAGTAGCGGACCGTGTCGAAACGGGGCAAAGGCAGGTCTACGCGGGATGAAAGAGACCGCGCGAATGAATTCGCAGGGTTGCGCCCGGTCAGCCGCCCAGGACGGGCAGTGCCGGAACGCACACGTAATCGCGAGGGTCGGGAACCCCGTTGTGGCTGAGGGCGCTGGCCACGATGCTCAGGGTGCGGGGGGAATAGTTGAGCGAGAGGTGGTCGGACAGATCGACCGGACACCCGTCCTGCAACCTCACATTGGTCACGGTGGCACCGGGCCCGGCGGAGAGATACCCGGTGGTGTACGGAGTGGCGATGGTGTCGGTCTCGGTGACCAGAGCGGTGTAGATGACGCCCGGTTCGGTGTCGCCTGCCGCGTTCAGGCGGGTGAGGAACGGCGAGCCCACCACCTGCTGGGTGGGGGAGATCCCGACGGTGCCCCGACCGGCATCGCCGGTGGGCACACCCAGACGACTCAGGGCGGCCCCGAGGTCGGTGATGCCGCCGAAGGTGGTTCCGTGATTGGTGCCGGCCAGCGAAACCACAGAGTGCACCGCACCCGAGGCTGCGCCGCCGTGGAAACGCAGGTAGTTGCGAATCAGGGGACCACCGAGTGAGTACCCCACGAGGTCCACCTGCTTCTGCCCGGTGACCCGCTGCACGGTGCCGACGAACCGGGCGAGCTGTTCGCTGGAGGTGTCGATGTCATCGGTGCCGCGAACGGCGGCGATTCGGCCGAGTGTCGAGGCGTTCTCCTCGCCGTGTTCGAAGGCGTAGACGCACACTCCGCGTGCTGCCAGATCGGGCGCCAGTCGCGCATAGCTGCCGTATTCGCCCACCCAGGTGCCGTGCACCAGGATCACCGGGCGTGGTGCCGCGCGGCCGGGGCGGCACCGCGGATCGTTGGTTCCCGCCGGCATGGTGCCGGGATGTTGGACGTTGTAGGCGAGGGCTGGCAGATAGGACTGCTGGGCGGGGCCGAGGTCGCTCGCGAGGTCGGAGCGGCTGTCCGCGCCCGCCCTTCCCGCGCCGATGGTCACCAGTGCGGTGCACATGAGCACCACTACCGTCGTCACGAGCGCCGGTACGGTGGCCCAACCGGGCGTCGGTCGGCGGAGAACTGTGTCGAACATGGACTTCTTCCTCGATTCACGTGTGTGTTTCGGGGGTGTTACCCGTTCGAGGATTTTGCGAATCACCTGCGCGTTTCCTACACTTGAGCGGTTGCCTGCACGCCAGGTGCGCTTCCGCGCGCCTGCCGCCGGTGACAGACCATGCGTATCGGGTCGGTATCCGCTACGTGCGCACATCCAGGTCCAGGAGAAATCGAGTGATTCAGCAGGAGTCGCGGCTTCGTGTCGCCGACAACACGGGTGCGAAGGAAATTCTGTGCATCCGCGTTCTCGGCGGTTCCTCGCGCCGCTACGCCGGGATCGGCGACATCATCGTCGCCACCGTCAAGGACGCCATCCCCGGCGGCAACATCAAGAAGGGCGAGGTCGTCAAGGCCGTCATCGTCCGCACCACCAAGGAGCGCCGCCGTGCGGACGGCTCCTACATCAAGTTCGACGAGAACGCTGCCGTCCTGATCAAGGCCGACAACGATCCGCGCGGAACTCGCATCTTCGGGCCGGTGGGCCGCGAACTGCGCGAGAAGAAGTTCATGCGCATCGTCTCTCTTGCTCCGGAGGTGTTGTGAGATGAAGGTCCACAAGGGCGACACGGTTCTCGTCATCTCGGGCAAGGACAAGGGCGCGAAGGGCAAGGTCATCGCGGCCTACCCCGCCGAGTCCAAGGTTCTCGTCGAGGGCGTCAACCGAATCAAGAAGCACACCGCCGTTTCGGCCAACGAGCGCGGCGCATCCTCGGGCGGCATCGTCACCCAGGAAGCCCCCATCCACGTCTCCAACGTCGCCGTGGTCGATTCCGACGGCAACCCCACCCGCGTGGGCTACCGCAAGGACCCCGAGACGGGCAAGAACGTGCGCATCTCCCGTAAGAACGGGAAGGACATCTGATGACCACCACCGAGAACAAGATCGTTCCGCGACTGAAGACGCGCTACCGCGAGGAGATTCGCGACGCGCTCAACGCCGAGTTCGACTACGCCAACGTGATGCAGATACCCGGCGTGGTCAAGGTCGTCGTCAACATGGGTGTCGGCGACGCCGCTCGCGACGCCAAGCTCATCAACGGGGCGGTGGCCGATCTGGCCGCCATCACCGGTCAGAAGCCGGAGATCCGCAAGGCCCGCAAGTCCATTGCGCAGTTCAAGCTGCGCGAGGGCATGCCCATCGGTGCCCGCGTGACCCTGCGCGGCGACCGCATGTGGGAGTTCCTCGATCGCCTGGTCTCCATCGCGCTGCCGCGCATCAGAGACTTCCGCGGTCTGTCGGGCACCCAGTTCGACGGCAACGGCAACTACACGTTCGGCCTCAACGAGCAGTCGATGTTCCACGAGATCGACGTCGACAAGATCGATCGCCCGCGCGGTATGGACATCACGGTCGTCACCACGGCAACCAACAACGACGAGGGACGCGCGCTGCTCAAGCACCTCGGCTTCCCGTTCAAGGAGAACTGAGCGCATGGCAAAGAAGGCACTGATCAACAAGGCCAACAAGAAGCCGAAGTTCGCGGTGCGCGCCTACACGCGCTGCCAGCGCTGCGGCCGTCCGCACGCGGTGTACCGCAAGTTCGGGCTGTGCCGTGTGTGCGTGCGCGAGATGGCGCACCGCGGTGAACTCCCCGGAGTGCACAAGAGCTCCTGGTGAGCTGACCGGCTCCATCGAAGTACCGTCCTGTGGGCGCAGACCATCCGTGGTCTGCGCCCACTGGCGTCTGTGTGCCTGCTCCGACACTCAGCCCCGTTACGGACCGGTAGTCACCGAATCCTGTTCTGGGACAACTCACTACGGATCGTCTTTCGCTTAATAACTTGCATTGGAAGCCTTGTACTTTTCCTTTGGGCGCGCTCTACTGATGGCGACGGCGGGAGAGCCGTCCGGCGAAAGCGCCGACAATCACGAAACCGTCCCTGTCGGAAAGGAATCCGATCACCCATGCCCCGCATCGTCAACCGCACGAGTTTGAGGCTGAGAACCGCCCTCATCGCGGCTCTGCTCGTCGTCCTCTCCTCCGTGGGAACACTCGTCGCTCCCCCGTCTGCAGACGCGCGCGTCTACGACCGATGTCCTAACGCCACGATGAACTGCGGGCAGATGGACAGGATGACCCAAGCGGTCGTCACATGGAGCCGAAGAGGGTGGCCGCAGGGGCGCGTCACCCTCACGCAGGGCTACACAACGATGACTGGCGGCGGTCCGTACTTCGATCGAGACACGCAGCTTCGTAACTACATTTCCGGCTTCCTGGGGCGACCAGTTGTCTATGCCACCATGTACGAGTACGACGTCGTATACACGCCGCTCGACCAAGCCAGAAATCCTTGGCGGCTTGTGCGCGTCTACACCCCGGGCTTCGTCTGGATGTTCGGGACAACAGACCACTACAGCAACTTCACCTTCATGTATCGGGTATCCCGTGACGAGCTGTAGCCGTCGACCGTCGAGTGTTTGGTACTCGGCACCGCAGTGAACTCCCTGGAGTGCACAAGAGCTCGTGGTGAGCTGACCGGCTCCACCGAATTACCGTCCTGTGGGCGCAGACCATCCGTGGTCTGCGCCCACAGGCGTTCGTGTGAACCGCGCGGCTAAACTGAAACGGGCATCATGGACGCGCGTGCACTTGAGGACGAAGGGGACGGTGTGAGCGACGAGCTGCGCGAGTACCGGGCGATGTTCGACCGCATCGAGTCGCGCGTGCTCCGTCGTGTGGAGATCACCCCTCGACTACGGGTGGCGATTCTCGTCGCCGTGCTGGTCGAGGTGTGCGTGATGTTCCTGCCGCAGGCCGGGGCAGCCGACGGCTGGGCGTCCCTGGTCGCCGCCGACGCCGCGCGCTCGGAGATGGTCGGTGTTCTCGCCCGGATCGCTCTGCACGGTTCGCTGATCTTCTGTGTGATGGTCAGCTGCGCGGCGGTGCGTTCGGCGAGCTTCCCGGTGATGGTCCTCGCCCTCGCCGGGTGCGCCATCACCACGGTGTTCTCGTTCCTGGCATTCTGGGCCAGGCAGTCCTCGCACGTCGCTCCCAGCGGACCCGGGGTCGGCGCGGCACTGATTCTCGTGACGGGCGCGGTGCTCACTGCACTGTGGGCGGCGGCCGTCCTCGGTTCCACGATTCCCGCCCTCGCGGCGACAACAACGCGGGGCAGCGGTGCCCCGAGAGGAGAAGTATCTCGGTGAGCGCCCAGAACGCGAAGAAGACGAACACCAAGCGCGGTGGCTCGAAGAAGCCCACCTCGTCCTTCGCGGCTGCGGAGAAGCGTCGTGACATGCTCATTCGCGGTGGCCTGACACTGGTGGTGATCGTGTTCGCGGTCGTCGTCGGGGTCATCGTGATCGGCAACCGGAACTCTAGCGACACACCCCAGTCCACCCCCACCGCCGTCACCGAAACCGGTGCGCTGCGGTTCGCCGGTGCCACGCCGCCGCCCGCGCAGCCCAAGGCGGTTCTGACGGTGTACGAGGACTTCCAGTGCCCGGTGTGCAAGCAGTTCGAGGCCGGTTTCGGGCCCACCATCGACCAGCTGCGGGAGAAGGGCCTGGTGGTCGACTACCAGCCCATCGCGATCCTCGACCGTGCCTCCACCACCAAGTACTCGTCGGCCGCCGCCAACGCTTCGCTGTGCGTGGCCGAGGCCGACAAGAACGTGTGGCTGAAGTTCCACTCCGACATCTACGCCCAGCAGCCGCCCGAGGGCGGCAACGGGCTGACCGACGAGCAGATCACCGCGATCGCGCGAGCAGCCGGCGCACCGGAGTCGGTGGGCTCGTGCATCTCCTCGCGCCCGTACGCGGATTACGTCGCCAAGACCACCAAGGATGTTCTCGACAAGGGAATCAACGCCACTCCGACGGTTCTGCTCAACGGGAACAAGATCGAGCTGAGCACACCGCAGGCCCTGGCCGACGCCGTGAACGCTGCGCTCGCGTGAGCACCGCAGCTCCCGAGGCCTCGACCGCCTCGACTCCCGACGTCCCGGCCGACGCCGCGGTTCGATTCAGCCGCTCCGCCGGGGTGACGCTGGCCGTCACCGGTGCACTGGGGTTGGCGTCGGCGCTGACGCTGACGATCGAGAAGATCGACCTGCTGATCGACCCGTCGTACGTGCCCTCGTGCAACCTCAACCCGGTGATCTCGTGCGGGTCGGTGATGACCACGCCGCAGGCGTCGGTGCTCGGCTTCCCCAACTCCATCGTCGGCATCGTCGCGTTCACGGTGGTCCTGGTGACGGCGGTGCTCGCGCTCGCGCGCACGGCGCTGCCGCGCTGGTATCCGGTGGGGTTGGTGGCCGGGTTGAGCGTGGGCGTCGGGTTCGTGCACTGGTTGATGTTCCAGAGCATCTACCGCATCGGCGCTCTGTGCCCCTACTGCATGGTGGTGTGGGGTTCGACGATGGTGCTGTGGCTCCTCGTCATGCCCACAGCGGCCGACGGCCTCGGCGCGCCCCGCCTGGCCGAGCAGATTCGGCGCTGGCGCTGGTCGCTGCTGGCCATCTGGCTGACGGTGGTGCTGCTGCTGGTCGCCGAGCGCTTCTGGGACTACTGGTCCACGTTGATCTGAGCCCTGCGGGAGAGCTCAGCTCAACCGATGTCGCGCTCGATCGAGTCGGGGCTCGCGTCGACGCGGTGGCTGCTCACCAGTTGTTCGCGACCACGGGCAACTCGTGACCGTACGGTGCCGATCGGGCATCCGCAGACGGCAGCGGCCTCGGCGTACGACAGGCCGAGGACCTGGGTGAGGATCAGGGCTTCCCGCCGATCCTCGGGCAGCGCGGCCAGGCTGATGCCGAGTTCCACCACGTCCTCGGCCGAGGCGGACGCCGGGCGAGCCACCTGGTGGGCGTCCGCCGCGGCGATCCAGTCGGCTCCACCGGCCAGTCGAGGACGGGCCAGAGCAGAGCGCACCTGATCGACCACCACACGTCGGGCGATGGAGAGCAACCACGTGCGGGCCGACGACCGGGCGGCGAAGCGCGGAAGCGACGTCATGGCCCGGAGGTAGGTCTCCTGCGTCAGGTCGTCGGCGTGCGCCACCGAGGTCAGGTGGGCGACGAAACGCCAGACATCGGACTGGGTCTCGCGGACGAAGGATTCGAGTGCACGGCGATCGCCGCGGCCGGCCGCGAGGGCGAGCGCCGTGGTGCGCGCGTCGTGGTCCTCCCGGCTGCTCACAGGTCCAGGCTACCGCCCACCTGCGGGGAACTTCGCGGCGCCTGTGGACGACAATGTAGGTGTGGAGAGCGAACCGAGGGTGGGTTGCGCCACGGCGCGTGAGGCGCTGTCGGCGCGCATGGACGGCGAGCGCGAACCCGTGCCCTCGGCGCGGGTCGACGAGCACGTCGACCAGTGCGCTTCGTGCCGCCACTGGTACGTCGCCGCCGTTGCGCTCACCCGGCAGATCCGGATCGGTGCGGCGGCGAAGGTGCCCGATCGCACGGCCGACATCATGGCGGCCGCCGGGGTGCGCATCCCGCGCACCCGCGCCCAGCGTGCGTACCGGTGGGCTGTGCACGAGCACCCGTGGCGGGCAGCCCTGCTGGTGACGGCCATCGTGCAGGTGGCCCTCGGTCTCGGCCAGGCCCTCGGGTCCGTCGTCGGCGATTCCCCGGCGATGGCCGGCGATATGGGTGCCGGCGGCGACATGGCCGGGCATTTGTTCAACGAGAGCACGGCCTGGAATCTCGCTGTCGGCGTCGGTTTCGTGGTGGCCGCGCTGCGGCCCACCGCGACCACCGGGCTGATCCCGGTGCTGCTGTCGTTCACCGCCGTTCTCACCGTCTTCGTGATCACCGACTCCGTGGCCGGTCAGGTCACCGCGGCGCGGGTCGCCTCGCACGCGGTGATCGCCGTGGGGGCTCTGATCACGGTCGCGGTGCACCGGTGGGATCGGGGCACCGATCATCATCCGCCGGGCACCGTGAGGGCGACCGGGCCGGACTCGGTCGAACTGCCGGACGGCGCGCGCCACGGCCGACGGCGCGGACACCTGGGCAACGTCACGGACCCGGCTGCATGATCGAACAGGAGCGAGCATGACAACGACCACCGAGATCGACACCAAGCGCACCGCGCTGACGGTCACCGGGATGACCTGTGGTGCGTGCGCAACTCGAGTCGAACGCAAGCTCAACAAGGTCGACGGGGTACGCGCATCGGTCAACTACGCCACCGCCGTCGCGACCATCGAGGCACCGCCGGCGCTATCGGTCGAGCACCTGGTGGGTGTGGTCGAGGACGCCGGGTACGGCGCCCGACCGTTCGAGGACACCGCACGCGTGGACACCTCCGACGAGGATGCGCACACCCGCGACATCTTCGTGCGCCTGGTCGTCGCGCTGGTGCTGTTCGTCCCGCTGGCCGATCTGTCCATCATGTTCGCGGTGGTACCCGGCACCCGGTTTCCCGGGTGGCAGGTGGTGCTTCTCGCGCTCGCTCTGCCCGTCGTGGTCTGGTCGGCGCTGCCGTTCCACCGCGCCGCGGCGACCGGGCTGCGCCACCGCACCGCCACGATGGACACGCTGATATCCACCGGCATCGTCGCGGCAACGGTGTGGTCGATCTACTCGATCTTCGTCCGGCCCAGCACGGCCACCGACGCCCGCGGCATCTGGGCGGCCATCACGTCCGCAGATTCGATCTACCTCGAGGTGGCCGCCGGGGTCACGGTGTTCGTGCTGGCCGGCCGCTACTTCGAGGCCAAGGCCAAGCGTCGGGCAGGAGGCGCCCTGCGAGCACTCGCCGAGCTCGGGGCACGCGAGGTGTGCGTGCTGTTGCGCGACGGCCGTGAGATGCGGCTGCCGGTCGGGGAGTTGAAGGAGGGGCAGCGCTTCGTCGTTCGTCCGGGCGAGGTGATCGCGGCCGACGGGTTGACCGTCGAGGGCCGATGCACCCTCGACACCAGTGCGATGACCGGCGAGTCGGTGCCGGTGGACATCGAAGTCGGGACCTCGGTGACTGGCGGCACCGTGGTGCTCGACGGGCGACTGGTGGTCGAGGCCGCCGCCGTCGGCCCGAACACCGCGCTGGCGGGCATGATTCGCCTCGTCGACGAGGCGCAGTCCGGCAAGGCGGACCTCCAGCGGCTCGCCGATCGGATCTCCGGGGTGTTCGTTCCGGTGGTCTTCGTCCTCGCCGCTCTCACCGCGGTCGGGTGGTTCGTCGGTACCGGCGACGTCGACCGGGCGTTCGGTGCGGCATTGGCCGTGCTGGTGATCGCCTGCCCGTGCGCTCTCGGGCTGGCCACCCCGACGGCGCTGATGGTCGCATCCGGGCGCGGTGCTCAGCTCGGCATCTTCATCAAGGGCCATCAGGCTCTGGAGGCGACTCGCACGGTCGACACGGTGGTGTTCGACAAGACCGGGACCGTCACCACCGGAGCTGTGGCCGTGGAGTCCGTCACGGCCGATCCGCCCGGTTCCGAGGACGAGATCTTGGCAGTGGCCGGTGCGGTGGAACACGCGTCCGAACACGTGATCGCCGCGGCCGTCGCCTCGGCCGCCCGCGAACGCACGGGTGATCTGGCCGATGTCGTCGACTTTGTAGCGCTGCCCGGGCTCGGGGCGACGGGGAACGTCGCGGGCCGCTTCGTCGAGATCGGGCGACCGTCGATGTTCGAGGACCGGGGCTGCACGGTGCCGCCGACGATCCGTTCCGCTCGTCTGCGCGGGGACCGAGCCGGCGCCACCACGGTCTACGTCGCGATGGACGGGCAGGTGCGCGCCGCCATCACGGTCACCGACACGGTCAAGCCGTCCGCGCGCGAGGCGGTGAGCCGGCTACGCGAGATGGGTCTGCGCACGCTGCTGGTGACCGGCGACAACGCGTTCGCAGCCCAGGCCGTCGCCGACACGCTGGGAATCGACGAGGTGATCGCCGAGGTGATGCCCGACGGCAAGGTCGAGGTGATCCGGTCCCTGCAGGAGTCCGGGCGAACCGTGGCGATGGTCGGCGACGGCATCAACGACGGGCCGGCTCTCGCGACGGCGGATCTCGGGTTGGCCATCGGCGCGGGCACCGATGTGGCCATCGGTGCTGCCGACATCATCGTGGTGCGCGACGATCTGGGCGCCGTGGTGAATTCGCTGACCTTGGCCCGCGCCACGCTGCGCACCATTCGAGGGAACATGGCGTGGGCCTTCGGCTACAACGTCGCGGCGATCCCGGTGGCCGCAGCCGGGCTGTTGAACCCACTGATCGCCGGTGCCGCGATGGCGTTCTCGTCGTTCTTCGTGGTGTCCAACAGCCTGCGGCTGCGACGGTTCCGCGCCTGAGCAGCGATCAGCGGCTGATGCTGAACGCGCCGCCCTCGGTGAGTGCGGCCTGCAGGTCGGCGTCGGGGACCTCGGTCGATGCATCGATCGTCACCTGCGACACACCGCCGGTGACCAGGTCGACGGACACGCTCTCGACTGCATCGATGCCGGTGAGCTGCTCGGTGACGGTGTCGACGCAGCGGTGGCAGGTGAGTCCGGATACGGGCACGGTCCAGGTGGCCATGATGTTCTCCTTCGAGGGGTTGTGCTTACGTGGTCCAGTGTGAACCCTGAAGTCGAGTTGAAGGTCAAGTGCTCCATGAAAATTGGTGAGGTGGCCGAGTCGACCGGCGTCTCGGCGTCGGCGATCCGGTTCTACGAGCGGGAGGGCCTGATCCCTCCGGCACCGCGCACGAGCAGCGGTTATCGGGTGTACGACGACGACATCGTCGATCGCATCGTCTTCGTTCGGCGTGCGCAGGACGCCGGCCTGGCGCTGGTGGACGTCAAGGACATTCTCGGCATCCACGATTCGGGTCAGGCCCCCTGCAGCCACGTGCAGGAGGTGCTCGCCGAACGGCTCGAGAACATCACCGCGCAGATGCGTGACCTGCAGGCGTTGCAACGGCACCTTCAGTCGCTGTTGGCACGGGCCGAGACCGAATCTGCTCAGCAGCAGGAGAATGCGGCGGTGTGCTGGATTCTGGAGACGCCCGACGGCGGGAAGTGACCGATCACTTCCTGGTCTTGGCCAACTGGGCGAGCATGGCGTTGTAGGCGTCGAGTTCGTCGTCGCCGCGGGTATCGGCAGCGCGGTCCTCGCGCACCTCCACCCGTCTGTCCTGCCGAGCCCACTGCGTGACCAGGGCAATCACCACGATGAGCAACGGCACTTCGCTCGACGCCCACGCCAGCGCTCCACCGACTCGTTGGTCGGCGGACAGGTCCGGTACCCACGGCAGTGTCAGGAACCGGTAGAACTGCTCGCCGATCACCGAGTCCATGGTCATCGTGGCGATGCCGAAGAACGCGTGGAACGGCATGACGGCGAAGAGCAGGCCCAGCCGGCCCAGGTGGGGCAGGCGCTTGGGGCCGGGGTCGATTCCGATGATCACCCAGTAGTACAGGTAGCCGGTGATCAGGAAGTGGATGTTCATCAGCTCGTGGCCCCAGTGGTAGCGCACGAGGGTGTCGAACAGAGGGGTGAAGTACACCGCGTACAGCGATGAGACGAACAGTGCCACCGCCACGGCGGGGTTGGACAGCGCCCGCATCGGAGCCGAGTGCACGGTCAGCACGATCCACTCGCGCACCCCGGGTGCCGACCCCTTGCTCGCCACCGGCAACGCCCGCAGCGCCAAGGTCACCGGGCCGCCGAGCACCAGCAGCACGGGCACGAACATGTTGAGCGTCATGTGCACACCCATGTGCACGCTGAACATCGCCGAACCGTAGGCGGCGACGCCGGAGCTGGTGGCCACCAGCAGAACCGCGCAGCCCACCAGCCATGACAGCGTGCGCCCCACCGGCCATGAATCGCCGCGTCGCCGCAGTCTCACTACACCCCACACGTAGAGCAGGGCGAGCACCACGGCGGCGGTTCCGGTGACGAAATCGAAGCGCCAGAAGGTCAGGAAGCGGGTCACCGACGGTGGCCCCGGCAGCTCGTAGCCCAGGAAGATGTCGGTGATGGTGGACTGGCGGGCGAGCAGGGTGGGCGAGGGCTGGACGTCCATCGCCACCGCGGTGGCCCATGCGGCGATCAGAGCCACCGGTGTCACACATGCCCACAGGTGCTGTGTGCGAGGGCGTCGACTGCGAATCACCACCACCGTCGAGATCACGGCCAGCGCCACCGCACCGGCGCATCCCATCGCCAGGCGGCCGTACCCGGTGGTCGGAATCGACGCGACGGTGAGCACCTTGACCGCGAGCATCGGTGCGGTCAGCAGCAGTACGGCCACAGCTGCTGTCGACACGACGGCGTAGCGACGCACAGCCGTGGCGATGTCGGCGGACGCGTCCGAGTCGGCCCGCCCGCCGATGCGGCCGAGCTGTGCGCGGATCCCCCAGGCCATGCCGGTCCACACGGCCAGGGCCACCACGGCGAGGATCGCTGCGCTGGTGCCCAGGTCGTGGTCGCGCCCCTGCGCGGCGCTGCCGACCATCCAGATGGGCAGGGACCCGATGACGCTGATCATCGCGGCGATGGCCAGGGGAACCCAGGACAGACTCAGCCGGATCGCGATCGCGGCGACCGCCGCGGCCACCGCCGAGACGATCCAGGCCTTCGGCTGCTCGGTGGCGGCGATCGCGTCTCCGACGACACCCTTGGACACCGTTTCCAGAACGTCGGCGCCCAGGGCGTCGGACGCCGATACCGGGATCGAGACGATCGAGGCGACCAACCACACCAGCGATGCGCGCCCGGCCATCAGAACGCCGGAGAATCCGTCGGGACCGATTCGACCGTCGCGGCCGACGCGGGTGCACACCAGCGTGTAGGCCAGCGAGCCGAGTGTGACGGCCACACTCAGGGCGGCGGCGAAGCGCAGGGTGACCGTCAGGATCGGGGTGAGAATCCCGGGGTAGCTGTCCCCGGTCGCGACGAAGCGGCTGTCGCCGCTGACCACGGTGAGGACGACGAGTGCGACCACCGCGAGTACCACGGCGACTGCGACGACAGTGGCGCCGACCCGTGCGGGTCGGTGCGCGGTACCGGTCCGTGCGGTGGTGCTCGCCTCGACCATGACCTACCTCTACACCAGGGCCGCCATCATCACCGACATGCCGACCGCCATGGCTACCTCACAGGCCAGAGCGGCAGTACGCATCGTCACCCGCGGTTCGGCGGTTGTGGGGGAACCGGGGTCCATGTCCGACGATACGTTTCGCGGCTGCCGAGCGAACAGTGCCGATAGCCACACCAGAGCGGCTATCGCGAACGCCACCGTCAACGCGAGGGACACCCCGGAGATCCACCCCGCAGTGCCGTGCGCGTGATCCCCGCTCGTCATGTCCATGCCCGGCATATGGGCGCTGTGGCCGGTGTGGTCGGTTCCGCCCGTCCACCCCGCCATCACGGCGTACATCCACACCATCGCAGCCATCATCACAGCGTGATAGGCGCAGACGCGGGCGTGGCGACGCGAGCCGGCGGCCCGCGCGACGAACCATGCCGTCGCCGCTGTGAAGAACACCCCGAGCGGTGTCAGCGCGAACGTCGACGAGGCCGGCCAGGCCATCGCGACCATGGCAACTGCCATCGCCAGGTGCAGCAGGTGGTCGACGCGGCGGATCGCGTGCTGCGGCATCGCAAGTCGAGCAACGCAGTACGCGGCGGCGTAGCCGAAGAGCAACGTCACGGCAATGCGTACGGTCGGGTCCGAGATCATCGACACTCTCCTGTTCGGCGCGGACGGCGCTGTGGCCACCCGTCTCACAGAGGTCGGACGACGATGCGAAAAGTTCCGCAGTTCGATCCGGTGTGAGATGAGCGGAACTTTGTCGGCGCGCCAGGCGACTACTGCTGCGAACGAACCACCATCCCCGGACCCACCCCCAGTCGACGGACCCCTATCCAGTCGACAGACCCACCACACATCGAAGGACCCATCATGCATCGTCGATCGGTACTCGATCGCACCGCCGGCCCCGCAGCGCGCTTCCGCCGCACGAGGCGGTTCACGGCCGTCGCGGCCATCGTCACCACCGCTACCGTCCTGGCGACAGCCTGCGGCAGCGACACCTCGTCCACCAGCAACGCCGGTGCGGTGACGTTCGAGGACTGCATGGGCAACTCGACCACCCTGAGCACCCTCCCCACCCGGATCGCCACCGCCAACACCGCCGGTCTGGAGTTGCTGATTCGTCTCGGCGCGCAGGGTTCGGTGATCGGCACGGGATTCTCGGCCGGGGCCGCAACCCTTCCGGCCGACGTGCGCGCCGCGGCCACCGCAGTCCCGTCGCTCGGAACCCGAGGTATTCCGAAGGAGACCCTGCTGACCTCGGGGGCCGATGCGTTCATCGACGCGTTCGGGACCATGCAGATGATGGGTGGCGACAGTCCGACGGCCGACGATTTCCGCAACGCCTCGATGGCCCACGTGTTCCTGCGGTCGTCCGCCTGCCCCTCGGTGCGGCCCGCCCCGCGGTCCACCCTCGCCGACGTCTACGGCGACATCACCACCCTCGGCGCACTGACCGCGCGCCCGGACGCGGCCGCGAACCTCGTCTCCACGATGAAGCAGACGATCGACAAGGCCCGCTCGACGGCGAGGTTACCGCAGGTCGACAGCGCGGGAGCGACTGCAGACCTGCCTGCGGCGGCGCCCTCGATGTTCTACTACTCGCCCGATCCCACCAACGCGGGCCTGACCACGATCGGGAACTCGCAGATCGGCAACGCCATCTACACCCTGGCCGGTGTTCGCAACGTGTTCGGTGATCGCCCGCAGCCCTTCGCGGCGGTGTCCTGGGAGGACGTTCTCGCGGCGGACCCCGACTACGTGCAGGTGGCGGTGCGGAACCAGCCGAGCGACGCCGAGCAGAAGGCAGCGGAGGATGCAGCCGTCGCGACCTTGCGGACCGACCCTCGCAGCAGCGGACTCCGGGCTGTGCGTGAGGGGCGGATCATCGTGCTCGGCGCCGAGGAGACCACGTTGCCGGGGGTCGCGAACGCCGACGCCGTCGCCACCATCGTCCGGCAGACGCGACCGGGTTCGTAGGTGGCCGCCGTCACCGCGGTTCTGCGGTCACGTACCGCGGCCGCGTCGACCGTCGTGGCGGTGGTGCTCCTCGTGGTCGGTCTGACCCTGGCGATCAGCTACGGATCCACCGCCATCGCGCCCAGCGCCGTGTGGTCCACGCTGGCGCGGGGGATCGGTGGGCAGAGCTTCGCGGCGGGCACCACCGAGCTGATCGTCTGGCGCATCCGAATACCGCGCCCCCTGCTGGCGATCGTCGTGGGCGCCGGGTTGGGCGTGGTGGGTGTGGCGGTGCAGGCCCTGGTGCGTAACCCGCTGGCCGACCCGTACGTCCTGGGGATCTCGTCCGGCGCCTCGCTGGGTGCGGTGTGGGTTCTGGTGCTGGGAACGTCGGCAACGGTGGTGACGGCCGTCGGCGCCGCCGCGGTGCTCCCGATCGCGGCGTTCGTGGGGGCCGCCGCGGCGTTCGGAGCAGTGTGGGCGGTGACCACGGCGGCCTCGCGGGGCGCCGTCGACGGCTTCTCACCGTTGCGGCTGATCCTGGCCGGTGTCGCGGTGGGCCACATGTTCTCCGCGGTGACCAGTTTCCTGGTTCTGCAGACCGACGATCAGGCGCAGACCCGCGGTGTCCTGTACTGGCTGATGGGCAGCCTCGGAGGTGCCACGTGGGGCCAGCTGCCGCTCACCGCGGCCGTGGTGCTCCTCGGCAGTGCCGTGGTGTTCGCCCGCGCCCGCTCGCTCAATGCCCTGGCGATCGGTGACGAGACCGCGGCCGCGGTGGGTGTGGGGGTGATTCGCCTTCGCCGGGAGATGTTCGTGGTCAGCAGCGTGGTCACCGGGGCCGTGGTGGCGGTGTCGGGCGCGATCGGCTTCGTGGGTCTGATCGTCCCACACGTGTGTCGGCTGCTCGTCGGCTCCGATCATCGGCGGTTGATCCCCGCGGCCATGCTCGGCGGCGCCGTGCTGATGGTGTGGGTCGACCTGGGCTGCCGCGTCGCGGCGCGGGCGGTGCATCAGGAGTTGCCGGTGAACGTGGTGACGGCTCTGATCGGTGGACCGCTCCTGCTGATCCTGCTCGCTCGCCGTCCGGATCACGGCGAGGGAACATGAGTGCGCTCGAGGTCACCGGGATCGACGTCCGGTTCGCCGGGCGTCTGGTTCTCGATCAGGTGTCCATGCGTGCACCGAGTGCGTCGATCACCGCCGTGATCGGCCCGAACGGCAGTGGCAAGTCGACCCTGCTCCGCTCGATCTACCGACACGTGACACCGACGGCAGGGGTGATCACGGTCGACGACCGCGACGTGCTCGGTCTCTCGCGCGCGGAGGCGGCCAGAACCATCAGTGCCATCCCGCAGGAACGCGCCGCGGCTGTGGACATGACCGTCCGCGAGACCGTGGCGCTCGGCCGTATCCCGTACCAGGGTGCGCTGCGAGGCGCGTCGAGTGCGGACCGCGCCGCGATCGACGGGGCGCTGCGCGACGCGGGGCTGACCGAGCTGGCACACCGAACGGTGGGCACCCTCTCCGGCGGCGAACGCCAACGCGTCCACCTCGCTCGGGCGATCGCCCAGGACGGGGAGGTGGTGGTGCTGGACGAGCCCACCAACCATCTCGATCCGGCGCACCAGGTGCAGTTGCTGGCGCTACTGCGCACGCGCGCTCGCACAACCGTGATCACCCTGCACGACCTCGCGTTGGCGGCCGCGTGCGATCACCTCTACGTGCTCGACGGCGGGCGCGTGGTGGCCGACGGGCACCCCCGCGCCGTGCTGACCAGTGAGCTGCTGCTGAAGGTGTACGGGGTCCGCGCGGTTCTGGTGGAGAACCCCCTCACGGGAACCCCCCTCGTGGCCGTCGATTATTCGGGCACGGCGTGAGCGCCGGGGATCAGGCACCGGGTCGGCGATCGGGCAACGACTGGTACCTCGTCGGCGCCGCGGGTGCCCTGTCGTTCGTCGCGATGTTCGACATGAGTTCGATGACCGTGGCTCTGCCTGCTCTGGCCATCGACTACGGCGTTCCCACGTCGAGCGCACAGGTGGTGGTGCTCGCCTACCAGATCCCGCTCGCGGTGGCGCTGCTGCCCGCGGGCCGAATCATGGACGGTCGCACTCTGCGCGCGCTGGTGCTCGGCGCGCTCGCGGTGTTCGCGGCCAGCGGTGTTCTGGCCGCTCTCGCGCCCACCGGCGCGGTCGCTGGTCTGTCGTGGCTCGTCGGTGTTCGAGGTCTGCAGGGCCTGGCCGCGGCCGTGCTGTTCGTGGCGATGCCGGTGTTGGCCACGCGCGCGGTCGAGCCGGGTCGGCGCGCAGCCGCACTGTCGGTCACCGCGACCCTCGGTCCCCTCGGAGCGGTTCTCGGCCCGGCGGCGTCGGGCCCGATCGTCGACACCCTCGGGTGGCGGTGGGTGCTGCTGGTCAAGCTGCCGCTCTGTGTGGTGGCGGCGGTGATCCTCGCGATGCGCCTCGACGGTGCCGCCCGTGCTGCACGGCCGGGCCGCGGCACCGATGCCGCCACGCCCGGCGTGCTGATGGTCGTCGTCGCCGTGGCCCTGCTCGCGCAGGCTGCGTCGGCGGTGCAGCTCACCACGTCCGTGACCATCCAGTTCCGCGGCGCCAGCGCGTCCGCCGCCGCGCTGGCACTGGTGGCGCTGTCCGCCGCGATGGCCGTCACGGGGTTCCCGGCCGGACGGCTGGCCGACCGCCGGGGGCCTGCGCCGGTGGCCATCACCGGGGCGCTCGTGGTTGCCGCGGGTGCGGCGGCGTTGGCGCTGGCGCCGTGGTCGCGCGCCGCTGCGGAGCCGGTGGTGTTCGCCGCCGTCGCTGCCGTGGTGGGAGTCGGCATGGGCCTGTACGGCGGCCCCACCCAGGCATGGGTGATGTCGTCGAGCCCGCCGCCGCGCCTGGCCGCCTACGCCGCGCGGATGCAGCTCGCTCGATCCGTCGGGTTCGCCACGGGGCCGTTCCTGGCATCGACGACGGTTGCCGACGGGCAGTCACCGGGCACCGCACTCGCTGTGGCAGCGGGATCCGCCGCAATCGGTGCGGCCCTGCTCGTCGCGGCCGCGCTCGGTGCCGCGCGGCGCCGTCGCCCATCGGACCACGTCCACACCGCTATCTGAGGAGCTGTCACCGTGATATCGAACCGCGCGACCACCGAGCTGTGGGGAGCCCCGCGGGAAGGGCTGTATCGGACGCCGCTGTCCGGCGAGGAATACCACCGGGATCCGTATCCGCTGTTCGCGCGAATGGTGGCGGCCGGCGAGGTGCATCCGGTGCAGTTCCCGGCCGTCCACGCGTGGTTGGTCACCGGCTACGCCGCTGCGCGTAGTGCGTGCACCGACCCTGCGCTGGGCAAGAGTCACGACCGTGCCAGCGCGTACTTCCACGCGCATGCCTCGATCATGCCCGAGCCGCAGCACTCGCAGCTCCAGGTGCACCTGCTGCACGTGGACGGTGATCGGCACACTCGCATGCGGAGCCTGGTCGCCGGGCCGCTGTCGGCTCGGCGAAGCGAATCCTTGCGCGCAGCAGTGCGATCCGATGTCGACGACCTCCTGGACCGGTTCCCCGACCCGGCGGACCGGGCGGGGGTCGCGGAGGTCGATCTGGTGCGTGAGTTCACCGCTCTG
Organism: Rhodococcus sp. AZ1; assembly: GCF_054979605.1. Classification (NCBI taxonomy): domain Bacteria; kingdom Bacillati; phylum Actinomycetota; class Actinomycetes; order Mycobacteriales; family Nocardiaceae; genus Rhodococcus; species Rhodococcus sp. AZ1. Next base: position 313,243 of record NZ_JBUEQF010000001.1, read on the forward strand.
TTGCCGTTGCGGGCGCTGGCGCGGGCCATCGGGTTGCCCGATCACCTGCGCGAGAGATTCGATCCGGTGTGGGGGACGGTGGTGGCGCCGGTGGGTCCCGATCATCCCGACCGCAACCTCTATCGAAGCCGCCTGCGTGAACTTCAGGACTACATTGCCGAGATCGTCGACACCCTCACCGACCCCCCGGGCGGCGGGGAGGAGAGTGTTCTGCACTCGATCGTCGCTGCCGCACAGCGTGATCGGATCACCGCAGCCGAGCGCGACTCCATGATCTTCCAGCTGCTGGTGGCCGGTCAGGATCCGGTGTCGGCGCAACTGCAACTGTGCCTGCTCGATCTCGCGGAGCGGCCCGAGTTGTGCGACCGGCTGCGCCGCGACACCGCCGCCATCGGCTCGGCCGTGGAGGAACTCCTGCGGCACGACAGCGCGTTCAACCTCACCACGTGGCGATTCCTGGCCGCCGACGGTGAGTTGTCCGGATGCCCGGTTCCCGGCGGCGACTCGGTGATCATCGCCCTGGGGGCTGCCAACCGGGACCCGGCGCAGTTTCCCGACCCCGACACCGTGGACATCGACCGCCCCGCGAACGCTCACCTGGCCTTCGGTGCGGGGCCGCATGCGTGCCCCGGCGCAGCCCTGGCTCGTATTCAGCTGCAGGAGGCGATCGAGGCCGTCCTGACCCGATTCCCCGATCTGGAGATCACCGCCGAGCGCACTGACCTGTCGTGGTCGCCCGCGCCGCTGACCAGGGCGGTGGCGTCGCTTCCGGCCAGGTACCGCACGAAGGGCCCGCGCCGATGACACGCAGCATCACCCGCGGGAGCACCGTCTCGGTCGACACCGTCGTCGCCTGTGGTGTCGCCGAGGAGGTGTTGGGTGTTCTCGCCCGGCATCGGCGGCCGTTCGTCGACCACGATCTGGCTGCGGACGGGGTCGACGGTGACGAGGTTCGCCGTGCCGGGGAGGGCGCGCTCTCGCTGCGCGCGCACCCACAGTGGATTCGGATCCTCGACTTCGTTCTCGGCGGGGAACCCGTCGAGTTCACCCTCCCGGCGTTCCCCTGCAAGTCGCCCAGCCCCGCGAAGGTGGCCGGTCGACTGCCGGACGAGGGCGAGCGCCTGGCTCTGCTCGAGCTCGAGTCGTTGTGCTCGGAGATCGAGCGGGTCTACCCACCCGGCGCCCGTGTGGTGCTGTGCTCGGACGGCCACGTGTTCTCCGATGTCATCGGGGTCAGCGATGCTCACGTGGACGACTACGGCCGCGAACTGCGGCGCCTCGTCGATGCCGAGGCCCTGACCCACATCTCGATGTTCGACCTGCGCGAGGCGTGGTCGGACGAGACGCTCGAGGTCAAGCGCGACAGGCTCGTTCATGGATGGATGGAGTCGGTCGCCGACCTGCGGCAGCAGGCTCGGCAGGGCGGTGAGGTGGCCCGCATGCTGCGGGGAATGACCCGATTCCTGCTCGAGGACGCGGTGGCGATGTCCGGAACCGCCTCGCAGCGACAGCGCGAGGCCAAGAGGCGCGCCTACCAGGTTCTCGCCCGCTCGCGCGCGTGGGGCGCCGTCGTCGCTCACCACATGCCGCGGGCGGTCCGGCTGTCCATTCATCCGCAGCCGTGGGGTTCGGCGAAGTTCGGTGTCCAGTTGATTCGAGCCGGAGGCACCGAGACCGGTTGGGCCACACCGTGGCACTCGGTGGTGCTGTACACACCGGCCGGCCCGCAGCTGGTGCCTCGACGTGACATCCCCGCGGATGCTCGACCGGAGTTTCGGCACGGTCGGGTGTGGTGCTTCGTCGCCGACTGAACCCCGCCTCGACTCAGCGACCCGACACGCGCTCGACCTCGGCTTCGGAGATCTGCCAGCGCGTACCGACTCGGCGGGCGGCCAGTCGACCCGATTCGATCATCTTGTGTACCGCCTGTCGTGAGACGGTCAACCGTTCCGCGGCCTGCGTCACCGACAGCGGCCGGGAGCCGATGGTGTCGACGATCCGGTCGTAGTCCCCGGTGGGCATGACCCGGACCGACCGTGCAGGCAACGGCATCGTGTCGAGTATCGCCAGCGCGGTGACCGTGGCCTGCCGCAGGGACGAGGCCGGCACGGTGAACGTCGCCTCGACATATCCGAAATCCGACCGTCCGATCGCCCCTGCGTGCGCGGCGATGGGTTCGAGCAGCTCGTCGTGGTCGCCGTCGTCGAGGCGGCCGTCGAGGTCGGCAACGATGTTGTAGTCGATCACCGCCACTCCCTTCCTGGATCAAATGAAAACCTGATAAGGCGACTTATCAGTGGGTTGCAATTGCAGCGACGCATCCACGATCTACTCTCTTCTCAACGGACCACTCGGTTCGAGGCCCAACCTTGGAATGGAGAACATTCGTGTCCACACTGACCATGGCAGACATTGCGGCTCTGGCATGCGTGAAGCGACCGGTGGTCACCATGTGGCGCTCGCGCCCTGTTGTCCGAGGCCGGATCATTCCATTTCCCACACCCATCGAGACCGTCTCAGGAATCGAACACTTTCGCGCGTCGGAAGTCGTGGCCTGGCTCGATGCCACCGGCCGAGGCAATGCGGGCAAGGTTGCCGTACTCGACGCTCCCGCCCTGGCAGTGCCGGACGGTGAGAAGCTCGTCGATGTTGTGACACTGCTCGCCTGGCACGCTCTGACCGGCCTCGACCTGACCGGAACGACCGTGCAGGACCGTCGGGACGCCGCGAACGACGTGGATCCGGACGACCGCGTAGTTCGACGTGAAATCGAGGCTCTGAGGCCGTCGGATGACCTTCTGGTGTACGTCGACGACCTACTCGAGGCGTCGTTCGGACCCGCCGACGCTCTGGATCGAGCGCAGGGAAGTCGTCTCGGGCGCCAGGAGGGCCGTCGCGATCTCTCCGATGACGGCGTCGCGATCGTCCGGTCGATCGTCGACGCAGTTCTGGGCGATGTCGGCGAGCACGGGTCACTCGTGGTCGGCGGGGATGCTGCGACGGCGGTCGCCGTCGCGCAGACGGTAGAGCGTACGGCGTCGCCGGCGCGTGTCGTGATCGCGGATGGTGACAGTGCTCGAATGGTTCGCCGCCACTGTGTGATTCGGGGTGTCGAGGTGGACGAGACGTCGGGCGTCACCGGTGCGCCGGCGGTTCGCGTGACGTCGCTTCTCGGACTGGACACGAACACAGCTCTCGATGCGCTCGACGTCGCCGTGCTCGAACTCTCACGTGCCGATGTCGCAGTGATCATCGGCTCCGGAGGCGTCCTTGTCGACGGTCTGCGAGGCGACGAGCACTTCCGACGGGCGAAGACTTTGAGCTCGTGTGATCTCGTTGTGGCGCTGAGGCTTCCGCGTGGGCTGTGGCGCTCGGCCCATCGGCAGAACCTGGCGGTGTGGGTGTGCCGCGGGGGCGAGCCGTCCGGGTTCACCCATCTCGGGGACATCGAATACCTGGCGCCCGAACAGCGGACCGACCTCACGGCCGACGTTGCCGGTGCCCTCGGCCCAACGATCGGGCGGTCCTTCCGCTTTACGCGTCAGGTTCGTTCCCCGATGCCTGCGGCGGGAGCTGCAGTGGTTCCTCGGGGCGTGTCGGCCCCCGTGGTTCGCACCGTCGGCGCTGCCACCCACGTCGATCGCGTTCACACGGCCACTCTGATCACCTCCGAGGCGCCGCGCCCGTTGGACGTTCTGGTGGCACCGTCACGTTCTGGGTTCGTCCTGGACCGTCGCTCGCTCGGCGAACTCGTCGAGCGTGGGCATCTGCGGAGGTTCCGGCGCAGCCGCATCGATGTCGCGTTCGGCTCCCCGGCAGGCACGGTGGCGGTGTTGCCGAACACCGGCGTTGCACTCGATCCGATCGACGCCGAACTCCGCTATCCACGGGCGACACGAACCGAGGTGGGCGATGTGATCGCGGTCGAGAAGCCGGCGCGCGCTTGGGTCGACGAGGCGGGCGGCGCACTAGTGGCCTCGCCGGCGTTCATCCTGCGCGCCACCGAGAAGGCCACCGTGGGCCCGTACCTGATCGCAGCTGCGATCAACGCGGCCGCGAACACCGGTGCAGAGTGGCGATCGTGGCGTGTCCCGCTGCCCGATCCGCAGGAGGCCACGCGGCTCGAGACCACCCTTGCCGACGCAGCGCAGTACCGCCGCGAGCTGCAGCAGCGGCTTGCGGCCACGGACGCAGTGGAATCGGCCCTCATCGAGGGCATCGCCGCGGGTGCGTTGACCCTCGATGTCACAGCGCCGCCCTGAGCCACCCACAGCATCCGGACAACCCGACTACCGATACCACCCGAGCGCTGATCGCCGAACGAAAGGACCACACTTCCATGACCGAACGCAGATCCACACCGCCTCAGGCGCCGTCCACGATGAAGGAGCTCAAGGACACGCTGTGGAAGGCCGCCGACAAGCTGCGAGGGTCGTTGTCGGCCAACCAGTACAAGGAGGTGATCCTGGGGCTGGTGTTCCTGAAGTACGTTTCCGACGCCTTCGACGAGCGCCGCCACACCATTCGCTGCGAGCTCGAGAGCGACGGACTCGACGAAGAGCAGATCGAGGAACTTATCGACGACCCCGAGGAGTACCAGGGATACGGGGTGTTCGTGGTTCCGCCGGTGGCGCGCTGGGTGTTCCTGGCCGAGAACGCGAAGGGCCAGCCCGCGCTCGACGGTGCACCGGCTCGTCAGGTCGGCGAGTTGATCGATGACGCGATGGCCGCTGTCATGCGAGCGAACCCGTCGCTGCTGGGCACCCTGCCGCGAATCTACAACCGCGACAACATCGATCAGCGGCGACTGGGGGAGTTGATCGATCTGTTCAACAGTGCCCGGTTCAGCCGCCAGGGCGAGCACAAGGCCCGCGATCTGATGGGTGAGGTGTACGAGTATTTCCTCGGCAATTTCGCCCGCGCCGAGGGTAAGCGGGGAGGCGAGTTCTTCACCCCGCGCAGCGTGGTTCGCGTACTGGTGGAGGTGCTCGAACCGACGCGGGGCCGGATCTACGATCCGTGCTGCGGATCGGGCGGGATGTTCGTGCAGACCGAGCAGTTCATCTACGACCACGACGGCGATCCCAAGCAGGTATCGGTGTACGGGCAAGAATCCATCGAGGAGACGTGGCGTCTCGCGAAGATGAACCTCGCGATCCACGGCATCGACAACAACGGCCTCGGCGCCCGGTGGGGCGATACCTTCGCTCGGGATCAGCACGCGGATATTCAGATGGACTACGTGTTGGCCAACCCGCCGTTCAACATCAAGGAGTGGGCGCGCAACGAGGAGGATCCACGCTGGCGCTACGGCGTGCCACCGGCCCGGAACGCCAACTACGCCTGGCTGCAACACATCCTGTACAAGCTGGCGCCGGGCGGCCAGGCCGGTGTGGTGCTGGCCAACGGCTCGATGTCCTCGAACTCCAATGGCGAGGGCGATATACGCGCCGCGATCGTGGACGCCGATCTGGTTTCCTGCATGGTCGCTCTCCCCACCCAACTGTTCCGCAGCACCGGAATCCCGGTGTGTCTGTGGTTCTTCGCCAAGGACAAGGCAGCGGGCTCGCGCGGTTCCGCCGATCGGCAGGGGCAGGTGCTGTTCATCGATGCCCGCGACATGGGTTACATGGTCGATCGGGCCGAGCGCTCGCTGACCGATGAGGACATCGTGAGGATCGGCGATACCTTCCACGCCTGGCGCGGGTCTGCCTCCGCGGCGAAGAAAGGGATCGAGTACGAGGACGTGGCCGGATTCTGCAAGTCGGCGACATTGGCGGAGATCAAGGAGGCTGGGTACGCACTGACTCCAGGCCGGTACGTCGGCGCGGCCGAGGAAGCGGAGGACGCGGAGCCGATCGACGTCAAGATCGAGCGGTTGAAGGCCGAGCTGTATGCGGCGCTGGACGAGTCGGATCGGTTGGGGCAGGTTGTGCGCGAGCAGATGGAGCGGGTCGATGGATGATCTGACTGAACTGCGCTTCGGTGACCTCGGTGCGCTTTTCGACGGCCCCCACGCCAGTCCGAAGCGTGAGGCCCACGGGCCGTATTTCCTGAACATTGCCGCCTTGAAGTCAGGACGACTCGACCTTGCCGAATGCGACCATGTGAGCAACCAGGACTTTGAAGCATGGACGAAACGCGTCACACCTGCGGAGAACGATCTTCTCTTCTCCTACGAAACACGGTTGGGTGAAGCGGCCTTGATGCCCAAGGGAGTCACCGCATGCCTTGGACGTCGCATGGCTCTACTTCGGCCCCGAACCGACATTGTTGACCCTCGCTTCCTTCTGTATTTCTACCTGAGCCCCGAGTTCCAACGAGTGATCTCGAAGCACACGATCCACGGCGCTACAGTGCAGCGGATTGGGCTCGCGACTATGCCAGAGTGGCCGGTCCGCCTACCAACTCTTCTCGCGCAGAAAGCTATCGCTGAAGTCCTCGGCGCCCTCGATGACAAGATTGCGGCCGATGAGAAGGTTCTTCAACGGTGTGAACGGCTCGCGGTTGCCTTGGCTTCGGGTTCAACGAGTATGGCGCCCGTTCGTGATCTGGCAGTACATGTCAAGAGGACCCTGATGCCCACTGGGATGGCGAATGTGCAGCACTATAGCCTTCCCGCATTCGACCAGGGGGCAGTTCCCTCCCTCGAACCGGGTCAACAAATCAAGAGTGCGAAATTCAAACTGGAAACCGCGAGTGTGCTCTTCTCGAAACTCAACCCTAGGTTTCCTAGGGTTTGGAATGTGCCCAGTATGCCTGATTGCACGGCTGTAGCGAGCACCGAGTTTGTCGTGCTCGAACCGTCGGCCGGGTTGTCCTCCTCGCAGCTTTGGTCAGTACTTGCAGCGCCGGAGGTTGCGTCCGACCTCGCCATGCTGGCGGCCGGAACTTCTAGCAGTCACCAACGTGTGAAGCCGGACGAGATCCTCGCCGCAGAGGTACGCGACCCACGTGCACTCCCCGAAGACGTCAAGCACCAGATTGACGTTGCTGCCGACCTGGCGGAAGCAGCCAGGCAGAGTTCGCAGCGTCTGGCGATCGTGCGCGACGAACTCCTCCCCCTCCTCATGTCGGGCAAGCTCACCGTCAAGGATGCGGAGGAACGCGCGTCGGAGATCCTGTGATGGCTCGGGGTACCCATGTGGGCGGTGCAGATTGAGGGCACACATGTCAGTGCCTCGTTAGCAGTGGTGCGACGAGCCGATGCCCCGTAACTCCAACAATTGTTGGAGTTACGGGGCGGGTTGTTAGAGTTATTGTTAGAGTTCGTGCAAATCAGGCAAGGAGCTGCAGTGATCGAGACATCCGCACTGGTTGCGAAGCTCCGAACCCTCGGTACCGACCTGAGCAACGTCGAGGTGAAGTCGGCCGCCGGCGGCGTGCCGAAAACCCTGGTGGAGACCCTGAGTGCGTTTGCCAACGGTGAGGGCGGGACCATCCTGCTCGGGCTTGATGAGCCGGCCGGATTCGTGCCGGCGCCGGGCTTTCGGGCGGGCCCGGTCAGGGACGCACTCGTCAGCCTCTGTTCCACCTCGGTGACACCCGCTCTGCGGGTTCCCATCGACATCGAAGAGTTCGAGGGAGCCTCGATCGTGCGGGCCGACATCCCAGAACTCGATCCTCTGGACAAGCCGTGCTTCGTCACCGCCCGTGGGGAGTACCAGGGGTCGTTCATCCGTAGCGGTGACGGCGATGTGCATCTGAATCGTTACGAGGTCACCCAGCTTCTCAGCAACCGAACGCAACCGCTCCACGACGTCGAACCGGTCCAGCGAGCGTCGATTGACGACCTGGACGGCGACCTGGTCGGCGCCGTTGTCCGTCGAGTGCGTCGTCGATCGCCGAGAACGTTCGCGGATCTGGACACCACCACCACGCTGGTGAGACTGGGCGCGGCAACCCATTCGGGTGAGCAGGTTCGGCCGACTCTCGCGGGCCTGCTCTGTCTCGGCCGGTATCCCCAGCAGTTCTTCCCACAGCTGTTCGTCAGTTTCGTTGTCCTGCCCGGACTATCTCTGGGCGCTGCCACTGCCGATGGGACCCGGTTCCTCGACAACGTCAAGATCGATGGCCCTCTTCCCGAGATGATTGCCCAGGCCACAGCAGCCCTGGTGCGCAACATGCGGTCGGCGTCCGTGGTTCGGGGTGTGGGCCGCGAAGATCGATACGACTATCCGATCGAGGTCTTTCGCGAACTCATCGTCAACGCGGTGATGCACCGTGACTACAGCCCGTTGGCCAGGGGTACCCAGGTGCAGGTCGAGATGTACCCGGACCGGCTGGTGGTCAAGAGCCCCGGTGGCATCCACGGCTCGACCAGGGTGGACGATCTGGGAACCGACAACCAGGTGTCCTCCTCCCGCAATGCGACGCTCGCCCAGCTGCTGTCCGAGGTCGAGCTGCCGGACGACCCCGGACGAGTGGTCAGTGAGAACCGCGGGTCGGGCCTGCCGCGGGTAGTCACGAGCCTGCGGCAAGCGGGAATGAGCCCGCCCGCCTTCGACGCGCGACCTGGGCAGATGACCGTGACCGTGCCGCAGCATGCGCTTCTCTCTGTCGACATCATCGAATGGATCTCCGCCCTCGGCCTAGCCGATCTGTCGGACGCCCAACACCTTGCGTTGGCGATCATGCGCACTACCGGCCGAGTGACCAACGCGATGTTGCAGGCATGGGGCGTCGACCGCGCGGCGGCAGGTAGTGCTCTGCGCAACCTCGTGGAGCGGGACATCGTTGCGACCTCGGGCGGGAAGCGGTACGCAAGCTATCGGCTGGCGAGGTGGCCCACTGCGGAGCGGGCATCGCAGCCCGCGCTGTTCGAACCGGAGGTAGCAGAGCCGCCCGCTGGGATTGCTGCGGACCTCGACGCCATTCGTCAGGCGATCCGCGCCGGACACACAGCGTCGCGGCAAATCGAGCGCGCACTCGACATGCCGTACCACACGGTCCTTCGTCGCTTGAAGGTTCTCCAGGAGTCGGGCGAGGTTATCGCAACCCAGCCGCGCAACAGCCGCATTCAGAGCTACAAACTGACGGATGAGGACAACAAATGAGCAACTTCAGCGAGGCCGACTGGGAAGTGATAGCCCTCGAAGTCCTCGCCGAACAGGAGTGGACTCCGCTGGCAGGCGCGACGATTGCTCCGGGGACAGACCTGGGGCGCCCGTCATGGGACGAGATCGCGCTGCCCGACCGGCTGCTCGCGAAGATGCGCGAGCTCAACCCTGCGGTGCCGTACGACTACCTCGTACAGGCCAGGTCGGCGGTCCTGACTCCCGAATCGCAGGACCCGGTCGCGGAGAACTTCCGGCTCCACGAGTACCTGGTCAAGGGATACCGCGGGATCTCGTACGTCGACCACGACGGGATCGAGCAGACACCCACCATCCGACTGATCGGCACCCGGCCGGAGGACAACGAGTTCCTCGCCGTCAACCAGGTGACGGTGCGGACCCCCGAGCGTGAACGCCGATTCGACGTCGTGCTCTACCTCAACGGCCTTCCCGTCTCGATCATCGAGCTCAAGCAGGCCGGATCGGCCGCTGCCGACCTGCCGTCGGCGCACGCTCAACTACAGACCTACCTCCGCGAGTTTCCGATGGCTTTCCGCTTCGCTGTGCTCACGGTCATCAGCGACGGCATCATGGCCCGCTACGGCAGTCCCTTCACCCCGTACGAGCACTTCTCGCCGTGGAACGTCGATGACGACGGGCAGCCTGCAGAATTCGGCAAACCCATCGAAGATCAGCACCTCGGGGTGGAGCTGGAAACCCTCGTCGAGGGCGTGTTCAACACCGAGAGGTTCCTGCAACTGCTCCGCAACTTCGTTGCGTTCGACGCCGGCGCCGATGGATACGCGAAGCGAATTGCCAAGCCGCACCAGTACTTCGCCGTCACCAAGGCCGTAGGAAGCACCGTCTCTGCGGCGGAGAGCAACGGTAAGGCCGGCGTCGTGTGGCACACGCAGGGTTCGGGCAAGTCGATGGAGATGGAGCTCTACGCCCACCTCGTCGCCCAGCAGCCGAAACTGAAGAACCCCACGATCGTGGTGGTGACCGATCGCCGCGATCTCGACGGCCAGCTGTTCGAGAGCTTCAACCGTTCCCGGCTGCTCGACGAGTCACCCGTCCAGGTGACCAGCCGCGAGCAGCTGCGCGAGGAACTGGCTCAACGCACCACCGGCGGCATCTACTTCACCACCCTGCAGAAGTTCGGCCGCACAACAGCCGAGCGTGAATCGGGTTCCGGCCATCCGTTGCTCACAGATCGGCGCAACGTGATCGTGGTGGTCGACGAAGCGCACCGCAGCCATTACGACGACCTCGACGGCTACGCCCGCCACCTGGCCGATGCCATGCCGAACGCCACACTCATCGCCTTCACCGGCACCCCGATCTCGCTCGCCGAGCGGGATACCCGAGACGTGTTCGGCCCTTACATCGACATCTACGATCTCAGCCGCGCCGTCGACGACGGTGCCACTGTGCCCGTGTTCTTCGAGGCCCGGCTGATCCAGGTGACGCTGGCCGACGGGGTCACCGAGGATGACCTCGACCGCGCCGCCGACGAGGCCACCGCCGGGCTCGACGACGTCGAACGTGCGCAGGTGGAGAAATCCGTCGCGGTGATCAACGCGGTGTACGGCGCACCCGAGCGCCTGCGCGTGCTCGCTGCAGACATCCTCGCTCACTGGGATCAGCGCTCGGCGTCCATGCAACCGTTCATCTCCGCTCCCGGAAAAGCGTTCATCGTCGGGGCCACGCGCGACATCTGCGCTCGGCTCTACGACGAAATTGTGGCGCTGCGCCCGGAGTGGCACAACGATGCGGTAGATCAGGGCGCGATCAAGGTCGTCTACTCCGGGTCGGCCAAGGACCAGGACCCCATCGCGCGTCACGTTCGACGCAGCGCGCAGAACAAGGTCATTCAGAAGCGCCTGAAGGATCCGGACGACGAGCTGCAGATCGTGATCGTCAAGGACATGATGCTCACCGGGTTCGACGCGCCCCCACTGCACACGCTTTACCTCGATCGTTCTCTCGAGGGGGCGCTGCTGATGCAGACCCTCGCCCGCGTCAACCGCACGTTCCGGGGTAAGCCGTCGGGCTTGCTCGTCGCCTACGCGCCGCTGGTGGACAACCTCCAGGAGGCTCTGGCCGAGTACACCGATGCCGACCGCGCCCACACCCCGGTGGGCCGCAACGTCGACGAGGCGATCGCGCTCACCGAGGAACTCGTCGGCAAGCTCGACGCCCTCTGCTCGCACTACCCGTGGCGCGAGAAGGTCAACGCCGGCACCAAGGGGTGGGTCACCGCGGCCATCGGTCTCACCAACTACCTCCGCTCACCCGAAGCTCCCACGGTTCCGCACGGCGACGGGGAGGAAACGGTAGGGGCGGCCTTCCGCCGCCTGTCGAGCAGTCTGGCGCGGGCGTGGTCGCTTGCAGGCGGATCCACCTCGCTCGAGGCTCTACGTCCAACCATCGCGTTCTACGAGGAAGTGCGCGTCTGGATGGGCAAGTTTGATGCCACCGATCGGCAGGCGTCGGGCAGGCCGATTCCCGACGAGGTCGAGCGACTACTCGCCTCTGTCATCGCCACATCCACCACCACGGGGTCGATCGTCGATATCTACTCCGCAGCCGGGCTCCCCACGCCGTCGCTGTCCGATCTGGGGTCGGACTTCGCTGCACAGGCACGCACCGCACCCCACGCGCACCTGGCGATCGAGGCACTGCGCGCGACCCTGACGGAGGAGTCGACGAAGGTCACGCGCAACAACGTGGTGCGTCAACGCGAGTTCTCCGAACGGATCACCGACCTGATGAACCGCTACACCAACCAGCAGCTGACCTCGGCAGAGGTGATTGCCGAACTGATCGAACTCGCGAAAGAGGTTGCCGCAGAGGAGGACCGCGGACAACAGTTCTCACCGCCGCTCTCGGAGGATGAACTGGCCTTCTATGATGCCGTCGCTACGAACGAGTCGGCTGTCGAGCTGCAGGGCGAGGAGGTGCTCGCGCAGATTGCCCGCGAACTGGTGAACATCATGCAGCGCGATACCAAGTTCGACTGGACGGTCCGCGACGATGTGCGCGCCAAACTCCGCTCCTCGGTCAAGAGGCTGCTGGTCAAGTACAAATATCCGCCCGACAAGCAGCCCGCCGCAATCCGCACCGTCATCGAGCAGATGGAGATGATGGCGCCGAGGATCGCGGCCGAGCGAGGGAACCGGGTGTAGGTCGCCGCCCTCGACACCACGGATCATCGCCACCCGTGCGACCATTGCGCCCGGCGCCGGTTCAGGGAACCCGGTGGGATTCCGGGACGGTCGCGCCACTGTGAGCGGAGTGCGGGCTGTGGATGTCACAGTTCGATGTTCGTGAGTCAGATTGCTGAACCGGCGTGTCAATCATCGGACGCGTCATCCACAGGAGTTCAGTTGCACATCGCCGAAGGTTTTCTGCCGCCCGTTCACGCGGCGGTCTGGACGTGCGTCGCGGCGCCGTTCGTCGTTCACGGCGCGCGCGCCGTGGTCACCCGGGTGCGCGAGCACCCCGAAACCAAGTTGCTCCTCGGCGCCGCCGGGGCGTTCACGTTCGTGCTCTCGGCCATCAAGTTGCCGTCGGTGACGGGCAGCTCGAGCCATCCCACGGGCACCGGGTTGGGGGCGGTGCTGTTCAAACCCCCGGTCATGGCGTTCCTGGGCACGGTGGTGCTGCTGTTCCAGGCGTTGCTGCTCGCGCACGGGGGCATCACCACCCTCGGCGCCAATGCGTTCTCGATGGCCATCGTGGGCCCGTGGGTGGGGTATGCGGCGTATCGATTCGTCGGCGCGTTCGGGGGTGGGCTGTCGGTGTCGGTGTTCGCCGCGATGGTGCTGGCGGACCTGTCGACGTACTGCGTCACCTCGGTGCAGCTCGCGTTGGCGTTCCCCGACCCGAGCAGCGGAGTGATCGGGGCCGTCGGCAAGTTCCTGTCGATCTTCGCCGTCTCGCAGATCCCCCTGGCCATCGCCGAAGGGTTCCTGGGTGTGCTGATGATCCGCATCCTCAAATCCGTGGCGGTGCCGGAGCTGACCGCGCTCGGGGTGCTGCGCCGTGAGAAGGGCAGCGTCGATGCGTGAGTCGAGAACCCGATCCCGACTGATCACCCTCGCCCTCGTTGCCGCCGTCGTCGCGATCGTGGGCCTCGCCCTGGTGCTCGATGCGCGCCGCAGTGGCGACACCGAACGTTTCGTCGGCACCGATTCCGCCGCCACCACCCGCATCGAGGAGGACCACCCCGGCTACACACCGTGGTTCTCCTCGGTGTTCAACCCGTCCCCGGAGATCGCATCGGGTCTGTTCGCGGTGCAGGCCGGGCTCGGCGGGGTGGCCCTCGGATACGCCGTGGGGGTTCTCAAGGGCCGACGCCGCGACGAGGCCGGCGATCGGGCGCGGGCGGCAGCCGAACCGACCGACTCGACGGGTACCCCCTGAGCGGTCTGGCCATCGACGACGCCGCGTGGTCGAGTCGGTGGCGTGACCGGGCCGTCGGGGACAAGGCGGTGCTCGCGCTGGGGTTGACCCTCACCGCCCTCGTCGCCCCGCCGTGGCCGATGGGTGTGGCCGTGATCGCCGTCGCCCTCGGGTGCGCGCTGCTCGGTGCGCGCACCCCGTGGCGAACGCTGCTGCGCGCGTTGCGCGGCCCGGCGGTGTTCATCGTGCTGGGGGCGGTGTCGGTGGCGGTGACCGTGCGTGTGGACCCTTCGTGGTCGGTGGCGATCACCGACGCGGGGCTGCGCCGCGCGGGGGAGGTGAGCCTGCGTGCGGTGGCCGGCACCTGCGGGGTGCTGTTGTTGGCGGTGAGCACCCCGATGGTCGACCTGCTCGACGGGTTGCGCCGCTGGCGGGTGCCCGCAGTGTGCGTCGACGTCGCCGCCGTGATGTATCGCCTGCTGTTCCTGCTGCTGGATTCGACGACCACCATCCGCCACACCCAGGTGGGTCGCCTCGGCCACTCCACGTGGCGGCGGTCGATGGTCTCGACGGGCGCCCTCACCGCCGCGGTGCTCACGCGATCGTGGGACCGCGCGCGACGGCTCGAGGCCGGGCTCGCGGGCCGCGAGTTCGGCACCGACTCGCGGTCGATCACCGTCGCAGCGCCCAGTTCACCGGTGTTCGTGGCGCTTTCGCTGATCACCTGCGTCGTCATCATCGGTGCGTCGGTGGCGATCCGGTGAGTCACCGCAGTATTTCGGCCGTCGACGTCACCGTGACCTACCTCGGTAGCACCACCGCGTTGCGGGGGGCCACACTCAGCGTGCCCGCTGCGACGCGGACGGCGTTGTTGGGGGCCAACGGCTCGGGTAAGACCAGCCTGTTGCGCACCCTGGCCGGTGCGATCGAGCCCACCTCGGGGCATGTGGAGGTGGACGGCCGGCGCCTGTCGTACGGTCGCGCCGCCCTGCGCGCCCATCGGCAGGAGGTGCAGGTGGTGTTGCAGGATCCCGACGATCAGCTGTTCTCCGCGGACGTGGTGCGCGATGTGGCGTACGGCCCGCTGAACTTGGGCCTGACCGAATCGGAGGTCCGCGAGCGGGTGGACGAGGCCCTGCATCTGATGGGTATCGATCATCTGCGCCGTCGGCCCACCCACCAACTCTCCTACGGCGAGCGTAAGCGGGTGGCGACGGCCGGTGCGGTGGCCATGCGCCCGTGTGTGCTGCTGCTCGACGAGCCGACGGCCGGTCTCGATCCGGTGGGAGTGCAGGAGATGTTCGATGCGCTCGCCCGGCTGGAGAAGGCGCACACCACTGTGGTGCTCTCCACGCATGATGTGGCGATGGCTTTGGACTGGGCGAACACGGTGGCGCTGGTGGTCGATGGCGTTGTGCACCAGGGTGATCCGGTGGATCTGCTGTCCGATTCCGACCTGCTCACCCGCGCGCGTCTGCGTCTGCCGTGGCCGCTCGAGATGGCTCGGGATCTGCAGCGGGCGGGAGTTCTCGAGCCGGGGTGTCGGCCCCGCAATGCTGCCGAGCTCACCGAGGCACTCGTCGGACTATCGGGTGACGGGGGCGGGTGATCCGTCGTACGGCGTCCCCGTTACTTTCCCGTCGACCACACCACCACTTCCCGCGCCAGGGTGAGGTGGCGTTCAAGTCGACAGCGTCCCCCAGGACGCTGTCGATGGATCGGCGCCGTGCAGCATCCGGGCACTCAATTTTGCAAATGCTTGACCGACCGTCGACGAATGGTGTGTACTCATCCAAAGCAAACAAAGGAGAGTAAATGTCGCTCGTCGCTCGTCGCAGCGTGCGTAGCCCTGTCGATCTTCGCTGTTGCCACACCCAGGGCATCAGCGGAAATCGTTGAATCCCAGAACAATTCGATCGACCGGTCGATCAGTTGGACCGTTCCCGGCCTTAATGTCAGCTCGCGTGCAGCGAGTGCCGACGGTGCCCAAGCGGTCAGCTTCGCCAGCAATTCCTCACCGGACGGAGCGCAGATGATCATAACAATCAGTGACGCATCTGCCCCCCGTACCTTCGCCTCCGACATCGATCTCCCCGACGGTGGTCGCTTGGACCTACTTGACGACGGGTCGGTGAGCCTCAATGTCAACCGTTTTCCTGGCGGTGGGTTCGATGCGCCGTGGGCGATCGACGCAAAAGGAGAATCGATTCCGACGTGGTTCACAGTCGACGGAAATCAGCTGGTCCAGCATGTCGATTTCGATGAGGGAACGGCGTTTCCGATTCAGGCCGATCCACGGTTCAGTTGGGGAATCGTTTCTGGCAATGCATATTTGAACCGATCCGAGACCCGAATCGCAGCGGCCGCGGTTGGTGGTGGCGGTCTCGCCGCACTTCCGTGGCTCGCACTGGTGCCGCCTCCATTCAGCGCTGTTATCGCCACGAACGTGGTGAACATCGGTGCGTGGGCAGTTGCGGCCCAGGCTCAGGGTAAGTGCTTGCAACTGAAGTTTGGTGCCACTGGGTCGATTTGGCCGCCGACAGTGGGCGTGACCCCGCTGCACCACACGGGGCCAGACTGCTACTGATGAGAAGGACGGTGGCTGATTTCAGGGCAACCCACGTCCGCTGGCACGTGGTCTTCGGGGCGCTGTTCACGGTGTCGGGAGTTGTGCGGCTGGTTCAGCTGTGCGTCGGTCCGACACCCTTTACCGAACGAGCAACCGCTATTGGACTTTCGGTGGCTGCCGTGGTGATCTTCCTCGTCAATCTGTGGGTGGTGAGGAACATTGAAGCCCGACCGTCGAGGTTTCTTCCGCGCGCCTTTGCCGGATACATGGTGTTCGGCTCGGTGAGCGCACTCGCCGTCGGAGACATCACGGTCGCTGCGGTGTCGCTGGCGAACGCGATGCTGCTCGCGCCTCTTGTCCTCACGGACAGGCGCTGGGACAAGCTCCTCCGGCACCGCGAGGCCTGAGGGCGCGACCGGTCACCGCCCCAGCAGACCGCGGGGCGCCCCGCCGACGCCGGCTTGCTTTCCTCAGCCGTTGCCGACGATCATGCCGCTCGGCGGTAGTTCCGAGGGTTGCACGATCACGAACCCGCGGCCGGAGAACGACAGGGTGAAGCGTTTCGAATGTCCCCGATAGACGGGTCCATCTCGTTTTAGGGTCTTGTTGCCCCTGAGCTGGAGTGGATAGGACGATCACCGGCAACAACGTCTATCGATGCGTACGCCGACTCCTGGTCGTCCATCGGAACCGCCACGAATCCGCCCGCGGATACCTCGACACTTAACTCGTGAACCAGGATCCGTTCGGCCCCGGTCGGCCCGTCCGCGCCCATGAAGTCGGACAGGCGCAGCTGTGCCACGCGTTCCTCTGCGCTGGACACTCCGGCCGCCTTCCGATGGTGAAAGCATCAGCCGACATCCTTGGGCTCGAGAAACTCGAGGCGGTTCCCGAGCAGATCACAGGCGTAGAAGCGGTTGTGGCCCGGGAAGGTGTCGTCCCAGGTGAACTCGTGGCCGGTCGATTCGAGCCGATGTGCCAGGTTTGTCAGGGATCGAACGAGGATGCCGGGGTGCGCCTTCTTGGCCGGCGAGAACTTCTGTTCCACTCCGAGGTGAACTTCAAGACCGCCTCCGCGGAACCAGCACCCACCTCGTGCGGCCAGCACGGGCGGCTTCTCGATTTCGGTCATACCGAGTGCGTCACCCCAGAACGCGCGGCATTTGTCCTCGGCACCCTTCGGTATCGCCAGCTGGACGTGGTGTAGGCCCTCGAGCGCAAAATCGGCGCCGGCGCCGGTGGTCTGTTCGGTAGTCACGGTGTTTCCGTTCACTCGGGCAATTGGATGGGGTCGGTGTCGGCCACGAGCTTGTCGTGTTGGCGTTGAGGTACACGCCTGCTCCGTGGGAGATGCGCGGATCTGCTACGACGTCGCCGACTGCGGCTGATCGGTCGATCGTTTGGATCGGGCGGCCGCCGTCGAGAACGCACGCAGTCGTAGGGCGCGCAGCCAACGCCTAACTGCCCCTGTCCTGGTGTTGCTGGCGTTCCGTGGACTCGCGGCGCCGCCGTTGCAACCGGTAAGCCACATACAAGTAGATGAGTCCGGTCGCCGCACCGAGTCCGCACCCAGTCAGAACAGTGAGCGCCGTCGAGTTTATGTCGAGAAGGTAGGCCAGGGAGAAGCCCAAGGAAACTACTGGCCCCATCGCGAATGCGTTGATGTAGTCAGAACGGGTAGGCGCGGTTCCACGACTCAAGGGACTACGGAAAATGTAGGTGAGAAACCCCCGCGCCATTGGGTCCCTTGCCTTTTCGGACGAACGGCTGTCAGCCATCAGATCAGCATAGCGAGTTGAAGTCGAGTTGGCTGCCGACCCCCGCCTTGACAATATTGCACAGCAGCCCGCCGAATCCACCTGTTGCGATAGCGAGAGGAGCGCAGACCAACATTCCCTGAGCTTGGTAGGCAAGATAACCGGCCCACGCTCGTCCGCACTTGAGTTGCCATGGGAAAATCTTGCTCTCCTCTGGTCCGGCCGCGCCGGGTACGAGCGGCCATGTCGACCGCGTCGGTCACCAGCTCGGCGCGCATGTGGTCGGCCACTGCCCACCCCAGCGCCCGTTTTGAGTGCTCATCTTTGATCACGCACAGGTACATATCTCGCCGCCGCAGGTCAGATTGGTGATGTCTGACGTCCATACGGCGTCGATGCGGCCCTGATCGAACATCCGATGGACCAGGTCTGGCGGGAACGTCGCGAACGGATCCACGATCGTTGTAGGTGGGGAAAAGGTGCGTGGACTGATGCCCGCCAGACCCCTCTCGGCCATGATCTTGGCGACGGTCTTCTCGGTCACGAACTCGCCCCGCGCACGTAGCTCGGCGGTGATCCGCGGCGACCCGTCCACACCGTGGGAGTCTTTGTGTATCGACGATATCCGCACCGCCAACTCTTCCCGACGCCGCCGCTGGATCCCCAATTCAGTTGCTACCGTTGATTTCAGGTGTCGGTAATAGCCTGACGTAGACACACCCAGCAGGGGTGCCATGCGGCTGATTGCTGTGCTGGCGCACTCCGTGGCCATCAACGCGTACTTCTCTACCGTTGATGATTCGCCGCGAAGTACGTCGACGCTTTTTTTGGAAACGCGATGTCCTTCTCTTGATCGGCAACCTGCCGGCGTAGCCGGGTCAGCTCGTCACGCTCAGCAGCGGTGAGCGGTTCATCACCCTCTCGCCGCGCTGCGTCCAGGCGTCTCCGCTCATCAGCGACCCAGCGGCCCAGCGGCCCACGTTGAGGCCCAGATCGCGTGCGACCTCGGCAATAGATCGGCCAGAATCGATCACTCGATGCGCAGCATCGACCTTGTACTCGGTCGTAAACGACCGACGCTTCCGCGACATGTGAACATCCTCCCAGCGGAACCGGCGATCCCGCTATCTCGGTGTCCACTACCCGGGGGAACCTCACCCGTAAACGACCGACGCTTCCGCGACATGTGAACATCCTCCCAGCGGAACCGGCGATCCTGATATCTCGGTGTCCACTACCCGGGGGGAACCTCAACGTCCACGGTCTCACACAGCCACTTCACCTCGAAGGTGTCACGGTGGGCGGCAACGAACTAGAAGCGGCTCACCAGCTCGTCTCGCCGGTGAAATCTTATGCCGCCGCCCGCAAATGTCACGCTCGGCCGACAACGTCTGTGCATCGGCCTCGAGCTCGGCAAGCCGTGCCCGCAACCGAGCCGCCTCGTCGAGGTGATCACCCACCGGCGCCGACCGCGACCGCCCACCACGCGTGGCGACCCCCGCGGCCTTGAGCAACGACGACAACGTGGCCTCCACGACACCGAGGTCAGCAGCGATCTTCGCCACCGTCGCCCCTCAGTCACGCGATACAACTCCACCGCATCCCGGCGGAACTCCTCCGAATAATGCTTCCTCGCCATGAGCTGATCATCTCGCTTCCCCCGGTCTCAGACCGAGATTGAAGCGTGTCCACACCCTGGAGGCAGGTCCCGTTCGAGCAGTGGAGCCGTACTCTATCTGCTGCGGGAGGCGACCTGAACGGTTATTTCCCATACTGCGTAGATGGCGAGGCCAATGCCAGCCAGAACCCACCAGGTGATGTCGGTTGCTGAACCCAGACCGACTGTGACAACCAGGATAATGAGGAATGTGATCGGCCAGGTGCGATTGCGGAGCCGACTCAAGAATCCAGACCGGGACTGGTCAGTATTCGGTATGGTCCGCATGGGATCAATTCGCATGAGCGTTCTCTCTCTGGGCCCGGGTAGTGGTGATTTTACGCGCAGTTTTCGTTTCCTACGCCGTTGAATCCTGTTCCTGTTGGGACGATTCGCAGCTGGTAGCACTGGCTGGGGTCGAACGGTCCAGGAACGAGAATCGCCTGGTAGACGTTGATCAGGTTGAGTCCGGCAACGGCGCAAGCGGTGGTGATGATACCGCTGGCGGGTGACGGGAGGCGGGCGGCAAAAGCGCATGTTCCAACCTGAGCGATGCCCCCCGCGGCGATGATGGCCCCGCGTGCTGCGTTCAGTTCCCATCCGCGGGCATTGAGGTATACGCCTGCACCGTAGGAGATGCGCGGATCTGCCACGACGTCGCCGACTGCGGTTGATCGATCGACCGTCTGGATCAGTCGGTCGCCGTCGAGAACGTAGGCAGTGGGTAGCGATTTGCCGGTCGAGTCCACTGCCCAGGGGGCGCTGATCTCGGCAAATTCGTCGACCACGGCGGTCCTTGCTCCTGGGATCAGGTGGCGGAAGGCCAGGCCCCCGGCGGGGGTGATTCTGGCTTCGAGGTTTTCGGGGAGCGTCAGAGTCCATGCGACGGCGTCGACGCCGTCGCCGAGCACGGCGGTGCCTGCTGCCTCCACACCTAAATGCAGGGTGCTGTAATTCGCGGTCACCGAGTCGCCAGATGTCGCTCTTTGGGTGGGCGCGGAGGCTTCGGGCGAGATCTGAACCGTCCCTGCCGACGTATCGACTCAGTCGGGCGGTAGTTCCGAGGGTGCACAATCACGAACCCGCGGCCGGAGAACGACAGGGTGAAGCGTTTCGAATGTCCCCGACGGGTCCATCTCGTTTGAGGGTCTTGTTGCCCCTGAGCTGGAGTAGATAGGACGATCACCGGCGACTACGTCTGTCGATGCGTACGCCGACTCCTGGTCGTCCACCAGTACCGCCGCGATTTCGCCCGCGGATACCTCGACACTCAACTCTCGAACCAGGATCCGTTCGGACCCGGCCTCCTGCTGACGGTGAGCGACGTCAGCCGACATCCTTGGGCTCGAGAAACTCGAGGCGGTTCCCGAGCAGATCAAAGGCGTAGAAGCGGTTGTGGCCCGGGAAGGTGTCGTCCCAGGTGACCTCGTGGCCGGTCGATTCGAGCCGGTCTGCCAGGTTTTTCAGGGATCGAACGAGGATGCCGGGGTGCGCCTTCTTGGCCGGCGAGAAGTCCTGCTCCACCCCGAGGTGAACTTCGAGACCGCCTCCGCGGAACCAACACCCACCTCGTGCGGCCAGCACGGGCGGCTTCTCGAGTTCGGTCATACCGAGTGCATCACCCCAGAACGCGCGGCATTTATCCTCGGCACCCTTCGGTATCGCCAGCTGGACGTGGTGTAGGCCCTCGAGCGCAAAATCGGCGCCGGCGCCAGTGGTCTGTTCGGTAGTCACGGTGTTTCCGTTCACTCGGGCAATTGGATGGGGTCGGCCACGAGCTTGTCGTGTTGGGCTGCCATACCGTCGCTGGTGACGGTATGGGACAACCTTCGTTCGCCGTCGAGTGCCCATGCCCGTCCGCGGATACCGATCCACTCGTCACGGAGTCGACTTCCTCGACGTCCTGGTCCGATCCGTCGTACGGTGTCCCCGGCACTTCTCGGTCCACCACCTCCCGCGCGCAAGGGGCATGTATGGCTCAGCTCGTCGAGTTCTCCAAACGCATCATCGAGGCGCGCCTGCAGAACAGTGCGATCCGTGCGCTCTCCGGGTCGATGGTCTCCTACCAGGGCGATGTGGCGTTCAAGTCGGCTGGATTCGGTGGCGGCGCAGGTGTTCTCGCCGGTCTGAAGCAGCGCGCGACGGGTGAGAGCCTGTCGCTGATGGAGTGCACCGGTACCGGGGCGGTGCACCTGGCCGTCGATGCCCAGTACGTGACGGTGCTCGAGTTGAACAACGAGCAGATGCAGGTCGAGTCGAATCAGTTGCTCGCCATGGCCGGGAACCTGCAGACCAACGTGACCTTCACCGGCGTGCGGGGCATGACCAGCGGGCAGGGGCTGTTCACCACCGTGGTCTCGGGTGTCGGGCAGGTGGCGCTGCTGTCGGCGGGGGGCCCGCTGATCCATCTGGCGGTGGCACCCGAACTGCCGCTGGTGGTCGACCCCGACGCCTTCGTGGCGGCGAAAGGTCAACTGCAGCAATCGTTCGTCACCGATGTCAGCTGGCGTGACGCCGTCGGCGCGGGCGGTGGTGAGGCGTTCTCCCTGCGGTGGCAGGGCCAGGGCGTGGTGTCGATCCAACCGGCGGAACGGTAGGGGCCATGGTTTTCGAGAAGGTCAACAGCAAGGTCGTCAAGGTCGACATCACCCGCGCCGGGGGAGTGATCGCCCGCAAGGGTTCGATGCTCTTCTACACCGGCCAGGTCATGTTCTCCCCGCACGGCGCGCCCGGTGCCGGAGGTCTGGGACTCGGCGGCGCGATGGGGCACATGGCCGGTCGGATGATCGCCGGCGAGCACGAGCGGATGATGCTCGCGCAGGGTCCCGGCGAGGTGCACTACGGGCACAAGGGGTTGGCGGTGCACGTGGTCGACATGCCGCAGGGCGGCACCGTCACCGCCGATGCCTCGCGCCTGCTGGGCCACACGGCGGGCCTGCAGTCCTCGACGGTGTCGATGCAGAGTCAGACCAGCGGCGGTGGCGGCGGATTGATGGGTGCCCTGCGCGGCGCGGCCACCGGCGTCCTCACCGGCAACGGTCTGATGACCACCCAGCTGCAGGGCATGGGGGCGGTGGTGCTGCTCGCGCACGGCGAGATCATGGAAGTCCGCGTCGGCGGTCACCCGGTGGTGGTGGACCCGCAAGCCTTCGTGGGTACGTGGGGCAACGTGCAGGTGCAGCTGAAGTCGGCGATGAGCTGGCGTGATGCCGTCGGGCGCGGATCGGGTGAGGCCATGCAACTGCACTGCGTCGGTGACGGCGTCGTCTTCGTCCAGGCCTCCGAGCAGAAGCTGTGAAGGGAACATCAGCATGAGCGTGGTCCACCACCCCGGCACCCTCGTCGGCCGCGACAATGTGCCCGACAACCCGTACGCCTACTACATCACTCTCGACAAGCCGTGGATCATGTCCAAGGGCGCGATGATCGCCTACTACGGGCAGATGCAGTTCCGCACCCTGATGCAGAGTTTCCGCGCGGGCGCGCTGGGTCACCTCGCCGGAACCATCAGTGCCCCGATGTACATGCACGGGTACGTCGTCGCCGAGGGCCAGGGGACGCTGATCATCGGCGACCGGGGTTACGACATCAATTCCTACGACCTCGACAACGGCAACCTGACGATCCGCGCGGCGAACCTGCTGGCGTTCGAGCCGGGGTTGCAGCTCAACCAGTCGATCGTGCCGGGTTTCCTGACGTTGCTGGGCACCGGCACGTTCCTGGCGTCGTCGAACGGCCCGGTGATGTTCGCCGAGCCGCCGCTGCGAGTGGACCCGCAGGCGCTGGTGGGGTGGGCGGACTGCCCGTCGCCGAGCCAGTACTACGACCAGGGCTGGATCACCGGGTTCATGGCCGCGGCCGGCGCCGCGTTCGGTGTGGCGTCGGGGGAGGAGCAGCAGTTCGACTTCACCGGGGCGGGCACGGTGCTCATCCAGTCCAGCGAGAAGGTGATCAACGACCACGATGTGGTGCGCACCATCGAGGCCCAGCTGCCCGGCCTGTCGACGGCGGGTGTGCAGACCATCCTCGCCCGCGCGCAGGCGCAGTTGGGTCAGCAGCGCTGACGTCGGTCGCAACTGAGGCCCGTTCGAGCAGCCTGCGTCGGATAGCTGTCCCCACACACTCAGGGCGTCAGGTGTTGACGATCTGACTGACGCGTTGGAACGTCACGCCGAGCAGGGTTCCGATGTCGCGGACAGGTACCTGGGCAGCGGCGAGCTCGCGGGCGAACGCGGCGGTATCCGCACGAACCTTCGCGTCCTCCGCCTCGATGCGTTCGCGGCGTGCCCGGATGTCGGCTACGCGGGCAGTGAGATCACCGTCTCCCGCGGCGAGGTGGACGTGCACGTCGACGGACACCTCGTCGAGCGCGGTACCGGTCTCGAGGGCCACCAGCTCGCGGGCTGCGGTGTCGACATCGCCGAGCCTGCGGGCCTGGGTGAGAGCGCCCAGTTCGGGTACCGCCACCATCCACCACTTGCCGTCGCGGGTCACCGACACCTCGTAGGTAGTGCTCACGCTCCTCGCGCCTCCTTCATGGCCTTGACGATGGTGCGGTACACACCCGGTGAGATGGTGCGGTGCCCGTCAGGAACGGTCACCCTCACCGACCCGTCGGCCGACGACCACATCGTGTGCGAGCCGACCGTGCGTAGCGGGGGGAAGCCCGCACTGCGAAGTTCTTTCAGGACTTTTCGAGTGGGTTGATCCGCGACCACCACTGTAGTCCAACCAACTGGACATTTTATAGTCAAGGACATTAGACAGAATGGGCGGACCGACAGGCAATTTGGCCAGATCGCCGCAGGTACCTACACTGTGAGGGTTGCCGCGGACCCGTCGTGCCTGCACGCGCGTCCGTGACACTCCACGAGTTTCCTGCCGTACCTCAGCTCGAAACACTTCTCAGTGCTCACCGGCCTCGTTCGGCGTGCATTGGGAGGAGCGCAACCCCTGACCGGCAACCGTCGGTCAGGTCATCACTTCGTCGTAGGCCCACGACGTGTCGCACGAGGCCCGCACCAGCGGGAACCGGTGTCGCGCGTGCTGCATGGGAACCGCGGCGAGAAGGGGCCATGAACTCTGTCATGACCATGACCGACCCGATCGCAGACTTCTTGACGCGTCTGCGCAACGCCAACTCGGCGTACCACGATCAGGTGTCCCTGCCGCACTCGAAGCTCAAGGCCAACATCGCCGAGATCCTCAAGCGTGAGGGCTACATCTCCGAATTCCGCACCGAGGACGCCGAGGTGGGCAAGACCCTCATCGTCGACCTCAAGTACGGGCCGTCCCGCGAGCGCAGCCTCGCCGGTGTCCGCCGGGTGTCCAAGCCCGGTCTGCGCGTCTACGCCAAGTCGACCAACCTTCCCAAGGTGCTCGGCGGCCTGGGCGTGGCCATCATTTCCACCTCGAGCGGACTGCTCACCGACCGTCAGGCCGCCCAGCAGGGCGTCGGCGGCGAAGTCCTCGCATACGTCTGGTAAGGGAGGCCACCACTCATGTCGCGTATCGGAAAGCTCCCCGTGCCGGTTCCCGCCGGCGTCGATGTCACCATCGACGGCCAGGACGTCACAGTCAAGGGACCCAAGGGCACCCTCAGCCTCACCGTGGCCGAGCCCATCGCCGTCGCCAAGGGCGACGACGGTTCCATCTCGGTCACCCGTCCGGACGACGAGCGGCGCAGCCGCTCGCTGCACGGGCTCACCCGCACCCTCATCGCCAACCTCGTCACCGGCGTCACCACCGGCTACACGACGAAGATGGAGATCCACGGCGTCGGCTACCGCGTGGCCCTCAAGGGCAGCGACCTCGAGTTCGCGCTCGGGTACAGCCACCCCGTGCCGATCACCGCTCCCGAGGGAATCACCTTCGCCGTCGAGACCCCCACCCGTTTCTCGGTGTCGGGCATCGACAAGCAGCAGGTGGGTCAGATCTCCGCCAACATCCGTCGTCTGCGCCGCCCCGACCCGTACAAGGGCAAGGGCGTTCGCTACGAGGGTGAGCAGATCCGCCGCAAGGTCGGAAAGACAGGTAAGTGATGAGCAACTCTGCAACCACCAACAAGCGAATCCCGCTGGGCAAGGACGTCTCCACGCGTCGGCGCCTGTCGAAGACCCGTCGCCACTTCCGCCTGCGCAAGAAGGTCTCCGGCACCGCCGAGCGGCCCCGCCTGGTGGTCAACCGTTCGTCGCGTCACCTGCACGCGCAGTTGATCGACGACCTGACCGGCCGCACCCTGGCCGCCGCGTCGTCCATCGAGGCCGACGTGCGTGCCGTGGACGGCGACAAGAAGGCCCGCGGCGCCAAGGTCGGTGCCCTCATCGCCGAGCGCGCCAAGGCCGCCGGCATCGAGGCCGCGGTGTTCGACCGCGGTGGCCACGACTACGCCGGACGCATCGCCGCTCTCGCCGATGCCGCACGTGAAGGTGGGTTGAAGTTCTGATGCTCACCACCGACAACATGATTCGTACGACTGGAAGGACAGCCTGATGCCGGGACGTCAACGGCGTGACGGCGGAAGTGGTCCCGCCGGACAGAATGGACCCAACACCGGTGGAGACAACCGCGGCGGCGACAACCGCGGCGGTCGCGATCGCCGCGACGGTGGCCGGGGCGGCAACGCCCCCGAGAAGAACAACCTCGAGCGCGTGGTCACCATCAACCGCGTCTCCAAGGTGGTCAAAGGTGGTCGACGCTTCAGCTTCACCGCACTCGTCGTCGTCGGTGACGGCAACGGTCTGGTGGGCGTCGGCTACGGCAAGGCCAAGGAAGTTCCCGCCGCCATCCAGAAGGGTGTCGAGGAGGCCCGCAAGGGCTTCTTCCGCGTCCCGCTGATCGGCAGCACCATCACCCACCCCGTTCAGGGTGAGGCCGCGGCCGGCGTGGTCATGCTCCGCCCGGCCAGCCCCGGTACCGGTGTGATCGCCGGTGGCGCGGTGCGTGCCGTGCTCGAATGTGCCGGTGTGCACGACATTCTCGCCAAGTCGCTCGGAAGCGACAACGCGATCAACGTCGTCCACGCCACCGTTGCAGCCCTGAAGTCGCTGCAGCGTCCGGAGGAAGTTGCCGCTCGTCGCGGTCTGCCGATCGAGGACGTCGCTCCCGCCGGCATGCTGCGCTCGCGCGCCCAGGCAGCAGTGGGGAGTGCAGCACATGGCTGAGCTGAAGGTGACCCAGATCAAGAGCACCATCGGTCAGAAGCAGAACCAGCGTGACAGCCTGCGCACGCTGGGTCTGAAGAAGATCCGCCAGACGGTGATTCGCCCGGACACCCCCGAGACCCGGGGTCTGATCAACGTGGTGCGCCACCTCGTCGTCGTTGAGGAGGTCAGCAAGTGACCATCAAGTTGCATCACCTTCGTCCCGCTCCCGGGTCGAAGAGCGCCAAGGTCCGCGTCGGACGCGGTGAGGGCGGTAAGCGCGGCAAGACCGCCGGACGCGGCACCAAGGGCACGGGCGCTCGCAAGAACGTCCCCGCCGGCTTCGAGGGTGGACAGATGCCGCTGCACATGCGGCTTCCCAAGCTGAAGGGCTTCACCAACCGCAACCGCGTGGAGTACCAGGTGGTGAACCTGGTCGACATCGAGCGGCTGTTCCCCACCGGTGGCGAGATCACCAAGGACGATCTCGTGGCCAAGGGTGCGGTGCGCAAGAACCGCCTCGTGAAGATCCTCGGCGACGGTGATCTGACGGTGAAGGTGTCCATCACCGCGGACAAGTTCACCGGCTCCGCCAAGGAGAAGATCAGCGCGGCAGGCGGGACAGCGACCGAGCTGTGACCGTCCCCGGCGTCGACATCACGTCCTGACAGCGATGGCCGCACCACGACCGATTGCGTCGCGGTGCGGCCATCGCTGATCGAGCCCGTGAAAGGGCTCACTGTCGCCGCTGTAGAGTTCGCCGTGGCGCCTCGCGCGCCCGCACCACCCGGTCACCACGTGGCCACCCGTTTTCCGTATCGCACATTTTCTTTCCAGGAGGATCCGTCTTGCTCTCCGCCGTCGTCTCGGCCTTCAGGACCCCGGACCTGAGGAAGAAGATTCTCTTCACCCTGGGCTTGATCGCCCTCTACCGCTTCGGCGCCACGCTGCCGTCGCCCGGTGTGAACTACGGGAACGTCCGTCAGTGCATCGACGAGGTCTCCGGTGGGTCGTCCGCCGGGATCTACTCGCTGATCAACCTGTTCTCCGGCGGGGCATTGCTGCAGCTGTCGGTGTTCGCGATCGGCATCATGCCGTACATCACGGCGTCGATCATCGTGCAGCTTCTCACCGTGGTGATCCCGCGCTTCGAGGAGCTGCGCAAGGAGGGCCAGTCCGGCCAGGCCAAGATGACCCAGTACACCCGCTACCTCTCGGTGGCGCTGGCGATCCTGCAGGGAACCGGTCTGGTGGCGCTGGCGTCGCAGGGCGGTCTGCTGCGCGGGTGCTCGGTGGAGATCATCCCCGACAAGTCCATCTTCGGGCTCGTGGTGATCGTGCTGGTGATGACCGCCGGTGCCGCCGTGGTGATGTGGTTCGGCGAGATCATCACCGAGCGCGGTGTCGGCAACGGCATGTCGCTGCTCATCTTCGCCGGTATCGCCTCGCGCATCCCGTCCGAGGGTAAGAACATTCTCGACAGCCGCGGTGGACTGGTGTTCGCCCTGGTGGTCGTGGCCGCGCTGGCCATCATCGCGGGCGTGGTGTTCGTCGAGCAGGGTCAGCGGCGCATCCCCGTGCAGTACGCCAAGCGCATGGTCGGTCGCAAGATGTACGGCGGTTCGTCGACCTATCTGCCGCTCAAGGTCAACCAGGCCGGCGTGATCCCGGTGATCTTCGCGTCGTCGCTGCTGTATCTGCCGAACCTGATCTCCCAGCTCACGGCGTCCAGTTCCAACGGCACCTCGTGGTGGCAGAAGATCCTCAACACGTATCTGGTGAACCCGGCCAACCCGGTGTACATCGCCATCTACTTCGGCTTGATCGTCTTCTTCACCTACTTCTACGTCGCGATCACCTTCAACCCCGAAGAGCGCGCCGACGAGATGAAGAAGTTCGGTGGCTTCATCCCGGGTATCCGGCCCGGCCGCCCCACTGCCGATTACCTCAATTTCGTTCTCAGCCGCATCACGCTGCCCGGCGCCATCTACCTCGGTGTCATCGCGGTGCTCCCGAACCTGTTCCTGGACATCGGTAACTCCGGTGGCGTGCAGAACCTGCCGTTCGGTGGCACAGCGGTGCTGATCATGGTGAGCGTGGGCCTGGACACGGTCAAGCAGATCGAGAGCCAGCTGATGCAGCGCAACTACGAAGGGTTCCTCAAGTGAGACTGGTCCTCCTCGGGCCGCCCGGTGCCGGCAAGGGCACGCAGGCCGCGCTCCTGTCGGAGAAGTTCGGCATCCCGCACGTGTCGACGGGTGATCTCTTCCGCGCCAACATCGGCCAGCAGACGCCGCTGGGTATCGAGGCGAAGAAGTACCTCGACGCCGGTGATCTCGTTCCGAGCGATCTGACCGTGGACATGGTGCGCAGCCGCCTCGCCGAGCCCGACGCCACCGGCGGGTTCATCCTCGACGGGTTTCCCCGCTCCACCGAGCAGGCCGACGCGCTGGTGCAGATCCTGGCCGAGTCGGGGCACTCCCTCGACGCCGTGGTGTCCTTCGTGATCGACGAGGACGTGGTGGTGGCGCGCATGCTCGCCCGCGGGCGTGCCGACGACACCGAGGCCGTGATCCGCAACCGCCTCAAGGTCTACCGCGACGAGACCGCGCCTCTGCTCGACTACTACGGCAGCCGCGACGCGCTGGTCACCGTGGCCGCCGACGGCGATGTCGACACCGTGAACGCGACGGTCGTCGCAGCCATCGGCGCGTCCTGACCGGTTCACGGCGATGATTCTCGGGCGCAAGAAGAAGATCGTTCCGTTCCACTCGAACGGCGAGCTCGATGCCATGGCCGAGGCCGGTGCGATCGTCGGGCGGGCGTTGGTGGCCGTTCGTGAGGCCGCCAAGCCGGGTGTGTCTACCCTCGAGCTCGATGCCGTCGCCGAGTCCGTGATTCGCGACGCCGGTGCCGTCCCGTCGTTCCTGGGGTACCACGGCTTCACCGGCAGCATCTGCAGCTCCGTGAACGACCGTGTGGTGCACGGCATTCCGAGTGCCACCGACATCCTCGCCGAGGGTGATCTGGTGTCGATCGACTGCGGTGCCATCTTCGACGGGTGGCACGGGGATTCGGCGTGGACGTTCGGAGTGGGTGAGCTGTCGGAGGCCGATCGGCAACTGTCCGAGGCCACGCGCCTGTCCATGGAGGCCGGCATCGCGGCGATGCTGCCGGGCAACCGCCTCACCGACGTCTCCCACGCCATCGAGCAGGGCACCCTCGCCGCCGCGCGCGAGCACGGCCGCGACTACGGCATCGTCGACGGTTACGGCGGGCACGGCATCGGCCGTCAGATGCACATGGAGCCGTTCCTGGCCAACGAGGGCGCCCCCGGTCGTGGGCCGGAGTTGGCCGTCGGGTCCACCCTGGCCATCGAGCCGATGCTCACCCTCGGCACCCGCGAGACCCGCATCCTCGACGACGACTGGACCGTGGTCACCGTCGACGGCTCGCGCGCCGCGCACTGGGAGCACACGGTGGCGGTCACCGCCGACGGCCCGCGCATCCTCACACCTCGCCCCTAGATCGGGCCCGGCGCGGTCCCGGCTCCGAAGGGGCTGCCGCCCAACGCTTCCCGGCCGTGCGCGGTGGTCCAGCCGGAGGTGTCCGGGCCCACCGGGACCACGCCGGTGGGATTGATGCCGGTGTGCACCTTGTAGTAGTGGTCCTTGATCTGCTGGAAATCGGTGGTGTCCCCGAAACCGGGGGTCTGGAACAGATCACGCGCGTACGCCCACAGCACCGGCATCTCGGTGAGCTTGCTGCGATTGCACTTGAAATGCCCGTGGTAGACCGCGTCGAAGCGCACGAGCGTGGTGAACAGCCGCACGTCCGCCTCGGTGATGGACTCGCCCACCAGGTAGCGCCGGTTCGTCAGGTGGTCGCCGAGCTGGTCCAGTCGGGCGAACAGGGCGTGGTAGGCCGACTCGTATGCCTGCTGGGAGGAGGCGAACCCGCAGCGGTACACGCCGTTGTTGACGTCGCGGAAGATGTCCGCGGCCACCGCGTCGATCTCCTCCCGCAGGGCGAGCGGGTACAGATCCGGTGCGCCGGGGCGGTGGAAGGCCGCCCACTCGGTGGAGAAGTCGAGGGTGATCTGCGGGTAGTCGTTAGTGACCACCGTGCCGGTGGTCACGTCGACGATCGCGGGCACGGTGATCCCGCGCGGGTACTGCGGGTCGCGCGCGAGGTAGGCGTCCTGGATGCGGGGGATACCCAGCACCGGGTCGAGCCCGCCGGGGTCGAGGTCGAAGGTCCAACTGCGCTCGTCATGGGTCGGCCCGCACACGCCCATGGAGATCGCGTCCTCGAGGCCGAGGAGGCGCCGGACGATGGTGGAGCGGTGGGCCCACGGGCACGCCCGCGCCACGACAAGGCGATACCGCCCCGCCTCGACGAGGAAGCCGGACGAGCCGTCGGCGGTGATGCGGGTGGTGATGTAGTTGCTGTCTCGGGTGAATTCGCCGCTCATGCTCCGCCTGGCCTCGTGAAGGTTCTCCGGGTACTTTCACAGAACAATTATCAGACACCAAGTCCGGCAGCTGAGGGGTTCGATCGCAGTGATCATTTTCGGTTCGCGCACCATGTCGAAGATCCTGGCGACATTGACGCTGGTGTGCGGCAACTGCCACAACCCGGCTGCTCACCACGTCGTTCAACGCTCGACGTGGTTCACGCTGTTCTTCCTGCCGATCTTCCCGGTGAGGTTCAAGCGCTACGTCACCTGCACGTTCTGCGGCGCGACGTCCACGGTGCCCAAGGAGTACGCCGAGCAACTCGCCGCGTCGGCCCCCCAGCAGGGATTCGCCCAGCAATACCCGGCCCCCGGTCAGCAGCAGTACCCAGGTCAGCAGCAGTACCCAGGTCAGCAGCAGTACCCAGGTCAGCAGCAGTACCCCTACAGCGGCTGACCCACCGCTCGCCCTGCCGGATCCCGGCCCGTGAGCTCATGTGTTAGCGAACGATAGGTCGATTCGCGGGGCTCAGTCGGGGCGGGCCGTGTCCGGGCGACCGCGCGCGTGAACTCGCAGCGCGACGGCGATCACCGCGGCCCCGGCCACCAGCTCGGCCACCAGTGCCACGACGGGTATGTAGAAGGTGATCCCGTCGGTGCGCAGCGCCCAGATCACGGCCGCGGCCAGAACGGTCAGAACCACCATCGGAACACCCAGCGCCACGATCGCCACCGCGCGGGTGCGGGTGGTGCTGGCGCCGTCGTCGCCGATCATCACCGATGTGAGGGCAATGAAGGGCAGCATCGGCAGCGGTAGTGCGGCCACCACGAAGAGGGCGATGGTCGCCACCAGATCGATCACAACGCATCCTCCTGCGAGAGCACCTCGACGCCGATCCGCAGACCCTGCTCCACGTATCCCAGGTGCGCGGCGAGCAGTCGGCCTGCCGAATTGTCCCGGTGGCACTGCCACTGTGGGATCAGGCCGGCGTCGAGAGCATCGTTGGTGGCCAGGCGGGCGGCCGTGGCCCCGAAGCGTGTGCGTCGCCGGTCGGTCACGGTGAGTGCGCCCACGTCGCCGAGCAGGCCCTGCCACTCGCGGTGACCGGCGGTCGCAGCGGGAACGGGCTCCCCGTCGGTGTCGTCGAGCACGGTGAACCAGGCGGTCCGGGCCGTCACCGCAGCTTCCGCGGCATCGTCGGGTGGCACTGCTGCCTCCACGGCCGCGGCGTGCGCACGATCGCGTGAGAGAAGCGGGTTGTCGCGGATGCCGGTGGTCAGGGCGGTGTCGTCGGCGTAGGCGAGGGTGATCTCGCCGCGGCAGCGCCCCGCTCGCACCCCGAGCGCGGCGCGCAGTCCGGCGCGGGTCGCCAGAACGTCGGTGGGGATGTCCGCGGCGAGCTCGAGCGCCCACTCGGGTCCGGCGATCATCGTGACGCCGTCGAGAACCACCACGTCCACGGCTGCGGCATCGTCGTCGACGGCCAGGAGGCGGGTTGCACCGTCACCGAACACGGCGTCGTCCGGCAGACCCAGTCGCCGAGACCAGGCGAGCCGGACGATGTCGAGTTGGTGCGAGTTCACTCCTCCACGCTAGGTCACGTGCGGGCGGGCGCCGGAAGAGCGTAGCGTTGCTCAGCATCCGTTTCGCCCGCGCAGGTCAGCACCGAAGGAACCGACGATGAACGCTCACCCCGCCGCGCCGGGCAAACAGGACATCAATCCCTGGGTGGCCCTGGCGACGCTGTGCCTGGGGTTCTTCATGATCCTGCTCGACACCACGATCGTCGCCGTGGCGCAGCCCGCCATCCTGACCGCGCTGAACACCTCGATCGACAACGTCATCTGGGTCACCAGCGCCTACCTGCTCGCCTACGCGGTTCCCCTGTTGGTGACCGGTCGACTCGGCGACAGGTACGGCCCGAAGAACCTCTACATTGTCGGTCTGGCCGTGTTCACCGCCGCATCGCTGTGGTGCGCGTTGTCGGGGACCATCGAGATGCTGATCGCGGCGCGCGTGGTGCAGGGCCTGGGCGCGGCGATGATCACCCCGCAGACGATGGCCGTGATCACCCGCATCTTCCCCGCGGACAAGCGCGGCACCGCGATGGGCCTGTGGGGGGCGGTGGCCGGTGTCGCGAGCCTGGTGGGTCCGCTGGTCGGCGGCGTGCTCGTCGACAACCTCGGCTGGGAATGGATCTTCCTGATCAACGTGCCCGTCGGCGCCGTGGCGATCGCACTCGCGGTCCGGTTCGTGCCCGCTCTGCCCACCAACGAGCACACCTTCGACATGCTCGGCGTGGCCCTGAGCGCAGTGGGGTTGTTCCTCCTGGTCTTCGGCATCCAGGAGGGCCAGCGCTACGACTGGAACGGCTGGGTGATCACCTCCATCGTTCTCGGACTGGTGACGATCGCCGCGTTCGTGCGCTGGCAGGCGCTGAACACCCGTGAGCCGCTGATGCCGCTGGCACTGTTCCGCGACCGTAACTTCGCCATCTCGAACTTCGCGATCGGCACGATGGGTTTCGCGATGTCGGGTCTGATGCTGCCGATGATGTTCTTCCTGCAGAGCGCAACGGGGCTCTCCCCGACGAGGGCGGCGCTGGTCTCGGCGCCCATGGCCGTGTTCACCGGTGTGTTGGCCCCGGCCGTCGGCAAGCAGGTCGACAAGGCCCACCCCCGCTACATAGCCGGGACGGGATTGTTCCTGTTGGCGATCTCGCTGGTGTGGCTGGTGCAGGTGATGACACCCACCGCCCCGATCTGGCAACTACTGCTGCCCATCTCGGCGATGGGTGTGGCCAACGCGCTGATCTGGGCGCCCCTCGCGGCGACGGCGACGCGCAACCTGCCGCACTCGCGCGCCGGTGCGGGCGCGGGCGTGTACAACACCATTCGGATGTTCGGCTCGGTGCTCGGCGCCGCGGGGGTGGGGGTGCTGATGCAGAACCGCCTCGAGGCGGCGCTGCCGGGCGCCGGTTCCGGCGGCGTGGGCAACGGAGTCGTACCGGCGCCCGTGGCGGGGGACTTCTCGCGGGCGCTGGGCGAGTCGATGTACCTGCCGGCGATCGTGGTGGTTCTCGGTGGCATCGCCTGCCTGTTCTATGCCCGTCCCGCCTTCGGGGGCCCGGCGGCCGCCGCTCCCGTCGAACCCCCCGTCGCGGCCGCGAAGGAGACCATCGCCTGATGCGGCTCGCGGTGGTGGGCGGCACGGGCGCCGTGGGATCCCTCGTGGTCGACGCGGCGCGGGCCGCGGGCATCGACACGGTGGTGCTGGCCCGGTCGACGGGAGTGGACCTGCTCACCGGTCACGGGCTCGACGAGGCCCTGTCCGGGTGCACCACCGTGATCGACACCTGTCACAAGCAGACCCTCACGACCCGCCCGGCGGTCACCTTCTTCACCCGGGCGGCGTCCGCGCTCGTCGCCGCCGCCCAGCGAGCGGGGATCGAGCACCTGGTGACGCTGTCCGTGGTGGGTTCCGACATCGTCGACTTCGGCCACTACCTCGGCAAACGCGCCCAGGAGGCCGTGGTCACGGCCGGGGGCGTGCCATGGACCATCGTCCGCAGCACCCAGTTCTTCGAGTTCCCCGACGCCCTGGCCTACGGCCCGCTGCTGCCCGTACCGCCGATGCTCTCGCGGCCCGTCGCCGCCCGCGACGCCGCCCAGTACCTGCTCACCGTGGCCCGCGGACCTGCGCTGCGCCGGGCAGTGGAACTCGCCGGACCCCGCGAGGAGCAGATGGTGGACATCGCCCGCCGCACCGCCACGGCTCGGGGTGTGCGGCGGTGGGTTGTCCCGGTGCCCATCCCCGGCGCCGTCGGCCGAGCCATGGCCACGGGTGCGTTGCTCCCGCGCGGTGAGTTCACCCAGACCACCGAGACCTTCGATCAGTTCCTCACCCGCGTGGCAAGGTAGGGCACATGAGCACCCGACCCACACGGCTCGAGCGGTTCACCACCGATCTCGGCGCCGAGGTGGCCGTCCTGACCTTCTCCGACGGCAACCTCAACCTCTTCGATCGCGCGATGCTGGACTCGGTGGCGGCTCACGTCGCCGAACTCACCGCCGCCCCGCCTCGCGCAGTGCTGCTGCGGGCGGAGGGCAAGGTCAACTCGGGCGGCGTCGACGTCCACGTCTTCCACGGGTTGACCCCCGCGCAGGGCGAGCAGATGTGGGCCGACCTCTTCGAGCGCATCGCGCACCCACTCGAGGCCATGCCGTGCCCGGTGATCTACGCCAGCCACGGCCTCACCCTCACTGCGGCCCTCGAAATTGCGCTGAGCTGCGACATCATCCTCGCCTCCCCGCGCGCGAAGTTCGGGTTGGTGGAGATCGTGGTGGGGCTGACACCGTCGATGGGTGGCCCGCAGCGCATGGCCGAGCGCGCCGGTTCCGGACGCGCGCGCGAATTCGTCATGACGGGCGATCTCTACGACGCACAGACCATGCTGGACTGGGGCGTGGTCAACGCCGTGCACGACGACGTCGATGCCGCCGCCCGCGCTCTCGCCTCGCGCCTGGCCGATGGCCCCACCCGCGCGCACGCGGCCACCAAGGAGATCATCGCTGCCTGGCGATCGGGCGGTGTGGCCCACGCGGACCAGATCACCCCGCGCGTCTCCGGTGCACTCTTCGCCACCGAGGACCTCATCGGGGGCGTGCAGAGCTTCCTCGACAACGGCCCCGGCAAGGCGCGCTACAGCGGTAGGTGAAAGACCGGGGCAGGTGACGAGCCGGGCGGTCGAGTGCGGCTCAGCCGTCGACTCGAACGGTGGTGATCGCGTAGCCGGTGGCCCCGTCGGGAACGGTGTCGGCGAGGTCCGCAGTCTGCACCGCGCCGGTGGCGTCGGTGGCCCGCGCCTCGATGGTGTGCTCGCCCGCCGTCGCCTCCCACGGCAGCGTCCACTGCCGCCAGGTGTCGCGGGAGTACTCCACCGAGAGCGTGGCCGCCTGCCACGCACCGCCGTCGATACGCACCTCCACCGCGGAGATCCCGGTGTGCTGAGCCCACGCCACCCCGGCGATGGCGACCGACCCGGCCCGCACCCGCCCGCTGCGTGGTGTGTCGATGCGTGTGGCGGTCTTGATCGGGCCCTTCTCCGACCATCCCCGATCGGTCCAGTAGGCGGTGGCTTTCGAGAACTGCGTGATCTCGATGTCGGTGACCCACTTTGTGGCCGAGACGTATCCGTAGAGCCCCGGCACCACCATCCGCACCGGGTACCCGTGCTCGACGGGTAGGGGTTGGCCGTTCATGGCGACCGCGAGGATCGCGTCGCGCCCGTCGGTGAGCACGTCGAGCGGGGTGCCGGCGGTGAAGGCGTCGCGGCTGCGGGAGAGGGCCATGTCGGCTCCGGGCAGGGGTTGGACCTCGGCGAGGATGTCCTTGATGGGGTACCCGGTCCACATGGCGTTGCCCACCAGGTCACCGCCGATCTCGTTCGAGACGCAGGTGAGGGTGATCATGCGCTCGATCGCGCCGCGCTGCACCAGGTCCGCCCAGGTCAGCGTCATCTCGTTCGCCACCATCCCGTGGATGCGCAGGCTCCACTCGGTGGCGGTCAGGCGCACCGGGGTCAGCGCGGTGTCGATACGGTAGAAGTCGTCGTTGGCGGTGACGTAGGAGGCCAGGCCGGGGACGCCGAGGTTGGCGCCGGGCGGAACCGGTGGCGCAGGCGAGACCGGGGTGGGGACGGTGAACGCGGCCCGGTCGGCTGCGACGTCACGGATGCTCGACCCGAGTGTCCACCCACCCGCTGCCGCAGCTCCGGCCGCCACCACCCCCGAGCCGGCGAGGGTGAGGAAGCGGCGCCGATCGATGTCGCCGGTCACCGGTGTCGGTTCCAGACGCCGAATCAGCATGCGCAGCATAAGAATTCCCGCGCCCACACCCAGCACCGTCGGAAGCGGAGCGATGGCGGAAGCGTCGACCCGGGTGCTCGCGGAGATCACCCCGATCACGCCCAGGACACCGAACAGCACCGAGCCGACGGGCCTGCGTATGCGTTCGAGGATTCCCGCGCCGGCTGTCAGCGCCGCGATCACCAGACCCATCCCGACGAACAGTGCGGTCTTGTCGGCGGTGCCGAATGTGTCGATGGCCCACTCGCGAATGGGTGTGGGAACCGCGTCGACCACCGCCGAGCCGACGGCGAACCACGGTGAGGTCTCGGGCCCGATCACCCCGGAGGCCAGCTGGCCGACTCCCAGCACGACGCC
The DNA here is from genome assembly GCF_054979605.1 of Rhodococcus sp. AZ1. Taxonomy (NCBI): domain Bacteria; kingdom Bacillati; phylum Actinomycetota; class Actinomycetes; order Mycobacteriales; family Nocardiaceae; genus Rhodococcus; species Rhodococcus sp. AZ1. The sequence goes on from NZ_JBUEQF010000001.1 coordinate 350,512, forward strand.
GGCGGAGACGACGCCCGCCAGCGCGCGGGCAGCGGTGGAAGACTCGGTCACCACATCCACGATAGGCGGCATCGGCCGGTGCGCGGTTACAGTTGCTGCCCATGCCCACTCCCGACGCGCAGCGGCTACTCGACGGCACGGCGGGTATGAGCACACCGGTCCTCGCGCTCGACCGCGTCGCACTGCTCGCCCGACTCGATCAGTTGTGGCGCCGCAGCCTCGGCACCCCGATGCGGGTGGATGTCTCCGCCGCCGGTACCGCTGCCGTTCGCGACGAGATTCTCGCGCACACATCGGGCCTGTTCTCCTGTGCCGCAACGACATCGGCGGCCGACGCCATCGCCGTGGCGCGGGCGGGCGTCGAGGATGTCCTCGTCACCGAACCGAGCATGGACGTCGCCGCGATCACCGAGGTGCTCACCGACCGGATTCTCTCGGGTCGGGTGACGTTCACGGTGGAGCATCCTGAGCATCTGTCGCTCCTGCGCAGCGTCGGCACCCTGGCGCCGCGGGTGTGCCTGGCTGTCGACGTGGGCCCGGTGGCCCGGCGGGGGCGACTGCGCGACCCTCGCCAGGTTGCGGGCTTCGCTCAGCGCGCTCGACGGCTCGGGTGCCGGCCGCGTTCGCTTCTGCTCGTCGACACCGCCGCCGAGCGGATCGCCCACGGCCCCGGTGTTCGCGGGTGGGTGCGCTCACGCGTCGTCGGCGCGTCGGCGCTGCGCCGACGGGCAGTGCTCGACGCCGTCGTCGACGCCGTGGGCGAGCCGGAGTTCGTGTGCGCGCCGGGCGGTCACGCGTTCGCCGAGTCCGCAGCCGACCCCGCCGTCACCCAGGTTCTCGTCGGCGCCGACGACGTTGCCCCGCTCGCGCTGATCACGACGGTGACGCGGGCGGGTGATCGTCGGGGCTCGATCGGGGACCGGGTTGTGCAGGTCCCGGCCCCGACCACCGCGGGCCTGCCGGTGTTGGTGGTGTAGCTGCTCAGGAGCGCCCGAGCACGTAGTGCAGCGCCGCCGCGCCGGCAATCATCCCGCTGGCCTGGGAGGTCACGATCGAGGACATAGGCATCGGGAGTTCGCTGTGGTGTGCGGCGTCGCCGGCGGCGAGGACCCCCGGCGTCGATGTCCGCTGCCACGCATCGACTCGGATACACCCCGATTCGTTCAACTCGAGCCCCAACTGCTCGGCGAAGGGCGCCGACTGAGTGAACGCGGGCGTCACGAACATCCCGTCGACGTGCACTTTCTCGCGCGACCCTGGCGACTCGGCCTGCGCGTCCAGCTCTAGGTCGAGGCCCCCGTCGCGACGGACGATCGAACGCACGCGCCCACCGACCTCCAGTACCCGAATACCGATCGGGGTGAGCATCGCTGTCAACCGGGCCACGTGATCCTCGGCGACATCGAGGGCCACGGTTCCGCCCGCGAACTCGTGCCCGTGGCAGAACGGGCAGTGTGCGACCTCTCGACCCCAGGCCGACGCGAGGCCCGGGGTATCGGGTAGCTGATCACGCACACCGGTGGCCAGCACTACCGCCGCGGCTCGTGAGGTGGTTTCTCCGCTGGTCACGACGAATTGGTCGCCGACCGCCGTCACGTGATCGACGGTGGCCTCACGCACGGTGACCGTGGCGTAGGCGGAGACGTCACGGCGTGCGAGTCGGCGGAACTCTGCCGGGTCTATCCCATCGTGAGTGAGATAGTTGTGGGCGTTGTGGACGGTCGCGTTTCGGTAGCTTCCCGAGTCGAAGACCAGGACCGAGCGGTGCAGTCGGCCGAGGGTCAGTGCAGCCTGCAACCCGGCGGGTCCGCCCCCGATGACGATGGCGTCGAACAAGTTTGCCTCCTGGTGGTTGATGCGAACACCAGTGTGTGAGTTCATGTCGACATGAAGTCAAGCGATACGCCCAACGCCCCACGATCGATCGGCGCCGCGGCTGCTGCGTTCGGTCTCGAGACGCACGTGCTGCGGTTCTGGGAAGAGAGGGCACTGCTCCAACCGGCGCGAGACGCCGGTGGCCGACGGGTGTACGGCGACGCCGACCTGGTTTCGATCGCGGTCATCGTGCGAGGCAGGGCGGCGGGCATGAGCCTCGATCGCATCGGCGTACTGCTCCGCGGCGGCCCCATGCACGCCCGACATACCGTGCTGACCGAGCACATTGCCGAACTGGATGCTCGCATCCACCAGATGGAGATGGCGAGGGCGATGGCAGTGCATGCATTCGAGTGCGACGCCCACGACATCAGGACCTGCCCCGTCTTCCAGGCCACCGTCGCCGACGTTCTCGGTGGTGCGACGTTTCGGTCGGCCACTACTTCCGGGGCAGCGACCCGTCCTCGATCATGAAGGCGAACATCTCCTCGAGCGACTCGCGCAGCGGACGGTAGGTCACGCCCAGCTTCTCGCGGCTCTTGCTGTTGTCGGCGCGCCACGGGTGGTCCATGCTGCGCTCGATGAAGGTGCGGTTCTGTCCGAGGAACGGTGCGGCCGTCTTCACGATGAACTTCGGCAGTCCGTTGCGGGGGATCGGGTACTTGCTGCCGTACTTCGGGCGCAGTTCCAGCGCGAGATCGAGGATGCTGCTCTCGTGCCCGGAGATGATGTGGCGACCCTCGGCGTCGGGTAGGTACGCGGCGGCGAGGTGCGCATCTGCGACGTCCCGCACGTCCACCACTCCGAAGCCCACCCGGGGGGCGCCCAACCGCAGCACCCCGTTGCCGAATTGGCTGACGATGTTGAAGCTCTCCGACGTCGGCTTCGGTCCGAGCGACGGGCCCACCACCAGCGAGGGGTTCACCACGACCAGCTTCCAGCGGTCCTGGGCGTCGGCGATCTCCCACGCCTTCTTCTCGGCGAGGGTCTTCGACAGGCTGTAGGGCTCGTAGGTCAGGCTCGCGCTGGTGTTCCACACCTGCTCGGTGATGCGCCCGCCCGGTGCCTCGGCGGTGTCCCCGGCGTCGGAGGCGATGGCGGCGACGGAACTGGTGAGCACCACACGGGTCACCGACGGCGTGCGGTTGGCGGATTCGAGCACCGTTCGGGTGCCGTCCACCGCGGGGTCGACGAGTTCGCGCTGCGGGTCCTTGACCGAGGTGGTGAAGGGCGAGGCGGTGTGGAAGACGATGCCGACTCCCGCCATGGCCTCGTCGTACGAGCCGTCCTTCAACAGGTCGGCGGCGAAGAGCTTAAGCGTGCCGGGCGCAGTGTCGGCGAGAGCGGTGAGGTGGCCGACCTTGGCCGGGTTGGCGGGGTCGCGAACCGCGGCGTGCACGGTGACCCCGGCATCGAGGAGGTCCTTGACGATCCACCCGGCGACGAAGCCGGTGGCGCCGGTCACGAGTACGGGGATGTCGGTGTCGATGTCGTATGTGTGTCCGGCAGGTACGGATGTCATGACGCGAAGTCTAGGGACGCTCCGATTCACCTCGTGCACTCGAACCCGCTTCGGGACGCAGATCACAGGGTTCGGAGGTGAACCGGCAGCGCGAGCCGACCGTCTCGATGGCCTGCGCGCCGCCAGTGTGGGCGATTCTCGCGCAGACCATCGAGACGGGTCGCAGCGCTACAGGTCGATGATGTTCGGGGTGTCGGCGGTCAGGGTGACGACCTTGTAGCCGAGGATTACTCCGTGGCACTCACCGTCCTTCTGGGCGATGGCCGTGAGTTCGGTGCCTACCTTGAGGTTCGGGAACTTGTAGAGCACCCGGTCTGCCGGCGCGTCGTACACCCCGTCGAAGAAGTAGTCCAGGCACGCGCCGTACGAGCTGCCGTCCTTGTTGGTTCCCGTGACGTACAGCGACCGGGCTGCGCCGGGGGTGGACACGATGGCCGTCGGGACGTCGGCCAGCGCGGGTGGGGCACCGATCACGAGGGCGGTGGCGGCGACGCCTGCGACGGCCATCGAAGTGGCGACGGTACGAACACGAGTGGAGTGCGGAAAACGCATGTAAGTGCTCTTTTCTCTGAACGTTCGAGCATGAGCGGAAGGTGTGCCTTGCCGACAGATGAGTTCGGGGGAGAACGGTGACGCCCGCGGGCAACCGGTCCGCCGTTTTTCGACGGGCCCGCTGTGCATTCCCCGGGTTGGGTTCGATCACACTTCCAGAAGTTAGAGTAATCAATCACATCCGAAACGGAGGACACGGTTGCATAACGAGGTTGGACGGCAACTCAGCTGTCCGGGCTCAGTCGCAGGAAAGCGCCGAGCTGGGGGAGCCCCGCCGGTGTGGTCGGCAGGTGATCGGTCAGCTGCGGGGAGCGCACGATGTACGCCGCCCACTGCCCACGCGAGAGGGCCACGTTGAGCCGGTTGCGCGAGAGCAGGAAGCTCATCCCGCGCGGAATCTCGTCCACGGCCGAGGCCGTCATCGACACGATCACCACCGGCGCCTCCCGACCCTGGAACCGATCGACGGTCCCAACCGGTGTCTCGGTCAGCCCGGCAGCGTCCAGCGTGGCTCGCAGGAGCGCCACCTGCGCGTTGTACGGCGCGACCACCAGCACGTCGTCCGCCGCCAGGGGGCGCGGGGTGCTGCCGGCGTCCACCCAGGTGCGCCCGACGAGCGAGTGCACCAGCTCGGAGATTCTCTGCGCTTCCTCGCCGGACTCCACCGAGTGGCCCTCGTGGTCGACGAGGACGGTGTGGATCCCGGGTTCGACACCCACCAGCGAGCGTTCCGGTGCCACCGAGGTGAGTCGACCCTCGTAGGCGAGAGTCGACACCGCATCGCACACCGCCGGGTGCATCCTCCATGTGCGGTCGAGGAAGTAGCCGAGGTGGGCGGGGAGGGTGTCGTGGCCGGCGCAGAGCCACCCCAGTGCCGACTGGTCGACGGGTTCGTGATGGCGCCCGACGCTGACCTGCGGCAACTGCTGCGGATCGCCCAGTAGCAGCAGCCGCCGAGCATTGCGTGCGGCGGCGATGGTGTTGGCCAGGGAGAACTGCCCGGCCTCCTCGATCACCAGCAGGTCCAACGGCTCGGTGAAGTCGTCGTCCTTGGCGAAGGCCCACGCGGTTCCGCCCAGCACGCACCCGTCGGGGTGATCGGTGAGGAACCGCCCGGTGTCGGTGCCCACCGAGGTCCACGCGGCACTGGCCGAACCGCCCTTCTTGGCCAGGCGATCGGGGCCGATACCGGCGCGCGCCACCGCAGTCAGCATGTTCTCCACGGCTGCGTGCGACTGCGCCACCACGCCCACCCGCCAGTGATGACGCTGAACCAACTCGGCGATCACCGCCGAGCCGGTGTGGGTCTTCCCGGTGCCCGGCGGGCCCTGGACGGCCGTGTAGCTGTGGTCGGAATCGAGGAGAGCCGCCACCATCGACTCGGCGGGAGTGCTCGCACGCGGCAGCGGCGCACCGGAGTGTGTGCGCGGCGGGCGGCGCCGCAGGATGTCGATCGCAGGCCCGTCGATCAGCGCCCCGGTGGCCGTCAGCGCCGCCAGCTGCTCGGTGGCCGTGCGGGTGATGGAGTCGGTGAGGGGTTTGCTCGACGGCCCGGCCGTGGGTGCCAGGGCGACCGGTCGCGCATCGTACTCGGCGGCGACCCTGGTGAGCCTCTCCTCGACGACAGCCTCGGTGCGGTCGGGCGAGAGATCGACCACCGTTGCCTTCATGGTCCAGCGGGCAGTCGGATCGAGGACCTCCTCCGACCAGTCGGGGGCGGGGGGCTCGTAGAGCACGTACACGTCGTGTCCGAGGCCGCCGTCCACCGCCTCGCCGACCAGTCGAGTGGTGCGGCGGGGTAGGCGGTTACCCACCTTCGGCTGCCAGGGCTCGCACTGCGCCTCGGTGACCACGAACGTGCCCTTGGTGTCGGCCCACTCGTCGATGGGGCTGCTCAGCCTGTCGAAGTGGCCCCACCAGAAGGGTTTGTCCTCACGGCGGTGATAGCCGATCGCCGCGGCGAGCATCGCCACGGCCCGCTGATCGTCCGTCCGCCCCGAACCAGCGAATTCGGTTCCCGCACCTGCGAATTCGGTGTCCGCGCCAGCGAACTCCGTCAGCGCGAGCTCGAGGTCGGTGCGCTCGTCCGGTTCCGGTGGCGTCGGCTCGGTGTCGAGAGGTTGCACGCCGTGCTCATGCGCTGCCCGCAGCAGCCAGTCCCGCAGCTCGAGGGTGGAGCGGCAGTCGTAGCGGTTGTACTCCGTGATCTCTCGCAGCACCGCCTCGGCCTCGTCGGTGGCGCCGCGATCGAGCAGGTCGGTGTACCTGGCGTACTCGGTGATCGACGCGGCCGCGTCGGTGACGTCGCCGTCGCGTGCGCCCGCCATGTACAGGGGCTCGAGCTTCTTCAGCGAGTACGAGCGTGCACCCACGCGCAGCGACGCCCGCACGATCGGGAACAGGTCGACCAGCACGCGCTTGCGCAGCAGGTCGTCGATCGCGGTTTCGCCGATCCCGTGACGCCCGGCCAGACGCAGCAGTGCCGTTCGCTCGTACGGCGCGTAGTGGTAGACGTGCATCGACGGGTATCGCGCGCGCCTGGCGTCGAGATAGTCGAGGAACTGCGCGAACGCGCGCCGCTCCTGCGCGCGGTCGTGGGCGAGGAACGGGCGGAACACCGGCTCGTCACCGTCGTTCTCGAGCACCCCGAACAGGTACTCGAGCCCCCAGTCGGGGTCGCCGCCCTGCGACCACAGCGGATCGCCCTCGAAGTCGAAGAAGATGTCGCCCGCGACGGGAGCGGGCAGCGCGGCGAGCGCTTCGGGCGCGACGAACTCCGCGACGGGCTGCCCCGAGTTCTCCTGACGGACCTGCGCGGACGCCTGCGCCCTGAGCGAGTCGAACGTGCGCCGCGCGACGCCCGGCGGGGGCGTGGTGGCGGCGGCCAACTGGTCGATGGTGGCGATGCCGCCGTCGATCAGTCGCTCACGCTGCACTGATCGCATCCCGGCCACCAGCAGCAGATCCCGCGTTCGCTCGACCTCGGGTGTGCAGGCGTCGCAGCGACCGCAGCATCGCACGCCGGTGAGCTCCCACGACGCCGGCGAATCGGAGCGTCGATGCTCGCGCAGCAGGCGTACGACACCGTCGCGGGCGCGCCGATACACCGGCCGCACGTCGGCGACGTCGACCACGACGGTGGACCCGTCGCCGAGGATCAGACGCGCGGTGTCGGCCACCGGGACGCCGACGGCCTCGAGGGCATCGGCGTAGGCGGCGATCTGCAGGATCGACGACACCTGTTCGTGCCGTGCGAGTTTGGTGTCGATCACCGCGTACCGATCGGTGTGTGGATCGAGAACCAGGAAGTCGCTGAAGCCGAGGAATGCCGTGTCGGCCTCGCGGGTGAAGATGGTGCCCTGGTAGATCACCGGTGCACGCCGCGCCACGGCGGCCAGGGTTGCGTCCGCGCTCGCCCGGATCTCGGATTCGATCCGCAGCGAGCCCGGCCGCCCGATCCTCACCACGCCGTCGCCGAACTGGCTACGGAAATCCCAAAACACTCCCCGCTCGTGCGCGGTGCCCAACCGGGACAGGCGCTCGAGCATCGGATCCGCGACCGGGTCCGCCTGTATGCGACCGAGATGGACATCGAGGTTGCGGAGCAGCGAGAACTCGCACGACGACGCCGCGGTGAGATCGGCCGCGCTGTGCACCAGGGTGCTGGGGCCGGCGGCCGTGGCGCCGTTCAGGAAGAACACGACGCGGACTTTACGTTCGCGGACCGACAGATCTGGGGGAGACTGTCGCCATGCCGTTCTTCCAGGGAGCCCGCGGACGCGTCCACTACCGGCGGTGGGACGCCGACGACCCCCGGGCCGCCCTGGTGTTCCTGCACGGACGCGGCCAGCACACCGGCCACTACCACCGCTTTGCCGGCCGGCTCGGCGATGCGGGTGTGACGCTGTGGGCCGTGGACCACTACGGCCACGGACTGTCCGAGGGTGACGTCGACGCCGAGTCCGACGGCACCGACTTCGACCTCGAGGAACTGCTGGTGGGGATGGCCGAGGACGCGGCATCGCTTGCTGCCATGGTTGTCGCCGAGCACGGCGATGTGCCGGTCTCGCTGATGGGCCACTCGCTCGGAGCGGCCACCGCGGTGCGGGTTCTCGCGGCACCGCAGGCTCCGGGCTTCGCGTCGGTGGTGCTCTGTGCCACCCCGCCCCGACTTGTGACCGCGGAGGCCGTGAACGCGGTGACCCGACCGGATCGGCCGATGCTGGCGCTGCACGGCACCGACGACCGCATCGTTCCCATCGAGTCTGCCCGCGCGGTGCTCGGGCCCATCGAGGTGGTGGCCTTCGACGACGCCGGTCACGACCTGCTGCACGAGAAGGTGCACCGGGCCGTGACCGACGAGGTCATCGACTTCCTACCGATGACTCATCTGCCGCCTGAATAGATGTCGGCGATGGCGTCGGCGTACTCGGCGTGGATGACGTTCCGCTTGAGCTTGAGCGTGGGGGTCAGCTCGCCGCCCTCGATGCTGAAGTCCGTCTCCAGGATCGTGTACTTCTTGATGGCCTCGGCGGACGAGACCTTCGCGTTCGCGGCCGCCACCGCCTCGTCGATCTCGGCGATGAGGTCGGGGTTCTTCTTCAGCTGCGCGATCGTGGTGCCGGCGGGCAGGTTGTGCCGCTCGATCCAGCCCGGCAGAGCTTCGGGGTCGAGGGTGAGGAGGGCACCGATGAACGGCTTGGCGTCGCCGACCACCAGGCACTGGCTGACCAGCGGGTGCGCGCGAATCGAGTCCTCGAGCCCGGCCGGGGCCACGTTCTTTCCACCGGCGGTGACGATGAGCTCCTTCTTGCGGCCGGTGATGGAGACGTACCCGTCCTCGTCGATGGTGCCGATGTCGCCGGAGTGGAACCAGCCGTCCTTGATGGCATCGGCGGTCGCTGCGTCGTTCTTCCAGTAGCCGTCGAAGACCATCGGACCCCTGAGCAGCAGCTCGCCGTCGTCGGCGACCTTGATCGTGGCGCCCTCGACCGGGCGGCCCACGGTGCCCACCCGCTGGTTCTCCACGGTGTTGACCGTGACGGCGGCGGTGGTCTCGGTGAGGCCGTAGCCCTCGTAGACCGGCACGCCCGCGCCGCGGAAGAAGTGGCCCAGACGCGCGCCGAGGGGCGCTCCACCGGAGACCGCCTTGGTGCAGTTCCCACCGAGTGCCGCTCGGAGCTTGGAGAACACCAGCTTGTCGAACACCGCGTGCTTGACCGTGAGCACCAGACCGGGCTTGCCCTTCTCGGTCGCCTTGCTGTACTCGATCGCCACCTCGACGGCGGCATCGAAGATCTTGCCCTTGCCGCCGTCGTGCGCCTTCTGCTTGGCCGAGTTGTAGACCTTCTCGAACACGCGCGGCACCGAGAGGATGAAATCGGGCTTGAACTCGGCGAACTGCTCGAGCAACGTGGTGGTGTCCGAGGTGTGGGCCACGGTCACCTTGTTCTCGATGGACCCGAAGGACACTGCCCGCGCGAACACGTGCGCGAGGGGGATGAAGAGCAGGGTGCGCTGACCCTCGTACATCGCATGTCCGAGGGCGATGCGCGCGGCCTCGGTCTCGGCGGAGATGTTGCGGTGCTTCATCTGCACGCCCTTGGGCCGACCGGTGGTGCCCGAGGTGTAGACCAGGGTGGCCACGGACTCGCCGGTGACCATGTGGCGACGCTCGTGCAGCTGCTCGTCGGTGATCGACGCGCCGCGGGTGATCAGCTCGTCGATGGCGCCGCCGTCGATCACCAGGGTCTCGCGCAGCGCGGGCGCACCCTCGGTGACCTCCTTGAGGCGGTCACGGTGATCGGTGTTCTCGACCACCAGCAGCTTGGTGGCGGAGTCCTCGAGGATCCACTGGGCCTGGTCCGGTGCGGAGGTCTCGTAGATGCAGACGGTGCATCCGCCCGCGGTCCAGATGGCGTAGTCCAGCACCACCCACTCGTAGCGGGTCGCGGCCAGAATGGCGACGCGGTCGCCGAACTCGATGCCCGATGCCATCAGGCCCTTGGCCACACCCGAGACCTGCTCGACGAACTGGCCGGCGGTGATCTTGCGCCATGCCTTGGTCTTGGGGTCGCGAAGTTCGAACGCCACCCAGTTGGGGCTTTCCTTCTGGTAGCGGAAGATCGTGTCGGCCATGGAGACGTTGTCGTCGACGGTGTAGGTGGCGGGCACCGAGTATTCGCGCACTGTGGTGTGGCCTTCCTGGTGAGGGCGGATGTGATGTGCATTGCATCACAGCCCAATTGTGCCAGTGATTCCGGGTCCCGTCCGGTTCGACCGTTTTGCGAAGGGTCGGCACCCTTAGGGCCACGCACCTCGCACCGGGCGTCGTGGGTGGGTCTCTGCACTAGACTGCCCTGCATATGAGTACTTCCGAGCCGTCAGACGACCCGAACGCCGGGATCGCCGGCGACAGCGATTCGGTCACCTTCGCCGATCTCGGTATCGACGACCGGGTGCTGCGTGCGCTGTCCGACGTGGGCTACGAGAGCCCGTCGCCCATTCAGGCAGCAACCATTCCGCCGTTGATGGCGGGCAGCGACGTCGTCGGGTTGGCCCAGACCGGAACGGGCAAGACGGCGGCGTTCGCGGTGCCGATCCTGTCGAGACTCGACGTCGAACGCCGCGCCCCGCAGGCCCTGGTGCTGGCGCCGACGCGGGAGCTGGCGCTGCAGGTGGCCGAGGCCTTCGGCAAGTACTCGGTGCACATTCCCGGCCTGCACGTGCTGCCCATCTACGGCGGCCAGGCGTACGGGGTGCAACTGTCGGGTCTGCGGCGCGGAGCGCAGATCATCGTCGGCACGCCGGGACGGGTGATCGACCATCTCGCCAAGGGAACGCTCGATCTGTCGGGTCTGGACTACCTGGTGCTCGACGAGGCCGACGAGATGCTCAAGATGGGCTTCCAGGAGGACGTCGAGCGCATCCTGGCCGACACCCCCGAGTACAAGCAGGTGGCGCTGTTCTCGGCGACCATGCCCGCGAGTATCCGCAAGATCTCCAAGCAGTACATGCACGATCCGGTGGAGATCACCGTCAAGACCCGCACCTCCACCGCCCCGAACATCACGCAGCGCTACGTCCAGGTCTCGCATCAGCGCAAGCTCGACGCACTCACCCGGATCTTCGAGGTCGAGGATTTCGAGGCGATGATCATCTTCGTGCGCACCAAGCAGGCCACCGAAGAACTGGCCGAGAAGCTCCGGGCGCGCGGATACTCGGCGGCGGCGATCAACGGCGACATCGTGCAGGCGCAGCGCGAGCGCACCATCGGCCAGCTCAAGAACGGTCAGCTCGACGTGTTGGTGGCCACCGACGTCGCCGCGCGCGGGCTCGACGTCGATCGCATCTCCCACGTGGTCAACTACGACATCCCGCACGACACCGAGTCGTACGTGCACCGCATCGGCCGCACCGGTCGGGCGGGGCGCACCGGTCAGGCCCTGCTGTTCGTCGCCCCACGCGAACGCCATCTGCTCAAGGCCATCGAGAAGGCCACGCGCCAGCCGCTCACCGAGATGGCGCTGCCGAGCGTCGACGACGTCAACGCGCAGCGCGTGGCCAAGTTCGCCGACTCGATCACCGCCAGCCTGGCCTCGCCGTCGGTCGCGCTGTTCCGCCGTCTGATCGAGGACTACGAGCGCACCCACGACGTCCCGCTCGCCGATATCGCCGCAGCTCTGGCCACCCAGTCCCGCGACGGTGAGGCGTTCCTGATGGCGCCGGAGCCGCCACCCGCCGAGCGTGAGCGGGTGGAGAAGGGCGCGCGCCGTGAGCGGCCCGCCAAGCAGTTCGACGATCGCGGTCCGCGCAAGAGTCGGCGCGGCGATCAGGAACTGGCCACGTACCGCATCGCGGTCGGTAAACGTCATCGTGTGGTGCCGGGCGCGATCGTCGGTGCCATCGCCAACGAGGGTGGACTGCGGCGCAGCGACTTCGGGCACATCAGCATCCGGCCGGATCACAGTCTCGTCGAACTCCCGGCGAACCTCTCGCGCGAGACCTTGGAAGCGTTGCGCCGCACCAGGATCAGCGGTCAGTTGATCCAGCTGCAGCCCGACACCGGTCCGCCGCGGCGCTAGCTAGTACCAGTCCCAGCTCCCGTACTGCTCGACGGGCGTGGAGTTGATGGTGTGCACGGTCCAGTCGGTGCCGTCGTGTTCGAGGGTTGTGATGCCCGCGTTGCGAATTCGCGGGGACGGGCTTCCGAGGATGGACCCGATCACAGCGCGGATCACTCCGCCGTGCGCCACCACGATCACCGCCGACTCGGGGTGCTCTGCCGCGATGGCGTCGATGCGCCGCCGGGCACGCCGCAGAAGATCCCGGCGCGATTCCATCCCGGGGTACTGCCCGTGCGGCCAGGTGTGGAAGGCCTCGAAGTCGGTCATTCCCTCGGCGGCGCCGAATCCGCGCTCGACCAGATCCTCGTGCTCGATCGGGTCCGGCAGGCCCAGTTCCGTACCGATGATGCGGGCGGTTTCGGCGGCTCGTTGCAGCGGGGAGGTGATCAGGGTGCTCCAGCCTCGCACGGCGAGCGACGGCGAGTTGAACTGCACGGCGAACGACGGTGAGTTCAGTTCCTCGGCGGCGCGGCGGGCCTGTGCGCGGCCGGTGTCGTTGAGTTCGATGTCGGAGGACCCCTGCAGGCGCCCGTGGATGTTCCAGTCGGTCTCGCCGTGTCGCACCAGCGCAAGAAAAGTCATGATCGGGACCAGACTAGCGAGCGGGTACCGTCGGAGCGGTAACGAGTGTCCACTCGAGAGGGAGAGGCGTTCATGCATCTGGCACTGACCGATGAGGAGCAGGCGTTCCGCGAGGAGATGCGGACCTTCTTCCGCGAGAAGATTCCCCTCGAGATTCGCGAGCGCAATGCCGCCGACGAGAACATCAGCAAAGAGGACGCTGTCACCAGTCTGCGGATCCTCAACGAGCACGGACTTGCCACACCGCACTGGCCGGTGGAGTGGGGCGGCAAGAACTGGACCGCCATGCAGCACCACCTGTACCTCGACGAGCTGCAGCTCGCGTCGGTGCCCGAGCCGCTCACCTTCAACGTCTCGATGGTCGGGCCCGTCATCGCCACCTTCGGATCGGAGGAACAGAAGAAGCGGTTCCTGCCGCCGACGGCCAATTGCGACATCTGGTGGTGCCAGGGCTTCTCCGAACCCGAGGCGGGATCGGATCTGGCGTCGCTGCGCACCACCGCCATTCGCGACGGCGACGAGTACGTGATCAACGGCCAGAAGACCTGGACCACTCTCGGCCAGCACGCCGATTGGATCTTCCTGCTCGCGCGTACCAATCCTGATGCCCCGAAGAAGCAGGCGGGTATCTCGTTCATTCTCGTCGACCTCACCACGCCGGGAATCGAGATGCGTCCGATCAAGTTGATCGACGGCAGCTACGAGGTCAACGAGGTGTTCTTCGACAACGTTCGGGTACCGGTGGACAACCTCGTCGGCGAGGAGAACGCGGGCTGGACGTACGCGAAGTTCCTGCTCAGCAACGAGCGCACCTCGATCACCCGCATCGGCGTGACCAAGACCCGTCTCGCCGAGGCCAAGCGCAAGGCCGCCGAGACACGCACAGCCGACGGCACGCTGCTCGACGACCCGGTGTTCGCCGCCCGCTTCGCCGAGCTCGAGAACCAGATCCTCACCCTCGAGCTCACTCAGCTGCGCATCGTCTCCGACTACGCGGCTGGTAAGGAGAACCCGGCGTCGTCGGTTCTGAAGCTGCGCGGAACCGAGTTGCAGCAGGCCGTCACCGAGATCGCGGCGGACATCGCGGGTGTCGATTCGCTGCCGTACGAGGCCGGACCGAACATCCCCACCTCGTTCTGGGCACAGCGCACCGCGCCCACGTACCTCAACTACCGCAAGACCTCGATCTACGGCGGTTCCAACGAGGTACAGCGCACCATCATCGCGTCCGGGATTCTCGGGCTGTGATCACACGAGTTCGACTCGGGAAAGGTAAGGGGCTGTGAAGTTCGACCTCGACGACGAGCAGAAGCTGCTTCGGGACACCGTGCGTGACCTGCTGACCAGGAGCTACGACCTGGACAAGCGGAAGGCGGCGCTCGAGACCGAACGCGGCTGGAACGAGTCGGTGTGGAAGCAGTTCGCGGAGTTGGGTCTACTGGGTCTGACCTTCGCGGAGGAGGACGGCGGCACCGGTGCCGGCTCGGCGGAGATGTATGCGGTCATGGTCGAGATCGGTCGGGCGCTGGCCCCGGAACCGCTGCTGGACTGTGTGATCGTTCCCGGCGCCCTGGTCACTGCGGCGGGCTCCGCCGCGCAGCGCGCTCGTGTTCTGGGCCCGGTCGCCGAGGGGCACTCGCTGCTGGCGTTCGCGCATTCCGAGCCGGGCCTGCGATGGCCGAGCCGGGATCTGCGCACCACCGCCACCGAGACCGACGGCAGGTGGACGCTCACCGGGGTCAAGAACCCTGTGCTGCACGGTGACTGCGCTGATCTGTTCGTGGTCAGCGCTGCCGTCGACGGCGGTGGGCGCGGGCTGTTCCTGGTCGACGCGTCGGCCGAGGGGGTGGCGCGCACGCCTTACGCCACTCATGATGGCCTCCGGGGTGCGTCGATCCAGTTGACCGGCGTGGTGGCCGAGCCCCTGGCCGAGGGTGACGCGGACGCCGCGATCACCGAAGCCGAGGTCACCGCACAGGCGGCCCTGGCAGCCGAGGCCATCGGTGCGATGGAGCAGGCGCTGGCACTGACGACCGGTTACCTCAAGCAGCGCAAGCAGTTCGGGGTCACGCTCTCGAAGTTCCAGGCCCTGACCTTCCGTGCGGCGGATATGTACATTCAGGTCGAGTTGGCTCGGAGCATGGCCATCTACGCAGCTATGTCGCTGGCGGACGGCGCTGATCCGGTTGTCGCTTCCCGGGTCAAGCTCCAGGTGGGCCGGTCGGCGAGAGTGGTTGCGCAGGAGTCGATTCAGCTGCACGGCGGTATCGGCGTCACCTACGAGTATCCGGTCGGTCACTACGCCAGTCGGTTGTTGGCCATCGAGCATGCCTTCGGCGGCGCCGACGACCACCTGCGGGTGATCTCCGGTGTCCTGCGTGAGCACGAGATGATCAGCCCCGCCTGAGGTTCGTCCGTCAGGCCCATCTGCGCCGCGTGGTCAGGCGACGCCGATCACGCGGCGGGGTGTGTGGATGGTTCGTGTGGACTTGGCTCGAACCACCAGAGTGATCGCCACGACCGCCATGGCTGCGGCCACCGCGGCGACGCCCGTCACCGAATCGGTCCGCGGTCCGGCCAGTCGTCCCTGCGCGATCCAGGCCAGGCCCCACGCGATCGAGAGCATCGGTGCCAGCCTGCCGCCGCCTGCCATGGCGATCAGTGCTGCGACCCCGATCGCTGCTGCCAGCACCACCACCGACCACGCCGTCGCACCGGCGGTCACACCCAGATCTGCGAGCCACGCCGAGACGTTGGCCAGGGTCGCCACCGACACCCAGCCGAGGTAGAGGCCTACGGTGCCGTCGACGATCAACCGGTCGGCCAGGGTGGGTGCGGGATCGGTGGTGACGAGGGTGAACGTGTACACCAGCGTCACCAGCAGCGCGACGATCACCAGAACGCTCAGCCAAATTGCGCCGAGCTGCACCGAGAGAATCCACGCCCCGTTGAGGGTCATCGATACGGCGATGGGGATGCCGAGTCTGCGTTGGCGCGCGGACGTGGTCTGAGACGGGCGAGCCTGGTAGATCGTGTACGCGATCAGACCCAGGTAGATCACCGACCAGATCGAGAAGGCGGGCCCGGCGGGCGCGACGAGTGTCGACGTGGCGCTGAGGGCGCCGCCGGCGACCTGAGCGATCGGTGTGCCGATCACCGCGCCCGATCCGACGAGTGAACCCACGACGGCGATGACGGCGCCAAAGACGACGACCATCTGGCGTGTCCGATCGGGGATCGATGTTGCTCTGTCGACCATGATGTTCTCCGGCGTCTCGCTGGGCGGGCTGTAGCGGGCACTGATACCGGTCCATACCCGGTCCGTGGCGACCCGAAACCTGTCGATCGCCCTGAAGTGTCCATTTTTTCGAACGTTACTCGTGGGTTGATCGCACGTTCGGCAGACACTTACACGACTACCCAAAAACCCTGCACCACAATGGCTGACACCGCAATTGTTTCTTTTTCATAACAGAATTGGAACGGGGTAAACAATGGTCGCTAATGGCTGTCACGCTGTGGCTCACGCCACCACTGAACGGGCGTTCACCGGGTCGGGTCGGAAACAATTGGGAGTTCACACATGAACAGAGCCACCAAGGGCGCACTCGCCGCGGGCGCCGCCGCGATGCTGCTCCTGGGCGGGGCGGGCAGTTACGCCCTGTGGAGCGACAGCGAGTCGGTCACCGCGGGAACGGTCACGGCCGGTGTCCTCGACATCGCGCTCACCGGTACCGGGCAGTGGTTCGACGCATCGCCCGATCAGACCCGCGTCGCCATCGATCCTGCGGGCACCTTCCGCATGGTGCCCGGCGACGTGCTCGAATACAACGCCACGTTCACCATCACCGCCACCGGCAAGAACCTGACGGCCACCATCAGCGCGGTCCCGAGCTCGGTCACGTACACCGGCGGGCTGACGGCCACCAACGCCGCCATCACCACCTCCGCCACCATCGGCGGGGTCCCGGTGGCCAACAACACCCTCACCAGTGCGGACACCGGCAAGACCGTGGATGTGGTGGTCCGGTTGACCTTCGACCGCGCGACGCCCAACCAGGTCGGCCAGGGTGGAACGGTCAATCTCTCGGCGTTCCAGGTAGCGGTCAACCAGACGCGGGCCTGACAGCGGGTCCGTGAGCGTATCTCCCACGCGGGGCAGGGGTCTGGATCGGCGAGTCCTGTTCGGCGCGACGGTGGCAGCGGTGGCTGCACTGATCCTCGGATCGGTGCAGTCCACCGGTGCGCTGTGGCGCGACACGGCCAGCACACCGCTGGGCACGATCACGGCCGGCACCCTCTCGCTCTCGACCGGCGCCGGATCGAACCCGAACTACACCTTCACCGCCCTGGCCAAGACCGGCATCATCACCGGCGACTTCGTACAGAAGCCGTTGACCATCACCAACACCGGCAGCGCCCCGCTCGCCTACTCGCTCACCGCGGCCGGTCCGTCGGTCTCGGCAGGGCCCGCGGTGACGGTGACCCTCGCCGGTACCGTCGTCGCGTCCGCCGCCGGGTGCACCGACACCAACACCCCGGTCGGTGCCACGGCCTTCACCACCTTCACCTCGGGTTCGACCAGTGCGGCGGCAACGTCGACCTCCCGCCCGTTGGCTGTGGGGGCCAGCGAGATCTGGTGCATCCGTAGCACTCTCGCGACGGCGACCGCGTCCGCCCAGTCCACGTTCACCATCGTCTTCTCGTTCGGAGCGGTCTCGACATGACTCACGCCACCAA
This sequence comes from Rhodococcus sp. AZ1, assembly GCF_054979605.1. Taxonomy (NCBI): domain Bacteria; kingdom Bacillati; phylum Actinomycetota; class Actinomycetes; order Mycobacteriales; family Nocardiaceae; genus Rhodococcus; species Rhodococcus sp. AZ1. The sequence continues at coordinate 367,909 of NZ_JBUEQF010000001.1, forward strand.
CGCCCCCGTCGATCAGCACACCGGACCCCTGTGGTGGGCGGGTCGGGTCCTGTCGTTCCTGGCGCTGTTCTTCCTCGTGGCCGTTCTGTTGATCGCGGTGGTGATTCCCAAGATCGCCGGGGCGCAGCCGTACACCATTCTCACCTCGTCGATGGAGCCGAACTATCCGCCGGGGACGTTGGTGGTGGTGCGCCCGACGGATTCGAACTCCATTGCCCTCGGCACGGTGGTCACCTATCAAATTCGCTCGGGTGAGCCCGAGGTGATCACCCATCGTGTCGTCGGTATCGGCTTCGACAAGGACGGCAAACGCGTCTACACCATGCAGGGCGACCGCAACTCGGCACCCGATCCCACACCGGTCAAGCCGGTGCAGGTTCGCGGCACGCTCTGGTACTCCGTTCCCTACCTGGGTTACGTCAACAACTGGTTCAGTGGCAGCACCCGTGCGTGGGGCATCTACCTGGCCGCGGGTGCGTTGGCGCTCTATGCCCTGTGGCAGTTCGGATCCGCAGCGCGCGAGAGGATTCGACGGGATCGGACCGCTTCCGAGCAGCACTGGGAGCACGCCGGCCCATGAGCGCTGTCCTGCGTGTCCTCATCAGCGCCCGGGCACGGGCGCTGATGTCGCTGGGCATGGTTCTCGGGCTCGGCGCCGTCGGTACCCTCGCGGCCTGGTCCACCTCGACCACCACCACCTCCGGTGTCTTCTCCACCGGTACCGTCGACATCAGGCTCGACGGCAACCAGGGCACCCCCACGCCGTATCAGGTCGTCTTCACCTCGCCGCTCGCCCTGTTGCCGGGCCAGAGCACCGCGGCAACCCTGCCGGTGCAGAACTCGGGGAGTCTGCCGTTCACGTACACCATTTCTGCGGTGGGCTCGGACGCGCTGGGATCCGCCCTGACCTTGACCGCGAGATCAGGTGCGGTGAGCGTGGTGGGCAATGCCTGCACGGGCGGCACGGCTCTCACTCCCGCGCCGGGTTCGCTGGCCACGGCACAGCCGGTCGGGGGAACCCGCGGACCCCTCGCAGCGACCTCCGGCACCGAGACCCTGTGCCTGCAGTTCCAATTGCCCACCACCGCAGCCAATTCTCTGCAGGGCGCGACAGGCAACGTGGTACTCACCTTCACTGCGACGTCGGTGTAGAGCCATGACCGACACCGGGCCCTGCATCCCACCGCCGCGGACACGGCGGTGGATCCGCGAGACCGCACTGACCCTCGGCGCCGTCGCCGGTCTGGTCTGCATCGCACTTGCCCTGTGCACCATTGCCTTCGGGATCACGCCCCTGGTTTTTCGGTCGGGGTCGATGGGGCCGAGCATCCCCACCGGATCGTTGGCGATCGGCCACGAGGAGCCGGCCACCAGTGTGACGGTCGGCGACATCGTCAGCGTGCGGCGTGACGACGGCAGCCGCATCACCCACCGCGTGGTCGCGCTCGCTCCACCTGTGGGGAACTCGGTCTCCATGACTCTGGCCGGTGATGCCAACTCGTCGCCGGACCCCCAGCCCTACGTCGTCGACTCGGTGGTACGGGTGATCGCGAGCGTGCCCTACGCCGGCTACGTGGTGTCCTGGCTGAGCAGCCCCTACGCAATTGCGCTGGGAGCGTTGGCGTCACTGCTGCTCATCAGGATCGCGCTCCGACCCGACGGCGCTGCGGGACCGACCGGCGGACGCCGCTCGCAGCCCGGACGCCCCTCGCAGCCAGGTCGCCATCGCCGCCAACCGGAGTCGGGCCGCCACACCCGACGGCCGGTGGTGATGACGAGTGCCGTTGTCGCCGTTGCCCTCACCGCCGCAACGGTCGGTGCCGGCCTATCGCGATCCGAGATCACCGCGGCGGCACTGACCGATACCGCCCAGGCCCGTGCCACGGTCAGCGCCGCTACCCTGACCCGCCCGACGAGCTTCACCTGCACCACGACGGGCTTCCTGCTCACTGCCGCGTCCCTGACCTGGGTGGGCTCGAACCCTGCGTACGGCTATCGACTGGTCTACACCAGCACGCTCGGTGGTTCGGTCACCCAGGACCTCCCGCCGGGCGCCACGTCGGCGGGACCGCCGAGCGCAATCCTGAACCTCTTCACGCAGTGGACGGTCACCCTGTTCTCGCGGTCGTCGAACTTCGTGTCCGCTACAGGTCTGAGCCGCACGATCAGCGTCACGTCCCTCATCGGTCTCGGTGTGCTGTCGAGTTGCGTCACCAGCGGCACCACCACCTCCCTGGCCGCCCAATCGGCCCGCGTCGCCACGACGACAACGCCCACCACCACGACCGCGCCCACCACCACGACCGCGCCGCCCACCACCACCACCACCACCACGACCGCGCCGCCCACCACCACGACCACCACCACGACCGCGCCGCCCACCACGACGACCGCGCCGCCCACCACCACCACGACGGTGCCGCCCACGACCACCACCACGCCGCCCACCACTACGACCGAACCGCCCACCACTACGACGCCGCCCGCCACCACCACGACCGCGCTTCCCACCACATCGGAGCCCTCGGTGTCACCGCGGTTCGTGGCCGAGGGATCGGCGCAGAGCAGCGGCGGGTTCACCGCGTCGGTGAGCGGGTCCACCGTCACGGTCACCGACTCCACCGGAGCGAGCGTGTACACCGGAACCATCACGCCCAGTGCGAAATACGGGTCAGGGGTGGTGTGGGGAGCCGATGGCAACCTCTATCTTCTTGCCCCCTCGACGGCGCCGCTGCGCGTGGTGCCGGGCGGCGGCGTCACTGCAGTGCCGACCGATCAGCTACCCGGCGATGTTGCCGCCCTCCTCTGAGAGGGGTCAGTCGATCTGCCCGGCCACCGTCTCGGCGCAGAGGGCTGTGAAGGCGGTCGGCACGTCATGGCCGCCGGCGATGAGCGCGGCCAGCAGGATGCGGGCCTGCCCGGCACGGTAGTAGCCGGTGCCCAGTGCGCCTGCCTCGATGAGGTCCGCTCCACCGCCACCGCCGCCGTAGGAGGTGATCACCGGACCGTGCGGCACGCGGGTCGAGACGGCCACCACCACTCCGGCGCTACAGGCGGCGTGCACGGCAGAGACCATGTGCTCGTTGGTGTTTCCCGATCCGAGTGCTTCCAGTACCACCCCGCGCGCTCCCGCGGCGACTACGGCGTCCAATTGCACACGGTCGCACCCGGGGTACAGCGCCACGATGTCCACGCGCACGCCCGCTATCCGAACCGGCTCGATGGTGGTGCGACGGCCGACGCCGGTGGGGGTGGGTCGGGTACCGAATGCGGCGGCAGCGTCGGTGTTGAGCTTGATGGTGGCGCGGACACCGAAGACCGATCCCGCGAACACGATGAGCGCTCCGCGGCCGCGGCTCGCAGGGTCGAGAGCGACGTCGATGGCGTGGGCGAGGTTGGCGGGGCCGTCGGCGTCCGGGTGGTCCGCGGTGCGCTGGGCGCCGGTGAAGACCACCGGGCGTGGGTCGTCGTGCATCAGATCGACCAGCAGAGCTGATTCCTCGAGGGTGTCGGTGCCGTGCAGCACCACCACACCGTCCGTGCGCCCGTCGGCGAGCGCGGCGGCCACGGCCTCGCGAACCCGATCGAAGTCGCGCAGACCCATAGCCGCACTGTCGATGGACATGATGTCGACCACGTCGATGTCGGCGTCGGGCCGCGGGCTGCCGGCCACGGCAAGGGTGTCGACGCCGGAGACGGTGGGGGTGCTCACGCCGTCGGCGTCGTACGTGCTGGAAATGGTTCCGCCCGTGGTCACCACCGCTATGTTCGGCACTGCTCAACCTTAGCCTTGGTCAGGGCCTCGCGGTGCGGGCAACCATATCCTCGAGGATGGCGTCGACGGTGGCCTCGGAGTCCACCTTGTTGTCGCCGATGCCGCCGGTGGCGCCGCGCTTGGCCCACCCCACCACGTAGGTGCGCTCCACACGGGTGCCGTCGGCGTTCACCACCCGGCCACCCTCGTTGCGGATGGTGCCGCGTTCGTCGTCGTAGGGAAGCCCGGCAACCGGTTCCCCGCGGTACCCGATGGCCAGCAGCACCCGCTGTGCCGGCACGGTGACGGGGCCGTCGGCGCTGTCGAACTCGATCGACTCGACGTGATGGGTGCCGTGCATGGCGACGGGTGGCCGGTCGAAGGCGAAGACGATGCGCGGACGCGTCGGCAGGTCACCGAGCGCGACGCGGGGAACGTCGGCGAGCGGGGCGGCTGCCGCCGAGGACGGCAGGGCGTCGAGACGTTCGAGGTCGTCGCCGGTGACGACCACCTCCACCGAGGTGCGATCCACCAGCGCCTGGCACTCCGACCGTGTGAAGGCTGCGTGTTCGGGTCCGCGGCGGGCAGCGATCACCACTTCGCGCACCCGCGAGTTCTTCAATGCCTTGAGCGCGTGCTTGGAGATGTCGGTGCCCACCAGGTCGCCGAGGTCGGCGGTGAGGATGCGTGCGACGTCAAGGGCGACGTTGCCGTTGCCGATCAGCACCACGCGGTCCACGCCGTGCAGGTCCACCGCGTCCTTCGCCACCTCGGGGTGTCCGGTGTACCACCCGACCACGGTGCGGGCGCTCATGAATCCCGGCAGCCGGGTGCCGGGAATGTCGATGGGCCGATCGGCAGCGGCCCCGGTCGCGTAGACCACCACATCGTGTTTGCTGGTCAGGCCGGTGTGGAAGATGTCACGGCCCACCGTCACGCGCTTGCGGGTCTTCACGCGCGGGGCGATGAACAACAGCTTGAAGTGTGTGTTGATCCTGCGGGTCCCCACGTGATCGGGTGCGACGCCGTAGCGGGCGAGCCCACCGGGCTTGCGCAGCTTCTCGTAGAACGTCACGCGGGTGTCGCCGAGCCGAAGCAGCGCCTGCGCGGCATAGCACGCGGCCGGTCCGGTGCCGACGATGCCCACCGAGAAGCTCGGGAGGCTGTTGACCAGCGTGGGCGGGAACTTCGGCGGCTTCCACGGGTGCTCGGCGGAGACGCCCTCGTAGTAGTCGGCGTTGATCTGCGCGTAGATCCTCTGATCCGGGGCGAGCAGGTTCACGCGCACGATCGCGTCCACCGGGCACGCGTCGGCGCAGGCACCGCAGTCGATGCAGGCGCGTGGGTCGATGTGTAGCAGGTCCGTCTTGCCGAAATCGGGTTCGTCCGGCGTGGGGTGGATGCAGTTGACGGGACAGACCGCCAGGCACGACGCGTCGTTACAGCAGTTCTGGGTGATAGCGAACGCCATCGGGTAAGACTCCCGGGTCTCGGGCGAGAGTGGGGGCGATCCTCGCTCAGAGCATGTGCAGACGGCGGTAGATCGCTGCCGACGCAGGGCTCATCAAACCGGCCTCACGGATGAACGCCATGAGGTTCTCGCTGCTCGACCGCATCATCGCGTGATGGTGCTGGTTGTTCTTGGCCTCACGCACGGCCCTCTTGGTGTCCAGACCGGCGGCGGCGTAAACCCGCTTGTGCACCAGGTTCTTCACGATCACGTTCGCCGCGATGGAGATGATGAAGCCGTAGATGTCCTTCTGCTGGATCGTCTTGTTGGCGATCCGCTTCTTGAGCATGTCGCGCGCGAAGGTCATGTGCCGCGACTCTTCGACGACGTGGATCTTGCTGGTCATGCGCACCAGGGGCAGCACGTTCTCGCCGCGCATCCAGTCGCGCTGCATCATGTCGAAGACCTCTTCGGCGACCAGGATGGCGCCGTAGGCCAGCTCTCCGTACGCGAGCGCCTTGAAGAAGCGCCCCAGCTCACGGCTGCCGATGTTGGGGACGTAGCCGGGGATGCCCATCGCCTCGCAGGCGCGGGCGAACATGGTGGAGTGGCGGCACTCGTCGGCGATCTCGGTGAGCGCGTACTGGAACTCGGTGCCGGTCGGGTCCTTGCAGTACTGGTCCCGCAGAACCATCTGCTGCAGGATCACCTCGAACCAGATTGCGGTGCACATGACCGACGCCACCTCGTGGCGGGTCAGCAGCACACGCTGGGCGTGCGACATCTCGTCCCACATCGCGGTGCCGTAGAGCGTGCTCCACTCCGGGTTGAGCCCGTAGAGATCGGGATCGAGCGGGGCGTCCCAGTCGATATCGGTCTCGGGATCGAACGACATCAGCGCCGTGGACTCCAGCAAACGGGCGGCGACGTCCTCGCGTCCGCCGACAACGTCGGAACCGACCAGTGATTGAGTCACAGCGTTGCTTCCCGTCCGTGAGTTGGTTTTCGGGCTGGGTACCGGGTTGAATGTACCAATTCGACCCTCGGCCTGGTAGGCGAGAGTCGCGGTACACAGAGTAACAAGCAAATCCCCGTGACCACAGGCTGTCGGGCCCGCCTTCGGCTGTGGTGCTCGTGGCGATGCTCACATACGGGAGTGACAGGAGGCCCTGCTCACAGCAGGTGCACGCATCGATGACCACAGCGGCCCTGTCGCCGGTCCGCACCCTGCCTGTCGGACCCGTGTGCCACTCTCGACCGATGACCACATGGCCCAGTCATTGGCCCACCGAGGCCCGAACCGTTGCCCGCACCGTCTGCGCTGCCATCGACGCGGTCCGGCGTGACGATGGTCGGCTGATCGCCGCCACCACGGAGGAGTTGGCGGCACTGCCGCACGGTGTCGCGCTCGATCTGCAGGCAGCGGTGCTGCGCATCGTGCTCGAGCGCACCCATCCCGACGGCCTCACCGCCGAGCACGTCGACCTCCTCGTGGAGGACGTGCTGATCTCGTGTGCCCTGCGCGATGTCGAGTCCTCGGCGCAGCCGCTGGTCGAGGTCGATCGTCTGCTGCTGACCGCGGTGCTGCTCGGGGCGCTGGGCATAGACCTCGATCCGCTGGTGGTGGCCGGCATCCACGGTGACGACGGCCAGGAGAGCCCGGCGCCCCCGCAGTATTCCGACGACGAGAAAATCGTGGCCGCAACGCTTCTGCTGACGGCCCTGCTCGAGCGCCTGCAGGCCGAGCCCGGTCAGTTCGTCATCATGGCGGTGACGGACATCGAACGGGCGCAGCGGGTGGAGATGCCGTGAATTCGCTGTAGTTTCTCAACATGCGTGAGGTGCTCAGCTGGGAGATGTTCGGTGTGGCCACCCGTGCGCTCGCCGCGTCCATCGCTGCGGACGGCTCGGCGCCCGAGGTGGTGGTGTCGGTCGCGCGCGGTGGTCTGCTTCCCGGCGGGGCGCTGGCGTACGCGCTCGGCATCAAGGCGGTGGGCACCATCAACGTCGAGTTCTACAGCGGTGAGGGCATCACCCTGCCCGATCCGGTGGTGCTCGAGCCGCATCTGGACACCGGAGCCATCGACGGCAAGCGCGTGTTGCTGGTGGACGACGTCGCCGACACCGGCCGCACCCTCGAGGTGGTCGGCGAGTTGCTGGCCGCCCACACCGATCGCGTGCAGACCGCGGTCCTCTACACCAAACCGTCGTCGGTCCTCGCCCCCGACTTCTCCTGGAAGACCACCGACGCGTGGATCGACTTCCCGTGGAGTACCCTGCCGGAAGCTGTAAGGCTGTAGGACAGGTCGGCCACAATAGGCCGTGAATCGGGGAAAAAGAACAGTTCAGGGCAAGTTTTTGGAAACTGTCGAATTTGGCCGGTTCATGTGTAATTTACTTACCGGCGCGTAACACGTACGGGTTTCAACGTAACGGCGGGGTAACCCGTCGGCGGCAGGATCAGGTTCGGAAGGTGCTGAACACCAGCGCCCGAGTACCGAGCGGCGGCGTCAGAAGCGCCCGCCACTCAGCGAGAGGCAGTGCATGACCGGCTTTCTTCTGCGACGGGCAGCCAACTACGTGGTGCTGCTGCTCATCGCGTCGTTTCTCACGTTCAGCCTCGCGTCGCTGACCTTCAGGCCGCTCGATTCCCTCATGCAGCGCAACCCCCGGCCACCGCAGTCGACCATCGACGCCAAGGCCGAGGATCTGCGCCTGGACAAGCCCATCACCGTTCGGTACGGCATGTGGTTGTCGGATGTGGTCACCAAGGGCGACTTCGGCAACACCGTCGGTGGCCAACCGGTGACGGACGAATTGGGGCGCCGCATCCTGGTCTCGCTCCGGCTGCTCATCATCGGATCGGTGATCGGCACCGTGCTCGGCGTGCTCATCGGCGCGGCCGGGGCGATCCGGCAGTACAAGTTCAGTGACTACTTCTCCACGGTGGTCTCCCTGGTGCTGCTCAGCACCCCGGTGTTCCTGGTGGCGACACTGCTCAAATACGGCGCGCTGCAGATCAATTCCCTGTCGGGGCCCAGATCTTCCTCTATACCGGCGAGACGTCGGCCGGGCTGCAGGGCGGTTTCTGGACCCACTTCGTCGATCGCGTTCAGCACCTGGTGCTGCCCACGCTCTCCCTCGCCCTGATCTCGATTGCCAGCTACAGCCGCTACCAGCGCAACGCGATGCTCGACGTGCTGGGTAACGACTTCATTCGCACCGCCAGGGCCAAGGGCCTCACCCGTCGAAAAGCGCTGCTCAAACATGGTCTGCGCACGGCGCTGATCCCGATGGCCACCATCTTCGCGTACGGGTTCGGTGCCCTGGTGACCGGCGCGGTGTTCACCGAGACCATCTTCGGCTGGCACGGGGTCGGCGAGTGGTTGGTCATCGGCATCAACACCCAGGACACCAACATCGTGGCCGCGCTAACCACCTTCACCGGGCTGATCATCCTTCTCTCCGGGCTGCTCTCCGACGTTCTCTACGCAGCCCTCGATCCTCGGGTGCGTGCCTCATGAGCACCGAGTCCACCCCCGAGGTCACGGCCGCATCGGCCCCGGTCGGCACCTCGCGCCGCGCGCTGGTGTGGCGACGGTTCCTGCGCAACCGCATTGCTGTGACGGGGGCGGTGTTCCTGATCCTGCTGTTCGTCGCCGCGTGGGCACTGCCTCCGTTTCTGGCGTACGACTACAAGCAGCTCGACTACACCGCCCTGCTGCAGCCGCCCAGCGCCGAGCACCCGTTCGGTACCAACGCCATCGGTCAGGACGTGCTGGCGCAAACGCTGCGTGGTCTGCAGAAGTCGCTGATCATCGGCGTGGCCGTCGCCCTGTTCTCGACACTCATCGCCGCCGTGGTGGGAGCTGCGGCCGGCTACTTCGGCGGCTGGCCCGACCGCATCCTGATGTGGATCGTCGACCTGCTCCTGGTGGTGCCCAGCTTCATCATCATCGCGATCTTCACCCCACGCATCAAGGACTCCGGCTCGATCGTGATCCTCATCGTCCTGCTCGCCGTGTTCGGCTGGATGATCACCTCGCGCATCGTCCGAGGAATGACGTTGACGCTCAAGAACCGCGAGTTCGTCCAGGCAGCGCGGTACATGGGTGCGCCCACGCGGGTGATCATCGCCCGGCACATCATCCCGAACATGGCGTCGCTGCTGATCATCGACACCACACTCAACGTGGGCGCGTCCATCCTCGCCGAGACGGGTCTGAGCTTCCTCGGGTTCGGTGTGCAGAAGCCCGACGTCTCGCTCGGCTCGCTGATCGCCGACGGCACCAGCTCGGCCCTGACGTTCCCGTGGTTGTTCCTGTTCGCCGGCGGCATCCTGATCGCCACGGTGCTCGCGGCCAACGTCGTCGGCGATGGGCTGCGTGACGCACTCGATCCCAACTCCGTTGCCGCTCGATCCGAAGGAGGCCGCTCGTGACGGGCGCTCCACTGCTCGAGGTGCGCGGCCTCGAGGTCAGCTTCCCCGGCGAAGGCGGGCGCGTGCACGCGGTCCGCGGTATCGACTACACCGTCTCCAAGGGCGAGGTGCTCGCCATCGTGGGCGAGTCCGGGTCGGGCAAGTCGGTGAGTTCGCTTGCGGTGATGGGACTTCTGCCCGATCAGGCGCGGGTGAGCGGATCGATCAAGCTGCAGGGCACCGAGCTGATCGGCCTCGGTGACAAGGAGTTGTCGAAGGTCCGTGGCAAGACGGTGTCGATGGTGTTCCAGGATCCGCTGACCGCGCTCACGCCCGTGTACACGATCGGCGATCAGATCGTCGAGGCCCTGATGGTGCACGGGCGCTACACCGATCGCGCTGCCGCGCAGGCGCGGGCCATCGAACTGCTCGAACTGGTGGGCATTTCCGACGCGGCCACCCGGGCGAAGGGCTTCCCGCACGAGTTCTCCGGCGGTATGCGTCAGCGCGTGGTGATCGCTATCGCCATCGCCAACGATCCCGATCTGATCATCTGCGACGAGCCCACCACGGCTCTCGACGTGACGGTGCAGGCCCAGATCCTCGATCTGCTGCAGAAGGCCAAGGACGTCACCGGTGCCGGAATCATCATGATCACCCACGATCTGGGCGTGGTCGCGGACTTCGCCGACCGCACCATCGTGATGTACGCGGGGCGGGCCGTGGAGACCGCGCCGGTCCGCACGCTCTACTCCGCGCCCCGAATGCCCTATACCGTCGGCCTTCTCGGGTCGATCCCGCGGCTGGATGCACCCACCGGTGGGCGCCTGGTTCCCATCCCGGGCACCCCGCCGTCGATGACGGATCTGGGGCCCGGGTGCCCCTTCGCGCCGCGGTGTCCCCTGGTCACAGACGAATGCCTCACCGCCGAGCCCACTTTGGCGTCGGTGGGCCCCGATCACGCCGCAGCCTGCATCCACGTCGACCGGGTCGCAGGTAAGGAAGCCGAGCAGGTCTATGCGATCGACCACGTCGACGATGCACTGGTCGACATCAAGAAGGCAGGCCCCACGGTTCTGCGGGTCACCGACCTCGAGAAGACCTACGCGCTGACCAAGGGTGTGGTGTTCAAGCGGCGGATCGGTGAGGTCAAGGCCATCGACGGGATCTCCTTCTCCATCACCAAGGGTGAAACCCTGGGCCTGGTGGGCGAATCCGGGTGCGGCAAGTCCACCACCATCACCCAGATCCTCGAGTTGACCAAGCCCGAGGCCGGGTCCATCGAGCTGTTCGGCCAGGACGTCGCGACCATGACGGCCGCCGATCGCAAGGGCGTTCGCGGGCGACTGCAGGTGGTGTTCCAGGATCCGGTGGCCTCGCTGGACCCTCGTATGCCGATCTTCGATGTGCTCGCCGAGCCGTTGGTGCTGGCGCGGTGGGACAAGGAGCGCATCCGCGCGCGCGTCTTCGAACTGCTCGAGCTCGTAGGCATGCGCTCGGAGCATGCCAGCCGCTATCCCGCGGATTTCTCCGGTGGTCAGAAGCAGCGCATCGCCATCGCCCGCGCGCTCGCGCTCGACCCCGAGCTGCTGGTGCTGGACGAACCGGTCTCCGCGCTCGACGTCTCGATTCAGGCGGGCGTGATCAATCTGCTGCAGGACTTGCAGCGCGATCTCGGGCTCTCCTACCTGTTCGTCTCGCACGATCTGTCGGTGGTCAAGCACCTTGCCCACCGGGTCGCCGTGATGTACCGCGGAAAGATCGTCGAAACCGGTGACACGACAGCGTTGTTCGACTCACCGCAGCACGAGTACACCCGGGCTCTGCTCGCTGCCATCCCCATCCCGGACCCCACCATCAGGCGTCGGCCGTTCACGACCGTCGCTGCGACACTCGCCAGCACGAACGAAGGGATCAGCACGTGACATCGCTACGGAGAACACACGATCGGGCAGGGTCTTCGCGCCTGCCCCTCTGGATGCGGGTCGCGGCCCCCATCGCCGTGGTCGGGCTCGTCGTCGCAGGATGTGGGGGGTCGAACACCGCTGCACCTGCCGGTGGAGCGGGAACGATCGGAACCACCAGCGACATCAACCCGCAGGACGTCTCGAACCTGCAGCAGGGTGGCACGTTGCGGCTACCGATCAACGGGTACCCGTCGAACTTCAACACCCTCACCAATGACGGTAACGATGTGGACACCAACACGGTTCTCGATGCCACGCTCCCCAGCAGTGCGAAGGCGGATGCTTCGGGTGTCCTGACCACCAACACGGACTTCTACACCAGTATCGAGCTCACGAGCACCGACCCGCAGGTGGTCACCTTCACGATCAACCCGAAGGCGGTGTGGTCGACCGGCGCCCCGATCACCTGGGAGGATCTTGCCTCCGAGTTCAACGCGCTGAACGGCAAGAACAAGGACTTCGAGGTTGCCTCGTCCTCGGGCTACGAGCGAATCAAGGACGTCACGCGTGGCACCGACGACCGTCAGGCCGTGGTGACGTTCGACCGGAAGTTCGCAGAGTGGCAGACACTCTTCTCGCCGCTCTACCCGAAAGAGGTCACGGCAACACCGGATTCGTTCAACAAGTCATTGATCGACGGCTCGCCGGTATCAGGTGGCCCGTTCATCATCACCAAGTACGACAAGGCGCAGAACCGCATCACCTTGAATCGCAACGACAAGTGGTGGGGCGCCAAGCCGGTGCTCGACTCGATCGTGTACTCCGCCCTGGACGAGAAGGCCCAGCTTGCGGGTCTGCAGAACAACGAAATCGACTTCACCGAGTTGCAGGACCTCGATGAGTTGACTACCGCGAGGGGTGCTCAGAACGTCGTGGTGCGCGCGGCTCCGTTGCCTCGCTGGTACCACCTCACCTACAACGGAGCACCGGGTTCGATTCTGGCCGATCCGAAGCTTCGGGTGGCGATCACCAAGGGAATCGACCGTCAGGGCATCGTCACCGCCGCTCTGAACGGCCTGGCCACCGATCCCAAGCCGACGAACAACCGTGTCTATCTCCAGGGCCAGATCGGCAACCAGGACAATGCTGGTGACTACGGCAAGTACGACCCCGAGGAAGCGAAGAAGGAGCTCGACGCGCTCGGGTGGGTGATGAATGGCGATGTCCGCATGAAGGACGGCAAGCCGCTCGAGGTTCGTGACGTGGTCTTCGACTCGGCCTCGACGCTCAAGATTGCGCAGATTGCACAGCAGAACCTTGCTCAGATCGGCGTGAAGCTCACCATCGACGCCCAACCGGCCACCGGGTACTTCTCCAACTTCGTCATCCCGGGCAACTTCGATATTGCGCAGTTCTCGTGGCAGGGCGGCGCGGCGCCGCTGTCCGCGTTGAACCAGATCTACTCGCTGACCGACGACAACACCCAGGGCAACTACGGCCGCATCGGCTCGCCCGAGATCAATGCCATGATCGAAAAGGTCAACGGCGAGCTCGATCCGCAGAAGGCACGGGACGAAGCCAACGAGATCGACAAGAAGCTCTGGGAGATCGGGTTCAACGTTCCGCTCCAGCAGTCTCCTGGCAACGTCGCGCAGAACCCGAAGCTGGCCAACTACGGCGCCTTCGGCCTCGCCAGCACCGACTGGACGATCGTGGGCTTCACCAAGTGACACCCGGCCGGGGAGCGGGGGAGAACTCCCGCTCACCCGGCGTTGCAGCACTGCCCGCGGCCCTGCGGTACCCCCTGGCCGCGGGCAGTACTGTTCTCCTGATCGTCGGGGTGCTGTCGGTGTTCTGCATCCTGGCGATCGGCGCCGGGGACGACGCACTGGCTCGGGGCGCTGATCCCGCAGCGCCGCAACCGGATCCGGCGTTCGGGCGAGCTGCGGTGGCCGCCGATCAGCTCGCCGTCCTCGTTCTGGTGGCCGTGGGTGTCGTGGTGACCACCGTGTTCGTCGTGGTGCGGGCGCTGAGCCCGCGTGATGTCACCGGTCGTACCGTCGAGGTGCGGCGGGTGCGCGTCCAACGTGGCCTGTCCAGCAGAAGCTGGATCGAGATCGAGGGCCGCACCGTGGGGCGGTGGGTGCCGGTGTTCTTCGATCCATCACTGATCTCGATGCCGTCGCCGGTCCCGGCGATCATCGGCGGCACACCGCTCTCGCCCAGCATCACCGTCGACGGTCATCGCTTCTACCGGTCGGGTGCGGTGCGAGCGGCCGAGCCGGAGGGAACGTTGCACGACAACACCTCTCGCCCCGGTCCGGATGCGCTCGAGCGCGCCACCACCGCCTCCGCCCTGCGGCGCCGGCTGGTTCTGGACGGGGTGTACGCCGTTCCCGCCCCGGTGGTCGCGCTGCTGTGGGTCTACGTGGCGGGCGGTTCCGTGGTGGCGTTCGCCGGGGCATTCGCCGTCGCCGCCGCGGTGGGAGTGTGGCTCAACGCCATTCGGGGAAGCGACCCGAGTTGATTTTACTTGACTGCCGCGCCAAAGGTGGTTAGCTCTTGTAATTTCCGGTAGATGACCGACTCCGTCTGGCGAATTCCCAATTGGCGTCGTCTCTGGGCCGGATCGGCGATATCCGTAGCCGGGGACGTCGTTTTCGACGTGACGGTCGTCCTGTGGATCGCGACCCGCGTAGCGGACGGGCAGAGCTGGGGGCCGCTGGCCGTCACCGGGATCACGATGTGCGCCGTGTTGCCGGTCCTGACCTTCGGTCCGGCGGGCGGTGTGCTCGCGGACAGATGGCGTCTTCGGACGACCACGCGTAACTGCAACCTGATTCATACGGAGGACTGAGAGATGCACGCAAGCAACGGTGACTCCGACCTTCCGCTGCAGCAAAATCGGGAATTCACAGTCCTCTGGGTCGGGAGCGCTGTGTCGGGCGTGGGATCGGCCATGAGCACACTCGTGTTCCCCCTGTACGGGTACGCATTAACTGGGTCGACATTTCTCGCGGGACTTGCCGCGTCAGGAGTCTTGCTGGGCCAGTTCATTGGCGGGCTCGTGTCTGGGCCGCTGGTGGATCGATGGTCGAAGCGAACCACCATCGTATGGGCGAACGTCGCTGCTTCTGTGGCCCTCTCGAATGTGGCAGTCTCTGCAGTGTTGAGTAACGTACTTATTGAACAGCTTATCGCCGTGGGCCTTGTAGTTGGAATATCGGAATCTTTCCTGAGTCCAGCGGTGTCGTCGGCGGTTCGACAAGTGGTCCCAGCCAAGCAGATATCGTTTGCGTACACTCGGCTGGAAATCCGCGAACATTTTGTGAACTTGGTCGGACCTCCGCTAGGCGGCTTACTGTACTCCCTTGGACGAATCATTCCCTTTGTGGTGGACTCTGTAACTTACGTCATCTACGCTGTGATTGTCAGACGAATGCTCCCTGAACTTGGTTCGGGAAACAGCAGCAACGGAAGCTACCTTCACGATGCGCGCGAAGGTTTCCAGTACATCTGGCGATCAGAGGCTGTGCGAGCAGCAACAGTGTGGGGCGCACTGTTCAACTTTGCAATGGCGTACGTCGTCACAGTCGTCACGCTCAACCTGGTGCAAGCGGGCGTCAGTCCGCTAGCGATTGGATTGGTTGACACCTTCGTCGCGTTAGGGGGTCTGTTGGGAGCCTTCGTTGCGAGCCGCATTCTGCCACGATTGAGAACTGGCTATCTGGCTATAGCGACGGGCGTTGCATTCAGCATAATAACCGGCCCACTCGGGACAACCACGAATGTCGTTATCGTGATATTGCTACTAGCAGTTGGCATTGTTCTCCTACCAGCGAATAATGCCGGAATATCGGCATACGTCGCAGCTGCAACACCGATCGACATGCAAGCTCGGGTGAACGCTGCGGGAAGGGTGCTCTCGGTTGGCCTGGCACCGGCCGCGCCACCTCTCGGAGGTCTTGCGCTTCATACGATAGGTGCTCCCTTGGCTGCGCTTCTCGGCTCGGTCTTCCTATTGTTGAGTATCGCACCGCTTGTGCTGGCACCCGCCTTTCGGAACATCGGCCGACCCGATGAATGGTCATCAGCCGGATAGGTCCGGACCCGGCGCGTGGCGAACCTATGGGATAGGTACAGAGCTTGCCGTCGTCGGCTGGAATCCAAGCGGTACGGTGCCCGGTGATGTCTGTCAGCTCCTCGGGGAATGCCTTCGGCATGGGGAACCTCCTTCCGCCGTGAGGAACGAGCCTCACAGATCAGATGTCAACCAAACCGGGAGCAGTCCCGTAGAACCTACTTGTCGGCCGGGCGTGTCCGGCGCTCGTTCGGCGGTTGTGCGGTTATGGACGAGGCGAGCGGGATGTTGCGCAACGTCGATGAGCTGTTGACGGCCACCGCGGCAGCCGCGAGGAAGGCCCCGAACACCAGCACACTCACCGTGCCGCTGGCGACGCTGATCACCGCTGCAGCCAGCAGAGGTGTGATGGGCTCGAAGGCCTGCTGGAGAAAGATGCCGACGCTGCCTACGCGGGCCTGGTATTCGTCGGGCACCGAACGTGTTTCGAAGGTGTCGTAGGCGATGACGATGATCGGCGCGAGAACTGTCACCGGCACAACGACATAGGCCAAGTACGGTGCGTCGATGGTGAACGCCAATGCCACCACAGCGGGCACGACGAGCAGCGCGGTGGCCCCGCCGAGGCGCCCGATGGGGATGCGTTGGAGCAGTGTGGGTGCCGCGAGTGCGCCGATGATCAGGCCCGCAACCGAGGCGGTTTGGATCAGGCCGATGGCCAGGGGACTGCGGTCCTGCCGCGCGACCTCCAGAAGCAGCACGAAGGTGACGCCACTGGTACCGATCGCGAACAGTGGGCCCAGCAGGTAGAGCGTCATCAGGGTGCGTCGTGATCGGACGTACTGCCACCCGCTGCGGAGGTCGTCGAGCAATCCGGTGGAGTCGGCCGTACGGGTGCGGGGCAGGCGCCCGATGGTGGCCATGATGAGCATCGCGGCGAGGAAACTGACGGCATCGACGAGGAACGGCAGCGCGCGATCGACCTGGTAGAGAACGCCGCCCACCACCGGACCCGCCAGATTGATGAGCCCGGTTGCGCTCTGGATCGTCGACAGGCGCGACGGGATCTGATCCGGCTCGGAGATCGAGCGCCACGCTGCTCGGAACGCCGGGAGGAACGCTGCGGTGGCCGCGCCCTCCACCAGCACGATGGCGATGAGGATCGCGAAGGCCTGACGATCGCGGCCGTCGGCGGAATGAGCGATGATCGCCACCGCGATGGAGCACAGCGCGAGCACTCCCATGGATGCCGTCATCACCGTGCGGCGTGGGAAGCGATCGCCGATCACCCCACCCCAGAGACCGACAACCACCGCCGCTCCCGAACTGGCCGAGGCCATGAGTCCGCCGCCGGAACTGCTGCCCCACAGCGTGGTGGCCAGCAGGAGGCTGGGCACGAGAAGTATTGCGGTCCCGGCGGTGTCGATCAGCCGTGCGCCCAGGATGCGGCGAAACTGGGTGTGCGGACCGGGCGGGGTGATGTGCACGATTGGTCCCTATCCGCTGGTCCCTGTCAACTGGCGCTGGCGCTGCCGGGCCCGGAGTGCCCGATGGCGGTAGTGAGGTAGTCGCCCAATTCTCGTACCAGGTTGTCGTCGAGCGCGCGGTCGAGCATGGTGTGCACCGAGCGGGCCGCGAGTTCGCGCAGGTGGTTGAGCATGTCGGTGGTGCGGGCCACCTCGTCGCCGTCGGGCAACCAGCCCTCGCCGTGATCGGCCTCGATCTGGCGTTTGACGGCGACGATCATGTCGCGGGCCAGGGTGTCCACGGTGGCGTGGATTCGCTCCTGCACGTCGAGCAGGGCGTCGAGCGAGTACCCGTACTCGACCACCTCGGCGAACCCTTCGAGCAGCTGCCGGTCGGTGAACACGCAGGTGTCGCCGTCGATGCGGGCCAGGCCCATGCGCACCAGTCGGTCGAGCGCGTTCGGACCCCCGCCGATCATCTCCGCGGCGAGGGCCACCGGCACACTCACCTCGTCGTCTGGGTCGGACCACTGGCGGGAGACGGCATGCTGGAGACCGAGCACCTCGGCGAGGTCCTTGCCGTTCTCCCAACCGTGAATGAAATCGGAGATGTGCGTGGTGGTGAACCCGCGCTGGAGCAGCAGGTCGATCAGCCGCAACCGCTCGAGATGCGACGAGTGGTAGATGCCCACCCGACCACGCTTCTCCGGCGGGGGGAGCAGACCGCGCTCCTGGTAGGCCCGAACGTTGCGCGTGGTGGTGCCCGCGGCGCGCGCGAGATCGTCGATGCGGTACTCCACCGTCATGGTCGATTTTCCCGTCATCCCGTGATCCCAGCCGCCGTCCCCCTACACGTTAGTGCCAGTGCGCGGTGGCGCGGTGAGCATCTCGGACTCGTGTCGACCCGCGGCGCGCGCCGTCACCACGAAATCCTCGAGGCGAACGCGATCGAGTTGACGCACGTACTGCGTGGCGAAGCCCGGGAACATCGTGGCGTTGAACCCGTCGTCGGTGAGGTACCAGCTCGAGCAGCCGGAGTTCCAGGTGGTGCGCGCCAGCCGCCGCTGGATGTCGGCGTTGTAGGTCTGCTGCACGTCGGCCTTGACGTCCAGCACCGCATCGCGGCTCAGGGCGGTGCCGATGGCGTCGACCAGATAGTCGATCTGTGCCTCCATGTACACCAGCGCCGAGCTGTGTCCGGGCCCGGAGTTCGGGCCGAACGTGAAGAACAGGTTGGGGTATCCCGACACCGCGACGGACCGGTACGCCGCCGCGCCCGTACTCCACTCGTCGGCCAACCGTCGTCCGCCGAGACCCTGGATCGGTATCGGGGTCCCGGTTTTGGAGACGTCGAAGCCCGTGGCGAACACGATCACGTCGGCCTGGTGCTCGATCCCCTCGACCGTCCGCACGCCCTTCGGCGACAACCGGGCGATGGGCCAGGTGACCAGTGTGCAGTTGTCCCTTTGCAGAGCCGGGTAGTACTGGCTGGTCATCAGCAACCTCTTGCACCCGGCGCGGAAGTCGGGGGTCAGTTGCCGGCGCAGCCACGGGTCCTTGACCTGACGGCGCAGGTGGGCCTTGCCGACCGCCTCGACAACGCGGGTGAGCGGTGACTCCCACACCACGCCGAGCGCCACCGACTCGTGCCCCCAGAACCACGCACGACGAGCCAGCGCCTGCGCGCCGGGGACCGTGCGGTAGACGGCTCTCGTGATGCCGCGTGTGCGGAAATTGGTGCGCGGCAACACCCACCCGGCGGTGCGCTGGTAGACCTTGACCGACTCGGCCACCTTCACCAGTTCCGGCACAATTTGCACGGCGCTGGCCCCGGTACCGATGACCGCCACCTTCTTGCCCCGGAAGTCGTAGTCGTGATCCCACCGGGCGCTGTGGATCTTGATGCCCTCGTAGGTGTCGATGCCGGTGATCTTCGGAAGGCTCGCATTGGCCAGCGGCCCGGACGCGAGCACCACGGCGCGCGCGTACACGCTCGGCCGTCCCGCGAAGGAAACCTCCCACAGATCGGCTGACTCGTCCCACACCAGGCCCTCGACCGTGTGGTCGAAGCGCAGGTGTACACCGATACCGAAGTCGTCGACCATCTTTCGGATGTAGCCGAGGATCTCTCGGCTGCCCGAGTAGGTCTGCGACCAGTCGGGGTTGGGGGCGAAGCTGTAGGAGTACAGCCGCGACGGGATGTCGCACGCGGCGCCGGGATAGGTGTTGTCTCGCCACGTGCCACCCACCTCGGCGGCCCGCTCGAACACGGCGAAGTTCTCGATTCCACTCTGCCGCAGACGAATTGCGGTGCCGATGCCGGCGAATCCGGCGCCGATCACCGCCACGTCGAGCACGTCGTGTGTGCTCATGCGACGGGCTCGTAGGTCAGTTCCTTGGACCAGCTCGGCTCCGAGCGCAGCAGCCGCGACGGGTAGTGAGCGGTGATCCGGACCAGGGCATCGGCCAGGTAGTGGTAGCGCCGGGTCCGATCGACCACCACGCCCGCGTGCCAGCTGATGAGGCGGTACATCGGCAGCCGGCGGGTGTGGCTGCTGCGCTCGCCCACGTTGCGGAAGCGTCCCATGGCCGTGTAGAGCTTCTGCTCGTCGATGCCCATGGACACGACGTTGTCACGCATCTTGTTCAGCAGCGGCAGGTAGCGCAGGGTCCCGATGATCAGCGACGGCGTCATCCACGCACCGGCGGTGTCGATGAGGATACGACGCATGCGCGCGTGGCCGAGCAGGTCGAGCACCTGGAAGTCCACGGCCAGATGGCGGGACTCGTCGGAGTTGATGTTGCGGAACACCTCCTGGCACACCGGGTCCTCGATCTCGTCGACGATGAACTTCACCAGCGCTCCGTCCAGGGCCACCTCGAGCATGGGGATCACGGTGCCGAGCACCGTCAGCGGGGTGGCGTCGGAGTGCCGGTCGAGCCAGTCGATCACCAGCTTGACGTTGATGTTGGGCTCGGGGATCTCGTCGCCGTCGAGCATGTCCCAGCGGCGCATCAGGGCAAGCTCGGCGTTGGCGTGCTTCTGTTCCTCGGCGTGGAAGTAGCGGTAGATCTCCCGCAGGGTCGGCGTGGGTGCCTTGGTGGCCATGGCGGCGAACCCGCGGGCGCCGACGTTCTCGATCCACATCAGGTCCGACAGGAACGGCTTCAGGCGCGCCTTGATCTCCGGGGTCATGGTTTCGGCACCCGGTGCGTCCCAGTCGATATCGGCCAGGGACCACTGCTTGTCCTTGATCTTCTGCAGCATCGCCTCGAAGTCGAATGCCATGGTCATGCTCCGTTCGCTGAGGTGGTGGTGGTCTCGGCCTTTGTCGCGGCATCACGGTCGCGGGGGAGGAATCGGGCCAGGAAGCCGATGGTGCGCGCGTAGGTCACCGGGGTCAGGCGCTTGGCCAGCCACACTGCCTTCGCGTCGAGTTGCGGGACGACGTAGAGCTTGCCGCGGTCGTAGGCATCGAGGGTGATCTCGGCAATTCGGTTGGCGTTCAATGCAGTTCCGGCCATCAGAGCGCTGGCCACCTTGTCGGCGCCGCCGCTGATCCGCCCGTCGCGCACCACGTTGGTGTCGACGAACGTCGGGCAGAGCACGGTCACCCGCACGCCGGTGCCGCGCAGTTCGGCGTACATCGTCTCCGACAGCGCCACCACCGCGGCCTTGCCCACGTTGTAGGCGCCCATGCGCGGTGCGGCGGCGAACCCGGCCGCGGACGCGACGTTGATGATCCCGCCCGACCGCGCTGCCCGCAGGGCGGGTGTGAAGATCTCGCAGCCGTTGACCACACCCATGAGGTTGATCCCGAGTGCCCAGTCCCAGTCCTCGAAGCCGATCGACCCGACGTCCTGTCCGCCGATGCCCACCCCGGCGTTGTTGATCACCAGGGTCGGGGCGCCGCCGAAGGTTGTGTGGGCGAAGTCGGCGAGGGCGAGCAGGTCGTCGCGGACCGAGACGTCGCAGAAGTAGGGGTGCGCGGTGGCGCCGATACGGCTGATCAGGTCGGCGGTCTCCTGGGCGCGTTCGCCCGAGATGTCCGCGCAGATCACCTCACCACCGCGCGCGGCGAGGGCGAGGGCGAACGCGCGCCCGATTCCGCTGCCCGCGCCGGTGACGATGGCTCTGGTGTTGTGGGAGGCCTTGGAGCCGCGGCGGGACAGGATCCCGGGGAGGCGGAGGCCGGACTGTGTGGTCATGACCACAGCGTCACCCGCCACCGTGCCATTTGTCAATGGTCTAGTTGCGGGTGTTACGGATGGGGCTGTACGGCGGCCTCAGGCGGGTCGGGCGACCACCGTGAAGTAGTCCGCCACCGAGGTGTCCGAGTGGCGGTCCACCTCCGCGCCGGTGTCGTCGAAGATCAGCTCCACCGACAACTCGGCCCGCTCCACCGTCTCCACCAGATCGGGAATCGAGGTGAAGTAGCAGATCGGCGCGTAGTAGTGCGCTGCCAGGGGGCCGATCGCCCACGATCCGTGATCGACCACCAGGTGCCGGTGAACGCGGTAGTTGCGCACCGCCTTCACCACCCCGTACGGGTCGAGGATCGACCGAGCCAGGCGAATGGCCAACTCCCGCCAGGAGAAGGCTCGATGCGGCCGATGCAGCTGGAATGGGCTCTCGCCGAACGACGGGCCGTTCTTGTTCAGCGTCGAGAACACGATGAACCCGTCGCTGGTGGCGACGCGCCGGAACTCTCGCAGCGCCCTCGAGCGGTCGTCGCGGTCCAGGCCGTCGAGCGCGTTGTTGCTGAACAGGACCAGCCCGTATTGATCGTCCGGTTCGCCGGCGAGGTCCCGAGCATCACCGACCGTGCACTCGATGGTCGGGTAGTTGTGGCGGAACGCCTCGACCATGCGCGGGGAGTAGTCCACCGCCTTGTAGCGATCGCTGATCAGGCGGAGCAGTGCTGTGGTTCGGCCCGCGCCGACACCGACGTCGAGAATCGCGGTGCCCCGGCAATGCGATGCCACGGCGACGAGCGCCGCCTGTTCGCCGCCGTCCAGGAAGGACGTCGCATTCGCCCTCAGGCGCTCGTAACTCGTGGCCACCCGCTCGTCGTCGAAGATGGCCTGGTTGTGGTCGTGTGCGTCGATCATCGAACACCCCCCGTGGTGTCCGCCCGCGCCGGGCGTTCGTCTACGAAAAAAACTGTCCTCTCCTTCCAGTGTGCATCGTCGGGTCCGCTTGTGCCGGACGAAACAAACCGGAGGTCTGCGAACGCCAGGAGCGGATTCGGACGTACCGGACGCACCGGGCGGTGTCTTGACCTTCGAGCCGCGGTGCACTGCACTGACCGGTGTGAGCATCGATCGCCGTGACTTCCTCCGCACCTCCTCCCTCGCCGCCGCAGGCACTCTCGCCACCACCACACTGGTGTCCGCGGCCCTGCCCGGCACCGCGTCCGCCGATGCGGACCCCGCAGTGTTCTCCCACGGTGTGGCCTCGGGCGATCCGGCACCGGACTCGCTGATCCTCTGGACGCGCGTGACCCCGACCCCGGAGGCCACCCCCGGCTCGGGCGTGGGGCCGGACACCGCTGTCACCTGGACACTCGCCACCGACTCCGCGCTGCGCGACGTCGTGCAATCGGGCACGGTCACCGCACGGGCCGCGTCCGACTTCACGGTCAAGGTCGACGTCACCGGCCTCGAGGCCGGCACGTCCTACTTCTACGGCTTCGCAGCGAAGGGGTCGAGGTCACCGGTGGGCAGCACGCACACGGCACCGGCCGCCGACGCGAACATCGACGCTATCCGGTTCGGAGTGGTGTCGTGCTCGAACTGGGAGTCCGGCTACTTCGGCGCGTACCGGCATCTGTCCTACCGCAAGGACCTCTTCGCCATCGTCCACCTCGGCGACTACATCTACGAGTACCGAACCGGCGGGTTCGCCGGCAAGAACGGTGTTGTGCGCGTGCATGATCCGGTCACCGAGATCGTCTCGCTCTCGGACTACCGGCGCCGGCACGCGCAGTACAAGAGTGATCCGGACCTGCAGGCGGCGCACCAGGCGGTGCCGTGGATCTGCACGTGGGACGACCACGAATCCGCCAACGACGCCTACGACGGCGGTGCCGAGAACCACCAGCCCGCCACCGAAGGCCCGTGGAGTGTCCGCAAGGCCAACTCGGTGCAGGCCTACTACGAGTGGATGCCGGTGCGGGCGGCGGGAACTCCCGACAACCGACACCTCTACCGCCGCTTCCGCTTCGGCACGCTGATGGAACTGTCGATGCTCGATCTGCGCACCTACCGCACCAAACAGGCCTCCGCGCTCGACGGCCGCGCCATCGACTCGCCGTCGCGCACCATCACCGGACGCGATCAGATGGACTGGCTCACCGGCGGTATCGTCACCTCGCCCACGCAGTGGAAGATTGTCGGCAACCCGGTGATGATCACCCCCACGCTGATCCCGCCGCTCGAACCGGCCACGACCCGGGCGCTGACCGGTCTGCTGGGTGTCCCCGAGGACGGGCTGACGTACAACACCGACGCGTGGGACGGCTACCGCGCCGACCGGGCTCGTCTGCTGGATACCGTGCGGCAGAACAAGATCGACAACACCGTCTTCATCACCGGCGACATCCACTCGTCGTGGGCCTGTGACCTGCCGGTGGACGCCGCGAACTACCCCGGCGCAGGCACCGTGGCGACGGAACTGGTGGTCACCAGTGTCAGCTCGGCCAACGTCGACGACCTGACCCGGACTCCGGAGCACACCGTCGGCAGGGTCGCCGAGGCGGCGTTCACCACCTTGAACCACCACGTGAAGTACGTCGAGCTCGACTCGCACGGTTTCGGGGTGTTCGACGTCTCGCGCACCGGCGCCCAGATGGACTACTGGTTCCTCGACGCCAAGGAGGACCCGCGGTCGGGGGTCTACCTCGCCGCGAGCTACCGCGTCGCGGACCGATCCCAGCGGGTGACACCGGCGGGCCCGTTGCCGTAGAAGCCCCGCGAGTCGGGTACGCTCGTCAGCGCTGACTAGGTCGTAGTTTTTGTGTGTTCGTGTTTCATGCACGCTCGCTGGGAACTTGTAGTTGCGAGCGCGCTTCCTGCCTCGAGGTAACTCGAAAGTGGTCGCGTTCAGTACCGACCCGGGATTCCACACGGTGTGGACCCCGTGCACCTCAGCGGTAGGGAGATTGATCATGACTCAGGGAACCGTCAAGTGGTTCAACGCCGAGAAGGGCTTCGGATTCATCGCGCAGGAGGGCGGACCCGACGTGTTCGTTCACTACTCCGAGATCCAGGGCACCGGCTTCAAGAGCCTCGAAGAGAACCAGCGCGTCGAGTTCGAGGTCACCGCGGGCGCCAAGGGCCCGCAGGCCAGCGGAGTTCGCGCCGTCTGATCGCCCGATCCGGTTTCACCGGATCACCACTCGTGGGTCGTCTGCTCCGGCAGGCGGCCCACGAGTCGTTGGTGGGTCGTGTGGTGGGTGGGTCGTGCAGTGGGTGGGTCGTGTAGTTGGTGGGTCGAGCAATTTCGCTCGCTCAGCGTTCACGAACCCGCCCGCCGGGGTACCGTCATCGGCAATCATGTCGACCGGTGAAGGTGGTTCCTCCCTCATGAATGTCCGCACATCCTCTCGCTCCTTCCTGACCACCGGTGTCGCGGTGGTCGGGGCCGCCAACCTCGTGGTCGCGTGCGGCTCGGCTCCGGACAACCCCAGCTCGTCGGGTTCGAGTTCGTCGGGTTTTCTGCCCTGCATGATCTCCGATACCGGCGGGTTCGACGACAAGTCCTTCAACCAGCTCGGCTTCGAGGGGCTGCAGGACGCGGCGACGAAGCTCAACGTCAAACCGATTACGGTGCAGTCCAATTCGCCCACCGACTACGAGCCGAACATCAACAACCTCGTCGATCAGGGCTGCAAGCTGATCGTGACCGTCGGCTTCAACCTCGCCGACGCCACCAAGGCCGGTGCGGCGCAGCACTCGGACGTGAACTTCGCGATCATCGACGACTCGTCCATCACCGCCCCCAACGTCAAGCCCCTGACCTACAACACCGCCGAGTCGGCGTTCCTCGCCGGTTACGCCGCCGCGAGTTACAGCAAGACCGGGGTGGTGGGAACGTTCGGCGGCATGCAACTGCCCACCGTCACGATCTTCATGGACGGGTTCGCCGACGGCGTCAACTACTTCAACCAGCAGAAGGGCAAGTCCGTTCGCGTGATCGGTTGGGACGTCGGTGCGCAGAACGGTTCGTTCACCGGCGGTTTCGAGGCGAACGAGGTGGCCAAGAACACCGCGCAGGGCCTGATCGATCAGAACGCGGACGTGGTGTTCCCCGTGGGCGGTCCCATCTATCAGTCCGCCGCGCAGGCCATCCGCGACTCGAAGAAGCCGATTGCCCTCATCGGCGCCGATGCCGACGTCTTCCTCTCCGACCCGAGCGTGGGTGACCTGCTCCTGACCTCGGTGACCAAGGGGCTCAAGCAGAGCACGAGCGAGGTGGTGGCCGCAGCGGGTGCCGGCAAGTTCGACAACACCCCCTATGTCGGCACGCTGGGCAACGGCGGTGTCGGGATCGCCCCGTTCCACGACTTCTCCTCCAAGGTCGATCCCGCGCTGCAGAGCGAGATCGACACGATCAGCAAGGGCATCGTCGCCAAGACGATCACGGTCACCTCGCCCTCGCAGCCGAAGTAGTGCTCGACCGCATCTCGATGAGGTTCGCAGCCCGATGAACCTCGAACTACGCGCAATCACCAAGCGTTTCGGCTCTCTGGTGGCCAACGACGCCATCGATCTGAGGGTGGACGGGGGTCAGATCCACGCCCTTCTCGGTGAGAACGGTGCCGGGAAGTCGACGCTGATGAACGTGCTCAGCGGGCTCTACCGACCCGATGCGGGCGAGATCGTTCTCGACGGTGAGCCGGTGAGCTTCGCCGGTCCCGGCGAGGCCATGAGTGCCGGGATCGGCATGGTGCACCAGCACTTCATGCTGATCCCGGTGTTCACCGTCGCCGAGAACATCGTCCTGGGCAACGAGAAGACCAGAGCCGGTGGACGACTCGACCTCGACGCCGCACGCGCACTCGTGCGGCAGGTCTCGGCTCGGTTCGGATTCGACATCGACCCGGATGCCCTCGTCGAGGATCTGCCCGTCGGTGTGCAACAGCGAGTGGAGATCATCAAGGCGCTCTCCCGTGACGCCGAGATCCTGGTGCTCGACGAGCCGACCGCGGTGCTCACCCCCGCCGAGACCGACGAGTTGATGACGATCATGCGTCAGCTCGCCGACTCGGGCACCGCCATCGTGTTCATCACCCACAAGCTGCGTGAGGTGCGGGCGGTGGCCGATCGCATCACCGTGGTCCGATTGGGCAGGGTGGTCGGTGAGGCCGAGCCCACCGCCACCGACGCCGAACTCGCATCGCTGATGGTCGGTCGCAGCGTCGAGTTGACGGTGGCGAAATCACCGGCGCAGCCGGGTGATCCGGGTTTGGTGGTCTCGGGGTTGACCGTGCACAACGCCGCCGGCGCGGCCGTGGTGGACAACGTCAGCTTCGAGGTCCGCCGCGGCGAGATCCTCGCGGTGGCGGGCGTGCAGGGCAACGGGCAGACGGAGCTGGCCGAGGCGATCCTCGGTCTGCACCCGAGCTACGACGGCGACATCAGCCTCGACGGTGCGTCGCTCACGGGCCTCGATGTGCGTGCGGTGCTCGATGCGGGCGTTGGTTTCGTGCCCGAGGACCGCTCTCAGGACGCGCTGGTGGCCGAGTTCAGTGTGGCCGAGAACCTGATGCTCGACCGCTCGGGGGGCGAGCCGTTCGTGCGCAACGGTGCCGTGCGCCGAGAGGTGCTCGCGGACTATGCACGCGAGAAGGTGGCCGAGTTCGACGTTCGCACACCGAGTATCGACACCGCCGTCGGTCGGCTCTCGGGCGGCAACCAGCAGAAGGTGGTGCTCGCCCGCGAACTCGGGCGGGACCTGCGGTTGCTGGTGGCGTCGCAACCAACCCGCGGTATCGACGTCGGGTCCATCGAGTTCGTGCACAAACGCATCGTCGCCACACGGGACGCGGGCACCCCGGTGGTGGTGATCTCCACCGAACTCGACGAGGTGGCCGCCCTCGCCGACCGGATCGCCGTGATGTACCGGGGCCGCATCGTCGACATCGTTCCCGGCGACACCTCCCGCGACCGGTTGGGCCTGCTCATGGCCGGTGGCAGCGCCGGCACCGACGAAAGTGAGGCGCCGTGACCGCCACCGCACCCGCCCCGGAGAAGGACGAGGGCCGATCGACCTCGGTGGTGCGCGAGATCCTCGGCGGCAGCGCCGTGATCTCGTTCCTGTCGGTGATCGCGGCCCTGGTGGTGGGCGCGGTACTGATCGCCGTCACCGATTCGCAGGTGCAGACCACCGCCGGCTATTTCTTCTCCCGCCCCACCGATCTGCTGAAGGCTGTGTGGGACTCGGTGTTCGGCGCCTACTCGGCGCTGTTCCAAGGATCGGTGTACAACTTCCGACGTCCCGGTTTCGCGAACGGCATTCGCCCGCTCACCGAGACCCTGACCTTCGCCACGCCGTTGATCGCAGCCGGCCTCGGTGTGGCACTGGCATTCCGGGTGGGGTTGTTCAACATCGGTGGTCGCGGCCAGATGCTGATCGCCGCCGGGTGCGCCGGCTACGTCGGGTTCACCTTCCACCTCCCGGTGGTGGTGCATCTGGTGGCGGCGGTGGTGGCCGGTGTGGTCGGCGGCGCCCTGTGGGGTGGGTTGGCGGGCCTGCTCAAGGCTCGCACCGGCGCGCACGAGGTGATCGTGACGATCATGCTCAACTATGTTGCCTTCTACCTTCTTTCGTATCTCCTGCGCACTCCCGGCGCGCTGCAGGCTCCCGGCTCGAACAACCCCAAGACACCCGCGATCGATGCGAACGCCGTGCTGCCCAACCTCTTCGGCAGCCGCTACAACCTTCACCTGGGGTTCGTTCTGGTGATCGTCGCGACCGTCGGGGTTTGGTGGTTGCTCGAACGGTCCGCGCTGGGGTTTCGTTTCCGCGCCGTGGGGGAGAACCCGGCTGCGGCCCGCGTGGCCGGCATCCGCGTGGAGAACATCTACGTGTACGCCATGCTGATCTCCGGCGCCCTCGTCGGGTTGGCCGGGGTGGCCCAGGTTCTCGGCACCGTCACCTCGGGCTTCGGCTCCGACATCGACGCCGGAATTGGGTTCGACGCCATCACCGTCGCACTGCTGGGTCGCTCGCGTCCGCTCGGCGTGTTCGCCGCCGGGGTGCTGTTCGGGGCGTTCAAGGCCGGCGGATTCGCCATGCAGGCCGCACAGGGCGTCCCCATCGACATCGTGCTGGTGGTGCAGTCGGTGATCGTGCTGTTCATCGCGGCCCCGCCGCTGGTGCGTGCGGTGTTCCGCCTGCCCACCACCGGGAAGAAGGAGGCGGCCGCGTGAGCACCCTCGCCGCCGCGCCGGGCACGGCCCCGTCCTCGCGCAGTCGCGCGAAGGTGCCGGTTGCGCTCGGGCTGGGCACCCTGATCTCGCTGGTGGTGTTCGCGCTGAACACCGACCCCGGTACCAGCCGTTTCGCCCTGTCCACCGACGACGACGCCATTCGACTGGGCACCCTCGGGCTGCCCGCCGCGGTGACCACGGTGGTGATCACGGTGATACTCGCGGCGATCACGGCGTACTCGATCGTGGCCGCACGGAACACGCGCAGCACCTCCACGTGGTTGATCGCGGCGTACGCCGTCCTGTTCGTGATCGGCTTCCTCACGTGGGCGGCGGTGGGGGAGACCATCCCGGTGCCGGGGTTGCTCATCGGCACCGTCGCGCTGTCGACACCGTTGATCTTCGGCGCACTGGGCGGTGTGGTGTCCGAGCGGGTGGGTGTGGTCAACATTGCGATCGAAGGCCAACTTCTTGCCGGCGCGTTCGTCAGCGCCGTCACCGCCTCACTGACCGGGTCGTCCATCGTCGGGCTCGTCGCCGCGATCGTCGCGGGGGCTCTGGTGGCCGCCCTGCTCGCCGTGTTCTCCATCCGCTACCTCGTCGACCAGGTCATCGTGGGGGTGGTGCTCAACGTGCTGGTGGTGGGCTTGACGAGTTTCCTGTACTCGAAGGTGCTCACCTCCGACACCCCTCGGTGGAACACCCCGCCGCGCTTCGACCGCATTGAGATCCCGCTGCTGAGTCAGATCCCCATCGTCGGCCCGGTGCTGTTCCGCCAGAGCATCATCGAGTACCTGATGTATGCCGCCGTCGGGCTGGTGTGGTTCGGACTCTTCCGCACGCGGTGGGGGTTGCGGCTGCGCGCAGTCGGTGAGCATCCGCAGGCCGCCGACACCGTCGGCATCAACGTCTCCGCCACGCGGTTCTGGAACGTGTGCCTGGCCGGCGCGATCGCCGGGCTCGGCGGTGCCTACTTCACGCTGGGATCGGTGGGCGCCTTCGGCAAGGAGATGACCGCCGGTGCGGGCTACATCGCACTCGCCGCGGTGATCTTCGGGCGGTGGGACCCGGTGCGGGCCACGCTCGCCGCACTGCTGTTCGGTTTCGCCTCCAACCTGCAGAACGTTCTCGGCATCATCGGCGCACCGGTACCCAGCGAGTTCATGCTGATGCTGCCCTACGTGGTCACCGTGATCGCGGTCGCCGGGCTGGTGGGACGCGTGCGTGGGCCCGCCGCGGCAGGCAGACCGTATCGACGATCCTGAGCCGGTGAACGCTGCGTCGGCGCACCGCGTGAACGCGGCATGGCCATAGTGCGCCGTTCGCCCGGTTGCGAGGGTTTGTACCACCGCTGTTAACCTGCCGTTCGCCCGTATGCACGACCGGCGATGTGTCCGGCCAGCAGTGTGATGCCATGCCTCTGAACCCCGCCGGGGAAACCGTCGCAACCGGTGTTCCCGAGAATCTCGCCGCTGAGATGACCATCGCCGAGCAGTACGACTGGCACCGCTCGTTCCTGCGCGGCCGTGGCGTCTCGCGTCGGAACTTCCTGCTCGGATCCGCCGCCGCGGCCGCCGCGGTGGGTGTGGGCAACGCCGCCTTCTCCCGCATCGCCTACGCCGCCGACGCCCCCCTCGCCGTGGGTGGTCGGCACCTGTCGTTCGGCAACGACCCCAGCTCGCAACTGCGCTTCTCCGCCCAGCTCTCCCGCAATCCCGGCACCACCGGGGTGTTCCTCGACCACGGGCCCACCCCGCTGCTCGGTGCCACCACGTCGGCGGAGGTGCGCAACCTCGTCAGCCAGGTGCCGCAGGCCGACGGCGGGGTGCTGGCCGCCGAACAGTTCTACGTGCACGTTCCCGTCGACGGTCTCCCCGCACGCACCCCGCACTTCTACCGGTGGCGCACCGTGGACGGCTTCGTCAGTGACATCCGCTCGGCGATCACGGCCCTTCCGGCCGGGCGCGGTGGCCCCTTCCGGTTCACGATGATGGGCGATCAGGGTGTCGACGAAACCCCCACGCAGCCGCCCGGACTCAAGCCCGGCGACTACGACAACCTCTACTACAAGCCGGACAACGACCCCACGGTCAAGCACACGGCCAACATCGTCAGGCAGATCACCGCGTCGCGTCCGGACTTCCACATCCTCGCCGGCGACATCGCCTACGCAGACCCGTCCGGTGCAGGCAAGCCCGCGCAGTTCGTCCCCAGCGGCGGGACGCTCACCAAGGGTTTCGACAAGTACAACCCCTTCGTCTGGGACGGGTACCTCGCGGCGATCGAGTCGAGCGCCTCGGTGGCGCCGTGGATGTTCGCCACCGGCAACCACGACATGGAGGCGCTGTACTCACCGAACGGCTACGGCGGGCACGCCGCTCGGCTTGATCAGCCCACCAACGGCCCCCGCGGGTGCCCGTCGGTGTACTCGGTGGTCTACGGCAACGTGGCCGTGCTCTCCCTCGATGCCAACGACGTCTCCTACGAGATCAAGGCCAACACCGGCTACAGCGGTGGCGCCCAGACCGGATGGGTGGAGAGCACCCTCGCGCGTCTGCGCAAGGACCCGAACATCGACTTCATCGTCTGCTTCTTCCATCACTGCGCGTACTCCACCACCGATTCCCACGCCTCCGACGGCGGGGTTCGCGACGCCTGGGCCGCCCTGTTCGACCGCTACTCGGTGGACATCGTCCTGCAGGCACACAATCACGTGTTCGAGCGCAGCGATCCCATTCGCGCCGGCAAGCCCACCCGGGTGGCGCCGGACAACTCCGTGGTCGAGGGCGCGAAGGACGGCACCGTCTACTACACCGTCGGCGGTGGTGGGCGGCCACGCTACGGCTTCCAGCCGGGCGAACTCGAGAGCTACCGCGGCAACGTCACACCCGACGACGGCACCCCCAACAGCTACGTGTGGGCCCCGGACGGCACCAAGTCGCCGGAGGCGGTCGCCTGGTCGCGCGTGCGTTTCCGCAACTACTCGTTCATCCGCATCGACGTGGTGCCGGGTCTGCCGGGGCTGACGCCCAGCGAGATGAACGTGGCCGCCGTCGACGAATACGGCCGCGAATTCGACAAGGTGACATACCGTCGAGCTGTACCCGTGCCGGGTCTGTTCGCCTCCTGAGCGGGCGGCCCCCGACCGTCAGGAGAACCGGGATCATGTCACGCATCGTCATCATCGGGGGCCACGGCAAGATTGCCCGGCTGCTCGCGCGCACGCTCGTCGTGCGAGGGCACGAGGTGATCTCCGTCGTCCGCAACCCGGACCACGCCGACGCCGTCGCCTCGCTGGGGGCCACGCCCGCGGTCCTCGATGTCGAGACCGCGAGCGTCGAGCAGATCGGAGCGCAGCTGGCCGGGGCCGATGTGGTGGTGTTCTCCGCCGGTGCCGGTGGTGGGAACCCGGCCCGCACGTACGCCGTCGACCGCGACGCGGCAATCCGCTGCATCGACGCTGCGTCCGCCGCCTCCCCCCGCCCGCGGTTCGTGATGGTCTCGTACTTCGGTGCGGGGCCGAATCACGGTGTGCCCGAGACCAGCTCGTTCTTCCCGTACGCCGAGGCCAAGGCGGCTGCCGATGCTCACCTGCGCGCGAGCGAACTGAGTTGGACCATCGTGGCTCCGGGAACGTTGACCGACGACGCGGCGACGGGATCGATACTCACCCGCGAGCAGGGGTCGACGGGCGGTTCGGTGAGCCGCGCCGATGTGGCAGACGTGCTGGCCGCCGTGATCGCGAGCCCGGAAACGAACGGCAGGACCTACGAGTTCGTGGCCGGGCGTATCCCGATCGACGATGCCATCGCGACCTGAACGGCGGCATCGAGCAGCATTGCTACCGCCCTTGTCACGGCCGGTGCGGTGGCAGGTTCGACGTGCAGGATCGGGTCCGCGTCGGCGGACGACGTCAGCAGGTACCGACCGTCGTCGGCCACGTCGATCCAACGGCAGCCACCGTGCGGTCGGCTGATCAGCCCGTCGTCGTTGTCCGAATAGCCCACCAGAAGTTCGCCGCCGCCGGTGCGCACCCGCGCCTCGAGCGCGGCGATCAGTTCGGCATCGGAGGTCGGCGCGGCGGAGGTGGTCGTCATGATCGACGTCGGCTGTGTGAGCGATGAATGTGGTGCGCTCAGCGACAGGCTGGTTCCCGGTGTGGACACCACCAGACGCGCGATCTCGGCGGGCAACTGGAACCGGTCGCATTCGACCACTCGCACGGCACCCGACGGGTCCTGCTCGGCAATCACCGCCGACGCCGCACCCACCCCGCCGTGCAGCCGAACCGTAGCCGAGCCGACCGACACCGCGTGCAGCCGCAGCTCCGGCTGCACGAGCCGGTCGACCGCGTCGCGCAGGCCGCTGTCCGGCGTCGCGTCGAGGTCGATCGCGGCGTCGTTGCGCTCGCGTGTCGCATCGTCCGCGGAGCCGGGTGTGGCGAACCAGTTGAGCGGGAACGGAAGTCGGTCTCGGCCGGTGCGCTCCCACAACACCGCGAACTCGGTCGAGGTCAGCGACCACCGCCGGGTGATCATGAGCCGATCACCGGGGGCACGACCGGTGGAAGGGCGCCGATCAGTTCGTCACCGTTGTCGACCGAGACCAGGTAGCCGGGTGTGGTGTGTTCGGTGTCGTTGTCACCGCGTGCACCGGCGCTGCCGGGCATCACCGCGCCGGATCCGTAGCCACCGCGCGCTGCGGTGACCCCCGACGCCCCGACGCTGCCCGGAGCGGTGCCGCCTCCGGCCGCTCCGGTTCCGAGGGGACCGGCTGACACCGCGTACGGCGATGTCGTGCTCCATCCGCTGCGCGAGCCCGCACCCGAGCCGGCACCCCGGCCCTGACCGAAGGGTGAGCGCGGACTGCTGGGGCCGCCCGTGAACGCGCCGGTCTGCCCGGGTGCGGCTCCGGGGGCCTGCGCGATCGAGGTGCCCGCACCCGAGCCCGCGGGCCCCGACGTACCGTTGGTCGAGTTCCCTGTTGCCGAATTGCCTGCTCCCGCTACGCCGTTCGATGAGGTGTCGGCTGCGGCGGCAGTGGTGTTCGCGGGGCGAGCGTCCGGCGCCGATGTGCTCGCCTCACCGGCCGAGCTGCCGTCGGGGGAGGCGTTCGACACCGCGGACGGCCATCCCGACCCGACACCGCCTGCGGTCGTGGGCGAGTCGCCTCCGGCTCCCGCGCCGGTGGTCGGTGCCAGCGGCGGCGGTAGGACGGGCACACCGGTATCCGATTGGACCACCACGGGCGTGTAGACGGTCTTCATCACCGCGATCGCCTGCTGCCGAGCCTCCTCCTTCTTCGCCATCACGTCGCTCAGCGTTCCCATCAGCGCGGGCGGCGAAACGAAGCTGGTGGCAACGCGCAGCACGTCCGTGCCGCTGATGCCGGACGCGGGCGGGATCATCAGTGCAGTCTGCTCGAACCCGCTCCCGGCTTCGGCCAGCTTTCCGGACACGACGGTGAGTGACGCGGTGAGATGACTCATGGCAGCGGTGTATCCACCGACAGCGGCGGCCGCGCCTTCTGCAGTTCTTCCCTCCCACTCGCCCGTCAGGGCAGAGCGGAGTTGGGCGCCGAGGGTCTCACCGAGAGCGCCGATACGATCCTGAATGTTGTGGAAAGCTGTGCTGCTCTGGGCCACTCGGCCGGCGGCCAATGCGCTCACGTGGGCGAGGATGCCCTCGTGAGTCATCGCGTCGAACGCTTCCGGCATCACGGTGGTCGGAAGAACACTGCCACCCTGAGCCAGCTGGGCCCGAGCCCGCGCTTCGTCCGCATAGATGCCCTCGCGCTGTGCGTTACCGCGTTCCTGAACCTCCCGCACGTACCGCTCGCGATCGGAATCCTCACCGGTGAAGAAGTCCCCGATCTCCTCACCGACGTTCCCGACCGCCGCCCCGGCCGCGCTCGCGGCACCGCCGACCGTGTCCACGACATCGCCGATGTCAACTCCGAACAACGACATGGTTGATCCCCCGATCTCTCGTGTGGTCAGTGTTGGCCGGCCCCGGTTCCGCAGCGCAGGGCGTGGTGGTGGTCATCGCGGGATCGCGGTGTTGAGGGCGGTGGCGGTGCGTAGGGCGATGGCGCATTCGTCGATGGCGTCGGGGCCGAGGTAGTCGCCGGTCGCGGCGTCTGTTGGGAATGAGCCGATCTGGATTCGGGTGGCTCGTTTCTTGACGGTGAAGGTGACATCGCAGGCATACCCCGGTGTGAGGGTGTGTTCGTACGTCACTGCGTCGGGTCTGTCGTCGAGAGTGACGGGGCGTACGTTGCGGACGGCGTCGGAGGTGGTCAGCTCCGCGACAGTGATGGGCTCTGCGGCGACCATGGCGCGGAATCTTTCGCCCTCCCACGAGCAGCGCCACGACTGGGGGAAGTCGTCGAGAAACACTTGTCCTTCGCGTTTTGTGGCGGGGTCGAGTCCCGCTGCCTGTATTGCGGTGTCGGGGAGGGTGCAGGTGTTCCAGGTGCCGTTACTGACGGGTTGCCCGTCGATGGCGGTGCTGCATGCGGCCGCGGTGAGACCGAGGAGGGCGGCCCCTGCGAGGCGGGAGAACGGTGAGGTTGTGCTCATCGGTGCGGTTCGTCGAGTGCGGTCAGGGCTGCCGTGGTGGCGTTCTCGGCGTCAAGGTAGTTCCTGCCTGCCTGAATGAATGAATCCCGCAGCGCGGTAATGGCGGCGATGTGTTGGTCGAGGATTTCGCAGAGGGAGTTGGGGGTTCCGGCGACCACCGTGGTGAACTTCGCCGCGAGTGTCCGACCGGAGCCCAGGGTTCCGAACGAACTCGGGTCGACAATTCCAGGTGCGCTGACACGGATTGCCCTCAAGTCATCGATGTAGTCGTCGCACGCCCGGGTGCACTGGTCGACCGCGTCGGGTGACAGCCGCAGGATGTCGGTCATCGAGCCCCTCCCGGCGTCGGCCCACGCCCCGACCCACGTCCGATCGACGCGGCAGCAACTGCGCGCGTGCCCCCGCTGTGCGTCACTGTCACTCCCCCCGCCGCGTCGATCGGACGTCCCCCCTATGTATCGGACGCACCCGCGAGCCGATCGGTTCCACCGGCCCGAATATTCGTGGGCGAACTCTACGTCGTCCCGGCGCCAGGTGGGGCCATGAAGCTGGCCGGGCCTGTGCGCCCCAACGGTCGTGTGATGCGGTGGTCATCGGGGGATCGCGGAGTTGAGGGCGATGGCGGTGCGCAGGGCGATGGCGCACTCGTCGATGGCGTCGGGGCCGAGGTGTTCTCCGGTCGCGGCGTCCGTGGAGAACGTGTCGATTTGGATTCTGGTGGCGAGTTCACCGGCGGTGAAGGCGACGCTGCAGACGTAGCCCACGGAGATGTCGAAAATGTAGGAGATGGCGTCGGGTCGACCGTCGATGGTGACGGGGTGAACCTGCAGGGAGGCGTCGGAGGTGGCGAGTCGTTGCACGGTGTATGGCTCGGCGGCGACTGTTGCGAGGTACCTGTCGCCGTCCCATGTGCATCGCCAGGATTGGGGGAAGTCGTCGCGGAAAACTTGTCCTTCGGATTTGGTGGCCGGGTCGAGCCCGGCTGCCTGTATGGCGGTGTCGGGGAGGGTGCAGGTGTTCCAGGTGCCGTTGCTGATTGGGTCACCCGCGATGGCTGTACTGCACGCGGTGAGTGAGATGCCGACTAGGACGCACGCCGCGAGGCGGGAACGCTCTGTGGTGGTCATCGGTGTGGTTCGTCGAGTGCTCTGAGTGCCGCCGCGGTGGCGTTGTCGGCGTCGAGATAGTTGCGCCCGGCTTGAAGGAATGAATCCCGCAGCGCAGTGATCGCGGCGACGTGTTGGTCGAGTACTTCGCAGAGGGAGTTCGGGGTTCCGGCGACAACTGTGGCGAACTTGGTCGCGAGTGTCCGGCCAGACCCGAGTGTGCCAAAGGAACCCTGGTCGATGATGTCGTGCGCATACTCACGAATCGCCCGCAGTTCTTTCATGTACTCGTCGCACGCCCGAGTGCACTGGTCGACCGCTTCGGGCGACAGGCGCAGGATGTCCGTCATCTATGCCCTCCGGCTATCAGCCCGATTCCCCACCCACGTCCGATCGACGCGGCAGCAACTGTGCGCGTGCCCCCGCTGTGCGTCACTGTCACTCCCCCCGCCGCGTCGATCGGACGTCCCCCCTATGTATCGGACGCACCCGCGAGCCGATCGGTTCCACCGGTCCCGAATGTCCGTTGCGGGGATCGTACGGTGTCGCGCTCGACCAGGCACTATTCGCCCTCGAGTACTCTCGTTGCGACAACTCATGAGATGAAGGCGAGTACTGATGACCGAGACCTCGACCCCCGTCGAGCAGCCACGGGTGCCGCTCGGACGTCGCCTCGCGTTCACAGCGGTGGGCGTGAGCATCCTGCTGCTCCTGTTCGGGGTGCCGTGGTGGACCATCACGTTCTGGGGCACCGACTGGCCGCCGGCCGTGCAGATCGCGTCGACCGCGTTCTTCGCGGTGCTGCTGGTCGCGCAACCGCTGACGATGGTGGCCGGACACGGCCGCCGCCACAACGACGCCGCGGCGCGCGTCGGTGATGTGCTGCTGGGTCTGGCGTGGATCGCGTTCGTCTGGTCTGTGGCGAGTATCGTTCTGCGCCTTGCGCTCTGGGGGGTCGACGATCCACTGCGTGGTCGAATGGTCGCGGTCGTGACTGCGGTGGTCATCGCCGTCGTCGCCCTATGGGGCTTTCGCGAGGCGATGCGCGATCCGCGAGTGCGCGCACTGGACGTGCAGCTCGATCGGCTCGGACCCGGGCTCGACGGGCTTCGCGTCGTGATGATCACCGACACCCATTTCGGGCCCTTCGACCGCGCCGACTGGTCGCGGCGTGTGGTGGAGAAGGTCAATTCCCTCGCACCGGACGTGCTGTGCCACCTCGGTGACCTGGCCGACGGTTCGGTGGCCGTGCGGCGGTCCCAGGTCGACCCCCTCGCGCACGCACGGGCGACACTGGCGCGGGTGTACGTGACGGGCAATCACGAGTACTTCGGCGAAGCGCAGTCCTGGCTCGACCACATGGGCAGCCTCGGGTGGGAGACCTTGCACAACCGGCACCTGGTGGTCGAGCGCGGTGGCGATCGACTGGTGATCGCGGGCGTGGACGATCGCACGGCCCGCGGTTCGGGGGAGCCGGGCCACGGCGCGGACTTGCCGCGGGCCCTCGACGGCGCCGACCCCGACCTGCCCGTGTTTCTTCTCGCGCACCAACCCAAGCAGGTCGACGCGGCCGTGGAGGCAGGGGTGGACCTGCAGGTTTCCGGTCACACCCACGGTGGGCAAATATGGCCGTTCGGGTGGTTGGTGCGCCTGGATCAGCCTGTGGTGCAGGGGCTCTCCCGTCACGGCGACCGCACCCAGCTCTACACGAGCCGCGGCACCGGCTACTGGGGCCCGCCCTTCCGCGTCTTCGCGCCGAGTGAGATCACCGTCCTCACCCTCCGCACCGCCGGAAGTGTGGGCGAAAACCTCCGCTGAGCGACACTTTTCGCCCACATCCTGCGGGCGCGGGTCACTCGCCGTCGGGTGGGGCCGCTTCGGGTGCGGCGGGGACCCACTCACGGATCGGTTGGAGCACGTCTGCGTAGAAGGCGTCCACAGACGAGGTCACGCTTGAGACGAAACCGGACGTGGTGCCCGCACGCTTGCTTCCCATTGGCGTAAGCCTCCTGAGAATGAATCTCTCGATTTCCCCGGCACGTCCGTCGAACAGTGCCCGTGGATTCGCCCGTATCAGTTCGAGATGTTCGCAAGCCGCCACCCCCTTTTCGCTGAAGACGGCCTCCACCTGCAGGTCGGCCGGCGCTGCCTCCAACTGCTTCACCATCCATGCCACCCTCCTGCGGGAGTTGCCCTCATCTGGGGCCGCTATCGAGGTGGAGCAGTCGACTCGACTCGTTCGGAGATCGGCGACCAGCGTGATGTCGCCCGCGGTGTCGGGCACACGAAGTAGCGCGTCGAAGATGCCCGAGTTCGACAGGGTATCGATGGTGTACGCAGTTCTGGCCTCTGGGTCCTGCGCCACCCGACGTGGCAGTACGTGCTTGACGGGCACCCCAAGTTCGGCAGTCATGCGCTGAGCGAGATGGCGGGCCAGCGCAACCCATCGATTGGCAACGGAGACCGCCTTGCGATCCCCTGCTCGAAGTGTTCCCGCAGCAACGCTGTCTCGGACAGCGACCCAGTGCGCGCCCATGTCAGCGAACTCGGCAGCACCGGATCGTGGATGCGCAAGATACCTCAGGAACTCGCTGAGAATCCACGTCTGAGTTGCGTCATCGAGAGCGCCGTGTGTAAGGACCATACGGGCGTCGTGCGAGACATCTGCCCACGAGATATGACGAAGCGCTACTTTGGCCACTTTGCGGCGATCGACATCAACCGGAAGCTCGCCTGCGCCTGCAGGTATGTCATTGGATAAACTGACAACATTGTCGTACTTTCGGGTGCGCGCAACATCGAGGTAGTTCTCCAGTTGTTCCTTCTGGAGCTGCCCGGCGCCCGTCTTGACCTCGAGCAGCGCCGTCCACACACGGGTCCCGCGCGCTACGCGAAGTACTCCATCGGGGAACACTTTGCTGTCGCCTTTCGAGTACGGAACTTCCACGAAACCTTCGAAACGGCCAGATGGTGCACCCAACCGTGAACAGATCGCTCGGGCAAACGGCTTGACTGCCTGCATCGTTGAGATCAATGCTGACGTAGCGCGACGTTCCTGTTCCTCTCCGCCGCCCACCCCAATTACGGAGAACAGGCGCGCTGGTTGCCAGGATTCCGACTCGGCCAAGTCGAACTTTGGTGGCCGCATTTTCTTGGCCGAGGGCTTGGTCGTGGAAACTCCGCGGCTGCGAGTTTTTTGCGGAGCGGCACGGGGCTTTTCGTCGACGTCAACAGACGTCTGCTCGATATCGACGCCTTTCGGCGGGGCGTCTACCGCTGCCTGCAGTCCATCGGGCTCACTGCCTGATTCTTCGTTCGGATTCGATATTTCCACACCGAAGTCGTCGGCCAAACCTGCTAAGCCGCTCGCCCACCCTTGTCCTACCGCTCGGAGCTTCCACTGGTTCGATCGACGATAGAACTCGGCGAAAACTAGTGCGGACTCTGAGTCCATTCGTTCAGGCGCGTACTCCGCTACTGCCCTTCCAGCGTTATCGACGATCCGAAGCCGGAGCTCGCTTACTCCTCCAAAGGTTCCGCTGTGGACGCTCCCCGCGATGGCGATCGAGTCGACAGCCTCGGGAACGTATTCCAGGTTGATCGAGATAGACTCTTGCGGACCAGATTCGGAGGTACTTCTCCCTAGATGGATGACGGAACCGTCGGAGCTGGCTGGCTGGTTGTAGAACACGAAGTCATGGTCAGACCTAACTTTTCCGCCCTCGAGGAGAAGGGCAGAGGCATCGATGTCACAATCGCAGTCGGGCCAGGAGATCAAGATGTCGACATGCCGCACATCCTCGGGGAGCCCGATGTTTTGGCCACTGGTCATCGATACTGAAGCCGTCATTCGTGATCCTCCGATTGCGGGCGAAGCCTAGAGCCGATGATCAAGACACTATCGAGTGATCGGCCGCAGCGGGCGCCGCGCGCGGAACTTTGGCGGATGGCAGGGTCCTCACCCTCCGCACCGCCGGAAGTGTGGGCGAAAACCTCCGCTGAGCGACGCTTTTCGCCCACATCCCGCGGGTGCGGGTCATTCGGTCCCGATGTTGACCATCCAGTTCGTGCCGAACTTGTCGGTGAGCTGTCCGAAGACCGCTCCCCAGGGTGCGGTGGCCAATCCCATCGTCGACTGCGCGTCGACGGCCAGGGCGTCCCAGTACCTCCGCAGTTCGGCATCGTCGGCGGCGCCGCCGGTGAGCGCGATGCTGTAGGCGTTGCCGGTGGTCAATTCCATGGACGACGGGATGTCCGAGCACATCAGGGTCAATCCCGAGGGCGTGTCGAGTTGGCCGTGCATCAGCCAGTGCGCCTCCTCGGGCGGCACGGCCATGCCGGGTGTGGTCGTGAAGTCCATAACGTCGAGCTCGCCCCCGAAGACCCCCTGGTAGAACTCCAAGGCGGCGCGCGCCTCACCGCGGAAGTTCAGATACGGGTTCAGTAGTACAGCCATTTCGGCCCCCTCCAAATGTGTGTGGACGCCGATGGTTGCACGCTGACGGTCAGCCGGCGGGCGGTTCCGCGGCTTCGGTGTCGTCCACGAGCGGGAAGGCCGCTTCGATGCCGGCCAGGACAGCGCGGCGCAGCTCCGGTGGCACCACCAGGGTCTCGTCGCCGACGAGCCACCTCTGCTCGGTGAACTCGCGTAGTCGTTCACCGCTGAGCAGGGCGATCTGGCGGTCGTCCGGATCGAGTTCCTCGTAGGACTCCTCGATGCTGTTCGGGGGCGGATCGGGGAGCATGGCCGCCAGCAGCGACTGTGACGCCAGGGTGTCCACCACGTAGAGGGTCCCGCCGTCGTCGTCCTGCGAGACCAGCTGCACCTCGACGTATGCCGCGAGCACCGCGCGCAGCAGCTCGAGATCATCGCGACCGCTGAAGCGCTGCGCCGCTGGGCCGGCCGTGGCCTCACCGTCGTCGATGGTGAGCAGGTTCGTGCGGGTGGCCACGGCGAGTTCGATCACCTCGGGAGCGTCGTACTCCGACGCCAGCTCGGTGTCACTGCCCAGCAGCCGGGCCAGCTCGTGCAGCGACGACGGGGTCAGAGCGCGCCCCGGCCCCACCCAGTCGAGCAACGCATCCAGTCGAGCGATGAGCGGAAGCTCGGCGAGGGCGGCAGTTTCGCGCGCGGGTGCGATGGTGGGCAGCTCGATGTCGGCGGGATCGATCATCTGCTCCCCACCACCGAGGTAGTCCTCGAGGTCGTCGAGGCAGTGCTCGAGGTCCTCGTCGGAGCCGTCCCAGACGTCCGTCCGGTCGAGGAAGTCCAGGAAGGTCAGCGACGACGCCACGATTCGTAGCGCTGCTTCCTCGCTGCGCTCGGCGACCGCGTCGGCCAGATCGAGCAGGGCATGCGCGTCGTCCGGTGTCCAGGCGGTGGCCTCGAAGTCCTTGCGCGCCTTGGCGAGTTGGGTCAGTGCACTCCCGGCCAGGGTGGTCACGGTCTCGGCGTCCGGCGCCATCTCACCCTCGCGCAGCCACGCGGTGAACTCGCCGAGCACCGACCGCACCGACCTCTCGGCGGCCGACGGGGTTGGTCCGGTGGTTCGAGCGCGCCGACGTGCACGGGTTTTCGCGGCTCGCTTGCTCCCGTGATCGGACGGACGTTTCGATGCCATTGCCCCAGCCTATGTCGTGTCCACGACACGCACGTCGGTCCACTGCATGTGAGGCCGGGATACTGGAGGGACATCGCCGACCGAAAGGGGTTTTCCATGACCACGACGGCAACCAGCACACAGATTCATCTCGCCTCCCGCCCCGTGGGGTGGCCCACCGCCGAGAACTTCCGGGTCATGAAAGTCGACTTACCAGCGCTGGGGCCCGACGAGGTTCGCGTGCGCAACGAGTACATCTCCGTGGATCCGTACATGCGAGGACGGATGAACGAGGGCGAGTCCTACGTGCCCCCGTTCGCCCTCGATGCCCCGCTCGACGGTGGTGCAGTGGGCCGGGTCGTCGAGTCGACCGCCGAGTCGGTACCCGTCGGATCGGTGGTCACCCACATGCAGGGCTGGCGGGACGTCGCACAGGGTCCGATCCAGTCGTTCGTGGTGGTGCCCGACCTCGAGGGCATCGCGCTCTCGGCCTATCTGGGCGTGCTCGGCATGCCGGGGCTGACGGCGTACGTGGGCCTGCTGGACATCGCGTCCTTCATGCCGGGCGAGGCCGTCTTCGTCTCGGGCGCGGCGGGCGCCGTGGGCAGCCTGGTCGGTCAGATCGCTCGCATCAAGGGTGCGTCGCGGGTGATCGGGTCCGCCGGGTCCGAGCAGAAGGTCCAGACGCTCACCCGCCGTTACGGTTTCGACGCGGGCTTCAACTACAAGGACGGGCGGGTTGCCGATCTGCTCGCCGCGGCTGCGCCCGACGGGATAGACGTCTATTTCGACAATGTCGGTGGCGATCACCTCGAGGCGGCCATCGGCAGGCTGCGCAGGGGTGGACGCGCGGCACTGTGCGGGGCTATCGCGGACTACAACTCCACCGAGGCGCCCCGGGGGCCGCGCAACCTGCATCTGATGATCGGCAAGGGGCTGCGTCTGCAGGGATTCATCGTGGGTAATCACTTCGATCGCCAGGACGCGTTCCTGACCGACATGACCGAGTGGATCAAGAACGGGCACGTCAATTTCGACGACACCGTCGTTCGTGGCGTCGAGAACACCCCCGAGGCGTTCCTGGCGATGATGCGGGGGGAGAACACCGGCAAGATGGTGGTCGATGTTCGGTGATCTGCCGTTAGAGTGACGGAGTGGAACGTTCCCCTTCCCTTGTCGTGTTCGATCTCGGTGGCGTCCTGGTTCCCCCCGAGGGCTCCATCGCCGATCTGTGCGATCACCTCGACGTCGACCCGGAGGTGTTCGCGCCGGCCTACTGGGCGCACCGCGACCGGTACGACCTGGGCGGTACGCCGGCCGAGTTCTGGACAGCCGTGCTCGCGGACATCGGCCGCACCTCGGCGGTCGACGACGCCCTGCTGACTCGACTCGACCACATCGACGCGTGCCGGTGGGCTCTACCCTCCACGGACACCGTCGATTTCCTGGGCGAGCTGGCGGACACGGCTACCGCGGTGCTGTCCAACGCCCCGGCCTCGCTCGCGTCCACCGTGCGGGGATCGTCGTGGAGCGAGGGCTTCGGCACCCTCCTCTTCTCGTCGGACATCGCCCTGATGAAGCCCGACGAGAGGATCTACGCGTACGCATCACTGGCGTACGGTGCCGCGCCGCAAAACATCTGGTTCTTCGACGACCGTCCGGTGAACGTGGATGCCGCTCGCGCCGCCGGTTGGAACGCGCGCGTGTGGGCGGGCATCGACGATGCGCGCGCGCACCTGTTGGCCGAGGGAGTGTTGGAGAGGGCGTCGTGGTGATCGGTCGTGAGCGCGACCCCACCATCATCGATGTCGCCCGCGTCGCGGGGGTCTCGAAATCCGTTGTCTCACGGGTGATGACCGGCACCGGCAGTGTGGGGGAGCAGACCCGACGCCGTGTCCTCGATGCGGCCGAGGAACTGGGCTACGTGGTCAATGCCGTCGCCCGCGCGATGGCCGCGCACCGCACCTTCACCCTCGGTGTGTTCGTGCGTGATGCATCGACACCGTTCTACGGGCATCTGCTCACCGCCATGCAGGAGCGAGCGTCGGCGGCCGGGTATCGCGTGGTGACGGCGACCGGCTCGGGCCGCTTCGATGTCGCCGACGAGCGACGTGCGCTCGAGACCCTGCGGGAGTTGCGGGTGGAGGGGCTCATCGTGTGCAGCGGATTGCTGTCCACGGCTCAGATCGTGCCGTTGGCCCAGCGCCTGCCGTTGGTGGTCGCGGGCCGCCCGGAGACGGATTCGTCGCTGGTGAGCGTGTTCTGCGACGAGATCGGTGGGGGACGCGCGATGGCCGATCACGTGGCCTCGCTCGGTCACCGGCGCGTGTCGGTGCTGACCTTGACCCCCGAGGAGTCGCTGACCATGGCGCCGCGCACGGTGGCGATGGTCGAGCGACTGCGTGAGCGCGAGGTGCAGGTACTCGAGGTTCCCGCCACTCTGGCGGAGACCACCGAGCAGGCCGTGGAAACCGTGTTGGCCGACGCCTCGGTGACCGCGATCATGACCCCCAGCGACCGGTACGCGATCGGGGTGATGGACCAGCTTCGCCGCCGCGATGTGCGCGTTCCCGAGGACATGTCGGTGACCGGATACGACGGTATCGGGGTGCTCGCCTCGCCGGTTCTCGGACTGACCACCTGGGTGCAGCCCATCGAGACCATTGCGACCGCCGCCGTCGACGCCGTGATGGCGTTGCTCGACGGTTCCCAGCCGGACGTGCGCCACCACCGTATGCCCGGCCATCTTCAGCCGGGTCGGACGGCGATC
Source organism: Rhodococcus sp. AZ1 (assembly GCF_054979605.1). Taxonomy (NCBI): domain Bacteria; kingdom Bacillati; phylum Actinomycetota; class Actinomycetes; order Mycobacteriales; family Nocardiaceae; genus Rhodococcus; species Rhodococcus sp. AZ1. The sequence goes on from NZ_JBUEQF010000001.1 coordinate 412,479, forward strand.
GTTCACCAGTAATTCAGCAAAACACCGCTCGACGGACACCACTTTATGGGAACGTTCCACACATGAAAGGGAACGTTCCACACCTTCGCGTGAGCGGACCCCTACTGGTCCTGCCGTGCCTGCTGGTCCTGGCGGTGTTCGTCTACCGCCCGGTGCTGCGGAGCATCCAGCTCAGCCTGTACGGGTCGGATCTGCTGGGACGCCAGACGCGCTTCGTCGGCGCGAAGTACTACATCGAGCTCGTCACCGATCCCGCTCTGCGGCAGGTGCTGCTGACCACCGTGACCATCGGCGCACTGGCCGTGGTGCTCTCCATCGGTGGCGCACTGGCCGCGGCACTCCCGCTCCGGCGCGCCGCCGGCCGGGCGAGAGGTGTTGCGTCGATGATCTTCTCGCTCCCGTTCGCCTACTCGGGCGCATCGGCATCGGCAGTGTTCGCGGGTCTGTTCACCCCGGCGGTCGGCACCCTCAATCGGGTGTTGGAATCGGTCGGCATCGCCGGGCCTGCCTGGCTGGAATCACGGGGATGGGCCATCGTGAGCATCGCCGTCGCCACGGCCTGGTACGAGTTCGGCTTCGCCTTCCTGGTCATCATCGCCGCACTGACACGACTCGACGAGTCCGTGCTCGAAGCCGCCGCACTCGACGGTGCGGGGGAGTGGCGAACCGCACGATCGATCGTGGTCCCGGCCATCGCGCCGTCCCTGCTGTTCCTGCTCGTCACCCACACCATCTCGGGTCTGCAGATCTTCACGCAGGTGCAGGTGCTCACTCGCGGTGGCCCATCAGGATCGACCACGACCCTGGTGTACGAGCTCTACCAGCGCGCTTTCGGCAACGGACTGCCCTCCTACGGGCAGGCGTCGACCATCGCGCTGGTGCTGATCGTCCTGGTGCTGATCGTGACGGCCGTGCAGTTCGCGCTCACACGGGAGCGCGCATGAGAGCCGGATCGGTGCTGCGCTGGACGTGGCTGGGACTGCTGGCGGTGCTGATCGGATTCCCGGTCTACGTCACGGTGGTCACCGCTCTGATGCCCGCAGGTGACGTCGCGGCCGGTCGCCTGCTGCCGCGCTCGCTGACCTTCGACAACGTGCGCAGCGCACTCGACATCGTGCCGCTCGGCCACCAATACCTCGTCAGCGTTGCCGTCACCGCGCTGCAGACCACCGCCCAGGTGTTGTTCGCCGCCACCGCCGCATACGGCCTGGTGTTCCCGCGGTGGCGTGGACGCGGCATCGCCCTCGCCCTCATCGTGGCGACACTGGCCATTCCGGGTGAGAGCTCGGTGATCCCGAACTTCGAACTGGTCACCTCCCTCGGCCTCAAGGACACCATCATCGGCATCGTCCTGCCGTTCATCGCCGTCGGATATCCGGTGTTCCTTCTGCGACAGGCGTTCCTGGGGATCCCCGTCGAGGTGTACGAGGCCGCGCGACTCGACGGCGCAGGGCATCTGCGGATCCTCACCCGCATCGTCACCCCGATGTCGAAGGCCTACTTCGGCACCGCCATCGTCTGGAGCGCGCTCGCGGCCTGGAACGGCTACTTCTGGCCGCTGCTGATCACCGACTCCCCGAATCGTCGCACCGTACAGGTGGGTCTGACCCAGCTCGTGTCCGGCGAAAGTTCCACTCCCGCAATCATCTACGCGGGCACCCTGATGGTCCTGCTCCCCACGCTCGCGCTCGTCCTGCTCGGCCAACGCTTCATCGTCAACGGCCTGGCCAGCCGGCTCACCTGAACTCCGCACGAAAGGAAGATCATGTCCCGCCGCAGATCGCTCGTCCCGAGGTTGATCGGCTCGCTCGCCGTCTCCGCCCTGCTCGTGGCCGGGTGCAGCACCGCGCCGTCGTCGACACCGGCTTCGGCCGCAGCTCCCGGCCCCTCCGCACTCGCCGACGCCAAGGGCCCCATCACCGTCACCCTGTGGCACAGCCTCGGCGGCACCAATGCCGCCGCCCTGACCGCCCAGATCGACGCCTTCAACACCGCCAACGCGGGAAAGATTGCGGTGCAGGCGATCTACCAGGGCTCCTACGCGGACACCTTCGCCAAGTACACCTCGTCGATCCGTGACGGCAGTACCCCCAGCATCCTGGTCACCAACGACATCACCTCCGGCTTCGTGCGCGACGCCGGGCAGACCATCTCGGCCAAGGACATGGCCGCCGCGAACCCCGGCGATCTCGACCTCGACCAGCTCCGCCCCGCAGCCAGGAACTACTACACCGCCGACGGCACCCTCATGGCGGTACCGCTGGCCACCTCGATGCCCCTGCTCTATGTCAACGACGACATCCTCGCCCGGGCCGGCGTCGACAAGTCCACCCTCGGCACCATCGACGGCGTGGCCGCAGCTGCCCGCAAGGTGCGCGCTACCGACCCGTCGATCGGCGGCATCAGCCAACCCTTCGACGGCTGGTACTTCGAGCAGCTCACCGCAGCGGCCGGCGCTGCGTACTGCGCGCCGGACAACGGGCGCTCCGGTGACGGCGCCACGTCGTTGACTTTGAACGACCCCACCCAGAAGGCGGCCATCACCACGGTGGCTCAGCTCTACCGCGACGGCGTCGGCCTCAACACCGGCACCGCACCCGGTGACGCGGTGACGGCCTTCGCGGCCAAGAAGGTTGCGATGATGTTCAACTCGTCGGGTTCGATCGGCACACTCACCTCGCTGAAGGCTGCCAACTACTCCGCGCTGCCGTACCCGCTCTCCGGCCCGGCCGGCTCGTCCGGAGCGGTGATCGGCGGGGCCGCCATGTGGCTGAGCGGTCCGGGGCATTCCGCCGCCGAGCAGGTGGCCTCGTGGAAGCTCATGAGCTACCTGGCCTCCGCGCCCGCCCAGGAAGCGTTCAGCCAGGCGTCCGGCTACGCGCCGGTGAACACCGCCGTCGACTCCAGCCCCACCCAGAAGACGTTCCTGCAGAACAACCCGCCGTACGCGGTGCTGTCCAAGCAGTTCGCCGACACCCCGGCCACCACAGCCACGTCGGGTTGCCTGTCGGGAGCGATGACCGGGATCCGCGCCGCGGTGATCTCACAGATGCAGGCGGCGTTCGCCGGCGAGAAATCGGTCGACGACGCCCTCGCCGCCGCGACGACCGATGCAAACAAGGCCATCTCCGACTACCGCGCGCAGGCGGGCAAGTGAGCGAGGATCGTTCGCGGTGGCAGGCCGCCACCGACGACCCGTTCCGATACGGGGTGTATCTGAGACCCGATCCAGCGACGTGCCTGGCCGTCACCACGGTGACCGACGCCGTGGCGGCGCAGTACGGGTTCACCTCGGCGGGCGCCTTCCCGCCGCACGCGACGCTAGTGGGTAGTCAACATCTGCCGCACACGACGGCAACCATCATCGACGCCGTCGGGAAGGGGCTCGAGGGGATTCGCTCTTTCGAGGTGTTCAACTCCGGACCGGATGCGCACGGCGTGGGCGCCGTGTACGACGTCCATCACCTGGCCGACGGGGTGACCCCGAACGCCGAGCTGATCGACTTGGCGCGCCGAGTCGACGAGTCGATCGCGCCGCTGGTCCAGGGCGCTCCGAACCCGTCGGATCACTCGTTCGACGCCCGCACCTTCCAGGCTCACCTGTCGCTGGTCTCGCACGACGTGTACGAGCGTCCGGACCTGCGCGAGGAGGTCGTGGAGTTCGTGGAACAACTGCCGGTGACGTATTCGCGCTCGTTCCGCGCGCGATACGTCACGCTCTACCGCACGGCCAGCGCCGACTGGACGGGGCGCTGGTGGCAGAGCCTGTCGTGGACCCACTGCCACACCTGGACGCTGCCCTGAGCGCTTCATGCGCGCGGCGGCGCGGTGGAGCCTCGCACCACCAGCCGGGTCGGTAGCACCACGCTGCCCGGCTCGGCCGGTGGGTCGAGGATCAGCTGCGCCGCCGCCACGCCCTGTGCGTGAACGGGCTGGTGGACGGTGGTGAGGTCGAGAGCCTCGGCGATCGGGTGATCGTCGACCGAGGTGATCGAGATGTCCTGCGGGACCGACATTCCCGCGCGACGCAGGGTGCGCATCGCGCCCATCGCCACCTCGTCGGAGTGGCAGAACACCGCCGTCGGGAGCTCGCGCCGGCTCAGCAGCACCTCCATTCCGCGTGCCCCGCCCTCGACGCCCCAGCGCTGATCGACCGTGTCGGGTTCGAGGCCCGCGTCGCCGAGGCTGTCGAGGTAGCCCTGTCTGCGGGTGGTGTTGCTGGTGTACGACACACCCTCCCGGCTCAGCGCACCCAGCATCGCAATCCGAGTGTGCCCCAGACGAATCAGGTGGTTCACCGTCTGCGCCGCGGCCTGCCGATCGTCCACCATCACCGTCGGGCAGCCGTGCACGGGCTCGCCGACCGAGACCACGGCTATTCCGCTGTCGGACAGTCGCTCTCGTTGCTCGTCGGTCATCGGGAGCGCGGCGAGCACGATGGCGTCGACCTTGCGCCGCACGGGCAGGGTGCGCAGGAACTCGGCCCGCTCCTGCGCACCTGCCAGACACACGATCATCAGGTCCAGCCCAGCGGGCCGCAGTACGGACTCGAGGCCACCGACGAGGGTGGCGGGGAACCACGCGTTGATCGACGGCGCCACCGCGACCACCCGACCCGTCGCCGCGCCGCCCGCCAACCGCGACGCCTCGGGCGAGATCACGTAGCTCAGGTCCTGCGCGGCGCGTTTGATCCGGCGGCGGGTGGCCTCCGATACGCCGGGCTCGTCCCGCAGGGCGCGCGAGACCGTGGCCACCGACACCCCCGCGCGCTCGGCCACGTCGGCCATGTTGACCTGCTTGGCGGGGATCATCGGATCAGCGTAACCGGCCTGCAAATACTTGCGCAATATTCGAGGTTGACTTCCCGGCACTGCTCACACACCCTGTACGTGACGCAAGCGTTTGCGTCCACCGGCTCGCCGCAGACCACGAGAGGACCACGAGTGACCCAGTCCACCGCGCCCGCATCCAGCCCGACCGACAGTGCGAGCGAACCTGCGCCCTGGTGGTCCACCGCGATCGTCTACCAGGTCTACATTCGCAGCTTCCGCGACAGCAACGGCGACGGGATCGGTGATGTCAACGGACTGCGAGGATCCCTCGGATACCTCGCCGACCTCGGGGTCGACGCCATCTGGATCAATCCCTGGTACCCGTCACCGATGGCCGACGCCGGCTACGACGTGGCCGACTACCGCGATATCGAACCCACCTACGGCACTCTCGCCGACGCGGACCTCCTGATCGCCGAGGCGCACGAGCGGGGCATCCGAGTGATCCTCGACATCGTCCCCAACCACACCTCCGACGAACACGAGTGGTTTCGCCCCCTCCTCGATCCCTCGGCGTCACAGCAGGATCGCGATATCGCGCGGGCCCGGTACATCGTGCGGCCGGGCAAGGGTGAGAACGGCGAGTTGCCTCCCAACGACTGGAAGAGCGTGTTCGGCGGCCCGGCGTGGACTCGACTGACCGAGCCGGACGGCAGCGCGGGGCAGTGGTACCTGCACCTCTTCGCGCCCAAGCAGCCCGACCTGGACTGGGACAACCCCGAGGTTCGCGCGGAGTTCGAGCAGGTGCTGGCCTTCTGGTTCGACCGCGGGGTGGACGGATTCCGCATCGACGTCGCGCACGGCCTGGTGAAGGACCCCGCACTGCCCGATGCCCCCGTCGAGGAGGGAGTGGCCATCCACGCCGTGCGCCACCCGGCCTGGGACCAGGACGGTGTGCACGAGATCTACCGCGGCTGGCGCGCGGTGGCCGACCGTTACGGCGACCGGGTGTTCGTCGCCGAGGCCTGGGTGCCCGACAACGAGCGGCTCGCCCGCTACCTGCGTCCGGACGAGCTGCACACCGCGTTCCAGTTCGACTTCCTGCGCGCACCCTGGCACGCGGGCCATCTGCGCAGCGTCATCGACGACGCCGTCGAGCAGGCCGCGACGGTGGGTGCGCCGCCCACGTGGGTGCTCGCCAATCACGATGTGGTGCGCCCGGCCACCCGCTACGCCCGCAGCCAGCCCGACCACCTGGTCGAGAGTGAATGGGAACGGGCACGCTGGTCCGCGGAGGTGCCCGATCTCGATCTCGGCCGACGACGGGCCCGCGCCGCCGCGCTGCTGCAGTTCGCGCTGCCCGGCACCGCCTACGTCTACCAGGGCGACGAGCTGGCCCTGATCGAGGTCGAGGACATCCCCGACGATGCGCGTCAGGACCCCACGTGGGAGCAGTCGAAGCACACCGATGTCGGGCGTGACGGCTGCCGCGTGCCCATCCCGTGGTCGGGAACCGCTGCGCCGTACGGCTTCTCGCCCGACGGCGCGGCGGCGCACCCGTGGTTGCCGCAGCCCGAGGGATGGGCATCGCTGTCCGTGGGCGCCCAGCAATCCGATGCCGACTCGGCGCTGTCGCTCTACCGTGCCGCACTGCGACTGCGTCGGCAGGTGTGGGTGGGCGCGGGTGAGGTGCGCTGGCTCGACGGTCCCGATGGCGTGCTGGCGTTCGAGCGCACGGTCGACGGCGGCGTGGCGCAGTGCTGGGTCAACACCGGCGGCGAGGGCGTTGCGATGCCCGCCGGTGAGGTGGTGCTGGCATCGGGGCACCTCGACGACCCGGCCGTGTTGCCCGCCGACACTGCAGTCTGGCTGCGATAACGCAGATCCGGTGCAGTAATCCGTACTGAGCACGGATTACTGCACCGGATTCTTCTGGCACGCTGGAGGGGTGAGCCTGCGACGAACGACCTCCGCACTGTCCGCCCTTGCTGTCCTGCTCGTCGCGGGCTGCTCCAGTACCACCACCACGGAGAGCGGTACACCCACCACGACCGGCTCCTCTGCCGCACAGCCCATCGCGTCGTACGCGCTGCCGGCGTCCGCGATGTTCCCCGAGGGGATCACCAACGAGGGCGACACCTTCTACGTCACCGCCACCGCGGACGGCTCCGTCTACAAGGGCAGCACCGGTTCGCCGGAGTTGACGCAGTTCGCGCCGGGCGGACAGGACGGGCGTACCACCGCGATCGGCCTGGACGTCGCCAAGAACCGGCTGGTGGTGGCGGGCGGGGCAACCGGCAACGTATGGATCTTCGACACCGGGACCGGGGCGCTGACGGGCCGGTTCAGCAACAACCTCGGCACCGACGCGACATTCCTCAACGATGTGGCGATCGCCGCGAACGGCGACGCCTACGTCACCGATTCCCGCAGCCCCACCCTGTGGCGGATCCCTGCGGACCAGGTCTCGGGCACTTCGTCCGGCATCACGCCACTGACCCCGTTCGTCGACTTCACGGGCTCGCCGCTGGTGTACGGCACAGGGTTCAACGCTAACGGCATCGTCACCACCGCCGACGGTTCGGCCGTGCTGGTGGTGCAGTCGAGCACCGGTCTGCTCTATCGCGTCGACACCGCGAGCAAGGCCGTGACACCGGTCGATCTCGGGGGACTGACGGTGGTCAACGGCGACGGGATGCAGCGCGACGGCAACACCCTGTACGTGGTGCGCAACCGGGATTCGGTGATCGTGCGGATCACCCTCGCGGCGAACGGAACGTCCGGCACCGCCGCGGGTGAGATCCGTGACCCGTCCCTGCTCTACCCCACCACGACGACGTCGATCGGCGACCGACTCCTGGTGGTCAACAGCCAGTTCGACAAGCGAGGCGGGGGCGCTCCGGTCACCCCGTTCACCGTGAGTTCGATCAGCGCGCGCTGACCCTCAGGCCCCGAGCAGGCCTGCGATGTCCTCGGCCCCGATCGCACCCGCGAAACCGCCGCCGGCATCCATCACGGTGCGGAACAGATCGGCCTTGCGCTCCTTGAGGGCCACCACCTTCTCCTCGATGGTGCCGCTGGCAACGTAGCGGTTGATGAACACCGTTCGGGTCTGCCCGATGCGGTGGGCGCGGTCGACGGCCTGGGCCTCGGTGGCCGGGTTCCACCACGGGTCGAGCACGAAACAGTAGTCGGCCTCGGTCAGCGTGAGCCCCACCCCGCCGGCCTTGAGGCTGATCAGGAACACCGGCGCCGAACCGTCCCGGAAGCGTTGCACCACAGCACCTCTGCCGCGGGTACTGCCGTCGAGGTATTCGTGGGCGATGCCGGCGGCGCCCAGCGCCTGACGCACCCGCGCCAGGTATCCGGTGAACTGACTGAACACCAGTGCGCGGTGTCCACCGCCGATCACGTCGCGGAGCTGGTCGACCAGCTCGTCGGTCTTGGCGCTCGGCAGGTGTGCGTACCGATCGTCGAGCAGGGCCGGATCGAGCGCCAGGCGTCGCAGCAGCGTCAACGACGACAGGATGCTCACCCGGTTGCGGTCGAGATCGTCGAGCAGCCCGAGAACCTTGGTGCGCTCACGCGTGAACGTCACGTCGTAGAGTCGGCGATGTTCGTCGTAGAGGTCGATCTCGACGGTCACCTCCTGCTTGTCGGGCAGGTCCGGTGCCACGAGCTCCTTCGTGCGACGCAACACCAGCGGGCGGATGCGTCTGCGCAGCCGGGCCAGAGCCTCGGCGTCGCCGTCCCGTTCGATGGGCCGCCGGTAGTTCTCGACGAACGCCGACGGTGACGGGAACAGGCCGGGCGAGGTGATCGACAGCAGCGCCCACAGCTCCATCACGTTGTTCTCCATCGGGGTGCCGGTGATCGCGAGCTTGAACGGGGCCTCGAGCATCCGCGCACTCCGATACGACTTCCCCTGATGGTTCTTCACGTACTGCGCCTCGTCGAGAATCAGTCCGCCCCAGACGGTCTGGTCGAAATCGTCGAAGTCGAGCCGGAAGATCGTGTACGAGGTCACCACGATGTCGGCGCCCCACGCGAGGTCGATCGCGGCCGCACCGCGTCGCGCGCGGGTCTCCGCGAGGGTCACCACGGAAAGCTCCGGTGTGAAGACGGCAGCTTCGCGGGCCCAGTTGTGCACCACCGATGTCGGAGCAACGATCAGGAACGGCGCTGTGCGCGTTGCCTCCTCGCGCACTCTCGCGATCAGCGCCAGCGTCTGGACGGTCTTGCCCAGCCCCATGTCGTCGGCGAGGATCCCGCCGAGCCCGTGCCGATGAACGAACGAGAGCCACGCCAACCCCTCCTTCTGATACGGACGAAGGGTCGCGGTCAGGGCGGCCGGGGTGGTCACCGCAGCGGGGCGCCCGGAGTGCAGTGCCCCACTCACCTGTTCCTGCCACGCCGCCGCCTGAGAGGTGACCACCCCGAGGGAGGTGAGGTCGTTCCACAAGCTGGACTGGAAGCGACTGATACGCAACGACGTCGACGGCTCGACCATCAACGTTCGCGCTTCCGCGACCAGCGACCGCAGGTGGGTCATCTGCTCAGTTCTGAGGTCGAAGTAGCGGCCGTCGTCGAGCACCAGGTGCTGCTCGCCCGCGGTCAGGGCCGCGAGCACGCGTGCAATGGGTACTGCTGTGCCGGCGACCATCACGTCGATAGCGAGGTCGAACCAGTCGGTGCTTCCCGCGATACCCTCGGTGCGCAGCGCGATCGACACCTCGGCGCTCACATCGGCGAAGGTGGGTGGGGCTCCGGTCACCGTAACCGACACCCCTGCAATCGATTCCATCGCCGGAACCGCATCGGTGAGAATGCGGGCCGCGGCCACGGACGTCCTCTCGAACGCGTGCAGTGTTCCGCTCAGCGACGGCACATCCAGGATGGTCGCCACCTCGCTCAACAGGGCGTACTCCGCCGAGCGGTTCCGACGGGCATCGCGTGCGCCGGGTTCCTCGCACGTGAAGTAGAGCGGAACGGCGTCGTCGCCGCGATGTCGGCGCCCATCACGCTGTCCGCCGTAGCACCACTGAGCCGACACCTGTACCCGTGGCCCCGGGTGGTAGTCGACGGCCACCGCCAGGATCGGGCCCACCGGGACCACCTCGTCGGGGTGGCGTGCGGGTGGCACCGGGGTCAGCACACGTGCGGAGAACGCGGCACGGTTCTCTCGCGCCACCGTCAGCGGCGCTCCCGAACCCAGCGCGGCCACCAACGCCGGCGGCACGGGCCGATCCAGCCGCGCGAGCGCGAACCCACCCTTTCCGATCTTCTGGTCCGCACCGCGATCCCAGAACACCAGTCCGGCGGCATCGCTGCCGATCACGGCGAACTCGCCGGGCGCGAGCGTACGTCCACCGACCCGGGCGCGCCCGCGTACCGACAGGTCGCCCACCTGCCCGGTCTCGACATCGACCTCGAACTCCGCGTGATGCACCGGGCCCAGCGATCCCACCGAGCGATCCTGGTGCACCAACTCGAGGCCGACGTGATCGGCCGACGACAGCAGATCCCACACCGCGGCGCCGGGAAGATCGCCCAGATCGAGTGTGATGATCCGCTCGCGGTGGTAACTGCTGCGACCGGACGTGGACTGCACAAGGTGCAACGAATAGATCTCCTCGAGCACCGCGAGCTGATCGAGCAGCGCTCCGTCCGCGGCGTAGGGCATGCGGTCCCACGAGATGCCGGTGGTCACGAATGCTCCCGCGACGTTCCGGCGAACCGGCCGCGCGAGCAGTCGGACGCTCTCGCCCGTCGCGTCGACCCTGTCGCGTCGAACGCCGAGCGAGAGCTGCAGACCAAGCGGCGCCGGTTCGGAGTGCGCCGGGTCGGGGGCCGCCGATTCGTCGGACAGTGGCTCGGACCCGGTCGTCCAGTGCGAGGGTGCGGCGGGGTTGGAGGCGTTCGACCGGATCGCGTGCAGCAGTACCGCCACCGCATGCTTGCAGTCACGGCCCACCGAACACGTGCAGATCGTGGGGTTCACGACGGCTCCATCGGTGATGGCGGTCACGGTGACCAGGGCGTCGTACGCCTTCACGGTGACCACCGTGTCGTAGGCCTCGGCTCGGCCGCCGCGCACCGTCCCGCGCAGCCGCGCTCCCGACGACTCGACCTGCAGCGTGCGCACCCGCCCGGCTCGGGCGTACGCATCCCCGCGAGCGTAGGTGTCCGGGCCGAATCGCTCGCGCAGGCCTTCGGCGGTCAGGGCGCGCAGAGTCGGTGAGAGGTCGGCCATTGCGGACAACCCTAGCCACGGCGACTGCTCGTTGCCGTGGGCGTCGTGGAGGACCCTGGAATCGTCGCGAGTAGAACCGTGGTTCCTCGCTCCCGCAGCGGCGATAGTCGCGCCAGGGTCCATCGAATTCGCACGATGGCACAGCACAGGAGAACGCCATGACCGCGTCCACACCCACCAGCAAGATTCGTGCCTCCGTGGTTCCCTTCGTCGTCACCGCCACCGGCAGCGGCGTCGCACAGTCACTCGCCGCCGAGGGTGATGCCGGGCACCGCTTCGATACCGATGCCTACCCGGCATTCGGCGGTCGCGATGCGGCACCGAGCCCACTGTTCTACGCGCTGGGCTCCTTGACCTCGTGCAACCAGGTGACGGCCGCGCTCGTGGCGAAGGACCTCGGAATCACGCTCGGGAACTTCGAGTTCCGCGTTCAGGGCGATCTGTACACCGCTGTCCTCGTCACCGGCGCCGAGGGCAATGCGAACTTCGAGAAGGTGGCCGTGACTGCTCGTGTGGCCACCGACGCCGACGCCGAGACGTTCGAGACCTTCGTCTCCGAGGTCACCCGCCGGTGCCCGGTGAGCCAGCTGTTCCTGCGCAGTGGAGTCGAGTTCGTCAACGAGTGGACTCGCACCCCGCTCGACTGACCCGGGGCATCGGGGCATCGCTGTCGGTAGCACCCGCTAGCGTTCGGGGAACAGCCGAGCGAGAGGGGGATATCGATGTTCTACGTGCACCGCGCGGAGCGGTCGAGCACCCTTGCCGATGCCCTCGCCGATGTTCTGGCGCACCCGTTGGACGATCCCTTCCAGGCCGAGGTCGTGGCCGTGCCCGCCAAGGGGGTCGAGCGGTGGTTGAACCAGCGGCTCGCCTCGACGCTCGACGCCGGGATCAGCGCCAACATCGACTTCCCGTCCCCGGTTCGGCTGGTCGATACGGTGTCCGCCGTGACCGGCGGTTTCGCCTCCGACGGCGATCCGTGGGCACCCGAGCGGTTGCTCTGGCACGTCCTCGCTGTCATCGACTCCCACATCGATGAGCCGTGGTGTGCGGCGCTCGCCGCGCACCTGGGCCATCCTCATGGCGACCATCGCGGGGGACGACGGTGGGCGACGGCATCGCACCTGACATCGCTGTTGCGCACGTACACGGCCGAGCGGCCGGACATGCTGGTCGGGTGGGTGGCGGGCGATCCCGCGAGCACCCCCGACAACGATCTCGCCTGGCAGGCGGAGCTGTTCCGCAGGGTGCGCCACCGCATCGGTGTCGCCAGCGCCGCCGAGCGGCTCGCGGACACGTGCCGCGCCCTGCGCGAGGAGCCCGATGCGGTGGACCTGCCCCGGCGACTGTCGTTGTTCGGGCCCACGCGTCTGACCACCGACCAGCTGCGCGTGTTCGACGCACTCGCCGAGCACCGCGACGTGCACCTGTGGCTCCCGCACCCGAGCGAGCGCATGTGGTCGCTGTTCGCCGAACGGCCTGCGCCGTCCACGCGTGCCGCCGACGACTCCGTCCTGGGCCTGAGCAACCCGCTGCTGATCGGTCTGGGTCGGGACGTGCGCGAGATGCAGCAGCGACTGTCCTCGGTGACCACCGTCGGCGAACATCACGACCGTCCGCCCGCGCAACCGAACACCGCGTCGCCCACCATCCTCGAACTCGTCCAGGACGACATTCGACACGATCGAGGGCCCGTCCGCCGCACCGTGTCTGCGGGCGACGACAGCGTCGCGGCCCACTCCTGCCACGGGCCCACACGGCAGGTCGAGGTGCTGCGGGAGGTTCTGCTGCACCTGTTCCAGGACGATCCGACGCTCGAGCCGCGCGATGTCGTGGTGATGTGCCCGGATGTGGAGACCTTCGCCCCGCTGGTGCGGGCCACGTTCGGGCAGGGCAGTGGCTCGGGTGCGGCCCTGCACCCCGGGCACCGGCTGCGGGTACGGCTGGCCGATCGGGGCCTGCGGCGGACCAACCCATTGCTCGCCACCCTGGCGACGCTGCTCGAACTCGCTGTGGGCAGGGTGGGGGCGAGCGAGGTGCTCGACCTCGCAGCGGCAGAGCCGGTGCGCGCCCGATTCGGTTTCGGGGACGAGGACCTCGAGCGGCTCCGTGACTGGACCGTGGCCCTGGGTGCGCGGTGGGGGATCGGTCCTGCGCAGCGCGCCGCGTTCGGTCTGGGCGGGTTCGAGCAGAACACCTTTCGCACGGCCATGGATCGGCTGCTGCTCGGCGTGGCCGCTGACGAGAGTCGGCACCAGTGGTTGGACAGGGCACTGCCGCTCGACGATGTCGACGGCAACGACATAGACCTCGCCGGCCGCTTCGCCGAGCTCGTCGACCGTCTCGACGTCGTGCTGCGCCGACTCTCCGGGACCCGCCCGGCGCACGTGTGGCGTGAGAACCTGCTCACTGCGCTCGACCTGCTCACTGCGCTCGCACCCGATCTGGCGTGGCAGCGCGTGCAGGCCGCCACCGAGATAGCCGAGGCAACCGAACACGCCGGTGAGGTAGAGCTTGCTCTCGCCGATGTGCGCGCGATGCTCGGTGCTCGCGTCGAGGGCCGTCCCACGCGCGCGAACTTCCGCACGGGCGAACTCACCGTGTGCACGATGGTGCCGATGCGCTCGGTGCCACATCGCGTGGTGGTGCTGCTCGGACTCGACGACGAGGTGTTCCCTCGCACCACCGTCGTCGACGGCGACGATGTACTGGCGCGAGAACCTCGACCGGGCGAGCGTGATCGGCGCAGCGAAGACCGCCAACTGCTCCTGGACGCGGTGATGGCCGCGCAGGAGAAGCTGATCCTCTTCTACACCGGCGCAGACCCGATCAGTGGCGCACCTCGCCCACCCGCGGTACCCGTGGCCGAGCTGCTCGACGTGGTGGAGCGCACCTGCGGGCGTTCGGCGGTGCATCGACATCCGCTGCAGCCGTTCGATCCTCGCAACTTCGCGGTCGACGGGACCCACGCGGGGATCGGTGGACACGCGCCGTTCGGCTTCGACGCCGCGGCCTTCGCCGGCGCGGTGGCCGCGGCAGGCCCGCAGGTGGAGCGGCCACCGGTGATTCCTGCGCCGCTGCCTCCTGCACAGCGCGACGACGTGGACCTCGCGGACCTGGTGGCCTTCGTCCAGAATCCGGCCGCGGCGTTCCTGCGTCAGCGACTGGGGGTGCGCGTTCCCGAGGCCGACGAGGTCGAGTCCGATCGGCTCGACGTGTCGCTGGAGCCACTGGTTCGCTGGTCCATCGGCGACCGCATGCTCACCGCTCTGCTGGCGGGCACCGAGCTGACCGACTTCGTCGGTGCGGAGCGGCGTCGGGGGACCCTGCCACCGTTCATGCTCGGCCGCCATGAACTCGACCGCATTGCCGACGCCGTGCGGCCCATCGCCGAGGCTGCGCGCGAGCTACACGACCGCCCCTCCCGTGCGGTCGACGTGGCCGTCGACATCGGCGATGGACGGCTGCTCACCGGCACGGTCACCGGCGTGCACGGAGGTGTGCTCGCCCGCACCCGGTACTCGCGCGTGGGTGCCAAGCACCGTCTGGAGGCGTGGGTGCTCCTGCTCGCGCTCGCCGCGGCCGGTGACCCTGCAGATGCCTCCGCGCACAGGTTCACGGCCGTCGTCACCGGGAAGGGCGAGCGCGGGCAGCCCGTGACGCGGTCGATCCTGAACGCACCGGCTGATCCCGCTGCGCTCCTGCGTGAGCTGGTGGATCTCCGCGATCGTGGTCTCGTCGAGCCGCTCCCGCTCCCGCTCGATGCCTCCGCCGAGTACGCCACGGCCCTCGCCCGCGGGGCCGTGGAGGAAGGTGCACTGAACCGGGCGCGGGCCACCTTCGAGAAGGGATTCGGCGACCGCAGCCTCGATTACCTGCACGGGCCGAACCCGACGTTCGACACCTTCATCGCCGCCGCCCCACTCGGTGACGAGGCCGTTGCCGGAACGAGTTGCTGCCGCTTCGCCGCGCTCTCGCGCACACTGTGGCAGCCGCTGCTCGCCGCGGAGACGGTGGAACGGCCATGACCACCGACGTCGCGCAGTTCGATCCGAGCGCACCGCTGCCCACCAGCACCCTGGTGCTCGAGGCCAGCGCCGGAACGGGCAAGACCTACACCATCGTGGGTCTGGCAACACGCTTCCTCGCAGAAGGTCGCACCACTGTCGCCGGCCTGTTGTTGGTCACCTTCGGTCGCGGTGCCACTCGGGAGTTGCGCGAGCGAATGCGTGCCCGCCTTGCCGATGTGACTGCGGCGCTGCGTGATCCGGTGTCGGCTCGGAAGTCGCCCGATCCTGTCGTGGTGCACCTGGCCACCGGTGAGGCCGAGCAGATTCGCCGTCGACTGTCCCGTCTCGAGATCGCGGTCTCGGACTTCGATGCCGGCACCATCGCCACCACGCACAGCTTCTGCCAACGAATGCTGGTCGGTCTCGGGGTGGCGGGCGACCTGGATCCGGCGGCGCGGATGGTCGAGGATGTGTCCGACCTGGTCCACGAGGTGACCGATGATCTGTACCTGCAGCGGTACGCCGGGTGCGAGAGCACGCCGAGCCTCGAGATCGACCACGCCCGAGCCATCGCGCGCGACGCCGTCGGCGATCGACAGGCCGACCTCGTGCCGGACGAGGAGGACACCCTCGCCGGTGAGCGCACGCGGTTCGCCGCGGCGGTGCGTGCGGAGGTCGAACGGCGCAAGCGGTTGATCGGCACGCGAGACTACGACGACCTGCTCGTCCTGCTGCACCGAGTGCTCGCGGACCCGGTGCGTGGCGAGGCAGCCTGCGCGCGCATCCGGGATCGGTTCCCGGTGGTACTCGTCGACGAGTTCCAGGACACCGATCCGCTGCAGTGGGACATTCTGCGTCGAGTGTTCCATCAACGGTCCACTCTCGTGCTGGTCGGTGACCCGAAGCAGGCCATCTACGCCTTCCGCGGTGCCGAGGTGCTCGCGTACCTCGACGCGGTGTCCGTGGCCGACGATCAGCGCGTGCTCGGGACCAATCACCGCACGGACGCACCACTCCTCGATGCGCTCGACACTCTGTACGGCGGTGCCGCGTTGGGTGACGAGCGCATCGTGGCGCACCCTGTGCGGGCGCACCACCAGTCCTCGCGCATTCCCGGTCACGCCGCCCTGCGCGTGCGCCACCTACCCCGAACGTCCATGGGACCGCTGAACCGTTCGGGATTCCCGACGGCTCCGGCGGTACGGCCCGTGGTCGCCGAGGATGTGGCCGACCAGATCGTGCAGTACCTGTCGAGTTCGGTCGAGGTGAGAGTCGGCGGAACCACCCGGCCCTTGGAACCCGCCGACATCGCCGTCCTCGTGCGCACCAGGAACCAGCGTGACCTCGTCCGCGCGGCACTCGAGCGAGTCGGTGTTCCCGCGGTACTGACCAGCGGCGCAAGTGTGTTCGCCACTCCGTCGGCGGGCGATTGGCTGCATGTCCTGCGTGGGATCGAGCAGCCACATCGCGCCGATCGCGTGCGCCTTGCCGCTCTGACACCTCTGATCGGCGTCACCGCTGCCGAGTTGGACCGGCGCGGTGACGCCGTGGTGGTCGAGGTGGCCGGTCGGTTGCGGGACTACGCCGCCCTGTTCGCCACCGCCGGGTTCGCCGCGCTGTTCGAGCGCCTGGGTCGGGAATGGCAACTCGAGAGCCGGCTTCTGTCGCTCCAGGGTGGTGAACGGCAGCTGACCGACCTTCGCCACATCGCACAGTTGCTCAATGCTGCTGCGGTGGAGGGACTGCCGGGCTCGTCGACACTCACACGGTGGCTCTCCGATCGCATCGCCGAACCGACGGAGCAGACGGGCGATCGCAGTCGCCGCCTCGACAGTGACGGCGCCGCAGTGCAGGTGGCCACAATTCACGTGAGCAAAGGACTCGAGTTCCCGATCGTCTTCGTGCCGTACGGCTGGGATCCGTTCGGGTCCAGCGACCCCGCCACTCTGTCACTGCACGAGAACGGCCGCCGGATCCTCGATGTCGGAGGGACCTCCGGGAGGGGATTCGCCGCGCGCAAGAAGATTCACGAATCCGAGCAGCGCGGCGAGGAACTGCGACTGCTGTACGTCGCCCTCACCCGCGCCCAGTGCCAGGTGGTGCTGTGGTGGGCACCGACGGCGTGGGCCGACCGCTCACCGCTGCACCGACTGCTGTTCGGCCGCACACCCGGTGACCCCGAGCCGGCCCCGTCGGTGCCCGTCCCACCCGATGCGGTGGTCGGCGATCGACTGGCTGCGCGACTCGGGCGGGCGGTCTCGTCCTCGATCGAACCCGTCGACACCCGGCATCGTCCCACCGCGCGCTGGGCACCGGCCGATCCCGACCTCGGAGCCCTTCGGGCCGCGACGTTCGATCGAGTTCTGGACCTGCAGTGGCGGCGCACGTCCTACACCGCACTCACCGCATCCGCCCACGAGGCTCCTGGTGTGGGCGGTGAAGCCGAGGCTCCCGGTGTGGGCAGTGAAGCCGAGGCTCCCGGGATCACCGACGAACCTCCGGTGCCCGACGCGGCAGCACCCGACGCGGCAGTACCGGATACCTCTGCCCCGGATTCGATCGCGTCGCCGATGAACGGGCTGCCGGCCGGTGCGGCGTTCGGAACCCTGGTGCATCGGATCCTCGAGTTCGTCGACACCTCCGCGGACGACCTGCACGCCGAACTCGACGAGCGCGTCGCCGAGGCCCTGGCCGACGGCGGCGTCGACGCCGACCCGGCGGTGCTGGCATCCGCTCTGGTGGCCGTGATGACCACCCCCCTTCGCCACCGCGCCGATCCCACGCTCACCCTCGCCGCCGTTGCTCCGCAGGATCGGCTCTCCGAGTT
This sequence comes from Rhodococcus sp. AZ1, assembly GCF_054979605.1. Taxonomy (NCBI): domain Bacteria; kingdom Bacillati; phylum Actinomycetota; class Actinomycetes; order Mycobacteriales; family Nocardiaceae; genus Rhodococcus; species Rhodococcus sp. AZ1. Next base: position 430,341 of record NZ_JBUEQF010000001.1, read on the forward strand.
GGACTTCGAGTTGCCCCTCGCCGGTGGTGAGACTCCGGTGGTGCAGGAGGTGACGTTGGCCGGCATCGTGGACCTGCTGCGACGCCATGTCCCGGCCGAGGACATCCTCGGCGGCTATGCCGACGAGCTCGCCTCGATCGACCCGGCGCCCCTGCGCGGGTTTCTCACGGGCAGTATCGATTCGGTGCTGCGCATCCGCGGCCGCGGAACCGCCGAGTCCACCCGGTTCGTGGTGGTCGACTACAAGACCAACCGTATCGTGCGCGGGGAGTCGAGCACGGCCGACTTCACCCGTGAGTCGATGGCGCACGAGATGGTCCGATCGCACTATCCGCTGCAGGCGTTGCTGTATTGCGTTGCGCTGCATCGGTATCTGTCGCTGCGCCTGCCCGGCTACCGTCCCGAGGCCCACCTCGGCGGAGTGCAGTACCACTTCGTGCGCGGCATGGTCGGTCCGGCAACCCCGCCGGGGTGCGGGGTGTTCGACTGGGCGCCACCGGTCGCCCTCGTCACCGATCTCTCGACCTTCCTCGCCGGAGGTGCGGTGTGACCACGGCTTCAATTGCCCAGCGCGGGCGTGGCATCGTCCGCCGATTCAACGAGGCCGGGGTGCTCTCGGCCGCCGATGTTCACGTAGCGCTCCGCCTCGGGGCGTTGGCCGCCGAGCCGAACGAGATCGTCCATCTGGCCACGGCACTGACCGTTCGCGCCGTGCGATCCGGTTCGGTGTGCCTGGACCTGAACAGATTCCGCGACATCGCCGCCGAGGACACGGGGGACACCGGGGTCGCCGACGCCCCGGCTGCACCCGAGGCCTCCGACACCCCTGGCGCGCTCGACGAGTTGCCATGGCCGGACACCGCCGATGTGCTCGCCGCGCTGCGAGTCAGTCCGCTCGTGGTGGGCTCCGACAGGGGCCCGCTCAGGCCGCTGGTGCTGGTCGACACCGCGGAAGGTCCGCTTCTCTACCTCGACCGCTACCACCTGCAGGAGAACACCGTTCGCACCGTTCTCGACCAGCGAGCCGCCACGCGCCCGGTCGTCGACGCCGACATGCTGCGCGCGCAACTGGCCGAGCGGTTCCCGGGCGCGGCACCGGATCGCCAGCGGGTCGCCGCGGCCCTGGCTGCCACATCGTGGACCTCGGTCATCGCGGGCGGGCCGGGTACCGGCAAGACGCACACCGTCGCTCGGATTCTTGCGATCCTCGAAGCGCTGGAGCCGAATCGGCCCCTACGGCTGGGCCTGGCCGCACCCACCGGCAAGGCTGCCGCACGGCTGCAGGAGTCGGTGGCGGCGCAGGCTTCGAGTCTTCGGCTGACCGCGCGGATCGAAGCGATGACCCTGCATCGCCTGCTCGGGTGGCAACCCGGCGGGAGGTACCGCTACAACCGCGGCAACCGCCTCCCGTACGACGTGGTGGTGGTGGACGAGACGTCGATGGTCTCGCTCACCTTGATGAGCCGCGTGATCGAGTCGGTGCGACCCGACACCAGGCTGCTGCTGGTCGGCGATCCCGATCAGCTCACCTCCGTCGACGCCGGAGCGGTTCTCGCCGACCTCGTTGCGCGGAACGTGCCCACAGCTCCCAACCCGGTGCTGACCGCCGTCGTCGCGCCCGATCTCGAGGCGGGCGACACCGACGTCGAGAACGGTTTCGACGTCGGTGAGCGGGACAGTGTGCAGGCCGGGGTCGTTCGGCTCAGCCGAGGCCGACGGTTCGTCGCCGGGATCGTCGAGTTGGCTGCCGCGGTGCGCGACGGTGACGCCGACGCGGTGATGGAGCTGCTGCACGGGGGCTCGTCGGCGATCACGTTCTGCGCTCTCGATGACCTCGAGGGTCTACGCGCCGACATCGTCGACACCGATCGCAGGGTCACCGCCGCAGCTCGCGCCGGTGACGCGGAGGAAGCCCTGGAGGCGCTCGGTGCGCACCGACTGCTCTGCGCGCACCGCGACGGACGGTACGGGGTGCAGCGATGGAAGGACACTGCTCTGAGCTGGGTGTCCGCCGCACACGGTCGCCGACTCGATCCGTCGGTGCCGTATGCCGGTCAGCCGCTGCTCGTCACGGCCAACGATCACGACTCACGGATCTACAACGGTGACGCCGGTGTGATCGTCACCGGCCCCGACGGCGAGCCGATGGCCGCCTTCGATCGCGCCGGCGAGCCCGTGCTGATCTCGCCGAGCAGGCTGCCGGCCGTGCAGACCGTGTACGCGATGACCATTCATCGCAGTCAGGGCAGCGAGTACGACGCCGTGTCGGTGCTGCTTCCTGCGCAGGCCTCCGCGCTGTTGACGCGAGAGTTGCTCTACACCGCCATCACCCGCGCCCGCAGCCGGGTGCGCATCGTCGGCACGGAGGAGTCGGTGCGCGCCGGCGTCGGCCGCCAGGTCATGCGCGCGAGCGGCCTTCAGCGTGTGCCGCTGCCGCCCGAACCGGGTCGGGGGTCGTCGTAGGTCGCATGTTGCGGTCGTGCGATACGCTGTAGCTCCGGCAACCGAGCTTCGGGTTCGATTACCGACATCAAACGGACAAATGTCACGGAAATAGTGTTTCCCGGGAGCGTGAATGGTGGCGTCGACAGACCGGGAGCGCCTCCCGCGCTCGTCGGCCGGATCGGTCGGGCGGCCTGTCGACTCGTCTCCAGCGCAGTGGGGTCTGCGCGCGCGAATCAACTCGCTTCTCCCCGGGTCTGCGCATCTGGCACCCGGCCCGCGCGAGATGGCCGGTCGCCGTGACGTGGCGACCATTGCGCGCGCACTACCGCTGACGCAGACCATCGTCGTTGCGAACCCGTACGGTTCGGCCGGTAGAACTCCCACGACGGTTCTGCTGTCGAGTCTGATGGGTAAGCACCGCGGTGGCGACGTGGTCGCCTGGGATCTATCCGACGACGACGGCAACCTCGGTCGTCGCGCCGCCAACAACATCGCTGCCGGCGACACCGTGTGGCGGCTCCTGGCCGATTCCGGCGGATCACGCATCGAACTTGACGCAGACCCCAGCGGGCTCTCCCGCTACCTGTGTCGGCAACCCACCGGCGACGAGATGCTGACCCTCGATCGGTCGACACGATCGCTGGATTCCATCACCGTCGACGAGCTCGAGGCGATCGATCGGCTCCTGGCCGAGCATCGCCAGATCATCATCATCGACACCGGTTGCGACGATCGGTCGGTCTCCTGGCGGTGGGCAACCCATCGTGCCGATCAGCTCGTGATCCCCATGCCCTACACCCGCGAGGCGGCGGCCGCAGTGACGGGGATGCTGGCCACTCTCACCGAGCGCGGTCTGGCCGGGCTCGTCGAACGGGCCGTGGTGATCGCGTCGCAGCCACGCGACGGAGCTGCGCCCGAGGTGGTCGAGGAGGCGCGTTATCGCGTGACCTCGGCGGGGGTCCGAGAGATCGTCGAGGTGCCGTACGACCCGATCGTCGCGTCTTGGGAGCGTCTGGACCACCTCATTCTGGCCACCCAGACCGTGCGCGCCTGGACGCACGCGGCGGCCGTCGTCGTCGACACCCTTGCCGGTGGGGCTGGATCGCGCTCCCCGCGCATCTGGCAGCCGCTCGCACTCTCGGCCACCACCGTCTCCTCCAGCGGTGCGACCATCTCGGCGGACAGCGACGCCGAGTTCGCCAAGACCACTGCGGCCCTGCGCAACCTGGTCTCGCAGAGGGCGTTGACCGCAGCGCCCGAGGTGACCCCCACTTCCGAATCCGTGCCCGAGGCGACTGCAGCGCCCGAGCCCGACCCTGCCTCCGTCCCCGACCCTGCCTCCGTCCCCGACCCTGCCCCCGAACTCGAATCTGCACGGCAGTCTTCGCCGGAGCGCCCCGGGCAGGCGGCGATCGGCGCCGTCGGCCGCATCCCTCGGATCGCGTTGGCTCTGGTCGTCGTGGCGTTCGCCGGGTTGCTCGTCTGGCGTTTCGCGGGCGACTTCACACCTCGACCGAATCCGGTGTCCCAGCAGGTGCAGAACCCCGCTGTCGATCCCGAGCGCGCGAGTGGACCCGCGATCATCGAGGCGTACGACAATCGCTACTACCGCGATCGCAACGCCGCCGCCGCCGTCGCGCTGTGGGATTTCGGCCCTTCCACGCCGGAACAGTCGCAGCAGAGAATCGATTCACTCCAGTCGACGATCGACGCTGTCGATCCCGCCATGCGTCATCGGCTGACCATCACACCCACCTCGAACCCGGACGTCTTCGACGTGGTGCTCACCCTCACCACACCGGACGGGGTCGACTATCCCTTCAACCAGCGGTTCACGGTCAGCCGATCGGGCGAAAGCTTCTCCATCGTCGACAAGATCGACTGCACCGAGTCCTGCCCGGCCATCTGATCTCGCCCGCCACTCGATACCCCTGACCTGCACTGCCGAACAGAGGAGTAACGCCATGCTCGACGCCGTTCCGTCCGGGTCTCTGCGCGCCGCCGCCTCGACCGCATGGCGTACCGCCGCCCTGGGGATGGGCGGCGCGCTCGCGGCGGTGGCGCTGGGACTGGCGGTGGCCGGGACCGCCGACGCCTCGCCCGCCGACCCGAACCTCACCCCCAACCAGCAGCAGGCCCAGTGGCAGAAGGAACGCGACGCCAAGGCCGCGGCCGATGCGGCAGCGGACAAGGCCCGCTTGGACAAGCTTCGCCAGGAGCTCGCCGACAAGGCTGCGGCCGACGAGAAGGCACGCGAGGAACGACGGGCCGACGCCGAACGACGGGCCGCGGCACGCGAACGGGCGGCCGCCGCGGCGACCGGGGATCCGCAGCCCCCGGCGGCGCCCTTCAGTGCACCCCAACCGTGGACCCCGCTGCTGCCGTGGACCCTGCCGTGGGCACCTCCGCCCGCTCCTGCACCCGCACCGGCGCCTGCACCACCAGCCCCGGCGCCGACTCCCGTAGAGCAGGACGAGACCCCCGCCCCCGAGCAGTCGCAGCAGTCGGTGCCGGAGCAGTTCGCTCCCGAGGAGTCCGAGCAGAACACGGCCCCCGAGACAGAGCCCGCGGTGATCGAGCAGAGCGACCCACTGCCCGAACCTCGTCGGCGTGACCCGGAGCCCACCCCGTCGCCGGTGCCCGGCCCGGCGCCGCTGCCGAGCACCCCTCAGGTGCAGGCGCAGCCCTCGCCGCACCAGCCGACCGGCCCCGGCCCGGACCCCGAGCCCGACGATCTCCCGGGCCCCGATCCGGCGACGAAGATGGCCAACCCCACCCCCGAGAGCCGCGGCACCGGCACGTCCACGCCCGATACCGCAGGTCCGAACCTCGGCAATCCCAACCCGCTGTCCGACGGCTGATACTCGGCAATCACTCGGGGCCTGCTGGCCCCACCACGCAGCACTCATCCCGCTGGATCACACCTACTCGACACCGGTTGTTGTGTGCGGGCTCACACCGAGCTACCTTATAAGTACGATTTTCGTACGTAACTAGCGAGGAGCTCAGCATGCCGACCGACCCGGGCGAACTGGCCGATCTGCTCACCGCGCAGAGGGCAGCCTTCCTGCGCGAGGGGCCACCCGACGCAGCCCTGCGCCGCGACCGTATCGATCGGCTGATCGCTCTGATGACAGAGAACGTCCCAGAGCTCAGCGCCGCACTCGACGCCGACTTCGGGTCCCGGCCCGAGGTGGTCAACCAGGTGGCCGACATCGCCGGGCTCCTACCGGACATGCTGAGCACCCGCTCCCAACTTCAGCGCTGGATGGCACCCCGCCATGTCCGCGCCAACAGCCTGGCCGGTCTTGCCACCCGGGTCGAGAGCGTGCCCCTGGGTGTCGTCGGGATCATCGGGCCCTGGAACTTCCCGTTGGGGCTGGTCGCCCAGCCCGCCGCGTCCGCTTTCGCTGGTGGAAACCGCGTGATGATCAAGTTCTCCGACATCACCGAACGCACCGGAGAAGTGTTCGCCCGCCTCGCCTCGTCGTACTTCACGCCGGAGGAACTCGTGGTCGTCACCGGCGGCCTCGAGACCGGCGTGGCATTCAGCAAGCTGCCGCTCGATCACATGTTCTTCACCGGCTCACCCCAAGTCGGGGCCCTGGTAGCGCAGGAGGCCGCCAAGAATCTGGTTCCGGTGACCCTCGAACTCGGCGGGAAGAACCCCGCTGTGGTCGCACGGAGGGGTGACCTGCGCACATCCGCGCGCCGGATCATGTCCGCTCGGCTCGCCAACGGCGGCCAGATATGTCTGAGTCCCGATGACGCCTTCGTTCCCCACGAGTACCTCGATGAGTTCGTCGCGCAGCTCATGGCCGAGGCGCGCCGAATCGCGCCGACCGTGATCGGCAACCGTGACCTCGTCAGCATCGTCGACGAGCGCAACTTCGACCGCGTCGCCGGGCTCATCGACGACGCGGTGGCCCGCGGAGCCCACGCCCACACCGCGGCACCAGCGGGGGAGCTCCTACCTGATCGTGCAGAGCGCCGAATCGCTCCCACCGTGTTGACCGGGGTCACCGACGAGATGGACATCGCCCACGCCGAGGTATTCGGGCCCGTCCTGTCCGTCTACACCTACGACACGGTCGAGGAGGTGATCGACCGACTGTCCACCCGGCCGACCCCGCTGGCCGCCTACTGGTTCGGGGATACCGGCGATGACTATCGCACCTTCGTCCGGCGTACCCGCAGCGGTGGCGTCACGGTCAACGACTTCGGCGCGCATTTCGCCGTCCCGGGTGCACCCTTCGGTGGCGTCGGTCGCTCCGGCTCGGGGGCCTATCACGGCCGGACCGGCTTCGACACGTTCACCCACCAGCGCACGATCGTCGAAAGCCGGCTGCCGCTGAGCTTCGGGGGCTTGATGACTCCACCGTTCCCGGGCGTGATGCGCGCCGCCATCAGCACCTACATCAAACTCACCGGTCGCCGAACCCGAGCTCGACTGGGCACCCGAAAGGAAGTCATGACCGATTTCGCCCCAACCACCGCCCTGATCACCGGCGCCGCGAGTGGCATGGGTAGGGAGATGGCGCTACGGCTGGCGCGCCGGGGTGTGCGGGTCGCTGCCGTCGACCTCAACCAGAGCGCCCTCGACGAGCTCGCCGCGTCCCACCCCGGCATCACCACCTACGTCTGCGATGTGTCCGAGATCGAGCAGGTGACGAAGGTGGTCGACGCCGCTGAGACCGAACTGGGCCGGATCGACCGTCTCGCCCACTGCGCTGCCCTCATGCCCGGGGGTCGGCTGGACGAGACCTCCACCGAGGACATCAACCGCCTGATGCGCATCAACTACGACGGCACCGTCGCCGTGACCAAAGCGGTCCTACCGGGCATGCAGCGACGGCGACGCGGTCAGATCGTCATCTTCGGGTCCATTGCGGGCTACGTCTACACCGAGCGCTACGGCGCCTACAACGCCACCAAGGCGGCGGTGAACGCCTACGGCGAGGTGCTGGCGCGCGAGCTCGACGGCAGCGGCGTCCAGGTCCTGCTCGTCGCCCCACCCATGGTTCGGACCCCGCTGCTCCAGCAGACCGTCGGCACTGGTCCGGCGTCGATCGCCAAGACCTTCGACCGGGGCGGTGGCCTGGAGCCCGGCGAGGTGGTCGACGGGGTCGAAAGGGCACTGAGCAACCCGCGACGCAAGAGTTTCCTGCCCGGGCAGGCGCGCTACTACTACCTGGCTCGTCGCCTGTCGCCCGGTCTGCTCTGGTGGATCACCAAGAAAGCGGGCTGACAAACCACGCTGAACTGCGGCTCAGCGATTCCGGTGACCCGCCCCGCGCGCAGTGCGATCAGGGGCGGGCACCGTTGCCGATCCGCTCGGCCAGCGACTCCATCAGGGCATGAAGGTCGTCGTCACGACGCCAGACCAGACCCAGCTCATACGGCTGATCGGCGACCTCGAGGGGGATGGTCGCCAGCCCTGGCTGCTCGAACACCTGCGCCGCCACGCCCGCCAGTCCCGTCAGCGTGACACCCCGACCGTGTCGCACCAGCTGGGCGAGCCCGACGAGCTCGGGCTGAGGAAACTCCTCGACCACCGCGTTGGCGGCACGCAGTCGATCGGTGATCTGTCCCAGCGCCTCCGGCTGGATGGACGGGCTCGGCATCAGGACGCGGCGGCCGGACAGGTCGTCGAGGGTGAGCTGGGTGCGGGTGGCCAGCTCATCTTCTGCACGCAACACGACCCCGGTGCCGTACGACACCAACGGGGCGACCTGCAGATCGGGATCAGTGATCGGCAACAGGGCGACCGTGACGTCGAGATCCTGGCGCCGAAGTGCCTCGACCAGTTGTTGCGAGGTCGCGAACTCCAGGTCGACGGCGACCTCGGGGTGTATCTCGTCGAGCAACTCCACTACCCGATCCAGCAGATGGGACGGCGCCAGACTGGGCGAGCCCACCCGCAGACGTGGCCGAGCCTGTGCCCGGCCCAGCGCCCGACCGTGCATCGTGAAGCGGGACCACGACCGGAGCATTTCGCGGGCTTCGTCGAGCAACGCGACCCCGGCCTCGGTGAGCTCCACCTGGTGATGGTTGCGGACGAACAACGGCACCCGGAACTCTCGTTCCAGTTCGCGGACCGTCCGACTCACCGGCGAGGGCGACAGTTGCAACCGGGCCGCCGCGCGTCCGAAATGCAGCTCCTCGGCGACCGCCACGAACGCCTGCACGTGGCGCAGTTCCATGCCGTCGACCCTACCCGTCGTCACGTTGCGCGTGACGCAACGTGACGATGCCGATTCAGCGCTGGTCGCGTCCTGATCGAGCAGGTCACAGTGGATTCGACGGGCAGCGACGAGGCTGCCCCCGAGGACCCGAGGACCGGTCGTGACGCAATCCCGAGCATCCCAGAGCATCGATCTGTTGGCCGACCTGCGGGTGGTCGACCTGACCACCGGCGACGGGCGACTGACCACCCGACTGCTGGCCGACCTCGGCGCCGAGGTGGTGAAGGTGGAGCGTGCCGACGCCGACACGAGCGATCTGCATCGGGCGACGTTCGACGCAGGCAAGCGCAGCGTGGTGCTCGACCCCGCCGTGGCCGCCGACCTCCGAAGCCTGATCGGGTTGATCTCCGACGCTGGGATTCTCGTCGAGGACGGCCACCCCGGCGATCTGGCAGCGGCAGGCCTGACCGAGGAAGTTCTGCGCACCGCGAACCCACGGCTGGTGGTCGTGTCGGTGTCGGCCTTCGGCCAGAGCGGCCCGTACCGAGATTGGGCCGGCACCGAGTGGGTGCAGCTGGCGCTGGGCGGTGCGCTCTCGCGCTCGGGCCTGCCCGGCACGGTCGTCCCGGTGGTGCCGCCTGGTGAGATCGCGACGCAGTCGGCCGCTGTGCAGGCCGCCTGGGCCGCCCTTGTCGGCTGGTACCACACCGCCACAACCGACCGGGGCGAGCGGATCGACATCTCGGTGCACGAAGCCGCGGCTGCCGTCGTCGACCCGGGGTTCGGTGTTGCGGGCAGCGCGACCGGCGGCGTCCCCTCCAAAGACGGCCCACGGGCGCGACCGAATGCCGGCCACCTCTACCCGATCTTCCCGTGCGCGGACGGCCACGTCCGCACCTGTCTGCTCGCCCCACGGCAGTGGCGTGGCATTCGAGCATGGTTGGGCGAGCCGGCGGAGTGGTCGGACCCCGCGCTGGACGACCTCGGTGCGCGGTTCAGGGTGGCGGGCACGCTCTATCCGTACATCGGTGGCCGGTTCGCGGAGCACACCAAGGCCGAGCTCGTCGCGGCGGGCGCACAGTTCGGATTTCCGATCGCACCGCTGCTCACTCCGGCCGAGATGCTGAACTCCGACCACCTCGCACAAACCGAGGCGCTGGTCGAGCACGACGTCGACGGACGCGGGACCGCCCGCATCGCCAACGGATTCATCACCGTCGACGGCGTCCGCGCAGTTCTGCGCGGCCCGGCCCCGTTCGTGGACGCCGATCGCGCGGTCCTACGCGAGTCGCCGACCACCCGTCGCCCGGTCGATCCGCCGCCGACAATCGCGTCATCGGCAGAACGTCCGCTGGAGGGCCTGCGGGTCATCGACCTCGGCGTGATCGTTGTCGGCGCCGAGACCGGCCGATTGCTCGCAGACATGGGCGCAGAAGTGATCAAGATCGAGTCCGCGGCGTTTCCCGATGGGCTTCGTCAGTCCCTGGTGCCCGGCCCGATCTCGGCATCCTTCGCCTACGGCAGTCGCGGCAAGCTGAGCCTCGGCCTGGACCTCCGGACGCCGGAGGGCAAGGACCTGTTCGCTCAGCTGGTGGCCGACTCCGACATCGTCCTGTCGAACTTCAAGCCCGGCACGATGGAGTCGCTGGGGTTCTCGCGTGCCGAACTCACCGCGATCAACCCCGGTCTGATCACCGTCGAGAGCAGTGCCTTCGGTCCACGTGGTCCCTGGAGCAAGCGAATGGGCTACGGACCCCTGGTCCGCGCGATGTCAGGGTTTTCCGGACTCTGGGCGTACCCCGACCGTCCGAACAGCTTCAGCGACGCCTCCACCGTCTATCCCGACCATGTTGCTGCCCGCATCGGGGCCGTGGCCGTCATCGCCGCACTCGCACGCCGCCGCCGCACCGGCCAGGGTGCACACATCGAGTGCAGTCAGACCGACGCGATCATCGGGCAGCTCGCACCGGCCCTGGCCGAGGAAAGCCTTGTCCCGGGTTCGCTGGAGTGTGTGGGCAACAACGGTCCGGACGCTCCCACCGGACTGTTCGCCTGCGCCGGCGACGACGAATGGGTCCTCGTCGACGCCCGCGGGGACGCCGCCTGGACGGCCACCTGTGAGGTGATCGGCCGACCGGAACTGGCGCGCGACGAGCGGTTCAGCACGACGAGAAAGCGGATCGCGCGGCGCGAGGACGTCAACGCCCTGATGGCGGCGTGGACCTCGACCCGCACGCCCGATGAGGCGATGGGGCTGCTGCAGTCCGGTGGGGTGCCCGCCGGTGCTCTGCGCCGGGTCGTCGACCTGCCGGCCGACCCGCAGCTCGCCGCCCGCGGGTTCTTCTCGGTGCAGCCGCAGCCGCAGATCGAGGAGGAGTTGGTCGCGGAAGCGCGCCACGCACACTTCGAGGTGGTGCCCGATCCCGAGTTGCGGCCGGCCCCTCTGCGGTTCGAGCACACCCGCGAGATCGCGTCGCGCATCCTCGCACTGTCCGAGGCCGAGATCGACAAGTTCGTGGATGCCGGGGTGCTACAGGTCCCGCCCGCGTGAGCGCCCCCGGTTCCGATCAGCCGTCGACACCACGCCAACGTCAGCACACAGGAGAGTTCGTGACCATTCGAGAGCTCGACCCCCGCACGCCCGTCGTCGTCGGGGTCGGCCAGGCCTCCGAGCGCATCGACCAGCCCGACTATCAGGGGATGTCCGCCGTAGATCTGGCCGCCGCAGCAGCCCGCGCCGCACTGATCGACACCGGCGCCGACCCCGTTCTGGTCGCTGCCGCCGTCGACACCGTGGCCGGCGTCCGGCAGTTCGAGATCTCCACGCCCGGGGCGTCGGCGCCGCTGGGGAAGTCCACCAACTACCCGCGCTCGGTCGCCCAGCGGGTCGGGGCTGCGCCCGGGCGGGCGGTGCTCGAGGTCGGTGGCGGCCAGTCGCCACAGCATCTGGTCAACGAGTTCACCGCGACGATCGCCTCCGGCGCCGCCGAGGTGGTGCTGTTGTTCGGGTCGGAGGCCATCTCGACCAGCCGTCACCTTGCCGCCGAAGCCGACAGGCCCGATCACTCCGAGCAGATCGACGGCGACCTGGAGGACCGTGGATTCGGGTTGCGCGGGCTGATCTCGCGTTACCAGATCGAGCACGGCCTGACCGGTGCTCCGGAGCAGTACGCGCTGTTCGAGAACGCACGCCGCGCTCGCCTGGGCCTCAGCAAGGCCGAGTACGCCGCCACGATGGGCGAGTTGTTCGCTCCCTTCACCGCTGTCGCCGCGCGCAACCCCCACGCGGCCGCACCGGTCGTGCGTTCGGCCGGCGAGTTGGTCACCGAGTCCGAGACGAACCGCATGATCGCCGAGCCCTATCCGCGCTACATCGTCTCGCGCGACCAGGTGAACCAGGGCGCCGCCGTGGTGCTGATGTCACTGGCTGCCGCGGACCGCCTGGGCGTCCCGGTGGCCAAGCGGGTGTTCCTGCACGGCCATGCCGACCTGCGCGAGCGCGACCTGCTGGACCGAGAGGACCTCGGCGCCTCGCCTGCCGCGATCACCGCGACCAGGCACGCCCTCGAGTTGGCTGGTCTCGGTGTCGAGGAGGTGGCGACCTTCGACTTCTACAGCTGCTTCCCGATCGCCGTCACCAACACTGCCGTCGACGGTCTCGGTCTCTCCGTCGACGATCCCCGTGGCCTGACCCTCACCGGGGGCCTACCGTTCTTCGGCGGTGCAGGCAACAACTACTCGATGCACGCGATCGCCGAGACCGTCGACCGCGCCCGCACCTCCCCGAGCACCTTCGGGCTGGTGGGTGCCAACGGCGGCTTGCTGAGCAAGTATTCGGTCGGCATCTACTCCACGACTCCCGCAGCCTGGCGACCCGACGACAGTGCTCGGCTGCAAGCGCAGATCGACGCCCAGCCGTCCCCGCCGGTGTCCGCGAAAGCCGACGGGTGGGCCACGGTCGAGACCTGGACGGTCAAGCACGGCCGCGGCGACACCCGGACCGCCATCATCGTGGGGCGCGTGGAGTCCAGCGGCGAGAGATTCCTTGCGCTCACTCCACCGGGTGATGACTCCGTCCTCGACCTCCTGGCCGGCGACGAGCCGATCGGGCAGCGGGTGTTCGTGAAGTCGACTCCCCGAGGCAACAGAGTCACCACGACCGGCCGGCGAATGGCCGAGCTGTTCCCCGCTCGCCCGGTCGGCTTGCGCGAGACGTACGACAACGTGCTCGTCGAGCGTCGCGACCATGTACTGGAGATCACGATCAATCGGCCTGCGCAGCGCAACTCGCTGACGCCTCCGGCGCACGACGAACTGTCGGAGATCTTCGACGCCTTCTTCGCCGACGCCGATCTGTGGGTGGCCATCATCACCGGGGCCGGGGACAAGGCATTCTCGGCCGGCAACGACCTCATGTGGACCGCTGCGGGAAAACCGATGTGGCTTCCCGACAGCGGGTTCGGGGGACTGACCAGCCGCACCACACTCCCTAAGCCGATCATCGCCGCCGTCAACGGTTTCGCCATGGGAGGTGGTCTGGAGATCGCTCTCACCTGCCACCTGGTGGTCGCGGACGAGACGGCGAAGTTCGCCCTCAGCGAGGTACAGGTCGGCCTCATCGCCGGGGCCGGGGGCTTGGTCCGGCTACCGAGGGCGATCCCTTGCGCGATCGCCAACGAGTTGATCCTGACCGGCAAGCGGATCGGTGCCGACGAGGCGCACCGGCTCGGGCTCGTGAACCGCGTCGTGCCGGCCGGTGGCGCGCTCGACGGGGCCCGCGAGCTGGCGCAGCAGATCGCCGCGGCGTCCCCCACCTCCGTTCGACTCTCCCTCCAGGTCATGGAGGAGACCCGGGGCGTCGCCGACACGGTGGCCGCGGTGAATCAACCGACCACGGCCATCGACGAGCTCATGTTCAGCGAGGACATGGCCGAAGGCCTCACTGCATTCGCGCACAAGCGCCCACCCCGGTGGAAGAACCGTTGATGACAGCCCGAGAACACCGACACGAGGAGATGACATGACCGCAACGACCGCGACTGCCGCAATGACCAAGGCCGAGCTGGCCGCCTTCGCGGAGGCGGTCGACGGAGAACTCGGCCGACTGTGGCCGAGCGCCACCAGGGCCGGCGACGATTCCGACACCGCGCTGCGACAGCTGTGGCAGGTTGCCGCCTCCCGGGGGTGGACCACGCTCGCCGAGGACGGCGCCCTCGACGCGGTGGTTGCGCTGTCGTATCGGATGGGACGCCATGCCTGCCCGCTCCCGCTCATGGATGTCTTCGTCACCGCGGAGCTCTTCTCCGACGACATCGTCGCGCAGGTTGCCGACAGCACTATCCGTCCGATCGTCGTCGCCGGTGCAATCGACTCCGCGACAGTCGATTTCGCTGAAGCAGCGACCGCGGCGACGCACGTCGTACTACTCGGCACGGATGGCTCGGCGGTACTGCGGCGGATTGCCGAGTGTGTCCATGTTGCCGGGCTCGCGCGACCGCAATGGTGTCGGCTCACACTGAACGAGGCGGTCACCGCCGCAGTGGGCGCCGAACCACCCGCCGTCGAGCGGGCGAAGGAGTTGCTGCGGCTGGGCCTGGTCGCCCGGGCCGTCGGTGCGGCCGAAAGGGCACTCGAGCACAGCGTCGCCCACGCCAACGAGCGGGTCGCGTTCGGCAAGCCCATCAGCAGCTTTCAGGCGGTGTCGCATCGAGCGGTCGATGGACTGACCGACGTGACTGCCGCACGCCACCTCATCGATACCGCGGTTGCCGCGCGGATCGCGGGGCGGGCCGATGCCGCACTCGCCGGCGAACTGGCCGTCGCCTACGCCGGGCCTGCGGTCATCCGAACGCAGTTCGGCGCGCATCACACGCTGGCAGCAGCGGGCTACTTCGAGGAGCACGAGCTGCCGTGGTTGTTCCGTCGCGTCAACTCCGACATCAGCCGCCTCGACCTGTTCGCGCCGGCCCGGGGTGACGTCGCAGATCGGTTGATCGAGACCGGCGCCCACCTTCCGACGCTCGAGCTCGGCGAGCAGGCTGAAGAGTTCCGGGCTCAGGTGCGTGCACTGCTCGCACCGCACGGCGACGTCCCGGTCCGGCACCTCGACGAAACCATGGATCCGGATCTGCTGGCCGAGTTCCGGGCGCGCGGGTATCTGGAGATGGCATGGCCACCCGAGTTCGGTGGCTCCGACGCGTCGGTGGAACTGCAGATGGTGCTGGCCGAGGAGATGGCGTACGCCAGAGTGCCGCAGACGGACAAGGGTGCGGTCGATCTGTTCGGCACTGCGATCCTGCGACACGGCACACCCGAGCAGAAGGAGCGCCTCCTGCCCCTCATCGCCGCCGGCGACTTCCCGTTCTACCTCGCCTACTCCGAACCCGAGATCGGATCCGATCTGGCAAACCTTCGCACCCGAGCGGTGCGGGACGGGGACGAGTGGGTGGTCGACGGGCGCAAGATGTGGGGCACCAATGCCCATCGAGCGCAGTGGGTCTGGCTTGCGGCACGAACCGACCCCGACGCCGACAAGCCGCGCAACGGCATCACGATCTTCCTCACCAGGCTCGACCGTCCGGGCTGGGAGGCGCAAGAACACAGGGCACTTTCCGGTGGTATCTCTTGCTCGACCTTCTTCGACGGGTTCCGCATTCCCGACAGCGACCGCGTCGGCGAGATCAACGGCGGCTGGCACGTCATCACCACCTCGCTCGCGCAGGAACGGGTGATGATGGCCAACTCTGCCGCCGAGATCAACCGCCTCCTCGACGACATGCTCGCCGCCGTTCGGGCTGATGTCGACGGGACGGTCGGTCCGCGCGGCTCGGCGAGACGAGCACTCATCAGTGAGCTCGCCGCACGCCTACAGGCCGCCCGCGTCCTGGTCAACGAGAGCGTCAAGGCGACGGCGACAGGCTCGGGCGGTTGGTTGGAGGCGCCGATGGCCAAGATCGTCTCGAGTCTGCTCCACGAGGACATCGGGGAGGCGGCTCTGCGAATCTTCGGACCCGCTGCCGCCCTCGGTGACAGCGAGGTCGGCGTTCCCGGCGGCGGCGCATTCGAATACAACCTGCGCTACTCGATCATGTCGGTGGTCGGCGGTGGGACCATCGACATTCAGAAGAACCTGGTCGCCCGAATGCTGGGGATGCGTTGACAATGGCCCACGGCTGAACGGCTACGGCGTCCCGACCGCCCACCACCCCTCATACCTCGGTGTGGCGGCGGGAGCCGTCCCAGTGCACGCGCGTGGTGATCACGGCGCTGTCGCCCACCCGTCGGATCTCGTAGATGTCCAGTTGGGGCACCTCTTCGACGGTGCCCCACAGGGCGTGTCCGGTCATCACGAAATCGATGTCGAGGCGCACCAACAGGCCCATGAGCTCCCCGATGGTGGTTTCGTCGATCTTGGCGAACGCATCGTCGAGCAGGACCAGTCGAAGCGCGCGGTCGGCGTCGGGGAGGCTGGAGAGGAACCCGTCCGCGGCGGCGAACAGCGCGGCGTACGAGACGAACCGCGTCTCACCCTGAGAAATCTTCGCCCGCTTCGAAATTCGACGTCGCTGCCCCGGTTCGGGTCCGAGGATGGTGACCTCCACGTCGTACCACTGCCGGTAGTCCAGTGCCGTCTCGAGGTGGGTGGCGTATCCGGCGCTCGGATCGGTGGTGTGCAGGTGCTCGACCCGCGCACGAAGCAGACCGATCAGCTCGTCGTCGACGGTGCCCGCGCCGAGGAGTTCGAGGATGCGGGCCAGATCGGGGTCGTCGGTGCTGGGGACCCACGCCATCGACACCCCGATCCCGTGGCTGGTGCGGGTGGTGCGCAGGCTGGTGTTCATGGCGTCGACCAACTGCGCTGCCTGCTCGATTCGGCGCCGCAGCTCGTCGGCCACCCCGCCGACCACGAAGCCGGCGAACACGTCCCGCTCCCGCTCGCCGAGCGTGTGGTCGCCCTCGTCGACCTCCCGGCGCAGGTGCTCGACCACGGCCATCGGATCCGAGGTGTCACCGGCACCCGCCACGTCGACGACGTAGAGCCCGTGCTCGAGGCGGTGGGTGATGTCGAGGTGGGTGGAGGCGTTGCGCTCGAAGGTGTGCAGGGCCTCGATCAGGTCGTTGACCCCGACCGGTCGGCCCGCGACGAGCGTGCTCTCGGTGTGGGTGAGTACGTCCTCGATGTGATCGGGGTCGTCGGAATGGGCGATCGGCTCCGGCGACGGCCCGTCGACGAGAGCCGATCCACGTGTGGCGACGGCGATGCGCGCGTTGTGAACCCCGACTCGGCGCATCAGTTCGGCCGATCGCGACGCGACCCGTTCGGCGGAGACGGCCGCGTCCGTGCGTGCCGCCGCGACTCGCGCAGCCGCCTCACTGACGGCCCGCGTTGCTGCATCGAGTGCGGAGTCGGTAGCGGTGAGCTGTGCGGTGGTGCGCGAGAGTTCGGCACCGATGCGCCGCGTGGGCACGTCCAGGGTCTCCTGTGCGGCTGCCAATGTCGCGGCGTGCGAATGCCACTCGCTGCGTCTGCTCTCCGCTTCCGACTCCGCGTTGATCCGGTCGCCGGTCGCGTAGCGCAGTTCTGCCTCGGCCTGCTCGGCCGCGCCCATCCTCATGGTCGCCTCGCGGCAGGCGGCGGCCAGCGCGGTTGTCGAGACCATCGCGCGACGACACGCCTGCACCCGGTCGATGAGATCCTCGGTGCCGGTGGGTAATCCGATTCCGGCGCACATGAGTCGGTGGTGGTCGACGTCGGCGCCGAGTGCAGTGCGGGCCCGCGCAGCTCGGTCCTCCTCGGCGCGGGCATGCTCAGCTGATCCGGCAGCGCGGCGACGCAACTGCTCGGCGGCTGCGCGAGCCAACACCAGTGGGCGCGCGGACGGGGCCGCGGCAACGTGTGCGTCGAGGGCGCGCCGCTGCGCCCGAATATCGAGTCGGCGGCCTGCACGTGCGGCGGCGCGGCGGTCGATGGCAAGTAGTTCGGCGCTGATCGCGTCGCCCACCAGCGAGTGCGGATCGGCCGTGGCGGCGCGCTGCTCGGCGAGCAGGTGGATCCGGCGGCTGTCGTCCTCGGCGTCCTCGGCCCGCAGGTGATCGAGTGCCACCGCCCACTTCTCCCTGGCTCGTCGCACCGCCGGTTCGGCGATGCCCGAGAGCACCTCGTCCTCCCCGGTCGCGTCGCCCGAAAGTGCCTCGACGTCCGACAGCAGTGCCACCACGGGCGGTTTCGCCGACATCTTCGCCACGTCCAGCAGCTCGGCGGTCTCCGGTGCCGCCAACCACCGCCGCCACCGGTGGACGGTGTCGATGGCCAGATCGTCGCGATCACCCGCTGCGCGCAGATAGTCGTTCTCGTCGGCGTCGGCGGCGGCGCGTGCGTGGTCGGCTGCCAGCTCCAGCTCGCGCACTCGCAGACGCGCCGCATCGAGTCGGCGCGCCTCCTGCAGGCGCCGCCGTGCCTGCTTGAGCCGCTTCTCGGCGTCGGCAGCCCGGTTCTGCGCCGCCTCTGCCACGGCGTCGAGATCCTCCGGCACCGTGGTCACCGCCGTGTACGACGGGCGCAGAAGTGACGATGGGAAGCCGTCGAGGGAGTCGGCGACGGTGTTCTGCTCGGGCTCGCCCGGGTGGTCGACGACGTGGATGTCGGCGGGCAGACCGGTGGCGGCGATGTCGGCAGCTGCTGTGTCGGCCAGAACGGTCACCAGTGCCTGCGCGGATCGGCGCGCGGCGGTGCGAACGTCCTCGTACCGGCCGATCAGCCGGTTCGCGGCTCCGACCTCCGCGATGCGGGTGCGCCGCGCCCACCCCAGCGCGTGTTCAGCGGTGTGCCGCATCGCAGCGACGGTGAGCTCGCGTTGACGTAGGTCGTCGGCGCCGCGGAAGAGGGCGTGTTCACGGAAGGCATCGACCGCCCGGGCGAGTTCCTCCCGCTCGTCGGTGAGGGCGCGCTGGTCGGCCTCGGCTGCCGCGAGTTCGGACTGCGCCCGGGCGAGGGAGTCGGCGATCTCGGCTTCCGCCGCGGTTCCCGTGCGGACCTCCGCTACGAGGGTGCGCAACTCGTCCGCGCTGTCGCGGACCGCTGTGATCAGGTAGTCGCGGTAGGTCGCCGCGAACGTCTCCACCTCGGCGAGGGTGCTTCGCAGTCGCTGCTGGGTGGAGCGGGTCTCGGTCAGAGCATCGAGTTGCTCACCTGCCGAACCGAGAGTCTGCTCGCTCAGCGGCGGCAGGGCGTCGGAGAGAATCTGCGGCAACCGCCCCTCGTCGATCCGGTTGCCGACGTCGGGGGAGCGCAGGGTGTGCAGCAGCTGGACCAACCCCGCGAAGCGCTCGCGACCTGCGGCCCCGCGCAGTCCGAACACCTTCTTGCGTACGGCGTCCCGATGGGCCTCCGGGGTGCGCGAGATGTTGTTCGGCCCGACCACCTCGATCAGCTCGTCGCGGGTGAGGGCCTCGCGGTTCGGGGCGATCAGCTGCAGCCTGCCGCCGACCCGCTCGCCGGTGATGAAGAAGATGATCTCGCTGCGGTGCGCGGTGGCGCTGTACTTGATGTGCGCGCCGATGGTCAGGTAGGACGCGCCGTCGGACAACTCGATCCACAGGTACCCGAGACGGTTGCCCTGCCCACGTGCGCCGGTGCGCATCAGCTCGTCGAGGTCCACCTTGTTCGAGCCCGTCGCGTCCATCCGACGCCGATCGCCGTCGAGCAGGTACGGCAGCAGCATCTCGAGTGCGCGCGACTTGCCGGATCCGTTGGCGCCGCGCAGGATCAGCCGTCCACCGGAGATCTCGAACTCGGTCTCGAGGTAGTGCCACACGTTGACGATGCCGGCGCGCGTGAGGCGCCACCGCCCGTCGTAGCGTTTGGAGTTCTTCGACGCTCCGTGTCGTGGATTCACCGGGTCTCCTCGGTGGGACGGTAGCGGGCCGCGGGAGCGTGCAGGAGAAGGCGCTCACCGTCCACCTCGGCCAGTGACAGATCGACGAGCAGGTCGACGATGTCGGCGCGCAGCGTGGGCGCCGAGGCCACGTACTCGGCCTTCCAGGATCGCTCGTTGACCTCGGTGAGTTCGGTCAGCAACTCGTCGAGCACCTCGAATCCGATCACCAGGTCGGCGCCCGGCGCCGGTGTGGGCAGTCGTTCGAGGGCTGCGCCGATCACCAGCAGTGCGGCGTGCTTGAGGCTGCCGCTGCCGGGGAACTCGATGTCACTGAGCCGGCCGTCGGAGTCGTAGGCCAGCGATCCCTCCGCGCGAACCTCGAGGGTCAACCCCACGTGGTCGTCCAGGTCGCGCGTGATGACGCTGCGATCGCGGGCGAGGATCTCCTGCTCGGCCTCGGTGAGGGCGGTGCGGTAGACCACCGGATCCTCGACCAGTCGTCGCCTCAGGCGCCGGTGCGGATCGTCGTCGAGCGGAGCCAGTACGTCCTCGATCTCTCGTGCCGGACCGATCGGTCGTGCGAGCAGGTGATCGAGCAGCTCGCGCGAAATCGTCAGCAGTGCATCGTTGTTCGGGTTCTCCGCCCAGGCGGAGATGGCGCCGTCGGTTTCGGTGAGAACTCCCCACTCCACGAGCACGCCGAGCGCGGCCGCGATGGTGCGCCGATCGGCGATGGCATCGGTGAACGCGATCGCGCACTCGTGCGCGTCGGCGCGCATGTGTGCCACGAGATCGCCCAGCAGCATCTGATCCCCCACGCCCGGTGCGAGCAGCGCTGCGCCGGCGAGGGCGACGAACGCCGAACCCCTAGCGCCGAGCGGAGTTCCGTTGGAGCGCCGCAGCGTGCGAACGGGGGACGAGATCTCCGGCGGGCACTTGATCAACCGGGCGTACGACGCGTCCACCACCAGGGTGTAGCCGAACTGCTCGTCGAACATCGTCCTCAGCGGTGCGGCGTGGCGGCGGATCAGAGCGTGCAGTTCGGGGTCCCTGCTCTCGGTGATCACCGGGCGCTGCAAGATCTCGCGCGCGGCCTCGGTGCGCATGGCCGCATCCTGCGTGCGCGTTCCCAGGGACCGCGTCACCGTTCGGCTCCATCGAGTGCACGGGCGCTGATCATCAGTCCGTGGACCCGCAGGGTTCCGTCGCTGCTGAGGATCACGGTGTCGGCCCCGTGCTGAGCGGTCAGGCGCAGGTTCAGATCGGCGTCCGCCCACTGCGCGTCTTCGCCGGAATCGTCGGCCGAGACCACCAGGCGTGCGAGTTGAGTGAGCAGTAGTGAACGTGCCGCCAGCGACAGCGTGGCCTCGGACAGTGTCTCGTGGGTCAGTAGTTCGCGGGCGGCGGCCTGCGCGGCCGCGGCCTCGTCGCGGGCCACGGCGTCGACACGTTCGCGGTCGGCCGCCGGGTCGGGAACGCGGGCCACCCGGCCACGCGAGACGCGGTCCCCGCGCTCGCGCAGAGACAGCGGCACGGTGATCGGATCGGCGGTCCACCACGAGACGGCGGCGCTCACGCGCGGGTCCGGCTCGTCGGGGCCGAGGAGTAGGTGCCGGGATGGACTCGCACCGATGGCAGCGGCGAAGAGCCTGTCGGCATCGGTGTCCGATGACCGGTCCAGCCACCGCGCCAGTCGCAGCAGATCGGCGCGCGGCGACACCCCGGAATCGGTGTTCGGCGAGGCGGCGATCTGTCCGGCGAAGAGTCGACGCAGTGCGGTGGTCGCTGCCGCGCGTAGCACGGCGGGGCCCGAGCGCGGGTTGCGCTCGTCCCAGAACGCCTCGAGGCGATTCCAGTCGCCATGCGTGCGGCCGGGGCCCGGTTCGAGGTCGGCGAGTGTGTCGAGGTCGGCGAGGGCGATGAGGATCTCGGGGCGTCGGGCCCGCACATCCGACAGTGCGCGGTCGATCTCGGGCGCGTATCGGTTGATGTCCGAGCTCACCACATCGACGTAGTCGAGCAGTTCCGGGCCGTCGCCGGGCTCGTCGGCGAGATGGGTGTAGAAGTCCGAGACCGACTCGGCGAAGTCCGTGTGATCTCGGAACAACCCGGTCACCAAGGCTGCGGTGGCCTCGGGTGGGGTTGCGTCGTGTCCGTCCGGCGGGTCTGCCAAGCGGGTCAGAGCATCGAGAATCCGCGGGAGCAGTTCCCTCGAGACTTCTCGCGCAGCAGCGGGACCCACCGCGTTCGCGACGCCACGATGGACGCGAGCCCCTGCGTACGACGCTCGGTAGCGGGTGCGGGCGCGCGAGAAGTCGGTGACGGTATCCGCGGCGGCGGTGCCTTCGGCCTCGGTGGAGACGAGGTTGCCGAACTCGGCCAGTTCCGCGCACCGCTCGGCAACGCTGTCCGGTTCGATGGCTCGACCCAGACCCGCCAGTCGGTCCGCGATCTGCGGCACGGTGAGTTCGGACAGCAGATCGGTGGTGACCGCCGTCATGATCGCCACATAGTCGTCCGACCGGTCGGTCGTCAGGTAGCGATACAGCTCACCGTGCATTGCTCAACAGTATTCGCCGTGTACAGAACTGTGGTGCTCATCTGCTCACCGCGCGCTTGTATCGGCGCACGGCGAGGGGAACGAACACCGCCAACAGGATCGCCGACCAGGCCAGTGTGGCCAGGATCGGGTGCTGCAGCGGCCATGCCTGCGGAGGTGGCAGCAGTGGGCTGCTGTTGCCGAACAGTTCTCGGCTGGCCTGCGTGATCGCCGAGACCGGGTTCCATTCCGCGACCACCTGGAGCGGACCGGGCAGGTCGGTGCTCTGCACGAAGGTGTTCGCAATGAAGGTCAGGGGGAAGATCACCAGGAAGCTCGCGTTGTTGAACACCTCCGGTGTGCGGATGAGCAGCCCGATCAGGGCCATCACCCACGACAGCGCGAAGGCGAACAGCAGCAGCAGCGCGAAACCGAGCAGGGCCTCCGGTACCGACGAGCGGATACGCCATCCCACCGCCAGACCGGTCAGGGACATCACCACCAGGCTGATGATGTTGAGCGCGATGTCGCTGGTGGTGCGCCCGACCAGTACCGCCGACGGCGCCATCGGTAGCGTCCGGAACCGGTCGATGATGCCCTTCTGCATGTCCTCGGCCAGCCCGGCGCCGGTGAGGGTCGATCCGAAGATGACCGTCTGCGCGAAGATCCCGGCGACGAGGTATTCGCGGTAGGAGATGCCGGGGATCTCGATGGCGGAGCCGAAGATGTACGCGAACACCAGCACGAACATGATCGGTGAGATCAGCGTGAAGAAGATCAGATCTGGCACTCGCTTGATCTTGATCAGGTTTCGACGGGCGACGGTGGCGCCGTCGGAGAAGGCGAGGGCCAGCGAGGTCATGAGGGGCTCCCGGTGAGGGTGAAGAACACGTCGTCGAGACTGGGTTTGCGAAGTGCCACGTCGACCGGTTCGATGTCGTTGTCGCGCAACAGGATCAGGACGTTGGTCAGGGTGGTCGAGCCGTCCGCCGCCGGAACCGTGAGGCCACCGGACTCGGTGTCGGTGTCGACGTGACCGGGCTCGACGCTGTCGAGCAGGGCACGGGCCGACGCAGTGGTGGCCGCGTCGGCGAATCGCAGTTCGATGCGTGAGCCTCCTACCCGGTCCTTCAACTCGTCCGGAGTGCCGCGCTCGATGACCCTGCCGTGGTCGATGACGGCGATGTCGTCGGCCAGCTTGTCCGCCTCCTCCAGGTACTGCGTGGTCAGCAACAGCGTGGTGCCGCCCGCCACCAGCTCGCCGATCACCGCCCACAGCTCCACCCGCGCGCGTGGGTCGAGCCCCGTGGTGGGTTCGTCGAGGAAGAGCACCGGCGGGTCCGCCACCAACGCCCCGGCCAGGTCGAGGCGGCGTCGCATACCGCCGGAATATCCCTTGACCGGTCTGTCGCCGGCCTCGGCAAGGTCGAAGCGTTCGAGCAGATCGCGTGCTCGCGTGCGAGATCTCGCCCTGCCCAGGTGGTAGAGGCGACCGACCATGTCGAGGTTCTCGAAACCTGTCAGGTCCTCGTCGACCGCCGAGTACTGCCCCGACACCCCGATGCGGGACTTGAGCGCCCGCGCATCGCGCACCACGTCCAGACCGACCACGGTGGCCGACCCGGAATCGGCACGCAGAAGGGTTGTCAGGACACGGATGGTGGTGGTCTTGCCGGCGCCGTTGGGGCCGAGCAGGGCCATCACGGTGCCCTCCTCGACCTCGAGGTCGAGGCCGGCGAGAGCGTGCACGTTCCCGTAACTCTTGGTGAGCCCGCGGGCGCTGATTGCTGTGGCCATGAACCGGGAGGGTACGGGGTCGCACCGACAATCGGGTTCTACGATCGCCACCATGGCCGATTCAGCGGACAGTCGACCCCGGAGCAATCGCACGTTCCATGCCGTCTGGGCGGCAACGGCCATCCTGGCGGTGGTCGGTTTCGTCGTGGCACCGGGGCCGCTGGCGGGTTCGCGTCCGCACACCAGCGCCGCACTGGTCCAGGCGACCGGTGACGCGCTCGCCGAGTACTGGGCAGCCGGTGCTCGGGACTTCACACCTGCGTTGCGCGACCTCGTCGACTACTGGCAGCGATTCCATCTGATCAAGGCCGGGTTCGCTGCCCTGGCGCTGACCGCGGCGGTGATGGTGCTGCGCCGGGGTGGTCGGAGTCGGCGGGGGTGGGCGAGATCGGTCCCGGTCGTCGTCGCGATCGGTGGCGCGGCCGCGCTGACCCTGCTGGTGGCCAACCTGCAGGGTGCGGTGGCACCGTTCGCGTCGCTGCTATCGATGGCGCCACTCGATCGGCCGGACATCGCGGCGTCCACCCGAGACTTCGCAGCTCGGCTCGCCGCGGGATCGACCTCCTCGCCGACCCTGGCGGCGATGCTCGACGACTTCACGCAATACCACCTCGCGCTGGTCGTATTGGCGAGTGCGGTCGTCGCCCTCGCCGTCGCCGGTGCGGTGATCACCTACCGCCGCCAACGGCGTGGTTGGGCCGTCGCATGGTTCGGCGCAGCGGTCGTCGCCGCGGTTCTCGTCGCGGCCAACATGTCCACGGTCACCGATCCTGCGCCTGCGCTGACGGCGTTCTTCGGCGGGTGAGGAGCGGCGGTAGTCGCCGCCGCAGTCGCGTGTCGGCACTTTCTGGAACCATGGAGGCGTGCCCGATTTTTCCAAGGTGGTTCCCGGCGACGACGAGCGTGGGCGTCGTGTCGATCGTGTGCGCACCTGGTGCGAGGAGTGCCGCGTCACCGAGCAGGCGCCGCCGCTGACCGATCGCGCGGCTCTGCTCATCGCGTCGGGCCGCGTCGACGATCAGTGTCGAACGGTCGTGTTCAACCGCCTGGCGTCGGGTCGGACCTTCCCCACGTTCGGCGGCCCCGGCGACGGCGGCTACGGGCAGCTGCGGGCCATCACCGCGGAGATCGCGTGGCTCGACCGGCGGGTCGCGTCGTTGCGGACGGGCCCTACGCGGTTCGCGCTGACCCAGCGCCGCACACTGCTCACCCGCCGGTTGGCCACCTACGAGTCCGCATTCGAGCTGTCCACGCGACACTTCGCCCGGGGCGTGCGTGCCATTCGCAAGGACCGGCGCGACGGGGTGCATCTCGAGACCGAGCAGCGACGGATGCTCTTCGAGGCGCTGCTGCGTACCCCCGCTCCCACCGGCGCGGCGGGTCCGTTCGGCCGAGCCATCGAGGTGGTGGCCGAAGTCGCGGCCGAGCGGCTCGAACCCGTCGGGCGCGGTCTGTCGGACATGGCCCGCTCTGCCGCCGGTGTCGGTGAGATGCGCTTCGCGGACCGCTTCGAGACGCTGCTGTTCCTGGCCGGGTCGGCGCACGATCGCATCGTCGAGTCGCGGATGTGGCACTCGGACGTGTTCGCCATTCAACGAGCGCAGCTCGATCCCGCCACCGAACTCGTCCAGATCGCGTTCGACGCGGCCGAACTCGAGGCGGTCGACCGCGAGCTCACGGCCGCCCTCGACGCCGGGGACTCCCGCGACGAGGTCGGTCGACGCGAAATCCTGCTTCGTAAGGGCGAGCTGGTTCCGGTGTGGGATCAGATGATCGAGCGCGTGGCGGCCCTGCGTCGCGTCGTCGACCAACTGGCGCAGGCGCAGGCGCAGTTCGGCTCGCTCGACGCGGTGTCGCGGGCGGTGAACCTCGACGGCCGCATCGGCGGGCTGATCTCGCGGTCGGGCACGCGCGAGTTGTCCGCGGACAACATTCACAACGTGGGGGATCAGATCGAGCGGGGCTGATCTCACAGCGTTCGGCCTCGGGTTCGTCCCAGCGCTGGTTCAATGAGCCATTCGAAGTGCGCGTAAGTAAGCGTTACTGGATCTGCACTGCTCCCGAGAGGACGCCCCGTGACCCTCGCCTTTCTCGATCGCGCCAGAACCGTCGCGCCCGCGCACTGGAGTCGATGGCTGATCCCCCCGGGCGGCGCTGTCGATCCACCTCGCCATCGGGCAGGCCTACGCGTGGAGCGTGTTCAAGGCCGCGATCTCCTCGAAGGACTCACTCGGTCTGTCCGGCACCGTCACCGCCATCCCCTTCCAACTCGCCATCGTGATGCTCGGGCTCTCGGCCGCTGTGCTCGGCACCCGCGTCGACACCCGTGGCCCGCGGTGGGCGATGGCGATGTCGCTGACCTTCTTCTGCAGTGGGCTGTTGGTCTCGGCGCTCGGGATGAGCCTCGGATGGTTCTGGCTGGTGGTGCTCGGCTACGGCGTCCTCGGCGGCATCGGGTTGGGTATCGGATACATTTCGCCGGTCTCGACGCTGATCAAGTGGTTCCCGGACCGTCCCGGTATGGCGACCGGTATCGCGATCATGGGTTTCGGCGGCGGCGCGCTCATCGCGTCACCGCTGACCACCAAGCTGTTCACCGCGTACGGCGGTGTCTCCGATTCGTCGATCGCGAAGACGTTCCTGACTCTGGGGCTGGTGTACGCGGTCTTCATGTCGCTCGGGGTGATCCTGATCCGCGTTCCCGCACCGGGATGGACGCCGCAGGGATGGACGCCACCGAAGCCCGTCGCCGGTGTGCACAGTGCTGCGGTGTCCGCGTCGGATGCCATCCGGACACCGCAGTTCTGGCTGTTGTGGATCGTCCTGTGTTTCAACGTCACTGCCGGCATCGGGATTCTGGAACGGGCCGCGGGGATCTACACCGACTTCTTCCCCGACCCGGCGGGGCCGACGGCGGTGGCGTCGGCTGCCGCGGGATTCGTGGCGTTCCTGTCGCTGACCAACATGCTGGGCCGCTTCATCTGGTCGTCGGTCTCGGATGTGGTGGGCCGACGCAACATCTATCGCCTCTACCTCGGCGGGGGCGCCCTGCTCTACCTCTACATCTCGCTGTTCACCAACAGCAACAAGGTGCTGTTCCTGGTGAGTGCGCTGCTGATCCTCTCCTTCTACGGCGCCGGGTTCGCAACCGTGCCCGCGTACCTGCGCGATCTGTTCGGCACCTACCAGGTCGGCGCAATTCATGGACGACTGCTCACCGCGTGGTCGGTGGCCGGTGTGCTCGGACCGCTGATCGTCAATGCGATCGCCGACGCCGGTGACCCGGGGACCACGTCCCGCTACGTTCCCGCCTTCGTCACCATGATCGTGCTTCTCGTCATAGGTTTCGTGGCCAACGAACTCATTCGTCCGGTGGATCCGAAGTACTCCATAACTGACGTTTCGAGCACGACGGCAGGAGTGAACGCATGAACGAGCGGGTGTCGAGAACCGCCGTCACCGTCACGGCCTGGTTGTGGGTGGGAGTTCCTTTCGCATGGGGAGTCTACGAGCTGGTGTTGAAGGCCAAGAACATCTTCGGGTAGCCGAATCCGCGCGTGATCGCGGCCCGCTGTTGTGGCCGCGGCCGCCGCTGCTGCGCAGGCCGGTGGTGATGGACCAGTTCTGGGAGCGGCTGACGTTCCTGCACTGGCGCGTCGATCCCGACGTGGTGGCTCCGCTGCTGCCGAAGGGTACGGAGCCCGACGTGTTCCGGGGCGCGACCTACGTGGGCCTGATCGGATTCCGTATGGTCGGGGCCGGCTTCGGCTACGGGCTGCCGGTGCCGTTCTTCGGCACGTTCGGCGAGATCAACGTGCGCCTGTACAGCGTCGACAAGGACTGCCGACGCGGTGTGGTGTTCTCCTCGCTGGAAGCCACGCGGCTCGCCGTGGTGCTCGGGACCAACCTCGCGGGCGTGCCGTACCGCTACGCGCGGATCGCCATCGACGACGACGGGCAGCGCATCGGGTTCCGCAGTACGCGCATCGCCGGTCCGGCGCGCGGGGCCAGGACCGACTTCGCGGTCGAGCGGGGCACGCGGGAGATGTCCGACGATCCGGAGGCGGTGTTCCTCACCGCCCGGTGGGGCATGCACACCCGGCTCGGCGGACGACTGGTGTTCGCGCCGAACCTGCACCGCAAGTGGCCCCTGGTCGACGGCCGTCTGGTGCACTGCGACGATGAACTCATCGCCGCCGCGGGTCTGCCCGGAGTCGCCGCGCGTGAACCGGACTCCGTGCTGTTCTCCCCGGGCGTCCGCACCCAGTTCGGGCTGCCGCTGATCGTCGAGTGAGGGCACGGGCGAGAGGAACCGGGTTCGGTGAACAGCCTGTGACTCGGTGAACAACCTGTGAACACTTGTTCCAGATTTCTCCCAACTATGGTCGTTCGGTTCATGGTGGTCTAGGTTTCAGGGCGTGCAGCCCACGATCGTGCTCGACTTCGACGGCACCGTCTGCCTCGGGGACGACCCGGTGCTGGCGTACGCCCTGGCTGCGTCGTCGCACCTCGATCCCCGTCGAGCCGAGACCTTCATGGCCGACGTGGTGCACTACCTCGATTCCGGCGGCCCGTTTCTCGACGGGTATTCCGCCGTCGCAGCGGGTGTCGGGGACGCCCTTGCCCCCGAGGTGCTCACCCGGTGCTATCTCGACAGTCGCGAAGCTCTCGCCCGCGGCGAACTCGAGGTCGAGGCCCCCGCAGGACTCGCCGAGTTCCTCTCCGACATCCCCGCTCGCTGCGTCCTGGTGACCAATGCGCCCGCTGTCGGCATCGACCGCACCCTCGGCGAACTGGGGTTGACCGCCGTGATCGACGAGGTGATCACCGGCGCAGACAAGCCGGGTGGGCTGCGCACCATCGTTCCCGCGCTGCTCGGCGTCGCGCCGCCGCGGACCCTGATGAGCGTGGGCGACATTTGGATCAACGACATCGCCGTTCCCCGCGAACTTGGTTGCGCCACAGCACTGATCGACCGCTTCGACAGTCGCCAGGGCCCCGCCGACATCACCGCCCCCACCTTCGAGCGCCTGTACGACCACATTCGGTCGTGGGCCACCGGCTCTACCGGATCACCCACGAGCACACACAGCACCGCCCGCTTCCCGTCGACCGTGAGGACCCCCTGATGACCGTCACCCCCGCTCGCCGCGCCCTGACCGCGGCGGTCGCCGTCGGTGTGATCGCCGCTGCGCTCACCGCCTGCGGTGCCCGCGACAGTTCCACGTCCACCTCCTCGGCCGCCTCCCCCTGCACCGGCAGCGCCGACGCCTCCGCTGCCGCGCCGACCGAGCTGACCCTGGCCCTCGTGCCGTCCGGGGATGCGAACAAGCTCGTCGAGACCGTCAGGCCCCTCGAGGCCGCGCTCACCGAGCGACTCGGGATCCCGGTCAAGGGCGTGGTGAGCCAGGACTACCAGGCCGCCGTCGAGGCCATGGGTGCCCGCCAAGCCCAGATCGGCTTCCTCCCGCCGCTGCAGATGGTGCAGGCCTGCAACCGGTACCAGGCCGTCCCCGCGCTTCAGACGGTGCGCAAGGGCAAGGCCACCTACGCGGCGCAGTTCTTCACCAACAACCCGTCGAAGTACTGCTCGGACACCCCGGCCCCCGGCCCCAACGGTCTGCTGTACTGCAACGGCACGGCGTCCGGTAACGGTCCCGCCGGACTCGACTCGATCCCGAAGGTCAAGGGCTCGAAGATCGTGATGCTGCAGTCGGCGTCGTCGGCCGGCTACGTCTTCCCGGCGGCTGCGCTGAAGGCCGACGGGATCGACGTCACCGGCAGCGATGTCGACCTCACGCGCGTGACCTCGCACCCGGCCTCGGTGCTCGCGGTCGACAAGGGTGATGCCGAAGTGGGCGTGAGTTTCTGGGATGCACGCGAGAGCGTGGTCGGTGACACCCCCGAGGTCAAGGACAAGGTCGTGGTGTTCGCGCTGACCAACGAGATCCCCAATGACGGTGTCTCCCTTGCATCGTCGCTGAACTCCGAGTGGCAGAAGAAGATCTCCGACGCCCTGCTCTCCTACGCGGGTACGCCCGACGGTGTGACGACGCTGAACGCGATCTACCAGATCACCGGCCTCGCCGTCGCCGACCCGGCTGCCCTGCAGCGCGCTCAGACCGAGGCAGACTCGATCGGAGCCAAGTGATGACGGCACCGACCGACAGCGGGACGAGCATCGTCTTCGAGAACGCGGGTGTGCAGTACCCCAACGGGTTCCGCGCTCTCGACGACGTGAGCCTGAGCATCCCGGCCGGTCAGATGGTGGCCGTGGTGGGCCTCTCCGGTGCCGGCAAGTCGACCCTCATCCGCGCGGTCAACGGACTGGTCCCGCTCACCAGCGGTGAGATCCGTGTGGGTGACCGGGGCGTGTCGACCCTGCGGGGCAAGGATCTACGGACCCTGCGAAGCGAGATCGGCATGGTGTTCCAGAGTTTCAACCTCGCCAAGCGCACCACCGTGATCAACAACGTGCTGATGGGTCGGCTGCATCGAGCCAGCCTGTGGCGCACGCTCATCGGGGCGTGGGAGGCCGACGACGTCGAACTTGCGATGCAGGCCCTCGAACGCGTCGAGATCGTCGACAAGGCGTACCAGAAGGCCTCCACGCTCTCCGGGGGTCAACAGCAGCGCGTCGCCATCGCCCGCACCCTGGCGCAGCGGCCGAAGGTGATTCTCGCCGACGAGCCCGTCGCTTCCCTCGATCCGCCGACCTCGCACGTGGTGATGCGCGACCTGCAGCGGATCAACGCGGAGCTGGGTATCACCGTGGTGGTCAACCTGCACTTCCTCGACCTCGCGCGGCGCTACGGCGATCGCCTCATCGGGCTGCGCCAGGGTTCGGTGGTGTTCGACGGGGTCGCCGCCGACGCGGACGAGGCGGTGTTCGAGCGGATCTATGGTCGCTCGCTGACCGCCGAGGATGTGCTCGAGGCGAAGGCCGAGTTGTGATGACCGAGGCGAAGGCCGAGTTGTGATGACCGAGGCGAAGGCCGAATTGTGACCCCTGTGACCACCGCGCGGCCCGAGAAGCCGCGCACTGCATGGAAGTACGCCGTGGTGGTGGGCATCGTGGCCGCCATCACGGTGTACGCGGGCTACGCCGTGGGGGCCAACGTCGGCGACATTGCGCGCAACTGGTCCAATGCCACCGACAAGCTGGTGGCGTTGGTGCAGCCCGACTACTGGTTCTTCCCCGAGACCCTCGATGCGCTCATCGAGACGCTGCAGATGGCGATCATCGCCACCGCGGTCGGGGCCGGTATCTCGTTGCCGCTGAGCTTTCTGGCGTCGCGGGTGACCAACCCCAGTCACACCGCCGTGACGGTGGTTCGTGCGATCAGCAACGTCATCCGCGCGGTGCCCGATCTGCTGTACGCGGCGATCCTGGTCTCGGTGGTGGGAACGGGCGCGCTCCCGGGCATCCTGGCCCTGGTGGTGTTCAACGTCGGCATCGTCATCAAGCTGGTGTCCGAGGCACTGGACGGCATCGACACCGGGGGGCAGGAGGCTGCGATCGCCGCCGGGGCGACCTGGGTCAAGGCCAATCGTGCCGCCGTCCTGCCGGAGATCTTCCCGGCCTACGCCTCCCAGGCCCTGTACGTGCTCGAGGTGAACGTGCGCGCGTCCACCGTCCTCGGCCTGGTGGGCGCAGGTGGTCTGGGTCTGCTGATCGACGAGGTGCGCACCTTCTACAAGTACCACCAGCTCAGCCTGATCATCCTGCAGATCCTGGTGGTGGTGGTCGCCATCGAACTGTTCTCCGGGTGGCTCCGTCGGAGGTTGGTTTCATGACCGCACTCGATACCCGACCTCCCGCTGCGCGCGCCGAGCGACCCACCAGGGCTGTGCGGTGGGGCGTACGCGTGGCGTGGACGGTCGTCACCGCCGTCGTCATCGCATCCGTGGTCGGGCTGGACGTACGGTGGGAGCGACTGCTCGACTTCCCGGCGAACCTGTGGAAGTACCTGGGCCTGATGTTCGCGCCGCCGGATCTCGGTTCCACCGGCAAGGCTGTCTCGGCCACCGTCGAATCCGTCGAGATGGCATGGTTCGGAACGGTTCTCGGAATCATCGTTTCATTGCCGCTGAGCTTCCTTGCGACCGCGGGCATCGCGCCGCGGTGGATTCGGGTGCCTCTTCAGTTCGTGTTCGCAGTGCTGCGTGCGGTGCCCGAGGTGATTCTGGCGATCATCATCCTCTCGGTCACGGGTCTGACACCGTTCACCGGAGCGCTCGCGATCGCTATCGGATCCATCGGCACGCTCGGCAAGTGGGGGTACGAGGCGATGGAGGGGGTCGAGCGTGGACCCATCGAGGCGGCTCGCGCCACCGGCGCCTCCACCGCCCAGATCGTGCGATGGGGGCTGTGGCCCAACGCCGCTCCCGAGATCATCGCGTTCTGGCTCTACCGGTTCGAGATCAACGTCCGCGCGTCCGCGATCCTCGGACTGATCGGTGCCGGCGGAATCGGCGCGATGCTCTCCGACAACGTGCAGTACCGCAACTGGAGCACCGTCGGCATGCTGCTGATCGTGGTCGTGGTGATCACCATGGCGATCGACCAGGTCTCCGCGGTTCTGCGTCGACGGATCATCACCGGGCGGTGGGGTCGGTGACGCCGTGGGTTCGGTGACGTCGGTGACGTCGGGGGATCGGCGGTGAGCGCGCCGGGAACGGTTGTCGCCCATATCCGTTCGGCCCTCCCGTCGCTCATGCCGACCGAGCAGGCCGTGGCACGGGTGTTCGTCGATCGCTCCGCCGACGTAGTGGAGATGTCGTCCCAGCAGGTTGCCGACGCCGCCGGTGCGTCGCGGGCGACGGTGGTGCGCGCCTGCCAGAGCCTGGGTTATTCGGGCTATCAGCAACTTCGGGTGCTGCTGGCACGTGACAGCGCGCCCGATCCGGTCCCCGCACCGGTCGCCGGGCCCGCCGGGACCATCCGCGGCGTCTTCGACCAGGTGGTGGCCTCGAGCGCATCGATGACCGCGCTGCTCGCCGACGACGACCTCGTGCGCACCGTCACCGCCCTCGCCGCCGCGCCGACGGTCCTCGTGGTCGGCAACGGTCTGTCGGCCTCGCTGGCCGCGGACACCGCATCGAGATTGTCGGCCATGGGAGTTCGCGCCAGCGCGCCCGTCGACGCCATCGCCCAGCAGATCTGCGCGCGCATGCTCGGCAGTTCCGATGTGCTGCTGGTGATCAGCGGTAGCGGATCGACCGCCACGTCGCTGCGTCCGGCCCGCATCGGCGCACGCGGCGGGGCGACGGTGGTGGCCGTGACGGCGTTCGCTCGCTCACCGCTGGCTCTCGACGCCGACATCGCCCTCGTCGTCGGCATGGGCTCGACCAGTTTTCGGGACGAGGTGGCCACGACGAGCCGTGTACCGCAGGTCATTCTGCTCGAGGGCATCGTGGCCGCCGTGTTCGAGCGGCTGGGCCCCAGCGCCGCGGCGCATCGAGCCGCCAACCTCGAGGTGATCGGCGCCAATCTGGCGGATTGACCGCGCGGCCTTCAGATCAGGCCGTGGCGCGGGGGCGGGGTGTCGGTGAGAGCGTAGCGACCGATGTGCTGAACCTTCCACCGTGCAGGGTCGTGCAGAGTGTGGGTGCGAGCATCACGCCACAGCCTGTCGTAGCCGAGAGGTGCTGCAGCGCTGCGAGTTCCGCCCGCATCGAACAGGGCGGACGACGCTTCGAGCGACGCGCGGGCCGCGGCGACCTTCGCGGCGGCCGTGGCGATGGACGCCTCCGCGGCGGCGGCTTCGCCCGGGCGGCCGTCGACGAGTTCGGCCTCTGCCGCGTCGATGGACCGCGCTGCCTGGTGAACCAGCGCGTACGCGGCCCGGACAGCGATCTCGATGTCACCGAACTGCTGGATCAGCAGGGCGTCGTCGGCAGCGCTGTCCACGCCCGCCTCGAAGTGGGGGCGCGCGGTGGCCAGCGCCTGCCGGGCCGCGCGCACGGCCCCGCGGGCGATACCGGCGTCGATCGCGGCGTGCATCAGCTGCGCTCGCGCACCGTAGGTGCTGGGGCCGTCGAAGATCGGGGAGAAGTCGACCACCGCGGAGGCCTCGACGCGGACGTCGGTCAGGCGCACGGTTCCACTGGCGGTGGTGCGCTGGCCGAGTGCGTCCCAGTCGTCCTCGATGCTTACGCCGTCGGTGTCGGCCGGGAGGAAGACGACCACCTTGTGCTGCGGCGACGCGTTCACGTCACCGAGCACCGCGCGCACCACCAGCCAGTGCGCGACCAGGGCGCCGGTGCAGTAGAACTTGGTGCCGCGCAGCACGTACCCGCCGTCGTCGGTCGGTGTCAGCGTGGTGTGGTCGACGGCGATCGTCGGGGTGCCGCGCTCGCTCTGTGCGTTGGCCACACGGGCACCGCCGAGCACCTCGGTGTAGATCGCCTTCTGCTGCTCGGTCGTCCCCTGCAGTCGCAACGCCTCGAGGAACGTGAAGTGACTCTGCGGGATCTGCGCCAGGCTGGCATCGCCCTCCGCGAGGGCGAGGAACACCTCGGCGATCGTCGAGACGTTCACACCCTGCCCGCCGAACTCCTCGGGGACCGAGACTGCGAGAAGACCGGCGGCGCTGAGCTCGTCGAGCTCGGCGCGGGGCAGTCGACGCTCGGCGTCGCGATCGGGGGCGGTCTCGGCGAAGCGTACGGCGAACTGCCGGGCGAGGGTGATCGGATCGGTCACCGCGCCGCCGCGGGCAGGAACGGGACGTGCCCGTTGCTCGGGGCGCTCACGCCCGCACCGTCGAAGAGCCCGCGCTCGCGCAGCACCGGAACCACACCCTCGCCGAACCAGAACAGCTCCTCGAGATGCGGGTACCCGGACAGGACGAACTCGTCGATCCCCACCGCCGCGTACTCGGCCATCCGATCGGCTACCTCGGTGTGGCTGCCGACGAGGGCCGTGCCCGCGCCGCCGCGCACCAGCCCGACACCGGCCCACAGGTTCGGGCTGATCTCCAGCGAACGGGCGTCCTTCCAGGATCCGTTGCGACGGTTCTCCTCGTGCAGCGCCAGCATGTTCCGCTGCCCGGTGGACTCACTGCGCGCGAGGTTTCTCTGGGCGGTGGCGACGGTCTCCTCGCCGAGCGCCTCGACCAGTCCGCTCGCCTGCGCCCACGCGGCCTCGCTGGTGTCGCGCGCGATCACGTGCAGGCGAATACCGAAGCGCAGGGTGCGCCCCTGTTCGGCCGCCAACCCGCGAATCCACTCGATCTTCTTGGCGACGGCCTCCACCGGCTCACCCCAGGTGAGGTAGACGTCGCAATGGCGCGCCGCCACCGGCCCGGCGGCGGGCGACGAGCCACCGAAGTACAGAGGCGGGATTGGGTCCGGAACGAACGGCAGCGAGGCGTCCTCGACCTGGATGTGGGCGCCGGTGTGGGTGACCGTCTCCCCGCGCCACAGTCCACGAACCACCTCGAGGAACTCGTCGGTGCGTGCGTAACGCTGCTCCTTGTCCAGGTGGTCGCCGTACTGGCGCTGCTCATGGGCCTCACCGCCGGTGACCACGTTCAGCAGTAGTCGACCCGGTGCGTGGGTGCTGAAGGTGGTGGCCATCTGCGCGGCCAGGGTGGGGCTGATCAGCCCCGGACGGAACGCGATGAGGAACGCGATGCGCTCGGTCTCGCGCGCCACCATCGCCGTCGTCAACCACGCGTCCTGGCACCACGCGCCCGCCGGGGTGAGCACACCGGTGAACCCGAAGTCCTCCGCCGCCCGCCCGATGGACGAGAGGTAGCCGATGGTGGCGCGCCGATCCCCACCTGCCGACCCGACCCGGCTGCCGTGGCCGCCACCGACGATCCACCGACTGTCGCCGTAGGTGGGCAGGAACCAGTGCAGTGCCAGGGACATGGGACCTCCGGGATCGGTGCGAGCAAACAACCACACCAGAGTAGGTTCGCCCGGCGCGTGCCGGCACCCTTCCGGTCACGGTGATCGGAAGTGCTCGGTTCGCCGGTGGAGCTGCCCGACTCAGAACGGTGGCGGGTCGTTCGCCTCCTGGTTCAGCCGGCTCACCTCCCGGTTATCGCGGTCGCGACGGTTGGCCGCTCGTTCGGCTCGGCGGCGTGCGTGCTTGGCTGCCACGCGGGTGCGGCGGCGCGTCGGTTCGTCCCGACGGGTGGGCTCGAGTTCGGGTGGCGGACCGAATCTCACGTCCGCAATCTCGGGAAAGAGATCCTCCCCGGTGAACGCCGGTCCGGGCACCTCCACCCCCTCGACCACCAGGCTGCGCACCATCCGACCGTCCCCGCTCGTCGACTGGTCGTCGATCACGTCGGTGAAGGTTTTCCAGTTGTGGTGGAAACGACACTTCAGTGCCAGACCCTCGAGTGAGGTGACGCCGACGAGATCGGGCCGCTCGTGGTCGAACTCGTCCACATGGTCGAGATCGCACACCCACGCTCGACGAGTACAGCCTGGCACGGTGCAGTAGAGATCGCGCATCCGCACCACCGTGTCCAGGGCCGTCGACGGACGGTAGGGATCGGCCCCTGTGCTGGGCAACTCTCGTCCGCCCACGATGGGACGGATCCGCACGCGCACGGCCTCGGTGTCCACGCGCCGGGCCAGCTCGCGGATATGTGCGGCGGAGAGGGTGCCGAACCCGTCGAGGTGGCCGGGGTCATCGGTGCGCCGGGCACCCACCGTGCGCGGATCGTTCGAGCACACCTTGTTCGCGAGTTCCTCGACATGACCGGACACCGTGATGGCATCCTCCGCGACCAGCGTTGCCGAGACCTGCGCCATCCCGTCGGGGCGGGGATCGAGGAAGAAGTCTCGCCCGTCGCGTGCTGCCCGTTCACGCCGTCGAACGGCGTCCGGATCGGTCCGCGCCACCACCGCGTCGACCGCATCGCGTAGCCGTGGAATCGACCACGTGCCCCGCCGTCGCAGCAGCGCCGCGATCTCCACGTCGACCGCCCTCTGCTGGTCCGGGCCGATGATCAGATCGGTGCGCTCGACGATCACCCTCAGCTCACGCGCACCGATCAGCCCGTCGCGAAGGCACAGCCCGACCGTGGGCAAGCGGGTCTCGACTGCGATCGCGGTGTCGAGCAACTGCTCGGCAGCCGCCTGGGTGAGGTTGTGTGTGGTCGCGATCGCCGCAGCGCACCGAGTGTGTGTGTCGAACCGTCGACGATCGTCGGTATCCGGCGTGCACCCCGACGCGGGCTCCGCGGCCCTCATGGTCGCGAGCAGCCGCACCGCCAGGTCGAGCCGCACCCATTCGAGGTACGACTGCCCTGCCGTGGCATGACGCAACGCCAGCACCATCGCGGTCGAGGTGTCCGTGGCGGGCTCCACCCCCAACTCCACTGTGGACATCTGCGGCCACCTCGACCCCGGCCACGCAACCGGACCCGCCCGCTCCGAACCCCCGAATTCGCTCATACGTTCGATAATGCACCATCCCACCGACAAGGACTTCCCCCGGCCCACACACCCGGCGGGACGAGCCGATTCGTCGTACAGTCCGAGCATTCGGCACGGGGCTGTGAGGGAGGATGCGATGGTCGACGCCGAGATGACCGGCCACGTGATCGTCTGCGGCGCCGCCGGGATCGGGATGCGCATCATCGAGCAACTGGTCGGCTTCGGTGAGCGCGTGGTGGTGATCGGCCGAGAACCCGACGCCCGCCTCACCGCTGCCGCGACTCGCTGGGGGATCCCGCATCTGCTCGCCGGCATCAGTATCTCCGAGGCCCTCACGGCCGCGGGGCTGTCGACGGCGATCGCGGTGATCTGCGTCGAGGACCGCGAACTGTGGAATCTCGAGACTGCCGTCCTCGCCCGTGAATTGCGTGCCGACGTGACAGTCGTTGCGCAGCTGAGCAATACGACCGTCGGCGGTGCGATGAACGAGCAGGACGACCGCGGCGGTGTGCTCGACATCGCGGACCTCGCCGCGCCGTCGGTGGTGGAGGCCTGCCTCGGGATCACTCGGCACGACATCGACATCGCCGGAACGACATTCGTCGCCGCTCGACTCGAGGTGGATCGAGCCGCGACACTGAGGCAGCTGTTCGGCGATCTCGCGCCCGTTGCCGTCGCATCCGACGACGCCGTGGTGCCCTGCCCCGGACGCGATCACGCCGTCTCGATCGGAGAGGTGGCGACTCTGATCGGCACCGCCGACGACTTCGACCGAGCGGGGGTGACCCTCGCGAGCGAGACCGTCGGCTCGGGCGCGTCCGGGCCGAACGTCCTGCAGCGAGTGCGCGCGGCCGTGCGTGGCTTCACGGCCGATACGAACCCGAACTTCTTCCGGATGCTCCTGGTGCTGCTGCTGCTCATGGTGGGCTCGTCCACCGTGCTCGCCGTCAGTTACGAGAAGCCGGGGATGAGTGTGCTCGACGCGGTGTACTTCAGCACCGAGACCATTGCGACGGTGGGATACGGCGACTTCACCTTCAGTGATCAGGAACCGTGGCTGCGGGTGTTCTCGATCTTCCTCATGTTCGCGGGCGTCACCACCACCGCGCTGCTCATGGCGTTCCTCGCCGAGCTGCTCATCAGCCGACGCCTGTCGACCACGGCCGGTAGACGCGCCGCCCGATTCCTGACCGGTCACGTGGTGGTGATCGGGCTGGGCGCCTTCGGCATCCGCGTCGCCACGGAGCTGATCGCACGCGGCCGGCAGGTCGTGGTGATCGAGCGCTCGCCCGACGGCCGATTCGTCGGTGCAGCCGCACGCGCGGGAATACCGGTGGTGTTCGGCGACGCCACCGTTGCCGAGACCCTGCTCGACGCCCGCGTCGAAAGTGCTTCGGCCGTAGCAATTCTCACCAGCGACGACATGGTCAACATCGAGACGGGCATTGCCGTGCGGAGCCTGCTCGGTTACAGATGGGCACCCACCGCCACACATGCCGGGGTGCCCGTGGTGCTGCGGATGTTCGACCGCTCGCTCGGCGACGCCGTGGCGCGGCGGTTCGGGTTCCGATTCGTCCGCTCGACCGAGGAACTGGCCGCGCCCTGGTTCATCGGTGCCGCACTCGGTCTCGAGGTTCTCGGTACCTTCTCGGTGCGCACCCAGTCGTTCATGGTCGGACGGCTGTCCGTCGCCCCGGGTGGGGGTCTGGACGGCACCGCGATGCACGAGTTGTCCGCCAACACCCGCGTCATCGCGATCGGCCGAGCCGGCACCACCGAGATCGAGCATCCGCCGCGCCGGGGGACGAGCTTCGCCGCCGGCGACCAGGCCTACATCGTCGGTCCCTACGAGGAATTGCTGGCAGTGCTGCGCACCGACCGATTCAGCGCAACGAGCTCCGACCGTCACCACGTGAACCGTCACCACGTGAGCGGGGCGAGCGCCGACTAGCCTCAGGGCCATGCAGATCACGAAGTACGGTCATGCGTGTGTCGAGGTCGTCGCCGACGACGTGCGGATCGTGGTCGATCCGGGCGCCTTCACCGCCAATGCGGCAGACCTGATCGAGACGGCCGACGCGGTCCTGATCACCCATGAACACTTCGACCACGTCGATCCGGCCCGCATCGCCGCGGCGCTCGATCGTCGAGCCGACCTGACGGTGTACTGCCCGCCCTCGCTCGAGCGTGCGTTCGGCGAGCACGCCGACCGGGTGCACTCCGTATCGCACGGTGACACGTTCGAGGCCGCGGGTGTGCCGGTGTCGGTGTTCGGTCGACGGCACGCGCTGATCCACCTCGAGATCCCGGTGATCGACAACGTGGGCTACCTCCTGGCGAACAATGTCTTCCACCCCGGTGACTCGTACTTCGTGCCGGACGCCGTGGTGCACACCCTGCTGGTGCCGGTGAGTGGACCGTGGACGCACATGGGGTCGGCCATCGATTTCGTGCGCGCCGTCGCGCCGCGGCGGTCGGTCGCAATTCACGACGCCCTCCTCGCGCCGGCGGGGTTCGGCCTGCTGCAGAACTTTCTCGGCGACACGGGACTCGGCGGTATCCCCCTTCAGGTGCCGGCCGTCGGTGAAAGCCTCGAGGCATGACGGAGCCGGTTCCCGCGTGGTTCACCGAGGCTGTCTCGGTGGAGGCCGAGGAGCACGACATCGTGGTCGACGGGTGCTCGATTCGCGTGCGGTCGTGGGGTGATCGCGGTGATCGCGGAATCGTGCTCGTGCACGGTGGAGCCGCGCAGTCGCACTGGTGGGACCACATTGCCCCGGTCCTCGCCCGCGCCCACCGGGTGGTCGCCCTCGACCTGTCCGGTCACGGCGACAGCGGTCGACGGGCGAGCTACCCACTCGAGACGTGGGGTGCGGAAGTCGTTGCGGTGGTGCAGGACTCGAACTTCGTGGCGCCGCCGATGGTGATCGGCCACAGTATGGGTGGCTGGGTGTCGATCATGGCGGGCAGCCTGGGAACCGAGTTGGCGGGTGTCGCCGTCATCGACACCCCGCTCACCGAGCGCACCCCGGAGCAGAAGGCCGCCGCCGAGTCCCGCGCATTCGGGCCGCTCAAGACATACCCCACGCGCGAGGATGCTCTCGCTCGGTTTCGGCCCGTGCCCGAGCAGCCGAACTCCCTGCCGTACATCCTCGACCACATTGCGCTGCACTCGGTGACGGAGGTCGACGGCGGGTGGCGCTGGAAATTCGATCCGCAGGTGTTCGTCGGCGCAACCCCCGATGTGCCGGCCATTCCACGACTGCCGTTCCGCGGCATGATGATCGCGGCGGAGAACGGACTGGTCGGCCGCCATCCCGACGAGCAGCTCTACCACCTTCTCGGCGACGACCCGGCCCTGGTGGTCCTTCCCCGCGCCGGGCACCACATCATGCTCGATGAGCCGCTGTCACTCACCGCGGCCCTGCTGACCCTGCTCGCCCTCTGGGAACAGGCCGGCTGAACCAGCGCCGAGTTAATTCACTGGCGCGCCTGTCGGGTGCGTGCGCATGATGGTCGCACTCCGGTTCATCAGGAACCGATCGACTCGACAGCGAGGTGATCCACATGACTACACCGTCCTTCGGTTGCGCGCGGGGGATCACGGCGCCGTTCGGCGTCCAGAATCGCTGACGCGCCCTCCCGCATTCTCTTTCATCCTTCCGAATTCTCGTATGCCGAGAGGAGTATTTGTCATGTCCTATATCGATCTTGTGCTGGCTGAGCACACTGCTCGCGTGGCGCGCGTCGAGACCGAGTTCGCGCGGCGGCGCCGTGCGGCCGAGCGACTCCCAGTGTCCACCTCTGTACCGCAACGGTATTCGCTGCGCACACGAGTACGTAGCGCCCTGGTCCCGGCCTGGCGCTGATGGTTCCACTCGGGCGCGCAGTGCCCGGTGATCGAGCGCGATAGCCTGTGGGAATGCACTCTCCCCTCGGGTCGCTCGATGCACCGGTGCACTCCGCGCTCGTCGGCGTCCAGCGGCACTTCGCCGTCACCCGCGGCCGTATCACCTGCTATCGGGCCGACGTGGCGCCGTTCGTGGACCACCCGCTGCACATGACCGAGGGCGACTGGGACGATCTCGCGCAGCTGCGCGGGACCGCAGTAACGGTGCCGCTCATCGATGTTCGCTCTCCGGTGCCCTGGGAGGTGCTCGACCGGTTTCCGCTGGTTCAGATGGTCGGGGTGCACTTCGAGCCCGCTGCCGACCCCGAGGCCGTCGTACTCGGTCCCGCCGACGTTCCCGAGATGCTCGAACTCGTCTCGCGCACGCGGCCCGGTCCGTTCTCGGTGCACACCATCGAGCTGGGCACCTACCTCGGCCTGCGACGTGCCGGTCGGCTGGTTGCCATGGCGGGGGAGCGAATGAAGCCGGACGGCTGGACCGAGATCAGTGCCGTGTGCACCGACCCGTCCGTGCGGGGTCAGGGGTTGGCCACCCGCGTCATGAGAGCCGTTGCAGCGGAGATCGTCTCGCGTGGTGACGGAGTGTTCCTGCACGCGTCCGGGAGAAACGCCTCCGCGATCCGGCTGTACGAGTCGCTGGGATTCGAGCTGCGCACCACCAAGCCGATGACCATCGTTCGAACCCCGCCCGCGGTGACCGGTCCCTAGGCGCGCAGGTCCGCGAAGTCCGGGTGCGTGTGAAGGAAACGATCGACGTACGAGCAGGAGGGTCGCACCTTCTCGCCCGCAGCGCGGGTGTCCGCCATCGCGAACTCGGTGATCTCGCCCGCGACACCACGGCCCCGGAACTCGGGGAGGGTGACGGTGTGGTTGAAGTCGCGCACACCGACGCCGTGACCGTCGTCCGCGCGGACGTATTCGCTGAATCCGGCCAGAACGTCGTCGATGAACAGCTCGTACCGGCCCGACTCCGGAGTGTGCACGATGCGCGATGCCATGGGCGCCAGCCTACTCGGGGTGATGTCCCGACAGGGCCGTGATCAGCAGTCTCTCGTACTCGGCGAACTCCGGCGAGAGGGCCGTGTCGATGGTACGCGGTCGCGGGAGGTCGACGGCGATGTCGGCGAGAACGCGGGACGGCCGCGGCGACATAACCAGCACGCGGTCGGAGAGGTACACAGCCTCGCGCACGTCGTGGGTGATCATCACCAGCGTCCACCCGTACGTCGACCACATCGTCTGCAACCAATCCTGCATGGCCGTGCGGGTGAGGGAATCCAGGGCGCCGAGCGGCTCGTCGAGGAGAAGTACCTCGCGATCGGTCAGCACCGTCCGCAGCAACGCCGCCCGCTGGCGCATGCCCCCCGACAGCTCCGACGGGCGGGCATCGGCGAAGTCGGTGAGCCCGAAGATCGGCAACAACTCCCGCGCACGCGCACGCGCGGTCCGGCGGGGCACACCCTGCACCTCGAGTCCGAGGATCGTGTTGTCGAGGATCGTCCGCCACGGCAGCAGCAGATCCTTCTGCGGCATGTACCCGCACGCGGGCGCACGCACCTCGCCCGCATCGGGGGTGTGCAGCCCGGCGAGAAGCGCGAACACCGTGCTCTTGCCGCACCCACTGGGCCCGATGATGGACATGAACTCGCCCCTGCCGACGGTCAAGCTGACGCCGTCGAGCACCGGGGTGCCCGGATACGACGCTACGACGGCGTCGAGGCTCACCAGGTCCCCCGGATTCACAGGGCTCGCGGGGTTCACAGGGTTCGGACGGCTCACGGGGCGCTCCGCTCCACCGCACCTGCGCGCACCCAGGGCGCGAGAAGACGCTCGACGAGGTAGGTCAGCAGGAACAGTGCGACCGAGACAGCGGCGGTCACCAGCACCGCCGCCAGCACGAGGTCGGTGCGGAAGGAGTTCTTCTGCTGGGCCATGTAGATGCCCAGACCCGAGGTGGCGCCGGCGTATTCGGAGAACACGGCGCCCACCACGGCGTAGGTGATGCCGATCCGCAGGGACGTGAAGAAGCGCGGCATCGCCGACGGCAGACGCAGCAGCCGGAAACGTTGCAGCCGACCGGCGCCCATGCTGCGCAGCAGGGCGTCTGCGTCGCGGTCGGTGGAGGCGAAACCTTCGATGAGCCCGAGGGCCATCGGGAAGAAGGTGGCCAGCGCCACCACCACGAGTTTGGGTGCCACACCGAATCCGAACCAGATGATCATCAGGGGTGCTATCGCCACGATCGGCAAGGTCTGCGACACCACGAACAGGGGAACCAGCGCGCGCCGGAGAAACTGCGAGAAGTCCACTGCTACCGCCAGAACCGCCGCGACGGTCAGGGACAGCGCGAATCCGAGCAGGGTCACCTGCAGGGTCGAGGCGGCATGTCCGGCGATGACCTCGCGTGCCGCCCACCCCTGCCGCACCACCCGTCCCGGCGACGGCAAGATTTGCGGGCGAACATCACCGACGTCGACGTAGACCTGCCACACCGCCACCAGGGCGATCACGACGATCGCGGCGGGCAGCAGGCGAGCGGCCCGAGTCGTCACCGGCCGAGGTAGTCGTTGGTGAAGTACGTGGACCAGTCGGGTTCGGTGGTAAGTCGATTCCCGGCCGAATCGGTGAGAACCCCTGCCTGGTAGAGGAATCGGGAGAATCCGGTCCACCTCTCGAGGGTCTGGGTGCCCACGGTGCCCGTGGCGTCCTTCATGTACCGATCGGCGAGCATGCGCTGGCTCTCCCGCACCATGTCGGGGTCGGTGAACGCACCAGGGTTGGCGTCGATGAGGTCCTGCGCCGCCCGATCGGGGTTGTCCGCTGCGAACTGGTAGCCACGCTGGAGGGCCTGGACGAACTTGCGGGCCTGCTCCGGGTGCTCACGCAGCCACTGCTCGTTGCCGTCGACCACCACCGCGTACGCGTCGGGAAAGCCGTATTCGG
Source organism: Rhodococcus sp. AZ1 (assembly GCF_054979605.1). Lineage (NCBI taxonomy): Bacteria > Bacillati > Actinomycetota > Actinomycetes > Mycobacteriales > Nocardiaceae > Rhodococcus > Rhodococcus sp. AZ1. The sequence goes on from NZ_JBUEQF010000001.1 coordinate 474,438, forward strand.
TGTACTCGAAGTACTTCATCGGGGTACCGGCGCGCTGAGCCTGCAGGCCTTCCCACGCGTCGTAGGAGACGGTGAAATCGGCCGAACCGTTGTACACCGCCTCGTAGGCGGTGGTTCCCAACACCACGGTGCGGAACTCTCCCGATCCGCCCGCGTTGCGGATCACCTGCGCCAGCACCGCCTGCTCGCCGGTGTCACCGAACCCGGCGTACGTCTTGCCCGCGAGGTCCTTCGGGCTGGTGATGTCGGACCGGTCGGCCCGCACGCCGATGCCGGTGGCCCAGTGCTGCAGCGGGGCGAGCACCGACACCGTGCGGGCTCCCGCAGCGCGGGCGAACACCGCCGAGCTCTGGAAGCTGATCCCGAAGTCGGCCGTGCCGGCGTCGATCAGTGTATCGGGCGCAGTGTTGTTGTAGGGCAACACGTTCACCGTCAGACCGGCGTCGCGGAAGTAGCCCTCCTGCTGCGCGACGAACAGTCCCGTGTGGTTGGTGTTCGGTGTCCAGTCGAGGGCGAAGGTGATGGTGTCGCCGCTGCCGTCCGCGGTTCCGGAGCTGCACCCGGTGGCCGCCACCAGCAGGGCGGCCGCCAGCATCACCCGGGCGCCCCTCATGCGCCCGGCCAGGGTTGCGGGTGCAGGGCGGTGTCCCAGAACATCAACTCGTACCGGGTGGCGATGTCGAAAGCACGAGCCATCGCCGCCCTGTCGTCCGTGGCACCATCGGCCGCCGCATCCACCAGGCTGCGTGCGGTGGCTGCGGACTCCTGGAACTCGGGAGCGTCGTAGGTGGTCACCCATCGCGCGAACGGATGGTCGGGATCGCGGGCGAGAACCTCGCGCGCCGATGCGGCCAGACGCCGCCCGACGTCGGCGTAGATCCAGAAGCACGGCAGCACCGCAGCCGCCGCCACCGGGTACGGCTTGATGGCGGCCGTCGCGATCAGATACGACACGTATCCCAGGCACGCCGGGGAGTGTTCCTCCGAATTCTCGGACCCCTCACCGCCGATCCCGGTGAGCAGGCTGCTGTGCAGGGAGGTCTCCACCGTTGCCGCTGTCGCCGCCGACGTTGCCCAGAATGCACCCGCCGTCGGGTCAGGAGCGCGGGAGGCGAGCACGGCCAGGGCGTTCGCGTACCCCTCCAGATACAGGGCGTCCTGGGCGATGTAGCGCCGGAACGCCTCCAGGGGCAGCGTGCCGTCGGCCAGTCGCCGCAGGAACTCGAGGTCGTCGATGCGCCGACGCAGGGCAGCGGTGGCGCCCCACACCTCGTCGGTGAATCGCGTATCGCCGGCGAGACGATCGGAGGCAGCAGTGTCTTTGGCTGTAGCAGTGGTCACGGCCGTGACATCCCTTCGTCAGCATTACCTGAATCAGGTTCTCGGGTGTGGTCTCAGCCTCGCCGCGTCGGCGAAGCACCCCGTGTCAGAACGAACACGACACTAACACCGCTACTTCACCTCGAACGCCGACGAGGAGATGGAGAAGCCGGATCCGCTCACGGTGGTGCAGGTGACCCCGGTGACCTCGTCGACCCGGCAGGTGAAGTCGCCGACCGTGAGGGAGGTGCCGTAGGGCAGCACGGTGGCCGGTGAGCCGTCACCAGGGCTGAACCGGGGGTCGCTGATGCTGATGAACTGGGCAGGTTCGGTGGCGTCGACCTTGATGGCGTTCGGCGCCACCAGGACGTCGCCACCGTTGCCGCGCACGCGCGGTGCGGTGGCGGGCATGTCGCCGGCGCACCCGACGCTCGTGGGGCCGGTGCTGGGCGGATCGAAGCTCGGCAGGAAACCGCAGGCGAACAGCCCATCGGGGGGAACGAAGAAGACCCCGGACGCCGGGTCGCCGTAGTCGGCAGCGTTCGCCGCGGTGGTCGGGGCGGAGGTGGTCGGGACAGGTGTGGTGGTCGGGACAGGTGTGGTGGTCGGGACAGTGGTGGGGGCCCCAGTGGCCGAGTCGCCGGCCACGGCGGTGCCGTCCACCGTCGCGCACCCGCCGACGCCGACAGTGACCAGGATGACTGCGACGGCGGATGCGCTCCTCATGCATCGCACGATAGACCGCGCGGTTCCGAATCACCGAGCATGAGGATCACCCTGCGCAGGTCCGGCCCGGTGCACCCGGATCTGGCCTGGGAGCGCTACATGGACATCTCCCTGTGGTCGGTGTGGGCGCCTCAGATCCAGAGCGTCGACGCCACCAGCGGGAGACTGCGCACCGGGACCACCGGCACGGTCGACGGGCCGCTCGGGGTGCGGGTGAGCTTCGAGGTGCTCGACGTCGACATCGAACGTCGCACGTGGTCGTGGCGCGCGTGGATCGCCCGACGCTCCATCGGGATGACCCTCGATCACGGGGTTCTCGCCCGGCCGGGCAGCGGCTGCACGACATGGTTGACCATCGACGCCCTCGCCCCCGCAGCCCTGGGTTACGCGCCGGTTGCCCTTCTGGCCCTGGGATCTCTCGTTACTGTCGAGGAATGAGCCAGGCGGCGGACGAGGTGGTGGTGCGCACCACCGTCGGCGAGATACGGGGATATGCCAGCGGCGACATCGTGGGCTGGAAGGGTATTCGCTACGCCCTCGCCCCCACGGGAGCGTGGCGATTCCGCGCTCCGCGACCGGTTCAGCCGTGGGAGGGCGTGCTGGACGCCCGCCACTTCGGCGCGGTCGCACCGCAGGATCTCAGCGGGCCCGTGCCGATGGACCCGTCGATGACCGTCGATGAGGACTGCCTCTCGCTCAACGTCTGGGGTCAGCGCCCCGACGGAGTCGCCCGCCCGGTGATGGTGTGGATCCACGGCGGCGCCTACTCGCTCGGTGCGTCGTCGCAGCGGATCTACCACGGTCGCGCGCTGGCCCGCCTCGGCGAGGTGGTGATCGTGACGATCAACTACCGCATCGGTCCGCTCGGCTGGATCGACCTCTCGTCGTTCTCCACCGACGACGATGTATTCGAGGCCAACCTCGGTCTCCGCGATCAGATATGCGCGCTCGAGTGGGTGCGCGAGAACATTGCGGCCTTCGGCGGGAACCCCGACAACGTCACCGTCTTCGGCGAATCCTCGGGAGGCGCGTCGATCACCACGCTGATGACCTCGCCGCGAGCGGAAGGGTTGTTCCACAAGGCGATAGTGCAGAGCTCGCCTGCCACGTCGGTGTACGGTCCGGATCGTGCGCGGGCGGTGGCCCGGCGATTCCTCGAACTGGCCGCTGTGGACGAGTCGGAGGTCGGTCGCCTGCGCGAGTTGCCGTGGCAGCGTCTGGTCGAGGTGGGCGACCATCTGGTGTACGAGGTACCCGAGAAGGCGCCCGGCACACTGGGATTGGCGCCGGTGATCGATGGCGACATCGTGCCCGGCTACCCCGTTGCAGCATTTCGAAAGGGGTTGGCGCACCGCATCCCGCTGATGATCGGGTCCAACAAGGACGAGGCATCGGTGTTCCGATTCATGAAGTCGCCGTTGGTGCCGGTGACCGCGGAGACGGTGACGGCGATGTTCGACGCGATGGCCGCCGAGCACCCCGAACTTCCCGCCGAGCGCATCGCCGAGATCATGGCCGCCTACCCGGATCTGCCGAAAGGCTCCGGGGCGATGGCGGTCTCGCGCGATGCCGGTTTCCGCATGCCGACCATCTGGATCGCCGAGGCGCACTCGCGGCACTCGCCGACCTTCGTCTATCGGTTCGATCACGCCACCCCGGTGCTGCGGGCTGCGCGCATCGGCGCCAGCCACGCCACCGAGCTGCCCTACGTGTTCGGCAACTTCGGTACCTTCCGGGGCGACCCGACGTTCTGGCTCGGGGGCCGCAAGGCCGCGCTGGACGTCGCCCGACGCATGCAGCGTCGCTGGGTGGCGTTCGCGTGGCACGGCGTGCCGGCCGCCCTGGACGGCTCCAAACACTGGGCACCGTACGACGAGGAGCACCGACGCACCCTGTTGATCGACACCAAGGACTCACTCGTCGCCGACCCCGACAAGGAGCTGCGCGAGGCGTGGGGAGATCGGGTGCTGGCGTTCCGGTGAGGGCTAGAGCACCGAGCCGGGGTTGAGGATGCCTGCGGGATCGAGTGCGTGCTTGATCTTGCGGGTCAGTTCCATCACGTCCGGGCCGACCTGATCTGGCAGCCACGCCTTCTTCAGGCGCCCAACACCGTGCTCGCCGGTAATGGTGCCGCCCAACGAGATCGCCAGGGTCATGATGTCGCCGAAGGCCTTGTGCGCGCGCTTCTCCTGCTCGGTGTCCTCGGGGTCGAACACGATGAGCGGGTGGGTGTTGCCGTCACCGGCGTGGGCGATGACGGCCACCAGGCAGCCCGACTCCTCGGAGATCTTCTCGATGCCCTCGACGAGGTCGGCCAGACGCGGGAGCGGCACGCCCACGTCCTCGAGCAGCAGGCTGCCCTTCTTCTCCACCGCGGGGATGGCGAAACGTCGTGCGGCAGCGAAGGCCTCACCCTCGTCGGGGTCGTCGGTGACGAACACGTCGTCGGCGCCGTTGTCACGGCACGCCTGCGCGATGGCCTCGATCTCGACCGTGCGGTGTTCGCCGGGGGAGTCCGAGCGGGCGATCAGCATGCCCTGGGCGTTGCGGTCGAGACCCATGTTCATGGCGTCCTCGACGGCGTTGATCGACGCCTTGTCCATGAACTCGAGCATGGCCGGGCGCATGGTGCGCGTGATCGCCAGGACGGAGTCGGTGGCCCCGCGCAGCGTCGAGTACGACGCGACGACGGTGCTGGCCGGCGGCTGTGCCGGGATCAGGCGCAGGACGATCTCGGTGATGATGCCGAGCGAGCCCTCGCTACCGACGAACAGCTTGGTCAATGACAGACCGGCCGAGTCCTTCAGGCGCGGACCACCCAGCTTGACGGCGGTGCCGTCGGCGAGGACGACGGTCATGCCCAGGATGTAGTCGGTGGTGACGCCGTACTTGACGCAGCACAGACCGCCCGCGTTGGTGGCGGCGTTGCCGCCGATCGAACACATCTCGTACGACGACGGGTCCGGCGGGTACCACAGGCCGTGCTCGGCGGCGGCGGCCTTGACCTCGATGTTGAGCAGGCCGGGCTGGGTGACGGCGGTGCGCGTGACGGGGTCGACGCTGATCTCGCGCATGAGTTCGGTGGTGAGCACGATGCCGTTCTCGACGGCGGTGGCGCCGCCGGACAGGCCGGACCCGGCACCGCGGGGGACGACGGGTACGCCGTGTTCGCTGGCCCAGCGCATGACGGCCTGAATGTCCTCGGTGGAACGCGCGCGGACGACGGCCAGGGGGGTGCCGGCATCGGGATCACGCGCCCAGTCCTGGCGGTAGCCCGCCATGATGTCCGGGTCGGTGATCACGTCGCTGCCGTTCAGCGCGCTGATCAGGGTGTCGAGGGCGGTGATGCTCAGAGTCACGGGATCGATCTTACTCGCCGGTAGGGACGGAAGTCACGACCTTTCGTGAAGGGATCTCGAGTCAAGTAACACCAGCACCATCCGTCACTTTGTTACCAGATCGTGGTGTAACGGACATCCTGACGTGCGTTAACGGCCGATAGTGTCCGTTCCCATCGAGGGAGGCATCACATGACCCACATGGCCTACACACCGGCAGTTCACAGCCACACCGCTCGCGTCGATCGAACAGCGCTCGACTGCGCCGCAGCACTCTTCGCGTACGAGCTCGAGGATCTCGGGGTCTCCGACGAGACCGTGCGCGCCATTCACACCGGACGTCACGGCGAATGGGTCGAGGCGCTCGAATACTCGGGTCTGTTCACCCACGACGAGTCGGCCGCCATGGCGGCCCGGTGGATCGAACACCCCCGCGAGTTGCTCGACCTGCTGCTACGCGATGCGGACGAGGTGACTCGCCGCCGGTGCGCCGGCACCTGGTCCCTGCTCTCGCGGCGCCCGCTCGTCGGCTGAGCCCCGCTCAGCCGAGTAGCTCCTCACGCTCGCCGTCGATCACCAGAACCTGATCGTCGGTGAGCGTCAGGTACGGCACCGCTTCGGCATCGAGCGCCCGCGCCGCACGCGCACCCGAGTCGTCGGGATCGAGCAGCGGAGATCGCCAGTGCGGGATCAGAGCGCGATCGAGCACACCCAGCCCGTCCCACAGCACCGCGCACCCGGTGGCGGCGAGCACCTCCTCGGGCGGGTCGGAGTACTCGAGGCCCCGCAGTGTGGGCCCGAGCAGGCACGCTCCGGCGCTGTAGCCGGCGTAGACCAGAGCGTCGTCGGCCAGCAGCGAGCGCAGCACGTCGTCGCCGCCGCACCGGGCCCACTGTCGACGCAGTACGAAGGTGTTGCCGCCACGCACCCACAGAGCGGGGAAGGTGGCCAGGGTGGCGGCCAACGCGTCGGGCCGTCCCACGTAGTGGCGCAGATCCAGCTCTACCGGGTCGAACCCGGTGTCACGCAACGGTTTCCACTCACTGCGGAGCGAGTTCCACCGCGCGAGTCGACTCCATGCATCCGCGGCGTTCGCGATCACCGCGATCCGGCCGGGGATACCCACCAGCTCGGTCAGGGCCTCCGGGCGCCCGGCGAGCCGGTACGAGGACAGGAACGCGCGCACGGGACGGCCGCGCGTCAGATGGTGCTGGCGAGGACGTCGGTGATGCGCTCGCCCAGTGCGGTGTCGCCCTCGATCGCAATCTCGTCGCGGTGATCGGCGGCGCGAACCCGACCGTTGAGCAGTCGTACGTACAGCCCGAAGTCGAGGGTGATCGTCACCGTGACCGGATCGGTGTCGGACTCGTCGACGAAACGCGCGCGCCCGGAGACCTCCACGAGATAGCTGCGGGCCACGTCGCCCGTCACGACCACCCGTACGCGGGTGCCGTCCGGTGCACCGGCCTTCTTGCCCACCACGAACGGCAGGGCCTTCGCGATCACCTCGAACGCCAACTCCGCCCGCGGGCCACCCTCGAACGCGGGCGCGCCGACGGCGTCGCGGATGTCGAGTTCGTGAACCCAGCAGTCGAAGAGCCGAATCTTCATGAACGACCCGTACGTGCCCGGACCCTCGGGCGTCATCGCGGGAGCGGCCAGCTCGTCGTCGGTCATCGCGGTCAGGACGGCGGACCGCTCGTCGACCACCCGGGCCAACTCCTCGACCATCTGCGCGGGGGTCAGAGATCGCATCGAGATCACCCACGCCTCGTTCATCGCCCCGATCGGGTTGCGGACGTGCGCGGCGCCGTCGACTCCGGCCACCTCCGGGGTGGGCTTGCCCGCGAGCATCTCCTCGGTGCCGATCACGTGCGCCACCACGTCCTGTACCGACCACTCGGGCAGGGTGGTCGGGGCCGCCCACTGCTCGTTGGTGAGCGGTGCCACGAGCGACTGCAACGCGCGGAACTGCTCGATCAGAGTGGTGACGGCGGTGCGGGCGTGCTCGGGTGCGGTCATGGTCGGTCCTGTCGGGTCAGGCCAGCGCGGCGCGGAGTGCAGCCGCGGTGGCTTCGAGTTCGGTGGGTCGTCGCGTGATGAGGTTGGCGGCGAATTTCAGCTTGTCGCCGCGGCGACGCGGCACCACGTGCAGATGCGAGTGGAACACCGTCTGCATGGCTGCTCTGCCGTCGTTGACCAGCAGGTTCACCCCGTCGGCCGAGATGTCCGATGACCGCAGTGCCGCCGCGATGCGCTGGCCCGCGGCGAACATGCTGCCGCCGAGCGCCGGGTCCAGTTCGGCGAGGTTCGCTGCGTGCGACTTCGGGATCACCAGGGTGTGCCCGCGAGCGAGTGGGCGAATGTCGAGGAAGGCCATCACCGTGTCGTCCTCGAGAACCGTGGCCGCCGGTGCGGCACCGGTGACGATGTCGCAGAAGATGCACTCGGTCACGCGCTCACTGTAGAGGTGGCGGTGAGATCGCTCACGGTCGTTGTCGGGATTCCCCGTTTCTTGTGGTGTGCGTTACCTTTCCCATACCGGACCGGTTCGCCCCGCACATGAGGAAGTACGCGATTTGGACACCACCGAACAGCCCCCATCGGAACCGACCTCCGCCCCCACCGCGGCCGCGGTCCGCCACAGCCCCACCGTGGGTGTCGTCCGGGAGAGTACGGACGGAGAGCGCCGGGTTGCGCTGGTGCCCAAGCTCGTCGCATCGCTCGTCGGCAAGGGTGTCGCGGTGATCGTGGAATCGGGGGCCGGGCTCGGCGCGCTGATCCCCGACGAGCTCTACGTGAGCGCCGGTGCCACCATCGGCGACCCCTGGTCTGCCGAAGTGGTGGTCAAGGTGGCCCCGCCCACCGACGCCGAGATCGCGCGGCTGTCCTCCGGCTCGACGCTGATCGGGTTTCTCGCACCGCGCAACGCCGACACCAAGATCGGCGCGCTCAAGGCCGCGGGAGTGCAGGCGTTCGCCGTCGAGGCGATCCCGCGCATCTCGCGCGCGCAGGTGATGGACGCGTTGTCGTCGCAGGCCAACGTGGCCGGGTACAAGTCGGTTCTGCTCGCGGCGTCGGAGTCCACCCGCTTCTTCCCGATGCTCACCACCGCCGCGGGCACCGTCAAGCCTGCGCTGGTTCTGGTGCTCGGTGTCGGCGTGGCCGGTCTGCAGGCCCTCGCCACCGCCAAGCGCCTCGGTGCCCGTCCCACCGGGTACGACGTGCGACCCGAGGTGGCCGATCAGGTGCGTTCGGTGGGCGCTCAGTGGCTCGACCTCGGTATCGACGCCGCGGGCGAGGGCGGGTACGCCCGCGAGCTCACCGAGGCCGAACGCGCGCAGCAGCAGGCCGCCCTCGAGAAGGCGATCACCGGATTCGACGTGGTCATCACCACCGCCCTCGTTCCCGGTCGCCCCGCCCCGCGGCTGGTCACCGCCGCCGCGGTGGAGGGCATGAAGCCCGGCAGCGTGGTGGTGGACCTCGCCGGTGAGACCGGTGGCAACTGCGAGCTCACCGAACCGGGACGGACCGTGGTCAAGCACGACGTCACCATCGCCTCCCCGCTGAACCTGCCCGCCACCATGCCCGAGCACGCCAGCGAGCTGTATTCGAAGAACATTTCCGCGTTGCTCGAGCTGATGCTCGTCGACGGCACCTTCGCCCCGGACTTCTCCGACGAGGTGCTCGCTCAGTCCTGCGTCACACGAGAGGTCGAGAACTAAATGGACTACACCGGCTTCCTGGCCAACATCGCCATCCTGGTGCTGTCGGGCTTCCTCGGCTTCGCCGTGATCTCCAAGGTGCCCAACACACTGCACACCCCGCTGATGTCGGGTACCAACGCCATTCACGGCATCGTGGTCCTGGGCGCGCTGGTGGTGCTCGGTGAGGTGAAGAACCCCAGCGTGCTGATCCAGGTCATCCTGTTCATCGCGGTGGTCTTCGGCACCGTCAACGTGATCGGCGGGTTCGTGGTCACCGACCGCATGCTGGGCATGTTCAAGAGCAAGGCACCCGCCGAGAAGGTGGGCGCCGGGGCCGAGAAGAAGGGCGACGCCTGATGAACAACCTCGTCTCCGTGCTCTACATCATCGCGTTCGCGCTGTTCGTCTACGGCCTGATGGGCCTGACCGGACCGAAGACCGCGGTGCGCGGCAACAAGATCGCCGCCGTCGGTATGGCCATCGCCGTCATCGCGACCCTGATCAAGATCCGGGAGACCGAGAACTGGATCATCATCGCCGTCGGCCTGGTGGTCGGTGTGGCGCTCGGTGTGCCCCCGGCCCGGCGCGTGAAGATGACGGCGATGCCGCAGCTGGTGGCGCTGTTCAACGGCGTCGGCGGCGGCACCGTGGCGCTGATCGCGTGGGCGGAGTTCCTCGACACCGAGGGCTTCTCGGTGATCCCCGCGGACCGTGGGCCCACCGCCCCGATCATCGTCGGCTCGCTGTTCGCCGCCATCATCGGCTCCATCTCCTTCTGGGGCTCGCTGATCGCGTTCCTCAAGCTGCAGGAGACCCTGCCCGGGCGCCCCATCACCGTCGGCAGAGCCCAGCAGCCGTTGAACCTGCTGTTGCTCGTCGCCGCGGTCGCGGCCACCGTCGTGATCGGCCTGGGGGCCTCCGACGGCGGTGCGGCGCACTGGTGGATCCTGCTGGTGCTCGTCGCGGCCGGAATCCTGGGGCTGACCGTGGTGCTGCCCATCGGCGGCGCCGACATGCCCGTCGTGATCTCGCTGCTCAACGCGCTCACCGGCCTCTCGGCTGCGGCTGCCGGTGTGGCACTGGACAACACGGCGATGATCGTCGCCGGCATGATCGTCGGTGCATCGGGCACCATCCTGACCAACCTCATGGCCAAGGCGATGAACCGATCGATCCCGGCCATCGTGGCGGGCGGTTTCGGTGGTGGCGGCATTGCAGCCGGGTCCGGCGACGGGGTGGAGAAGACGGTCAAGGCCACCTCGGCCGCCGACGCCGCGATCCAGATGGCCTACGCCAACCAGGTGATCATCGTTCCCGGCTACGGTCTCGCCGTCGCGCAGGCCCAGCACGCGGTCAAGGACATGGCCAAGCTCCTCGAGGCGAAGGGTGTCGAGGTCAAGTACGCCATCCATCCCGTCGCCGGGCGCATGCCCGGGCACATGAACGTGCTGCTGGCCGAGGCCGACGTGAGCTACGACGCGATGAAGGAAATGGACGACATCAACGACGAGTTCTCGCGCACCGACGTCACCCTCGTCATCGGCGCCAACGATGTCACCAACCCCGCTGCGCGCAACGATCCCAGCTCGCCGATCCACGGCATGCCGATCCTCAACGTCGACCAGTCCAAGTCGGTGATCGTGCTCAAGCGGTCGATGAGCTCGGGCTTCGCCGGTATCGAGAACCCGTTGTTCTACGGTCAGGGCACGTCGATGCTGTTCGGTGACGCCAAGAAGTCGGTGTCCGAGGTGACCGAGGAGCTCAAGGCCCTCTAGCACCGGCCGAGGGCATACTCGAGTGATGGTTGCCCCGCTCTGGCTGTTCGCCGATCAGCTCGGCCCGCACTTCCACTCCACGGACGCCAATCTCGGGCGTCCGGTGATCCTGGTGGAGTCGGCCGGGGCGTTCCGCCGCCGGCGGCCGCATCGACAGAAGGCGCACCTGCTGCTCTCGGGCATGGCGCACCTGGCGAACGAGTTGGGTGATCGAGCCCGCTACATCGTCGCCGAGACCTACCGCGAGGCCATCGAGTCGGTGGGCGAGCCGGTGGTGGTGCACGAGCCCACCTCACGGGCCGCGCTGGAACTGGTGACCCGGCTGCAGGCCGAGGGGCTGGTGGCCGAGATCCTTCCCAATCCAGGATTCGCGCTGTCCCGCAGCGATTTCGCCGAGTGGGCGGGCGAGAAGAAGCGGTTCCTGATGGAGAACTTCTACCGATCGCAGCGGGTGCGGTTCGACGTTCTGATGGACGGCGACAAGCCCGTCGGCGGGCAGTGGAATCTCGACGCCGACAACCGCCAGCAGCCGCCGAAAGGACAGCGCACCCTGGGAGTGGCGGACCCGTGGTGGCCCACCGAGGACGCCGTCGACGAGCAGGTACGGGCAGATCTCGACGCCATGGACGCCGAGTTCGCCGGAGTGGACGGCCCGCGGCTGTTCGCGGTGACGGCCGACGAGGCCCAGCAGGCGCTGGCGGTGTTCGTGCGCGATCGCCTGTCCACCTTCGGCCCCTACGAGGACGCGGTGATGGCCGAGGACTGGGCGATGTCGCACTCGCTGCTGTCGGTGCCGCTGAACATGGGGCTGCTGCATCCGCTGGACGTGGTTGCCGCAGCCGAGAAGGCCCACCGGGACGGGCACGCTCCGCTGGCGAGTGTGGAGGGGTTCATCCGGCAGATCCTCGGGTGGCGCGAGTACGTCTGGCACCTGTACTGGCATTTGGGGCCCGAGTACGAGCAGCTCAACGAACTCGACTCGCACACAGCGCTTCCCGAGTGGTTCACCGATCTCGACGCCGACGCGGTGGAGGCGGCGTGCCTGTCGGATGCGCTGCGCGGAATTCGCGATCGGGGCTGGGTGCACCACATCCCACGGCTGATGGTGCTGGGCAATCACGCGCTCCAGCGTGGTTACGACCCGCACGAGCTGACCCGGTGGTTCACCGCGAACTTCGTCGACGGATTCACCTGGGTGATGCCGGTGAACGTGGTGGGGATGAGCCAGCACGCGGACGGCGGTGTGATCGCCACCAAGCCGTACACCTCCGGCGGGGCGTACATCAGCAAGATGACCGACCACTGCAGGGGCTGCGTGTTCGACCCGAAGAAGCGTCTCGGTGACACCGCCTGCCCGTTCACCGCCGGCTACTGGGCCTTCACCCATCGCCACCAGGAACGGCTCGCGGCCAGCCCCCGAACCTCCCGCGCCGTGCACTCGATGAACAAGCTCGCCGATCTGGACGCGGTGATCGAACAGGAACGCTCCCGCGACCGGTTCTGATCTCGTGCCGATGAGCGGCGGCTAGCATCGGTGTAATGCAGATCACGGACAAGGTCGCGGTCGTGACCGGCGGCGGCAACGGAATCGGGGCGGCGGTGGCCGGCGCTCTGGTGACCCACGGTGCGAAGGTGGTGGTCGGCGACCTCGACGCCGGGGCGGCGCGGGCGCAGGCGGACGAGTTGGGCCCGAACGCAATCGGATTCGGCGGTGACGCCGCCGATCCCGCGGTGATCGAGGCGATGATCTCCGCGGCCGAGACCGCGTTCGGACCCGTCGACATCTACGTGGCCAACGCCGGCACCGCGATCGGGATGGGCCTGGAATCGACCGACGAGCAGTGGGACATCGCGCTCGGTGTCAACGTGCTCGCCCACGTGCGCGCCGCACGTGCCCTCGTTCCGCGCTGGCTCGAGCGTGGGGGCGGCTACTTCCTGTCGACGGCATCGGCGGCCGGGTTGCTCACTCAGATCGGGTCGGCCACCTACTCGGTGTCCAAGCACGCAGCCGTCGGTTTCGCCGAGTGGCTCTCGGTCACCTACGGCGACCGCGGCATCGCGGTGAGTTGTCTGTGTCCGATGGGTGTGGAGACTGCACTGCTGCGGTCCGGATTCGACAGTGACCAGCCGGGCGCGCAGGTGGCTGCCAGTGCGGTCACCAGCGCCGGGGCCGTGCTCGAACCCGCCGATGTGGCGCGGGAGGTGATGGCGGCCATCGAGGACGAGCGGTTCCTGATCCTGCCGCACCCCGAGGTGCTCGAGATGTATCGACACAAGGGAGCCGACTACGCGCGCTGGCTCTCGGGTATGCGCCGCTACCGACGCGCGCTCGAATCCGCTGTTGCCGAGAAGAACTGAGGACGCCATGGACTTCGCCCCCACCCAGCGCTGTCTCGAGTACCGCGAGAGGCTGCTGGCCTTCATGGACGAGCACGTCTATCCCGCGGAAGCGGTGTTCGAGAAGCAGATGCGCGACTCGGGTGACCCGCACTTCGCCGCGCCGATCGTCGAGGACCTCAAGGCGGAGGCGAAGTCGCGCGGGCTGTGGAACCTCTTCCACCCCGACCCACAGTACGGGGCCGGGTTGACCAACGCCGACTATGCACCGCTGGCGGAGATCATGGGTCGCAGCCCGATCCTCGCTCCGGAGGCATGCAACTGCTCGGCGCCCGACACCGGGAACATGGAGGTGCTCAGCCTCTTCGGCACCGACGAGCACAAGCAGAAATGGCTGCGTCCCCTGCTCGACGGCACCATCCGGTCGGCGTTCGCGATGACCGAACCCGACGTGGCCAGCTCCGACGCCACCAACATTGCGATGTCGATGGTGGCCGACGGCGACGAGTACGTGCTCAACGGGCGCAAGTGGTGGACCTCGAACGCCCTTCACCCGCACTGCAAGGTGCTCATCGTGATGGGCAAGACCGATCCCGAGGCCGCCCCGCACGCGCAGCAGTCGATGATGGTGGTGCCCATCGATGCGCCCGGTGTCACCGTGGTGCGCGGGCTCACGGTGTTCGGCTACCAGGACCGTGAGGGCCACGCGGAGGTGCTGTTCGAGAACGTGCGGGTGCCGAGCACGGATGTGCTCGCGGGTCCGGGTGCGGGTTTCGTGATCGGCCAGGCGCGCCTGGGGCCCGGGCGCATCCACCACTGCATGCGGGCGATCGGCATGGCCGAGCGTGCGTTGGAGATGATGTGCGAGCGGGCGTCGAATCGCGTTGCCTTCGGTAAACCCATTGCGGCGCAGGCCAACATTCAGGACTGGATCGCCGAGGCACGCATCGAGATCGAGATGGCTCGGCTGCTGACGTTGAAGGCCGCGTGGCTGATGGACACCGTCGGCAACCGGCAGGCGCGGGTGGAGATCGCCGCGATCAAGGTTGCGGCGCCGGCCGTCGCGTTGAGGGTTGTCGACCGCGCGATTCAGGTGCACGGCGGCGGGGGCGTCTCCGACGACTTCCCGCTGGCGGCCATGTATGCGCACCTGCGGACCCTGCGCCTGGCCGATGGGCCCGACGAGGTGCACAAGCGCACCATCGCCCGCGTCGAGCTGCGGCCGTATCGGCGTGAGCGATGACCGCGGTCGGAATCGACGAGGGCGCGGTCGGGGCGTGGATCGTCGGCGCAGGCGTGGGAGCCGTTGCCCCACTGACGTTCACCCGGATCGGGCACGGTCAGTCGAACCTCACCTTCCGGGTCACCGACGCCGCGGGCGCGCACTGGGTGCTCCGACGTCCCCCGCTGGGACACCTGCTCGCCTCCGCCCACGACGTGATGCGCGAACACCGCGTCATGTCCGCCCTTGCCGGGACTGCGGTGCCGGTGCCGTCGATGATCGCCACCACGGCCGACCCCGCGATCACCGACGCGCCCCTGGTGCTGATGAGCCACGTCGACGGTGTGGTGGTCGACGATCTCGAGGTTGCCCGGGCCGTACCCGAACCGAGGCGCCGGACCATCGGCATCGCCATGCCCACGACGCTCGGGGCCGTGCACGCGGTGGACCTCGAGAGCGTCGGCCTGAGTGATCTGGCCAGCCACAAGCCCTATGCCGCACGCCAACTCAAGCGTTGGATCACGCAGTGGGAGCACTCGAAGACGCGCGATGTCCCGGTGATCGAACAGCTCGGTCAGGCCCTCGCCGCGGCGGCGCCCGAGCAGACCGAGCTGACCCTGGTGCACGGGGATTTCCACCTGGCCAACGTGATCACCGCGGCCGCCGACGGGTCGATTGCAGCCGTCGTGGACTGGGAGCTGTGCACGCTCGGTGAGCCCCTGGCCGATCTCGGTGCGCTGCTGGCCTATTGGCCGCAGGAGGGGGATCCCTTCGCCGGCCCTTTCATGGCGTCGACACTGCCGGGCTTCCCCTCGCGCGAGGAGTTGGTGGAGCAGTACGCCCGCGTGACGGGCCGGGACGTGTCCACCGTGGGTTTCTGGCACACCTTGGCTCTGTGGCGACTGTCCATCATCGCCGAGGGGGTGATGCGCCGCGTCCTCGACGACGAGCGCAACCGCGGCCTCGACGGCGGCCCCACGGCGGAGCTGATCGACGGCATCATCGGCCGCGCGGTGACGACTGCGCGGGAAACCGGGGTGTTCTAGCGCGTAATCGTCTGCGCCGCGGCACGGATCGGCGGCGGGATGGGTACCGAGCGGCGGGTGGTGGCGTCGACGTAGACGTGCACGAATCGCCCTGTCGCAGCCGGGGTGTCGCCGCGGAAGATGGCCAGGGAATACACGATGGACTTGGTGCCGAGTTTGTCCACCGAGATCCCCACCTGTAGCGCGTCGGGAAAGCTCAACTCGCGCAGATACGTACACGAGGTCTCCGCCACCACACCGATGGCGTCGAGGTCGCGGATGTCGCACCCGGTGGCCTCCATGAGCCAGGCGTTCACCGCGGTGTCGAAGTACGAGTAGTACGCCACATTGTTGACGTGGCCGTAGTGGTCGTTATCGGCCCAGCGGGTAGCGACGGGCCACAGCACGGGGTAGTCGTCGGGGGTCGGAGCGCTCACGCAGCAAGCCTAGAGACTCCGCGAGACCTGGCTGCACCCGATCGGCGCCGACATGCGGGATCCGGTGGAAACTGGGCGATCGGGTGCAGTGAGGTGCCGGCGCGACTCCTCGTGCGACCCGTCGAGGTCAGGTGCGTGAGAATTGCGAGGCTCGGGTGATCTGCTCGTCCGTGGGCCGCACCCCGGTGTAGAGTACGAACTGCTCGGCGGCCTGCAGAGCGATCACCTGTGCACCGGTGATCACCGGCTTACCGGCTGCCCGCGCCGCCGCGATCAACGGGGTCTCCGACGGCACGGCCACCACGTCCATCACCGCGTGCGCGGCCTCGATCAGATCGGCGCTGAAGGGTGAGCGATCGGCGTCCTCGCCCCCGGCCATCCCCACGGGGGTGACGTTGACGAGGAGATCGGCGCCGACCGTGGTCGACGAGTACGCGTAGCCGTACTTCTCGGCCAACGCCGGACCCGTTCGCTCGTTGCGTGCGATCACGGTACCGCGCCGAAAACCGCTGTCGCGCAATGCCGCGACCACCGCCTTGGCCATCCCGCCGCTGCCGGTGACGGCCACCGAGACGTCGGTGGGGAGCCCGAGCGTGGCCACCAGGTCGGCGACGGCCTGGTAGTCGGTGTTGTAGGCGTGTAGTACGCCGCCGTCGTTGACGATGGTGTTCACCGACTCGATGGCCGACGCCGACGGATGCATCACGTCGACGTGCTCGATACACGCCTCCTTGAACGGCATCGACACTCCACATCCCCGGATGCCCAGCGCTCGGATACCCGCGATCGCAGCGGGCAGATCGTCTGTGGTGAAGGCCTTGTAGACGTAGTTCAGCCCCAACTCGTCGTAGAGGAAATTGTGGAACCGGGTGCCGATGTTGCTCGGACGCCCCGACAGCGACATGCACGGGATGGTGTCCTTGTTCAGCGCGATCACCGCCCGAGCGTACTCAGCCGCACCCGCGGGCCACGCGCGTAATCGCCGCGCGATCTTCGGCGGTGATCGGGAGCGCGTACTGCACGGCCACGGTGAGGTAGCGGCCGACGTAGAAGCAGTGGTGGGCTTCGCTGGGCGGCAGCCAGTCGGCGGGTGTCTTGTCGCTCTTGGCCTGGTTCTGGGCGCCGTCGACAGCCATCAGTTCGTAGGCGACATCGTTGGCGAAGCGGGTTCGGGTGGCGATCGGCCAGGTGGCTGCGCCCATGTCCCACGCCGCGGCGAGGGGGTAGGTGTGGTCTATCTGCACAGCGCCCGCATCGGCCTTGCTGAACGTACTGGTTCGGCCGGTGAACGGGTCCGCGAAAGTGCCCGCCACCACCACGCAGTCCCGTGTACCGGGCTTGAACTGCACGTTCGTGAACGCGAGGGCCAGCACGTTGTCACGGGTGCCGCAGCCGTCGTGGCCGCCGGGGGCGTCCTGGTCGTCGGTCCACGCCGGCCCGAACACGCAGCCCTCCCCGGCCGCGCACCCGCGCTGGTAGCCGGGCACATCGGGGCGAGCATCGATCACGCGTACCTGCGCCAGGAGCTGCTCGACCTGCACACGGGTGGGGCTGCCCGGCGCAGGATCGGGCCGCAGGAACGTCGGTGTCTGGCAGCCGGTGAGCACCGCGTACCCGGCCACCAGCGCGGCTGCGCACCAGGCGAGGGCGCGCAGCGACGGTCGGGGCATGGGGCGAGTGTGCGGGGTGGGTACGACAGTTCTGGTGAGGAAGCCGCCGCTCGGGGCTCACCCGGGGACAACCATGTCGCCCGGGGATCGACACTCCGCATCCGAACTCTGAACGACAACGAGCGTCTTGATGAATTGAAGGTGATCTGCATCCGAACGAACGTCGTTGCCGTGGACAAACCGACTTCGGGGGGAGGATCAGAATCAACGCAAAGGACATATATTTTGCGAAAGGGGTAGTCGTGGTGGCTATATGAGAGCAATGGTGTCGAGGAGCCTGCCGTGTTCTCGCTGGACGGCAACTTCCTCACGGTCCGCCCTGCGACCGTACCCGGTCCGCTCGCTGAGTCGAAGGCGTGCACTCGTGCCACGGTGGGGAAATGGACGTACCGTGTTCTGGGAGCCCTGACTTGCGGGGCTCTCGGAGCTGCTACCGGCGTCGGCGGGGCCCTGTGCGGGCTTGGTACGGCGGGCCTCGAAGATCGCATTCCGTTCGACAACGTTTGCTGAGGTGAGCGCGGTGATCAATGCACGTCTGGCTAGCCCGCGTCGGTGGTTGATAGGTGTGAGCTGGGCATTCCTCGGCCTGTTGCTCTACAACTTGGCCCTGGTTCCGCTGCTCTCCGATCGGCCGTACTGGGAGATCGTCGGCGAGCGCATGACGGCGCAGATTCTGCCCTGGGCTCTGGTTTACGCAATTCTCGCGACCGTCGCCGTCGTGGCGCTGCGCACGAGGCATTCCCCCCGCAGAACATCACCACACGATCACGAGTAGGCGACCACAGGCGCAGCCCGATCATTGTCGGGCCCGCCTGACACACTGATCTGATGCTGCACGGTCTGTGGTCTCCGGGCGCAGGGCTGATGCTGTGGACCGATGAACCTGTGCCCGAGCGGGTGGGGGTCGAGGTCCCGAACCCGCTTCTGCTGCCGCCGCACCTGGCGCGGATCGCCGCGCGCAAGCGTCGCCACCAGCCGCGGGTGAGCCTGCGCACCGGCGCCACCACCACGGCCGTGGCGATGCCCGCGGTGGCGCTCGCCCCGACCGATGCCGTCGAGGCCTTGGTGCGGGTGCCCCCGGCACATCCGAGCATCGCCGGTGATCTGCGGTTCCTCGCCCATGTCGTCGCCGGAATCGAGCGGTGGGCGCGGGCGGGGCGGGTGGTCCCGATGCAGCGACGGGTGGACGGGCAGTGGTGGATGCGGTGGGAGCTGGTCGGCGGTGAGGCTCAGCGCGCATGGACCGCGGAACTGGCGGCCGTCGCCCCGCCGGTGCAGCGCGCCGAGGGCGAGATCGGGGATGTGCTCGCGGACCTGATTCGCGAACTCACCGATCCGGTGGTGCGCCGCATCGTCGGTCGCCCCGACGCGATGCATCCGATGCTGGTGGCCCTGCTCGACGGGGAGGCGTACGACGAGGGCAGTGCCCGATCGGCCCAGCTCCTCGAGAAGTGGCGCCAATCGTTGCGCAGCGACGAGCCGACGCTGGTGCTGCGGCTGCTCGAACCGGACGAGCTGCCCGAGAGCGCGGACACCGAGTCACCCACCGAGGCACTGTGGCGGCTCGAGGTGCTGGTGCGACCCGACGGGGAGGCCCCGCTGCGGCCGCCGCGGACAGCCGGTGTTCGACGCCTGGCCGAGGCGTTCACCGCATACCCGCGCCTGAAGGACGTGCCCACTGACCCCGAGACGTTGGACCTGCTCCTGCCGACGCCGGTGGTGGTGGATCTGGTCGAGCACGGCGCAACGGCGTTGCGGGAGAACGGCATCGTGGTGCTGCTGCCTCGCGCGTGGAGCCGGCTGGACCCGTCGCTGCGGGTGGCGGTGGAATCGCCCCCGGCGCCCGCCGGGGAGGATCGCGCGGTCGGGCTCAACGAAATCGTCTCCTACGACTGGCATCTCGCGCTCGGCGACATCGAGCTCACCGATGTGGAGATGGCGCGACTGGTGCAGGCCAAGTCGGGTCTGGTGCGCCTGCGCGGTCAGTGGGTGCAGGCCGATCCGACGGTGCTCGCGCGGGCGGTCAAGTTCGTCACCGCGCACGGATCGGCCTCGGCCGCACCGCTGAAGGAACTCCTCGACGCGATGTCCGGGCCGGATGCACCGCCCGTACGCATCGAGGCGGTGCAGGCCACCGGATGGGCGGCCAAGCTGCTCGATCCCGACCGCCGCCCCGAGCGCGTCGCGTCGCCCGCAGGATTGACGGCGACACTGCGGCCGTATCAGCAGCGGGGACTGGACTGGTTGGCGTTCATGAGTTCGCTCGGTCTGGGCGCGATTCTGGCCGACGACATGGGGCTGGGCAAGACCGTCCAGGTGCTCGCACTGCTCTCCCATGAGCGCAGCGTGCTGCCGACTCTGCTGGTGTGTCCGATGTCGGTGGTGGGCAACTGGCAGCGCGAGGCCGCGAAGTTCGTGCCGGATCTGACGGTGCTGGTCCACCACGGGCCCGAGCGTCTGACCGGTGAGGAGTTCGCGCGCGCGGTCGTCGCCAGCGACCTGGTGATCACCACGTACGCGCTGCTGGCACGTGATGTCGACATCCTCGCCGAGCAGGCCTGGCGACGAATCGTCCTCGACGAGGCGCAGCACGTCAAGAATCACACCACGCGACAGGCCAAGGCGGCCAGGGCAATTCCCGCCGATCATCGGCTGGCCCTCACCGGCACCCCGGTGGAGAACCGGCTCGACGAGTTGCGCTCGATCCTCGATTTCGCCAACCCCGGCCTCCTCGGTAGCGCCGCGACGTTCCGCAACCGTTTCGCCGTGCCCATCGAACGCGAGAAGGACGACGCCGTCCTCGCTCGTCTGCGGGCGCTGACCTCGCCGTTCGTGTTGCGACGGGTCAAGACCGACAGGGCCGTCATCGCCGATCTGCCGGAGAAGTTCGAGATGACGGTGCGCACCAACCTCACCGCCGAGCAGGCCGCACTGTATCGGGCGGTGGTGGACGAGATGATGCGTCAGATCGCCGAATCCGAGGGCATGTCGCGCAAGGGGGCGGTGCTGGCCACCCTCACCCGGCTCAAGCAGGTATGCAATCACCCGGCGCATTTCCTGGGCGACGGGTCCGCGGTGCTCACCCGGGGGCGGCACCGGTCGGGCAAACTCGCGCTGCTCGATGACATCGTGGACTCGGTGCTCGGCGACGGCGAGAAGGCGTTGCTGTTCACCCAGTTCCGCGAATTCGGGGACATCGTGGCGCCATATCTGGCCGACCGCTTCGGGGTGCCGGTCCCGTTCCTGCACGGCGGGGTGTCCAAACGCAGGCGCGACGCGATGGTCGAGGCGTTCGCCGACGCGGGCGGGCCGCCGCTGATGCTGCTCTCCCTCAAGGCCGGCGGCACCGGGTTGAATCTCACAGCCGCCAACCATGTTGTGCACCTGGATCGGTGGTGGAACCCGGCGGTGGAGAACCAGGCCACAGATCGCGCCTTCCGCATCGGGCAGCGCAAGAACGTACAGGTGCGCAAGATGCTGTGCGTGGGGACGGTGGAGGAGCGGATCGATTCGATGCTCACCACCAAGCAGGACCTCGCGGACCTGGCCGTCGGGTCGGGGGAGAACTGGGTAACGGAGATGTCGACGGGTGAACTCCGTGACCTGCTGACGCTGTCCGCCGATGCGGTGGGTGAGTGAGGTGGCGGACTTCTCGATGTACGGTCCCCGTCGGAAGGTGGCCGGCGGCATCGAATCACGCACCAAGCGTGGGGCGTTCGGACGCACGTGGTGGGGTAAGGAGTTCGTCGCGGCGATGGAGACGATCGCCGATGCAGGCCGCCTGTCACGCGGCCGCACCTATGCACGTGGGTCGGCGGTGTTGAGTTTGGAGATTCGCGCCGGGCGGATCGTCGGCGATGTGCAGGGCAGCCAGGTCGACCCGTTCTCCGCGGAGGTCAGGCTCACCCCACTCGATGCGTTCGCCACAGAGGAGTTGCTCGCCGAAGTACGGAGTGCGCCAGGGATGTTGGCGGAGGTGGCGTCGGGCACGCTGCCGACGGCGCTCGGGCCGCGGCTGCTGCCGGCCAGCGCAGCGGAGTTGGATTTCCAGTGCACGTGCCCGGATTCGGGGTGGCCGTGCAAGCACGCGGCGGCGCTGGCGTACCTGGCGGCCGAGGAGATCGATGTCGACGCGTCGAAGATCCTGGTGCTGCGGGGCATCGATCCGGATTCGTTGATCCCCGGAGCCGACGTCATGGAGGCCCGCGTACCTGCCGACGATCACTTCGGGGACCGGACGGACCTGCCACCGCTGCCCGCGCCGATGTTCGTCTCGGCACTCGACGACCTGGATCCGGCTCTGCTGCGCCAGGCGTTCCGGGCTGTGGATGTGGAGGAATCCGACGTTGCGGCCGCGATGGCGCAGATCAAGGCGCTGTACCGGCGGTTGGAGTAGTCGGGCGGGGATACGATGTGCCCACCTTTCAGCGAAAGTTGGGCACGGGGGTGACGGTTGCGTCCCCCAATTCGCTCATAGGTGGGCAAGTCGAATGCCCGCCCGACGGGTTCACCGGCAGCAAGGCGGAGATCGAGACCCCCCATGTCGGACGAGTTGTTCGTCTCCGGCGCGCACGGTCCCGGCCATGAACGCCGCGAACACGCTGCGTGGCAGATTGCTACAGTGGTGGATCTACCTGGGAGGTGGGTAATGGGAACGACATCGTCCCTGCGCATCGATGATGAGCTGTACGCGTCGGCCAAGCTCGTCGCGGCCGTGTCCAGGCGCAGCGCTGCCCAGCAGATCGAGTACTGGGCCGCGATCGGTCGAGAGGTGGAAGCGTCTCGACAGATCTCGGCGAGGGACATCGAAGAAGTACTCGCAGGTGAGCGAAGGTACGACGACCTGCCGGCGCGCGAACAGGCTCTCATCAGGGCCGAGTGGGCGCAGCGTCTCGATCGGCGTTTGGAGTCGCTCGATTTGGCCGCGGAGTTCGAGGTCGAGGGGCGACCGTACGTCGAGCTGGGTGACGATGGCGCGGTGGTCGAGCGCGGCGCCGAGTAGAGCCGGTGGCGTCCGACGCTGTCCTCCATCTTCTCGTCGGTCCGAACGGGTCTGGGAAGTCCACCCTGTTCGACCGTGTCCTGGGCCCAATTTTGCTCCTGCCGTTCGTCAACGCGGATCTGATCGCTGCTCGACAGTGGCCGGGCGACACCGAAGCGCACGCCTACGAGGCGTCGACGCTGGCTGCGGATCGGCGAGCTCGCTACATCGCGGACAGGCAGTCCTTCGTCGCGGAGACCGTGTTCTCCCATCCGTCGAAGCTCGTCCTGGTTCGCGACGCCATCGCCGCGGGGTACCTGGTCAGCCTTCATGTGACCGTCGTTCCCGTGGAACTGTCTGTGGCCAGGGTGGTCAACCGGGTCGAGGTGGGTGGTCATCCAGTGCCGGAGATCAAGGTCCGCGAGCGCTACGAGCGATTGTGGCCGCTGGTCCGCGAGGCCATCGGACTGGTCGACCATGCGGTGGTGTACGACAACTCGACCGCGCGCGATGCGTTTCGCGTAGTGGCTCGGTTCGAGCGCGGGAGGCTGGTGGGCGCACCGCGCTGGCCGACGTGGACCCCCGGTTCGTTGATGGCGTGAGGTTGCCGGGGACACCCTTCTGGACTTACATGGACGTCCGACTATAGGATAACCGCATGACACGTGAACTCACCCATTTCGTCGGCGGCAAGAGCATCCCCGGAGCCTCGGGCAACTTCGCCGATGTCTTCGATCCGAACACCGGCGCCGTGCAGGCGCGGGTGCCGCTGGCCGACAAGTCCGAGGTCGAGGCCGCGATCGCCGACGCCGTCGTCGCGCAACGCGAGTGGGCGCTGCAGAACCCGCAGAAGCGCGCCCGCGTGCTCATGAAGTTCCTGAACCTGATCAACGAGGAGATGGACTCCCTCGCTCGGCTGCTCTCCTCCGAGCACGGCAAGACCATTGCCGACGCCAAGGGCGACATCCAGCGCGGCCTCGAGGTGGTGGAGTTCGCCATCGGCATCCCGCACCTGCTCAAGGGTGAGTACACCGAGAGCGCGGGCGGCGGCATCGACGTGTACTCCATGCGTCAGCCCCTCGGCGTGGTCGCCGGCATCACGCCCTTCAACTTCCCCGCCATGATCCCGCTGTGGAAGGCCGCCCCGGCCATCGCGTGCGGCAACGCCTTCGTGCTCAAGCCGTCCGAGCGTGACCCGTCGGTGCCGCTGCGCCTGGCCGAGCTCTTCCTCGAGGCCGGTGGCCCTCCCGGTGTGTTCAACGTGATCAACGGCGACAAGCTCGCCGTGGACACCCTGCTCACCGACGAGCGCATCAAGGCCGTCGGCTTCGTGGGCTCCACTCCCATCGCCCAGTACATCTACGAGACGGCCGCCGCGCACGGCAAGCGCGCCCAGTGCTTCGGCGGGGCGAAGAACCACGCCATCGTCATGCCCGACGCCGACCTCGACGCGGTGGCCGACGCCCTCATCGGCGCCGGATACGGCTCCGCCGGTGAGCGCTGCATGGCCATCTCCGTCGCGGTTCCCGTCGGCGAGGAGACCGCGGAGGCGTTGCGCGCCAAGCTCGTCGAGCGTGTCGGCAAGCTCAAGGTCAGCACCAGCGACGACGAGAGCGCCGACTACGGCCCCGTGGTCACGCAGGCCGCGCTCGATCGCATCAACGACTACATCGGCATCGGTGTCGAGGAGGGTGCCGACCTGGTGGTCGATGGTCGCGGCTTCACCCTCGAGGGCCACGAGAACGGCTTCTTCGCCGGGCCGACTCTGTTCGACAAGGTCACCACCGACATGCGCATATACAAGGAGGAGATCTTCGGACCCGTCCTCGAGATCGTGCGCGCGAAGGACTACGAGGATGCGCTGCGTCTGCCCACCGAGCACGAGTACGGCAACGGCGTGGCCATCTTCACCCGCGACGGCGACACCGCCCGTGACTTCTGCCAGCGCGTGCAGGTGGGCATGGTGGGCGTGAACGTGCCCATCCCGGTGCCGATCGCCTACCACACCTTCGGTGGCTGGAAGCGATCCGGATTCGGCGACCTCAACCAGCACGGCCCCGACTCGATCCGCTTCTACACCAAGACCAAGACGGTGACCTCGCGGTGGCCGTCGGGTCGCAAGGAAGCAGCCGCCGAGAACCACTTCGTGATCCCGACGATGGATTGATGATCATGACGGACAACATCTTCGAGTTGTCGGGGGACGACCGGGCGATCTCCGACACCGCGCGTGAGTTCGCGGACGAGTTCCTCGCTCCGCACGCCGTCGAGTGGGATCAGACCAAGCACTTCCCGGTCGACGTGCTGCGCAAGGCGGCCGAGATCGGAATGGGCGGTATCTACATCGGCGAGGACGTCGGCGGCTCGGGGCTCTCCCGTGTCGATGCCGTGCGCATCTTCGAGCAGCTCGCCACCGGATGCCCGTCGGTGGCGGCGTACATCTCCATCCACAACATGACGGCCTGGATGATCGACACCTTCGGTTCGCTGGAGCAGCGGCAGCGCTGGGTGCCGCCGCTGGCGTCGATGGAACACCTGGGCAGCTACGCCCTCACCGAGCCGGGTGCCGGCTCGGACGCTGCGTCGTTGTCCACCAAGGCCGTTCGCGACGGCGACCACTACGTGCTCACCGGAGTCAAGCAGTTCATCTCCGGCGCCGGGACGTCGGACGTGTACGTGGTGATGGCCCGCACCGGCGGTGACGGTGCGCGCGGTATCTCCGCGTTCATCGTGCCCAAGGACACCGAGGGCTTCTCCTTCGGCGCCAACGAGAAGAAGATGGGCTGGAACGCCCAGCCCACCCGCCAGCTCATCTTCGAGGGTGCGAGGGTGCCCGCGGAGAATCTGCTCGGCGGCGAGGGCAACGGGTTCCGCATCGCGATGAGCGGTCTCAACGGCGGGCGCATCAACATCGCCGCCTGCTCGCTCGGCGGCGCGCAGAAGGCCTTCGACACCGCGGTGGCGTATCTGGCCGACCGCAAGGCATTCGGCGGACGACTGCTCGATTCGCAGGCCCTGCAGTTCCGGCTCGCGGACATGCGGACCGATCTCGAGGCGTCGCGAATGATGTTGCTGCGTGCCGCGCATGCGTTGGCAGCGGACTCGTCGGACAAGGTGGAGCTGTGCGCGATGGCGAAGAAGTTCGTCACCGACGCCTGCTTCGACGTCGCCAACGACTCGCTGCAGATGCTCGGCGGGTACGGATACCTCAGTGAGTACGGTCTGGAGAAGATCGTGCGCGATCTTCGCGTACACCAGATCCTGGAAGGAACCAACGAGATCATGCGTATCGTCATCGGTCGGTCGGTGGTCGGCGCGGCATGAGCGAGGCCACGTTGCCCCCCGACACGATGCCACAGGCAGATGTCCTGTTCGAGGTTGCCGGCGGGGTCGGCACCATCACGCTCAACCGGCCCCGGGCCATCAACGCTCTCGATCACGCGATGGCGCGGGCCATCGATTCGATGCTGGTGCAGTGGGAGAACGACCCGGCCGTGCGAGTGGTGCTCATCAAGGGTGCCGGCGATCGCGGACTGTGTGCGGGCGGCGACATCGTCGCCATCCACCGCGACGCGGCGTCGGGTGGAGCCGCCGCGGCGAGCCCCAGCGCCGACTTCTGGCGCGACGAGTACGTGCTCAACGCCCGCATCGGGCGGTACACCAAGCCGTACGTGGCCATCATGGACGGCATCGTCATGGGTGGTGGGGTCGGTCTGTCGGCGCACGGTTCGGTGCGCATCGTCACCGAACGCTCGAAGATCGGGATGCCCGAGGTGGGTATCGGCTTCGTACCCGACGTGGGCGGCACCAAGCTGCTCGCGGACGCTCCCGGCGAGTTGGGACTGCACGTGGCACTGACCACCGCGCGCATGAACGCCGCCGATGCGATCGCTGCCGGTTTCGCCGATCACTTCGTGCCGTCGGAAACGTTGCCGCAGTTCGAGAAGGCCGTTGCGCAGAGCACTCTGGACGAGGCGATCGAACAGTTCGCCCAGCAACCCCCGCCATCGCCACTGCTGGCCGAGCGTCCCTGGATCGACGAGGCCTACCGCGGCGACGACGCTGTCGATATCGTCGCCCGGCTCCGCAGTGGCGGTGAGCAGGCGCAGGCCGCCGCCGATGCCATCGAGTCGAAGTCGCCCATCTCGGTGGCCGTCACCGTTCGTGCGATCCGCGAGGCGGCGGCGATGGGGTCCCTCGAGGAGGCGCTCAACGCCGAGTACCGAATTTCTCTGGCGTGCTTGGACTCTCCCGATCTTGCGGAGGGTATTCGCGCTCAGGTGATCGACAAGGATCGCAATCCGACGTGGACTCCGGCCACCCTCGCCGAGGTTCGCGCCGAGGACGTCGATCGATTCTTCGCACCACTCGGTGATGCCGAACTCGGCCTCACCGCCCCCGCAGCAACGAAAGGACATCGATGATCGTCGGATTCATCGGTCTCGGCCACATGGGTGGACCGATGGCCGCGAACCTGGCCGAGGCCGGGCATGACGTGCAGGGTTTCGACCTGGTGCCGGCTGCCCTCGAACAGGCGGCCGCGAACGGTGTTCGCGTGGTCGACTCCGCCGCTGCCGCCGCATCCGGGGCCGAGGTGGTCATCACGATGCTGCCCAACGGCAAGCTGGTGCTCGGCCTCTACGACGAGATCCTCTCCGCCGCAACGCCGGGAACCCTGTTCATCGACTCCTCGACCATCGACGTCGCCGACGCGCGGGCAGCCAACGCCGCCGCCGTGAGCGCCGGTCACCGCAACATCGACGCCCCGGTCTCCGGCGGAGTCGCCGGTGCCGCCGCGGGAACCCTTGCCTTCATGGTCGGCGGGACCGACGAGGACTTCGCCGCTGCCTCACCACTTCTCGAGATCATGGGCCGCAAGGTGGTGCACTGCGGTGCGTCCGGCAACGGGCAGGCCGCGAAGATCTGCAACAACATGATCCTGGGCGTGTCGATGATCGCGATCAGCGAGGCGTTCGTGCTGGGGGAGAAGCTGGGGCTGACCAACCAGGCGCTGTTCGACGTGGCCTCCAACGCATCCGGGCAGTGCTGGGCCCTGACGTCCAACTGCCCGGTGCCCGGCCCGGTGCCCACCTCGCCCGCCAACAACGACTATCAGCCCGGCTTCGCCGTCGCCCTGATGTCGAAGGACCTCGGCCTCGCGGAGAACGCGTTGCGGGACAACGGCGTCGACGGCGAGTTGGGTCTTCTCGCCTCGCAGATCTACCGTAAGTTCGCGCAGGAGTCGGGCGGGCGGGACTTCTCCGCCATCGTCACCGACATCCGCGAACGTTCGAACCGAGACGAGTAGGGAAACTTCATGAGCACGTACGAGACCATCCTGGTCGAGACCCGCGGTCGCGTCGGTCTGATCACCCTCAATCGTCCGAAGGCGCTCAACGCCCTGAACTCGCAACTGATGAACGAGGTGGTCGCCGCCGCGCAGGCGTTCGATGCCGACACCGGCATCGGCGCGATCGTGATCACCGGATCCGAGCGGGCGTTCGCCGCCGGGGCCGACATCAAGGAGATGTCGACCAAGACGTACATGGAGATGTACGAGCAGGACTTCTTCGCCGAGTGGGACAAGCTCGTCGCGGTGCGAATCCCCGTCATCGCCGCGGTGGCCGGGTTCGCCCTCGGCGGCGGTTGTGAGCTCGCGATGATCTGCGACATCATCATCGCTGCCGACACCGCGCAGTTCGGTCAACCGGAGATCGCACTGGGCGTGATCCCCGGCATCGGCGGCTCGCAGCGCCTGACCCGCGCCGTGGGTAAGTCGAAGGCGATGGACATGTGCTTGACCGGTCGCAAGATGGGGGCCGAGGAAGCGGAGCGGGCGGGCCTGGTCTCGCAGATCGTGCCGGCCGCGGAGCTGCTCGAGACCGCCCTGGCCACGGCGGCCAGCATTGCCGAGAAGTCGCGTCCGATCGCCCGCATGGCCAAGGAAGCGGTGAACCGCGCCTTCGAGTCGACGCTGACCGAGGGCGTGCGATTCGAGCGTCGTGTCTTCCACTCCACGTTCGCCACCGAGGACCAGAAGGAAGGTATGGCGGCCTTCACCGAGAAGCGCCAACCCACCTTCCAGCACCGCTGAGCAAGGCCGGGCGGACAGTCACCACGCAGTGTCGGCGTCGTCCTCGAAGTCGCCGGCGCTGCGTCGGATGCGCGCCAGGATGCGGATGAGGGTGCCGAGGTCGTCGTCCTCGACGCCGGGCTCGGAGAACACCTTCTCGTTGAGGGCGGCGCTGGCACTGGCCACGAGCGATCGACCGGCGTCGGTGATGGCGACGAGCGTGGTTCGCCGATCGGTGGGGTGCGGCATGCGGCGCACCAACTCCGCTGCCTCGAGCCGGTCAACTGCGTTGGTCACGCTGGTCGGGTGAACCTGGAGCCGCGCGCTGGCCTTGGCCATCGGGATGGTGCCGCTGCTGGTGAAGGTCAGCAGGGTCAACAGCTCGTAGCGCGCGAAGGTGAGTCCGGTGGGGCGAAGAACCTCCTCGACCCGCGACATCATGATCTGCTGCACGCGCACGATCGAGGTGACGGCAGCCATGCCGTCGGCCGCGTCGGCCCAGCCGTGTTTCTTCCACTGGCGATGCGCCTCCTCGATGGGGTCGAGGGGGAGCTTCGGCAAGGACGGCATGTAGTCGATCATCCCATGGTCCGACGGTGGAGTGTCTGTGCGACATGGCACGGCATCGGCAGGCGATAAGGCACCATCAGCACTAATAGTCACTCGAGTTACTTTGGTATCAGTCTTGTCACGAGTGGCACTCAACGTCGACTCGCGTGATGGAATCTGTGGGCACTCACCCATCGCATGATGAATTGTTGGGATATGCCACTACTTGCGTCGTCGTTGTCAGGAGAACGCAGCATGAAATCATCACGCCCCGTGGCCCGAGCCGCCGCCGCCTGCGCGGTCGTCCTGGCGTGCACGACGCTGGCCGGCCCCGCCGTCGCAACTGCTGAGCCACCCGCGGCCCCGGCACCGTCGACCTCCGTGGCCGACGCTGCCCGAGCGATCATCGAGAACGCGTCCACCACCGTCGCCGGACCCGCGGACCTGCTCGCTCTGCTCGACACCGCCAATGCCGCCCTGCGCAGCCTGGGTCTGGCGCCCTTCCTGTATCCGACTGCCGCGCTGAACTGCTCCGCGGTGCCCGGGGTGCCGCTGGGTGTGGTGCCGGCCATCGCCGGCTCCGTCGGTGGTCCCTACGGCATCCCGCTGGGCGCCCTGTCGGCGATCACCGGCCTCAACACCAACGTGGTCGAGAAGGGGCAGACGCTGTTCGCCTTCGCCCCCGCCGGAGTGATCAACGATTCGGGAACGAAGACCGGTATGCGGGTGGCGTGGTTCAACGTCAACACCTTCCAGGGCGGGATCACCGACATGGGCGGCTTCGGTGAGACCGTGCTGGCAGCGCTCTTGGCCGCCGTCCCCGACGCACTCAAGCCCGCCGCCACGGCGGCCCTGACGCCGCTGATCAACGCCATCCCCAGCGCCGGACTGCGGTTGGCTCCGGTGAACACCGGTTCCGGAACCGTACTCGCGGCGATCTTCGGCAGGGTCACCCACGACGGGCAGACGTGCGACTTCTTCCCGACCATCGGCGTCAGTCAGACCAGGTGACCGGTCGGGCCACGTGAGCGGCCGGGCCAGGTAGCGCGTCAGGCGGTGGCGTCGAGGATCGTCAGGGTGAACACGAGCGTGTCGGTGCCCTGGATCCCGGCGGCCGGCTGACCCTGCGGGTACCCGTCGGCGGGGGCCACCGCGACCGCAACCGTGGAGCCCACCTTCTCGCCTGCGATGGCCTTCTGGAATCCGGGGACGACATTGGCAAGCGGGAAACGCACAGGGAGAGCGCGCTGGTACGCGCTGTCGAACACCGATCCGTCGCGCCCGTTCACGCCCTCGTAGCAGACGAGGACGGTGGCGGTGTCCGACACTTCGGGTCCGTTGCCCTCGGTGAGGGTCTCGGTCTCGGTGTCGTCGACGGAGAATGGCGCGGTGACGGTCACCTTCGGCGCCGTGGTGGCCGTCGGCCCGACCACGGAGATGCTGCCCTGCTTGCCCTGGTACTGCCAGGCGGGTGCGGCGTTGGGTGCGGGCGGGGTGTTCGGGCATGTTCCCGCACCCACCGCGGGAGCGGCGGTGACAGTGCCGGTCGACTGCTGTGCGGACGTCGGGGACGACGCCGTCGGTGTCGGCGCCGCCGGTGTCGATGCTGCGGGTGCGGAGTCCGAGCCGCACGCGGTGAGCGTGAGCAGCGCGGCTGCACCACAGACCGCTACTGCGGAGCGTCGGCGAACTGAACGGGCGGGAACGGTGTTGTCACTCATGAAATAGACGCTACAGATCCTCGCGTGACTCGGTGGGCGAGGTACCCGGCGGACGCGGCCACGAGTGGCACCGTCCACCAGTTCTCGTTCCAGCCGATCTCGGCGAGGGCGAACACCGTTCCGATGGCGAGAAGCACCCGCAACGCCACCACGTTCCGTGGGCGCTCGGTCGTCGGGGTCACCGCCACTCGGCCGACCAGGGCGCCGAGTACGAGCGCGACCAGGTGACCGACCGAGGTGAAATCGTGCGCCACCGCCAGGGCGACCACGGAGACAGCCGACCACATCCCGATCCAGGTGGCACGCCAGGGCCCCGGAAGCGACCAGGTGAGCGCTCCCACCACCGCCGCGACGCCGTAGCTCACGCCCACATCCTCGGCCCGCACCACACTCATCGGTACCGCGCCGTGACGCACCGCGACATACAGCCCGACGGCGACGAGCAGCGTGGCGCCGACGTGGCCGACGGCGAACAGGGCGAAGAGAGTGCGGCTGCGCCAGAGGATCTCGCCGACGGCCAGCAGGCACACCAGACCGGGCAGCCACACCCACACGGAGCCGCCGTCGGTGAGGAAGGCACTGGCTGCCAGCGTTCCGAGGTGACCGTGCAGCAGGTTGTGCAGGTTGGTGCTGGCGCGCAGCAGCACCCGATCCTGCATCGAGTCGCTCAGTTGCGACAGGGCGATCGACGCGGCCAGGACGGCCGTGGCGTAGATGATCGTGACGCGCAGATTCCACACACCACGCGCGACGCGGCGAATTCGGGTGGGTGCGGTGAGGGCAGGGCGGTCGACGAGCGCTGTCATGGCCATCCCTACCCTTCGCTACCGGAGATAACTTCCACCATCAACCGTCCCGAGCCGGCGTCCATTCCCGAATGCCGCCGGAGGCGGGTGTGAATGTCCGAATGCCGCCGGAGGCGGGTGTGAATGTCCGAGTAGCGTCGGCCTCCGTGGAGCTGACACTCGAACGCCCTGATGGCGACCCCCGCGCCGCGGTGCTGCTCACGCACGGCGCCGGCGGTGACCGTGACTCGCCGATCCTCACCACGGTCGCCGACGCGCTCGTCGGGCACGGTCTGCTCGTGGCGCGCGTCGATCTGGCGTTCCGCCGCCGCCGACCGAAGGGGCCGCCGAGCCCGTCCGGCGCCGCCGCCGACCGCGAGGCACTGATGGCCGACATCGCGCGGCTGGCGGCCGAGGGGGTCCGGCCGCTGATCGTCGGTGGACAGTCCTACGGCGGCCGACAGATGTCGATGGTGGTGGCCGAGAACCCCGGCCTGGTCGACGGGTTGCTCCTGCTGTCCTATCCGCTGCACCCGCCGGGCAAACCCGAGCGACTGCGCACCGAACACTTCCCGAATGTGCAGGTTCCGACAGTCTTCGTGCGCGGCAGCTCGGACACGTTCTCCTCCGCCGACGAGTTGGTCCGGGCCGCGGCGAGTCTCGGAGCGCCCGCCCACATCGAGACCATCGACAAGGCCGGACACGGGTTGTCACCGACCACCCGACCCACGGCCGAGCGCGCCGCCGCCGCGGTGGTGGCCTACCTGCTCGGATCCGCCGCTGGCTGACCGACCACGCGGTGCACGGCTGCGCGGAACTGCGAGCCCGGCG
This sequence comes from Rhodococcus sp. AZ1, assembly GCF_054979605.1. Taxonomy (NCBI): domain Bacteria; kingdom Bacillati; phylum Actinomycetota; class Actinomycetes; order Mycobacteriales; family Nocardiaceae; genus Rhodococcus; species Rhodococcus sp. AZ1. Next base: position 506,935 of record NZ_JBUEQF010000001.1, read on the forward strand.
CACATGCGGCGGCGACCGCGGCGAGGTCGCCGAGTTCGTCCGCGTCGAGCAGGGTGTCGGTGAGGGTGACGCGGTGACCGGCCGCCTCGAGCGCAGCGGCCGTCGCTGCGCCGGTATCGGCGGTCGACATCGGGACCGGCCCGACGGGAACCACCGCCTCCGGCGTTCGAACCCCGAGAACCCACCACCCGCCGTCGACTGCGGGCCCGAGCACGCAGTCCGCGTCGGCCAGCCCGTCGGCCACGGCGAGGAGCTGATCGGTGCGCACCTGCGGGGTGTCCATCCCGATCTGCACGATGGGGCCCCCCGTGTAGGCGTCGTGATGAGCGTTGACCAGCCGCTGCCCGAAGCTGTCGCCGCGCTGGGCGATCACGAGGAACCCCTCGAGCGCCGCGCGCACCTCGGCGCTGCGCGCGGCGCGGTCGAGGTCTCCGGTCAGCGCCACCACTCGATGCGCGGCGGGGGTGTCGGCCACGGTGCGCAGGGTGTCCAGCAGCGCGCCCGCGGCGATCGATGCGGCGTCGGCCGCACTCATCGCGGCCATCAGGCGGGTCTTGGCCAGCCCGGGCACCGGGGCCTTGGCCACCACCAGCACGGTCACCGGGTTGGCATCGAGTGCGTCGGGGGCTTCGTGGCTCATGGCAGGGCCTTCCAGAAGTCGACGATCGCCTGCGCGCTGCCGCGCACCGAGCCCGAGACCTTCGATCGTCCGGCCGTGCGCGGGGAGTAGGTGATGTCGCGCTCGACCACCCGCCACCTCGCCCGCGCCGCACGCACCAGCAGTTCGAGCGGGTAACCCGAGCGGCGGTCGGTCACACCGAGGTCCAGCAGATCCTGGCGGCGGCATGCGCGGACCGGACCGATGTCGTGCACGTCGATCCCGACCCTGCGCCGCAGCAGCGCCGCCATCACCGAGTTGCCGGCCCGTGCGTGCCACGGCCACCCGGCACGTGCGACGGGTCGACGCCGTCCCACCACCAACTCGGCATCGGCGAGCGCCGCGACCATCGACGGCAGGTCGGCCGGGTTCATCGACCCGTCGCCGTCGAGCACACACACCACGTCGGTGTCGGCGGCGACCACCCCGGCGTGCACGGCCGAGCCGTAGCCGGGCACGCTCTCGTGCACCACCTTCGCCCCGTGCGCGCGGGCGACGTCGGCGGTGCCGTCGGTGGAGCCGTTGTCGACCACCAGCGCGGTGTACCCGTCGGGTATCGCGGCGAGCACGCCCGGCAGCGACCCCGCCTCGTTCAGGCACGGGATCACCACGGTGACACCCTGCCCCTGCACGCCCTGCCCCGTGGTATTCCGACCCTGTGTGCTCATACCGTCGGCGCCCCGGCCGAGACGGCGGCGCGCAGCGGCGCCCGCGAGAAGCGGGCCAGGCCATCCTCGGGGGACACCGCGGCGCGGAACCCGAGGAGCTGCTCGGCGCGGTCTCCACTGGCGACGATGTGCCGAACATCGCCCGGCCGGAACTGTCCGGTCACGACCGGGTCGAGCCCACCGCCGTGTTCGTCGGTGAGCATGCGGGCGACGTCCCCGATCGAGATCGGTTGTCCCGAGCACACGTTCAGCGCGGTGAAGCCGGGCAGAGGGATGGTGACCGCGGCGAGGTTGGCCGCCGCCACGTCTCGCACATCCACGAAGTCGCGCATCTGCTCGCCGTCCTCGAAGACCCGCGGCGGCTGCCCGGATTCGAGTGAGGACCGGAACATCGCTGCCACACCGGAATACGGCGTGTCGCGGGGCATGTGGTCGCCGTAGACGTTGTGGTAGCGCAGCGCCGTGACCGACGCGCCGGTGGCCAGGGAGTACGCGAGGGCGTAGTGCTCCTGCGCGGTCTTGCTCGCCGCGTAGAGGCTGCGCGGTTCGAGCGGAGCGTTCTCCTGAACCACCGACCACTCGAGCGGCTCGTCGCCGATGGGGCAGCGGTTGTCGAACATCCCGGCTTCGAGGTCGGCGCGGCGACGGGGGAGCGGGCGCACCGATCCGTGCGAAGGGCACCGATAGTGACCCTCGCCGTAGACCACCATCGATGAGGCGAGCACCAGCCGGTCGCACCCACCGCCCGCCATTGCCGCGAGCAGCGCGGCGGTACCGAAGTCGTTGTGCGAGGCGTACGCGGGTGCGTCGGCGACGCTCACTCCGGCCCCGACCACCGCGGCCTGGTGGCACACCACATCCACGCCCGCCATCACCTCCCGCACCGCGTCCGGCTCGCGCACGTCGACCGTCTCGATCCCCGGTACCGGTTCCGGGTCCGGCCCGTGGGCGCTGGTGAGGAACGCATCCGTGGCGACCACGTCGTGCCCGTCGGCGGTGAGGGCGGCGGCGATGTGTCCACCGATGAAACCGGCGGCGCCGGTCAGGAGTACGCGCATGATCATTCTTTCGTCGGACGTGAGTACATTCTTCACGAGTGCAGTTCCACTGAAGGCGAGGCGGCCATGTCGAGCGACACGACCGAGAAGCGCGCGCCCGCGCGTGACCCCGGCTGGGCCCTGCCCCGTCGCCGGGACCTGATCGGCGCGGCCATCGCGATCGCTCTGGTTGCCGCCGCGGTGGTGTGGGCAAGGGTGGTGGCGGACGATCGCACCGCCACCGTGACACCGCTGGTCACGCCCGGTGACAGCACCTACCGCGACTTCGCCTCCACCGCACCACTGTTGGCGCGCTGGATGCCGCACATCGGAATCGGGACGCCGCTCGCGATCCTGATGGCGGCCGCCGTGGTGCTGTACGGGCCGGTGCTCGCGCAGCGACTGCCCTGGCGCCGACTCCTTGCCGTGGCGTGGGCGGCGTCCTTCGCGTGGATCCTGTCGCTGGCGCTGATCGACGGCTGGTACCGAGGGGTGGAGAAGATCCTCGCCGAGAAGGACGAGTACCTCTACGAGGTCCCGCGTGTCACCGACATCCCCGCGACGCTGCGCACGTTCACCGACTTCATCGTCGACGGGCAGATCGGCTCGTGGACCACCCACGTCTCCGGGCACCCCCCGGGAGCGCTGCTGGTGTTCGTCTGGCTCGACCGGATCGGCCTCGGCGGAGGTGGTTGGGCGGGGATCACCTGCATCGTCGTCGGTTCCTCGGCAGCGACAGCGCTGCTGGTGGCCGCGCGCGCCCTGGCCCCCACCGAGGACCTCGCGCGCCGTGCGGCGCCGTTCCTGGTCCTCGCGCCCACCGCGATCTGGATCGGGGTGTCCGCAGACGGGCTGTTCACGGGGGTGGTCATGTGGGGCATCGCCGCCTTCGCCGTCGCGGCGTCCCGCACGGTTCGATACCCCGATCTCGCGGCCGTCGCGGCCGGGGTACTGCTCGGTTTCGGGTTGTTCCTGAGCTACGGCCTGACACTGATGGCGGTGCCCGCCGCGCTGGTTCTCGTGGCCGCCCGGTCGATCCGCCCGATCGTCGGGGCGGTGGTCGGTGCCCTGGCCGTGACCGGTGCGTTCCTGGCCTTCGGCTTCTGGTGGTTCGACGGCTACGAGTTGGTGAAGGTCCGCTACTGGCAGGGCATAGCCCAGTACCGTCCGTTCGCGTACTGGGGCTGGGCGAACCTCGCGTCGGCGGTCTGCGCGCTGGGTCTGGCCGTCCCGGCGGTGCTGCCGCGGGTGCTCGCGTGGCCCCGGATTCGCACGCTGACCGGCCCGGCCGTTCTGGTGCTGGGCGGGCTCGTCGCGATCGTCGCGGCTGATCTGTCGACCCTGAGCAAGGCCGAGACCGAGCGTATCTGGCTGCCCTTCTACACCTTGATGCTCGTCGGCACGGCGTTCCTGCCCCGCCCGACGCATCGCTTCTGGCTCGCAGCCCAGGCGATTGTCGCGTTGGCGATCAATCACCTTCTGCTCACCAACTGGTAGAGCCGCCCAGCGGGGCCAGACGAACGAAGCTGCGACCGCTCAGGCCCACCGTGGTGGTCACCGTCAGATCCGCCGCGCCCGCCATCTCGGCCAGGGTCGCCGGATCTACCCGTGCCCAGTCGAACCACGACCCGATGGTGTCGGCGCTCTCCCACCGCAGACGCTCGACGGCGAGACCGGTTCCGGGGCGGTCGACCTCGGCGAGGACGAACCCGTCGTCGGAGACGAGTTGACGTGCCCGCCGAAGCACCCGCAGGGGGTCGCCGCCGATGCCGACGTTCCCGTCAGCCAGGAGAACATGCCGCCACGAGCCGGCGTGCGGAATGTCCTCGTCGAAGATGCTGCGCTGCAGAGCGTTTCCACCTCGCGCGGTCGTCATCTCGATCGCGGCTTCCGACGAGTCGACCCCGAGCGCCGGGATTCCGCGGTGTGCCAGCGTGGCCGTCAGGCGACCGGGCCCGCAGCCGAGGTCGATGGTGGGACCCGCGCAGGGAACCAGGAGTGCGAGGTCGCCGGTGCGGTCGCGGTCGGACGCAGCCTCCCCGCCCAGCCAGCGATTGACCGGCATGGCCGACCGTTGACCGTGAGCGTCGGAGATCCAGCAGTCGGAACCGCTCGATGCAATGCGAAAGAGCGAGTCGAAGGTGTCGGTGGCCGTGTCCGTGCCGATATCCGCGAGAGTGTTCACGGTTCCCATACTCCGCCTCCCGAACCGTCGGTGGCGACGCGTCGCGGGCGACACGCCACAAGATCACTGTCGACGAGGTATTCGGGCCACGGCCCGTGATGGATCGGAAATGACAGCCGTGACGCGTTCGGTGCGCCTGCCGGCAGAGTTCTCCACACCGGCCGGAGGCCGACAGGGTTCTCCACACCGGCCGGAGGCCGACAGGGTTTTCCACACCGGCCGGAGGCCGGCAGGGTTTTCAGTGTGCCCCCGGCAGGATTCGAACCTGCGGCCTTCCGCTCCGGAGGCGGACGCTCTATCCCCTGAGCTACGGGGGCGCGCCGAGCAGATCTCGGCGTGCCGTGACGGGCGGGATCAGATTAGCCCATCACCCTCTCAGAGAGGACGGGCCCCCTTCTCCGTGAGCATGTTCGTCATCAGCGTCGACTCCCCGTTCTGGGTGTTCACCATGGTCTGTGCGAGATCGCGCACGGCCTGCACGGAGGCGTTCTTCGCCGCGTACTCCATCATCGACAGCCCGCCCTGGTGATGGCGGAGCATCAGTTGCAGGAACAGCACGTCCACGGCCGGACCGCGAGCGGCACGCAGGTTCGCCATGTCCTGCGCCGACGCCATCCCGGGCATCGTGGCAACTGTGGAACCGCCCATTTCCATGCCGCTGTGGTCCATGCCGCTGTGGTCCATGCCGCCGGTCATCCAGCCCATGTAGCCGCCCGAACCGAGGCCGGGCTGATCCCACAGCGCCAGCCATCCCTGCATTTGGCCGACCTGGTTCTGCTGGTTGGTGAAGATGTCGTACGCGAGGTTCTTCACCAGAGGGTCCACGGCGTCGTTCAGCGCGATGGTGGCCATCTCGATCGCCTGGTTGTGGTGAACGGTCATGTCCTGCGCGAAGCCGACGTCGACCGATCCCGCCGTGGGCGTAGCGGCGGCGGCGTTCTCGGCGCGTCGCTCACCGACCAGGTGGCCCACGGCGAAGGACCCCAGCACCAGTGCCAGCGCGAGCAGGACGGTCAGGGCCGTTCGGCTTCTCGACTCCGAGTGCGTTCCCGCGGTGTCCTCGGTGTCGCCGCCCGGTGAAGCGGTGTCGATGGTCTCGGTCATGGCGCCGGGACCGTGTTCTCGGTGCTGTCGGGCGTCAGGCCGGCGCCGTCCATGGGCACCGCGTCGGGACCCGGCGGAGTGGGGTCGAACGGCGGCGGGTTGTCGGTGTCGAAGGTCGCGGGTGTCGTCGAGCAGCTCGCGCCCACCTCGGGGTACTGGTAGCGGTTCAGGCGCAGGGCGGTGATGAACTGGTCGATACGGTCGTCGTCGGGGCTGTCGACCTTGAGTTGGTGACCCCAGGACTGCAGGGAGATGGGCCGGTCGAGACCGGGATACGGCGACATCAGGGTGTACTGCTTGCCCTCGACCTTGCTCGCCAGCGCCGCGACCTGGTCAGTCGACAGCCGATCCGGGTTGTAGGCCACCCACACTGCGCCGTGCTCGAGCGAGTGGACCGCGTTCTCGCTTCGGATCGCGCTCCTGTAGACCGTTCCCATGCAGTTCGCCCACACCTGGTCGTGCGGGCCGCCGTAGGGAGGTGACTGGTCGTAGGCCACCCGTTGCGTCGCCGAGACGTGCAGGGCGGCCTTGTACGGCGTGATCTTCACGTCGGCGATGTCCTTGGACGGGTCCTGATTGTCGGCCGTCGGGACGAATCGTTGGACCTCGGCTCTCTGCTGGGCCTTGGGCACGATGCTGTACGCGAGGACACCGATCAGCGCCACGACCAGCGCGGCAGCGGCGATCATCGCCCACGGGACCTGGCGGCGAATGCCACCGGTGCCACTGGGGACCCCGCCACGCTTCTTCGCGGAGGACGCCTTGCCCGCCTGCTTGATCGCCTTGCTCGCCTGCTTGTTCGCCCGGCCCGACTTCTTGTTGGGCGATGAGGTGCTCATGGCCCACACTGTAACGATCCGGTAAGGCTCGAGGGAGCGACCGGAGCGGGGGTGGGCGATCGAGCAGAGCCGCGGCACAGCGGCGAAGCAGCAGACCATAGGATATGCAGTCGTGACTCCCGTCGAACTCGCCGAACTCCTCCGCGCCACCGCCGCCTCGGTGCTGACCGCGCGTGGGCTCGACGACGGCGTTCTGCCCGAGACCCTCACCGTCGACCGTCCTCGCAACCGCGAGCACGGCGACTATGCGAGCAACGTCGCGATGCAGGTGGCCAAGAAGGTGGGTCTCGCCCCGCGCGAGCTCGCGGAAGCGATCGCCGAGGAGCTGACCGGTCGTACCGGGATCGCGGACGCGTCCGTCGCCGGTCCCGGATTCCTCAACGTGCGCCTGGCGAAGGCCGCACTCGGCGCCGTCGTCGAGCGGGTCCGCACCGAGGGCGCTGCCTACGGCACGGCCGATGTGATGGTCGGGACCTCGGTCAATCTCGAGTTCGTCTCCGCCAACCCCACGGGCCCGGTGCACATCGGCGGAACCCGGTGGGCCGCCGTCGGCGATGCTCTGGGGCGGATCCTCTCCGCACGGGGCGCCGCCGTCACCCGCGAGTACTACTTCAACGACCACGGTGCGCAGATCGACCGGTTCGCCCGGTCGCTGGTGGCGTCCGCACTCGGTGACGACGTCCCCGAGGACGGGTACGCGGGGGCGTACATCGGTGAGATCGCGGCGGCGGTGCTCGCTGCCCGCCCGGACGCTCTCGACCTGCCCGCCGACGAGCGCCAGGAGGTGTTCCGCGAGCTGGGTGTGGACCTGATGTTCGGTCGCATCAAGGAGCGGCTGCACGAGTTCGGTACCGACTTCGACGTGTTCACCCACGAGAACTCCTTCTTCGAGTCCGGCGCCGTCGAGAAGGCCGTCGAGACGCTGAAGCAGGCCGGTTCGCTGTACGAGAAGGACGGTGCCTGGTGGCTGCGCACCACCGACTACGGTGACGACAAGGACCGGGTGGTGGTCAAGAGCGACGGCAACGCCGCCTACATCGCCGGGGACATCGCGTACTTCCAGGACAAGCGCGCTCGCGGATTCGACCTGTGCATCTACATGCTCGGTGCCGACCATCACGGCTACATCGGGCGGCTCAAGGCCGCTGCCGCCGCCCTCGGCGACGATCCGAACACCGTGGAGGTGCTGATCGGACAGATGGTCAATCTGGTGCGCGACGGGATCGCGATGAGGATGAGCAAGCGTAACGGCACCGTGATCAGCCTCGACGACCTCGTCGACGCTGTCGGGGTGGACGCCGCGCGGTACGCCCTGGTGCGCTCGTCGGTGGACTCGTCGATCGACATCGACCTCGCCCTGTGGTCGAGTCAGAGCAGCGACAACCCGGTGTACTACGTCCAGTACGCCCACGCCCGACTGTGCTCGCTCGCGCGAGGTGCCGCGGAATTGGGGGTTCTCGACACCGACCCCGACTACGCGCTGCTGGTCGAGGACGCGGAGAGCGATCTGATCGGCACCATCGGCGAATTCCCCCGTGTCGTGGCCTCGGCCGCGGATCTGCGTGAGCCGCATCGTATTGCGCGGTACCTCGAGGAGCTTGCAGGGGCCTATCACCGGTTCTACGGCGCGTGCCGTGTGCTGCCGCAGGGCGACGAGGATCCCACGCCGCTGCACACCGCCCGTCTGGCCCTCGGCAACGCCACCCGCCAGGTGCTGGCCAACGGGCTCGAACTGCTGGGCGTCTCGGCCCCGGAGCAGATGTGACGCCGGCGCGCCGGTCGGCCACCGCTGTGTCGGCGGAGGTGTTCCCGCGCAACGCATCCCGAGGCGACGACGGGGTGCTTCGCGTGGCCGGGGTGAGCGTGATCGACCTCGCTCGCCAGTACGGCACACCGCTCTTCGTGATCGACGAGGACGACTTTCGCACTCGCTGCCGCGACATGGCCCGCGCATTCGGCTCTGCCGAGCGGGTGCACTACGCGTCCAAGGCGTTCCTCTGCGGGGAGATCGCCCGGTGGGTCGCGGACGAGGGTCTGTCCCTCGATGTCTGCTCCGGTGGCGAGCTCGCACTCGCGTTGCGTGCGGGGTTCCCTGCCGAGCGAATTGCCATGCACGGCAACAACAAGTCCCGCGAGGAGCTGGAAGCGGGTGTACGCGCCGGCATCGAGCACGTGGTGCTCGACTCGATGGCCGAGATAGATCGGCTCGACACCGTTGCCGCGGAACTCGGTGTGGTGCAGAATGTTCTGCTGCGGATCACGCCCGGCGTCGAGGCGCACACGCACGAGTTCATCGCCACCGCGCACGACGATCAGAAGTTCGGGTTCGCCCTCTCGGACGGGTCGGCCCTGACCGCCGTCGAGCGCGTCTTCGCCACGGACAACCTCCGATTGGTGGGCCTGCACAGCCACATCGGATCGCAGATCTTCGACGTCACCGGCTTCGAGGTGGCCGCGCAGCGCGTGCTCGGTCTACTGCGCGAGGTGGTCGACAAGTTCGGCGTCGACCGGTCCGCGCAGATCGCCACCCTCGATCTCGGCGGCGGCATGGGCATCCACTACGTACCGGGCGACGACCCGCCCCGAGTGGACGACCTCGCTGCCAAGCTGGCCGCGATCGTCGAGACCGAGTCGCGCGCGCTGGGTCTTCCGGTGCCGGCGCTGGCGGTCGAGCCCGGCCGCGCCATCGCCGGGCCCGCGGCCATCACCCTGTACGAGGTGGGCACGGTCAAGGACGTGACGGTCGACGCCGAGACCACTCGCCGCTACGTGTCCGTCGACGGCGGGATGAGCGACAACATTCGCCCCGCCCTCTACGGCGCCGAGTACACCGGATACCTGGTCTCGCGGGATTCGGTCGCCGATCCGGTACTCACGCGCATCGTCGGAAAGCACTGCGAGTCCGGCGACATCGTCATCCGCGACACCGCGCAACCCGGCGACCTCTCACCCGGCGACCTGTTCGCCGTCGGCGCGACCGGTGCCTACTGCTACTCGATGTCCAGCCGCTACAACCTTCTTCCCCGCCCGGCCGTGGTTGCTGTGCGGGACGGGCAATCGCGAGTTGTGCTGCGGCGCGAAACTTTCGACGATCTGACGAGCTTGGAGGTGGACCTGTGAGCAACGACGCTGCGAGCATCGGCGCACGACAGGGCAGTGGAGGCGCACCGATCGGGGTGGCGGTGCTCGGGCTGGGTAACGTCGGCTCGGAGGTGGTGCGCATTCTGCGCGAGGACGCCGCCGAGTTGGAGGCGCGCGTCGGCGCGCCCCTGGTTCTGCGGGGGATCGCGGTGCGCTCGCTGGGCGATCGTGGGGTTCCGGCCGAGCTGCTGACCACCGACGCCGCCGCGCTGGTGGCGCGAGACGACGTCGACATCGTGGTCGAGGTGATCGGCGGTATCGACACCGCCCGTGAGCTGATCCTCGGCGCGCTGAACTCGGGCAAGTCCGTGGTGACGGCCAACAAGGCGCTGCTGGCGGACTACACCGGTGAGCTCGCGGTGGCGGCCGAGAGCCATCGCGCCGACCTGTACTTCGAGGCCGCCGTCGCCGGCGCCATTCCCGTCGTACGTCCCCTCATGCAGTCACTCGCCGGTGACCGGGTCGACCGTGTGATCGGAATCGTCAACGGCACAACGAACTTCATCCTCTCCGCGATGGACGAAACGGGCGCCGACTACGCCGACACGCTCGCCGAGGCGGGACGTCTGGGCTACGCCGAGGCGGACCCGACCGCAGATGTCGAGGGCTACGACGCCGCGGCCAAGGCCGCGATCCTGGCCTCGCTGGCCTTCCACACCCGGGTCACCGCCTCCGACGTGCACCGTGAGGGCATCACCTCGATCACGGCCGAGGACCTCGCCACGGCACGTGCCCTGGACTGCACGGTCAAGCTGCTCGCCCTGTGCGAACGGGTGATCGATCCGCAGGGCCGCGAGAGTATTTCGGTGCGGGTCTATCCGGCGCTGGTCCCGCGCAGCCATCCGCTGGCGTCGGTGTCGGGTGCATTCAACGCGGTGGTTGTCGAGGCCAGGGCTGCCGGCCGCCTGATGTTCTACGGGCAGGGTGCGGGCGGATCGCCGACGGCGTCGGCCGTGCTCGGTGATCTGGTGATGGCCGCACGCAACAAGGTGTTCGGCGGTCTCGGGCCGCGCCAATCCACCTACGCCGATCTGCCGATCGCGCCGATGGGCGACACCCCCACGCGGTACCACGTGAACATGCAGGTGGCCGACCGCGCAGGTGTGCTGTCCTCCGTCGCAGCGGAATTCGCACGATTCGGGGTGAGCATCTCGACGGTTCGTCAGGAGGGTCACCACGACACCGCGCGTCTGGTGGTGGTCACCCACCAGGCGCACGACTCGGCGCTCTCGGCCACGGTCGAGGCACTGCGCGAGCTCGACCAGGTCACCGACGTCATCAGCGTTCTCCGATTGGAAGGCACCACCGCATGACCACCACCGCCGTGCACACCCCGTGGCCCGGTCTGATCGCGGCGTATCGCGACCGGCTGAACATCGGTGAGAACTGGGTTCCGGTGACCCTGCGTGAGGGCGGGACGCCGCTGCTGCCCGCGGGACGGCTGTCCGAACTCACCGGCTGTGAGGTGCACGTCAAGGTCGAGGGCCTCAACCCCACCGGCTCGTTCAAGGACCGCGGAATGACCATGGCGGTCACCGATGCGCTCGCGCGCGGGCAACGCGCGGTGCTGTGTGCATCCACCGGCAACACCTCGGCCTCCGCCGCCGCCTACGCCGCCAAGGCGGGTATGACGTGCGCGGTGCTGATCCCGCAGGGAAAGATAGCGATGGGCAAGCTCGCGCAGGCAGTGATGCACGGCGCCAAGATCATTCAGGTCCAGGGAAACTTCGACGACTGCCTCGAGCTGGCGCGCAAGACCACCGCCGAGTTCCCGACCGTGGGCCTGGTGAACTCGGTGAACCCCGTCCGAATCGACGGGCAGAAGACCGCAGCCTTCGAGGTGTGCGACGCTCTCGGCCGCGCCCCCGACGTCCACGTTCTCCCGGTGGGCAACGCGGGCAACATCACCGCGTACTGGCGCGGTTACAGCGAGTACCACGCGGACGGGGTCACCACGGCGCGCCCGCGCATGCTCGGCGTGCAGGCCGCCGGGGCGGCTCCCCTGGTGCACGGCGCGCCGGTGAAGAACCCCGAGACCCTCGCCACGGCCATCCGAATCGGCTCTCCCGCATCGTGGAACGGCGCGGTCGCGGCTCGGGACGAGTCGGGGGGCGCATTCCGCGCAGCGACCGACGACGAGTTGCTCGAGGCCTACCGGCTCCTCGCCGCCACCGAGGGGATCTTCGTCGAGCCGGCATCGGCGGCCAGCATCGCGGGTCTGATCGCCGCGCACCGGGAGGGGTGGCTCGACCGCGGCCAGACGGTGGTGTGCACCGTCACCGGGCACGGTCTCAAGGACCCCGACACCGCGCTGCTCGGCATGCCCGAGGTCGAACCCATCGCCGTCGACCCCGTCGCGGTGGCTGCCGCGCTCGAACTCGCCTGAGCGCGAGCATGACCACCACGCTGCCCGTGGGCCTGCGTGCACGCGCACGTGTGCCCGCGTCGACGGCGAACCTCGGATCCGGGTTCGACTGCCTCGGAATGGCTCTCGGCCTCTACGACGAGATCGAGGTGACCGTCGCCGCATCCGGACTCGACATTCGCGTCGAGGGTGAGGGTGCCGACGACGTGCCGTGGGGCCCCTCGCACCTGGTGGTGCGCGCGATCGAACGCGGACTCGAGTCCACCGGCGTGTGGGCGGATGGGTTGGTCGTTGTGTGCCGCAACGCTATTCCGCACTCACGCGGGCTCGGGTCGTCGGCGTCGGCCGTCGTGGGAGGCTTGGCCGCGGCCAACGCTCTGGCCGGCAAGCTCGATCCCGGGTTCGTCCTGAGTGATGCGACATTGGTCCAGTTGGCGTCGGAGTTCGAAGGACACCCGGACAACGCGTCCGCGAGCGTTCTCGGTGGTGCCGTGGTGTCCTGGGTGCAGGAATCCAGCGCACCCGAGGGTCCCCCGGCGTATGCAGCCGCGGCCCTCGAGGTGCATCCCTCCATTCGCGCGACCGCGCTGGTGCCCACCGAACGGTCGTCCACCGCGCACACCCGAGGCATGCTGCCGGAGATCGTTCCGCACCGGGACGCCGCGTTCAACCTCTCCCGGGCGGCCCTGGCGGTCGTGGCGCTGACCTCGCGCCCCGAACTGCTGCTGACCGCCACCGAGGATCGCCTGCATCAGAACTATCGAGCGGGAGCGTTGCCGGTGACCACCAGGTGGGTGCAGCTCCTGCGTGCCAAGGGTTACCCGGCGATGGTCTCCGGCGCCGGCCCCACGGTGTTGGCGCTGACCACGGGCCCGATCGAGCCCGAGGTTCTCGACCTCGCGCGGGCCGAGGGCCTGCAGGTACTCGAACTGCCCGTCGCCTCCGGCGTCACGGTGGAGTGACCGACCATTTGTGACGACTCACCACGGGGTGTTGTTGCCCGTGATGACACCGGGCGCTATTGTGAAGCAGTCCGAACAGCGTGTATCTGCACGCGGTCTTCACAGGGCCCTCTCTTCTCGGATCTCGAGACACTTGATTCCGCGAGACACCCTGATGCGAACTCCGCCCCATACGGGCCCTGATCGCCGCCGAACGACTTGTGGCGGACACCCACCGGATTCGAGATGGATCGAGTCTCGGAACGAACCCTCGCTCTTGGCGCACACGCGCGCGAGGGAAGGAAAGGACCTCCGTGACCAATACGGAACTCGTCGACGCCCCGGTGTCGGAACAGAGCTCGGACGCTCCCAGCGGCGCCCGCGTTTCTGCACGTCGTAGCGCCGGGCTGTCCGGCATGGTGCTACCGGAACTGCGTGGCCTGGCCGGGGAGTTGGGCATCAAGGGCGTCTCCGGTATGCGCAAGGGCGACCTGGTCGCCGCAATCGAGTCGCGTCAGGTGAGCGCCCCCGCCCGCGTCGAGAAGCCCGCGCCGGCCGAGAACGCAGCGCCGGCCGAGAACGCAGCGCCGGCCGAGAAGACAGCGCCGGCCGAGAAGACAGCGCCGGCCGAGAAGACGGCGGTTGCCGAGAGCGTAGCGTCGGCGGAGAAGACAGCGCCGGTGCAGACCTCGCCCGCCGCGCGGACCGAGGATCGGGCGGACGATCAGATCGGTGAGGACGGCGGCGAGGGCCCTCGTCGTAACCGCAACCGACGCGAGCGCAACCGCCAGAACGGCGGCAATCAGAACGGCGGCGGTCAGGCCGGCAATCAGAACGGCGGCAATCAGAACGGCGGCGGCCAGAACGGCGGCCCGCGGGAGGACGCTCGGGACGACGACGGCGAGGGCCGCGGTCGCCGGGGTCGTCGGTTCCGCGAGCGTCGCCGTGGACGTGACCGCGACGGCGGGGGAGCCGGGAACGACCGTGAGATCGAGATCCGCGAGGACGACGTGCTGCAGCCCGTCGCGGGCATCCTCGATGTGCTCGACAACTACGCGTTCGTTCGGACCTCCGGCTACCTCGCCGGTCCCAACGACGTGTACGTGTCGATGAACCTGGTGCGCCGCAACGGACTTCGCCGCGGCGACGCCGTCACCGGAGCCGTTCGGATCGGCCGTGAGGGCGATCAGCAGACGGCGGGCAACTCGCGGCAGAAGTTCAACCCGCTGGTGCGTCTGGACACCGTCAACGGCGCCGCGCCGGATCCGTCGCGGAAGCGGCCGGAGTTCAACAAGCTCACCCCGCTGTATCCGAATCAGCGACTACGGCTCGAGACCACGCCGAACATCCTCACCACCCGCGTGATCGACCTGGTGATGCCCATCGGCAAGGGGCAGCGCGCCCTCATCGTCAGCCCGCCCAAGGCCGGCAAGACGAGCGTGCTGCAGGCGATAGCCAACGCGATCGCCGTGAACAACCCCGAGTGCTACCTGATGGTGGTCCTGGTGGACGAGCGACCCGAAGAGGTCACCGACATGCAGCGATCGGTCAAGGGTGAGGTCATCGCCTCCACCTTCGATCGCCCGCCCGCCGATCACACCTCGGTGGCAGAACTGGCCATCGAGCGGGCCAAGCGCCTGGTCGAGGACGGCCGCGACGTGGTGGTGCTGCTGGACTCGATCACCCGTCTGGGGCGCGCGTACAACAACAGCTCGCCCGCCTCGGGTCGCATCCTCTCCGGTGGTGTCGACTCCACGGCCCTGTACCCGCCCAAGCGGTTCCTGGGTGCAGCCCGCAACATCGAGCACGGCGGGTCGCTCACCATCATCGCCACCGCGATGGTCGAGACCGGCTCCACCGGTGACACCGTGATCTTCGAGGAGTTCAAGGGAACCGGCAACGCCGAACTCAAACTCGACCGCAAGATCGCCGAGCGTCGGGTGTTCCCGGCCGTCGACGTCAACCCGTCGGGTACTCGCAAGGACGAGTTGCTGCTCGCGCCCGACGAGGCTGCCGTGATCCACAAGTTGCGTCGCGTGCTCTCGGGATTGGATTCCCACCAGGCGATCGACCTGCTCATCGACCGCCTCAAGAAGAGCAAGAGCAACGTCGAGTTCCTGATGGAGGTCTCCAAGACGGCCCCCGGCGGGATGGACGACTGACAGCGGGAACATTTCGCGCGGCCGCCCGGTTGAGGCGATTACCAGCAGGGATGCGAACTCTGGCATACTCGCTGGTCGAGTCCGGTTCCGGTTCACGATCTCGATGGACGAGATCGACCCGGCGACCATGAAAGGGACACCATGAAGGCAGGAATCCACCCCGAGTACACGGCCACCACGGTGGTCTGTGGTTGCGGGTCCACGTTCGAGACCCGCAGCACCAACAGCGCCGAGAAGATCACGGTCGAGGTGTGCTCGCAGTGCCACCCGTTCTACACGGGCAAGCAGAAGATTCTCGACACCGGCGGCCGCGTCGCACGGTTCGAGGCTCGCTACGGCAAGCGCGCCGGCGCCAAGTCCGACGCCAACTAGCTCTCCCGACGACGCCCGCCCCGAGCCGCACGGCTCGCGGCGGGCGTCGTTCGTTCCGGCGGCCGACCGAGAGAGGGGACGCACATGGCAGGGCAGAGCCCATCCGCCATCGATGACATCCTGGCCGAGCACTCGGGCCTAGAACGTGAACTTGCCGACCCGGCACTGCACAACGACCCGGCGGCTGCCAGGCGGGTCGGTAAGCGGTTCGCCCAGTTGGCCCCGATCATGTCGGTGCACACCAAGCTGGTCGCCGCCCGCGAGGACCTCGAGGCCGCCCGCGAACTCGCTGCCGACGATTCCGGATTCGCGGCCGAGATCCCTGCACTGGAAGCCACGGTCGCCGAACTCGATTCCGCACTCACCGATCTGCTCGCCCCGCGCGATCCACACGACGGCGACGACATCGTCATGGAGGTCAAGTCCGGTGAGGGTGGCGAGGAATCGGCGCTCTTCGCCGCCGATCTCGCGCGCATGTACGTGCGCTACGCCGAGCGGCGAGGGTGGCGCGTGGAGATTCTGGATGCCACCACATCCGATCTGGGTGGGTACAAGGACGCCACGATCTCGTTCAAGTCGTCGGGCGAGGATCGCGACGGAGTGTGGTCCTACCTGAAGTTCGAGGGCGGGGTGCACCGCGTTCAGCGGGTGCCGGTCACCGAGTCGCAGGGCAGGGTGCACACCTCGGCCGCGGGGATCCTGGTCTACCCCGAGCCCGACGAGGTGGCCGACGTCCAGATCGACGAGAGCGACCTGCGAATCGACGTCTACCGTTCGTCGGGCAAGGGTGGCCAGGGCGTGAACACCACCGACTCGGCGGTGCGCATCACCCACCTGCCCAGCGGGATCGTGGTGACGTGCCAGAACGAGCGGTCGCAGCTGCAGAACAAGGCGCGTGCGATGGTGGTGCTCGCCGCGCGATTGCAGGCCGCCGCCGAGGAGGCCGCCGAGCGTGACGCTGCCGCCGGACGGGCGGTACAGGTGCGCACCGTGGACCGGTCCGAGCGCATTCGCACCTACAACTTCCCCGAGAATCGCATCACCGATCACCGGATCGGCTACAAGTCGCACAATCTCGACGCGGTGCTCGACGGCGACCTCGACGCCCTGCTCGCCGCGCTGGCCGCGGCCGACCGGCAGGCACGGCTGCAGGCGGAATGAGCCGAGTTCCCCTGCGACTGGCCATCATCGACGCGGCCGCCGACCTCGAGGCGGCGGGCATCGCCTCGGCCCGAACCGACGCCGAGATGCTTGCTGCACACGTGGTGGGTGTTCCTCGCGGTCGCCTGGGTCTGGTGCCGCTCGTCGAGCCCGAGGTGATCGAGACCTTCCGACGTTTCGTCGACCGGCGTCTGCAGCGAATTCCATTGCAGCACATACTCGGAACGGCGCCACTCGGGGAGATCGAGGTGGAGGTGGGGCCGGGGGTCTTCGTGCCCCGTCCCGAGACCGAACTGCTCCTGGTGTGGGCGTTGGCTGCGCTGCGCGAGGTCGACGAGCCCGCTCCCGTGGTCCTGGATCTGTGCACCGGGTCCGGGGCCCTGGCCCTGGCGATAGCCCACGCCCGTCCGGACGCGGTGGTCCACGCGGTCGAGTTGGACCCGTCGGCGCTGGCGTGGGCGCGGCGCAACGCCACCGTGCGGGAGCAGCTGGGAGACAGTCCTATTCGTCTGCACCACGGCGATGTGACCGCGCCCGACCTGCTCCCCGACCTCGACGGCTCGGTCGACGTGATCGTGGCCAACCCGCCGTACGTCCCCCTCGGCGCGAACCTCGAGCCGGAGGTGGCCGATCACGACCCGGCGATCGCGCTGTTCGGCGGGCAGGACGGGCTCTCGGTGATCAGACCCATGGTGGCCAACATCGCCCGGTGGCTGCGTCGCGGTGCGGTGGTGGCCGTCGAACACGACGACTCGCACGGCGCGCAGGTGGCCGAGCTGTTCTCGGCCCGCGCCGCCTTCGGTGAGGTGGCGCAGCAGCGCGACCTCGCCGATCGCCCTCGCGTCGTGGTGGCCGCGCGTCGATAGATCCGTGCGCTGCCCGTGCCAAGATGGAGCTCGTGGCAACCGTCTACGACTGCTCCGATCCCGTCTCCCGCACCGAGGGTCTGTCCGCTGCGACGCGCGCGCTCAAGTCCGGCCGGCTCGTGGTGATGCCGACCGATACCGTCTACGGGATCGCGGCCGATGCGTTCGACAGCTCGGCCGTGACCGATCTTCTCCGTGCGAAGGGCCGCGGCCGCGACATGCCGGTTCCGGTCCTGGTGGGCTCCTGGCACACCATCGACGGTCTCGTCCTGGGAGTGCGCGAGGAGGCGCGCGAGCTCATTCGGGCGTTCTGGCCGGGTGCGTTGAGCCTGGTGGTGCACCAGGCGCCGTCCCTGTCGTGGGATCTCGGGGACGCGCGCGGGACGGTGATGCTGCGCATGCCGCTGCACCCTGTCGCGCTGGATCTGCTGACGCAGGTCGGGCCGCTCGCGGTGTCGTCGGCCAACATTTCGGGGCACCCGCCCGCGGTCACCGTCTCCGAGGCCAAGGACCAGCTCGGCGGTTCGGTGGCCACGTACCTCGACGGCGGGCGGGCCGAGCACGCGGTGGCGTCGACCATCGTCGACCTCACCGGAGATTCGCCGCGCATCCTGCGCGAGGGCGCCGTGTCGACCGCGGACGTGGCCGAGGTGCTCTCGGTGGCCCCCGATCAGCTGGTGCGCCGCTGATCGCCGTCGCTGCCCACGGCAACGTCCGTTGCCGTCGTGGAGTGCTCGGGCGGTAGCGTCTGACGGTGTGACCTACGCCCACACCACCGCGATCCTGGCGCAGGCCGGTGGTCGAGGTGCAGGCGTTCCCCTGCGTGAGCTTCTGCTCGTGATGCTCACCGCTGCCGTTGTGACGTTCCTCGCGACGGGTGCGGTGCGGGTGGTGGCCGTCAAGTTCGGTGCGGTGGCCGTTCCGCGCGATCGTGATGTGCACGTCGCTCCCACACCGAGGCTCGGTGGTGTGGGGATCTACCTGGGTTTCCTCGTTGCGCTGATGTTCGCGCAGCAGCTGCCGGCCCTCACCCGCGGTTTCGAGTTCACCACCGACGTCCCCGCTGCCCTGGTCTCGGGATTGGTGATCATGCTCGTCGGTGTCCTCGACGATCGGTGGGGTCTGGACGCGCTCACCAAGTTCGTCGGTCAGGTGACGGCCGCCGGTGTGCTGGTGCTGATGGGAGTGAGCTGGTTCCTGCTGTACATCCCGTTCGGCGGCGGCACGACGGTGATCCTCGATCAGCTGCAATCCGGGTTGGTGACCGTGGTGATCGCCGTGGTGCTGGTCAACGCGATGAACTTCATCGACGGTCTCGACGGGTTGGCCGCGGGCGTGGGCTTCATCGCGGCCGTTGCCATCTGCCTGTTCTCGATCGGGCTGCTGCGCGATCAGGGTGGCGACGTCAGTGCGTACCCGCCGGCGATGCTCGCCGCCGCGCTGGCAGGCGCGTGCCTGGGATTCCTGCCGCACAACTTCCAGCCCGCCCGTATCTTCATGGGCGATTCGGGATCGATGGTGATCGGTCTGATGCTCGCCGCCATCTCCACCAGCGCATCGGGACGGATCGGGCTGCAGGCCTACGGCACGCGCGACCTGGTCGGTCTGCTCACGCCGCTGCTGATCGCCGGCGCGGTGATGTTCATCCCGATCCTCGATCTGCTGTTGGCCATCGTGCGTCGTACCCGTGCGGGTCGTTCGCCGTTCAGCCCAGACAAGATGCATCTGCATCACCGACTCCTGCAGATCGGGCACTCGCATCGCCGCGTGGTCCTGCTGATCTACCTGTGGGTCACGGTGCTCGCCCTCGGCGCCGTCGGCGCGGCGCTGATCGACCGCAGACTGGTGGTGCTGCTGTTCGCGGGCGGGTTGATCGTGGCCCTTCTGGCCACGGCCGTACCCACCCTCCGCCGTCAGCGGTAGCCTTCGTGCCCGTGAGCTTCTCCCCGGCACCGGTCCCCGCCCCCACAGCGCCGTTGCAGCGGGCCGTCCGCTACGGCGCGATCGCCCTCGTCGCGTTGGCAGTCGGTTCCGCGGTGGTGGGTCTGCTGGTCGACGGCAGCCGCGGGCTGTGGGGCGCGCTGATCGGGTCCGCAGTCGGCGGGCTGTTCATCCTCGCCACGGCCGTCTCGGTGCTGGCGTCGGCGAAGATGTCGCCGTCGGGTGTGGGGGCGGTGCTGCTCGGCGGATGGTTGGGGAAGATGCTGATCGCGGTGATCGTGCTCGGCGTGCTGCGGGGAATGGATTTCTACAACCGCGGTGTGCTCGGGGCCGTGGTGATCGCGGCTCTGATCATCGTGCTCGGCGCCGAGACGTACGGGGTGTTCGCCCAGCGCATCCCCTACGTCGATCCGCCGACCCGGGGCCGCGAACCCGACGGGAAATAGATACGACGCGGTGTAGTAGTCTTTCGCGGGAGCACCCGCAGCGCAGCTGGTGACAGCGTGTTGCTACTGTTCCCGCGAGTGCTGGGTCGCCCGGATGTGACGCACGTCGTTACGCCCGAGTGGTCCGCACCGGTGATCGTGGTCACCGAGACGGTTTCGAGTTGTGCGTTCCATATGAGAGTGTGGTCACAACGCGGTCGGTCTCGATACGATCGCCGAGTCGACGACAGTCGCCGACACCCGACAGACGCTGGGCGAGTACGAGGCCTGACGCGACTGACGATTACTCGAGCCGGCCCAGTCGACTTGCCAATCGCCATTGCACGTCAGTACTTGTTCGTAACTGCTCGACCACATGTCCGATCGAACCGCGGGTGCTCGTCGCTCGCGGCCGAACACGGGAGAGACCGCTGAGCGTCACCACCTTGGCCGCGGAGTTCAGTCCGCCGTCGCTGTCCGACTTCTTTCCCCCGGCGGTGCTCTTCGAGGGCACCCCCTTCGAGCTCGATCGGTTGATGCTGGTCCGCATCCTGATGTCGCTCATCCTCATCGCGTTCTTCGCCCTCGCGCTGCGCAGCCCCAAGGTGGTCCCGCGCGGGCTGCAGAACCTCGGCGAGATCGCCCTGACGTTCGTCAAGGAGCAGATCGCCGACGAGGTCCTCGGCAAGGAGGACGGCAAGAAGTACCTGCCGGTGATCGCAACGATCTTCTTCACGGTGTTGTTCCTCAACATCTCCGGCGTGATCCCGTTCCTGAACATCTCGTCGAACGCACGCGTCGGCATGCCGATCGTGCTGGCGGCGCTCGCCTACATCACTTTCAACTACGTCGGCATCAGGAAATACGGGTTCACCAAGTACATGAAGTCCTCGATCGTGGTGCCCAACGTGCCGATCGCAATGCACTTCCTGCTGATCCCGATCGAGTTCATCTCGACCTTCATCCTGCGGCCGTTCACCCTCACGGTGCGACTGATGGCCAACATGCTGGCCGGCCACATCATGCTGGTGCTGTTCTTCAGCGCGACGCAGTTCTTCTTCTTCGAGTCGGACTTCCCGCTGCAGGGCTTCGGTATCTTCTCCCTGCTCGCCGGATTCGGATTCACACTCTTCGAACTCCTGGTGGTCTTCCTCCAGGCCTACGTGTTCGCACTGCTCACCGCGGTCTACATCGACCTCGCCAAGCATGCGGACGCCCACTAGACCCACCGACACAGCTGCTAGATCCTGACCTGCCGCCGACCGGTTGCGGGCAACAGAAAGGGAACGGAAGAACAAATGAGCCTCAGCTACCTGGCGCAGGAAACCACCTCCACCGTCACCGGAACCGGTTACGGCGCCATCGGTTACGGTCTCGCCGCCATCGGCCCCGGCATCGGCGTGGGCATCGTGGTCGGCAAGGCCATCGAGGGCATCTCGCGTCAGCCCGAGCTCGCCGGCCAGATCCGCACCAACATGTTCCTCGGCATCGCGTTCACCGAGGCACTCGCGCTGATCGGCCTCGTCGCCGGCTTCGTCTTCGCCTGATCCCGCCATGGCAACCATTGCAGTGATCGCTGCAGCGGAAGGGGAGAAGGTCAACCCTCTGCTGCCCGCAACCTACGACATCGTGTGGTCGGCGGTCGTGGTGACAGTCATCGGGTTCTTCTTCTGGAAGTACGTCCTGCCCAGGTTCCAGAAGGTGCTCGCCGAGCGCACCGAGTTGATCGAGGGCGGCATCGCCAAGGCCGAGCAGGCTCAGGCCGAAGCCAAGGCGGCTCTCGAGCAGTACCGTGCACAGCTCGCCGAGGCGCGCCAGGAGGCGGCCAAGATTCGCGAGGACGCCCGCACCCAGGGTGCGGCGATTCTCGCGGAGATGAAGGCCAACGCACAGGTCGAGAGCGACCGCATCGTCGCAGCAGGTCATCAGCAGCTCGCGGCGCAGCGTCAGCAGATCGTCGCCGAGCTCCGCTCCGACCTCGGACGCACGTCCGTGGATCTGGCCGAGAAGGTCATCGGTGCTCAGCTCTCCGACGACGTCAAGCGGGCGGGCACCATCGACCGCTTCCTCGACGAGCTCGACAGTGTGAGCGCCAACTCTGCCGGCGCCAGTTCCGCAACCGGAAAGTGAGCACCATGTACGCAGCGAGTCGTGAGGCTCTCGCCGAGGCGACCTCCGCTCTGAACGGGGCACTGGACGCCGCAGCGGACAGCACCTCGGCGGCGGCCGGGGCGGCTGCGGATCTGTTCGCGGTCGTCTCCGTTCTCGACGATCAGCGTTCCCTGCGGTCGTCCCTGGCAGACGCCTCGGCCGATCCCGCCGCTCGCCGTGCACTGGCCGAGCGGCTGTTCGGCGCGAAGATCGGCGCTCCCGCGCTCACCGCGCTGACCACGGCGGTGGCGCAGAACTGGTCGCTGTCGCGGGATCTCACCGATTCGCTCGTACTCCTGGGTCGGCAGTCCCTGCTGCGTGCAGCGGACGATCAGGGTCAGATCGCCACCGTGGAGGACGAGCTGTTCCGCCTCGGCCGCATCGTGGCCGGGGACACCGCTCTCGAGCAGGCCCTCTCCGACCGCAGCAAGCCGCGGACCGCAGCGGGTCGGCTGATGTCGACCTTGCTCTACGGCAAGGTCACCGCCATCACCGAGGCGCTCGCGGTTCAGGCCGTCGGGCGACTCGACGGACCGCCGTCGGCAGCTCTGTCGGAGTTGTCCACGCTGGCAGCCGCACGCCGGAACAAGGAAGTTGCGCACGTGCGCAGCAGCACCGCTCTGAGCGATGCGCAGGTCCAGCGTCTGACCACCACCCTCGAGCGGCTGTACGGCAAGTCCGTCACCGTGCAGGTGGAGATCGAGCCGGACCTGCTGAGCGGGCTCGTCGTTCGAGTGGGCGACGAGGTCATCGACGGCAGTGGGGCCGGGCGCCTGGCGTCGCTGAGGAAGTCCCTGAAGTAGAACCAACTCGCACCGCGGTTCGCGACGGACCCGGTGCTCCCACCCCGAGCTTCGGTCGACGCCGGCCGTGGCCACAGACAGTGAGAGCAGGAAAACATGGCGGAGTTGACGATCTCCTCCGACGAGATCCGTAGCGCAATCGAGAGCTACACCGCGAACTACGCACCGGAGTCCTCTCGTGAAGAGGTCGGCCTGGTGTCCGACACCAGTGACGGGATCGCCCACGTCACGGGTATCCCCTCCGCGATGTCCAATGAGCTCCTCGAGTTCCCCGGTGGCGTTCTCGGCGTGGCCCTGAACCTGGACGCCCGTGAGATCGGCGCCGTCATCCTCGGTGACTACGAGACCATCGAGGAGGGGCAGGAGGTCAAGCGCACCGGCGAGGTTCTCTCGGTGCCCGTCGGCGACAAGTTCCTCGGCCGCGTCATCGACCCCCTCGGGCGTCCGATCGACGGTCTCGGTGACATCGAGGCCGAGGAGCAGCGCGTTCTCGAACTGCAGGCAGCCTCGGTGCTCGAGCGTCAGCCCGTCGAGGAGCCCCTCGCCACCGGCATCACCGCCATCGATGCCCTCACCGCCATCGGCCGCGGCCAGCGTCAGCTGATCATCGGCGACCGCAAGACCGGCAAGACCGCCGTCTGCGTCGACGCGATCATCAACCAGAAGGCGAACTGGGAGACCGGCGATCCCACCAAGCAGGTGCGCTGCATCTACGTCGCGATCGGGCAGAAGGGCTCGACGATCGCGGGCGTGAAGACCGCTCTCGACGAGCACGGCGCCATGGAGTACACCACCATCGTCGCCGCCCCGGCTTCGGACTCCGCCGGATTCAAGTGGCTGGCGCCGTACACCGGCTCGGCCCTCGGCCAGCACTGGATGTACCAGGGCAAGCACGTTCTCGTGGTGTTCGACGACCTCACCAAGCAGGCCGAGGCCTACCGCACCATCTCGCTTCTGCTGCGCCGCCCGCCGGGCCGCGAGGCGTACCCCGGCGACGTGTTCTACCTGCACTCGCGTCTGCTCGAGCGCTGCGCGAAGCTCTCCGACGAGCTCGGCGGCGGCTCGATGACGGGCCTGCCGATCATCGAGACGAAGGCCAACGACATTTCGGCCTTCATCCCCACCAACGTCATCTCCATCACCGACGGTCAGGTGTTCCTCGAGTCGGACCTGTTCAACAAGGGTGTCCGCCCCGCGATCAACGTCGGTACCTCGGTCTCGCGCGTCGGTGGCGCTGCCCAGACCAAGGGTCTGAAGAAGGTCGCCGGCTCGCTGCGCCTGGAGATGGCGCAGTTCCGTGAGCTCGAGGCCTTCTCGGCCTTCGCCTCAGACCTCGACGCGGCCTCGAAGGCCCAGCTCGAGCGTGGTGCCCGCTGGGTGGAGCTGCTCAAGCAGGACCAGTACGCACCGGTGTCGGTCGAGGATCAGATCGTCTCGATCTACCTCGTCGACAAGGGTTACTACGACACCGTTCCCGTCGAGGACGTGCGCCGGTTCAACACCGAACTCCTCGAGGACCTGCACCGCAATGCGGCCGCCGCCTACACCGAGATCGCCGCCGGAGCCAAGGCTCTCGCCGGTGACGCGGCCACGGCCATCGAGAACGCGACCGACGAGTTCAAGAAGGGCTTCCTGACCTCGAGTGGTGAGCGCATCGTCAACGAGGCCGAGGCGGACACCCTCGATCCCAGCGAGGTCGGCCACGAGTCGATCCAGGTCACGCGCAAGTCTGTCAGCAAGTGATGGCGCGGACGACGACGGCAGGGAGAGGGGTGAGCCATGCCCAGCATTCGTGAGTTGCGTTCTCGGATCCGATCGACCAACTCGATCAAGAAGATCACCAAGGCGCAGGAGCTGATCGCCACCTCGCGGATCACCAAGGCCCAGGCGCGCGTGGCGGCGTCCAAGCCGTACGCCACCGAGATCACGAAGGTGCTCTCGGCTCTGGCCAGCGCCTCGGGTTCGCTCGACCATCCGCTCCTGGTGGAGCGGCCCGAGCCCAAGCGCGCAGCGATCCTCGTGGTCACCAGTGACTCGGGGCAGTGTGGTGGCTACAACTCGAACATTCTGCGTGAGGCCGAGGAACTGCAGCAGTTGCTGCGATCCGAGGGCAAGGAACCGGTGATCTACGTCCTCGGCCGAAAGGGCCTGACGTACTACACCTTCCGCGATCGCGACGTGAAGGGCGCGTGGACCGGTTTCTCGCAGCAGCCCACCTACGCCGATGCCGCCAAGGCAGCCGAGCATCTGGTCGAGCTCTTCATGGCCGGGTCCGGCACGTCCATACCGGCAGTGAACGGCGAGGGAACGGTCGAGGGCGTCGACGAACTGCACATCGTGTTCACCACGTTCGTCTCCATGCTCAGCCTCAAGCCGACCGTCAAGCGGATGGCACCGCTCGAGGTCGAGGTGACCACCGAGGAGATCACCCTCGGCGAGGACTTCATGTCCGACGCCCCGTCGTCGAGCCAGGTCACCGCGCAGTACGAGTTCGAGCCGGAGGCCCAGACGCTGCTCGCGGCTCTGCTGCCCAAGTACATCGGCACGCGAATCTACGCCGCTCTGCTCGACGCAGCGGCGTCGGAATCGGCCGCCCGTCGTACCGCGATGAAGGCCGCCACCGACAACGCCACCGACCTGGTCAACGCACTCTCGCGCCAGGCCAACCAGGCGCGCCAGGCTCAGATCACCCAGGAAATCAGCGAGATCGTCGGCGGCGTGGATGCGCTCGCCGGAAGCGCAGGAAGAGACTGACATGACCGCAGCAGTAACCGCCGACACGGGTTCGACCGCCGCGTCGTCCGAGAACGGACGCGTCGTGCGCGTCATCGGGCCCGTGGTCGACATCGAGTTCCCTCGCGGCTCGATCCCCGAGCTGTTCAACGCCCTGCACGCCGACATCGAACTCAGCGCCGTCGCCAAGACGCTGACACTCGAGGTCGCTCAGCACCTCGGTGACAACCTGGTGCGTACCATCTCCATGCAGCCCACCGACGGTCTGGTGCGCGGCACCCCGGTCTCCGACACCGGCAAGCCGATCTCGGTGCCCGTCGGCGACGTGGTCAAGGGCCATGTGTTCAACGCGCTCGGTGACTGCCTCGACACCCCCGGCCTCGGCCGCGACGGCGAGCAGTGGGGCATCCACCGCAAGCCCCCGGCCTTCGACCAGCTCGAGGGAAAGACCGAGATCCTCGAGACCGGCATCAAGGTCATCGACCTCCTCACCCCCTACGTCAAGGGTGGCAAGATCGGCCTGTTCGGTGGTGCCGGCGTCGGCAAGACCGTGCTCATCCAGGAGATGATCACCCGCATCGCGCGTGAGTTCTCCGGAACCTCGGTGTTCGCGGGCGTCGGTGAGCGCACTCGTGAGGGCACCGACCTGCACCTCGAGATGGAGGAGATGGGCGTTCTGCAGGACACGGCGTTGGTGTTCGGTCAGATGGACGAGCCGCCGGGCACGCGTATGCGCGTCGCCCTCTCGGCCCTGACCATGGCCGAGTACTTCCGCGATGTGCAGAACCAGGACGTGCTGCTGTTCATCGACAACATCTTCCGCTTCACCCAGGCCGGGTCCGAGGTCTCCACGCTGCTCGGCCGCATGCCGTCGGCCGTGGGTTACCAGCCGACCCTCGCCGACGAGATGGGTGAGCTGCAGGAGCGGATCACCTCGACCCGCGGCCGATCGATCACCTCGCTGCAGGCCATCTACGTGCCCGCCGACGACTACACCGACCCGGCCCCGGCAACCACGTTCGCGCACCTCGACGCCACCACCGAGCTCTCGCGTCCGATCTCGCAGAAGGGCATCTACCCCGCGGTGGACCCGCTGACGTCGACCTCCCGCATTCTGGAGGCGTCGATCGTCGGCAACGAGCACTTCCGCGTGGCCAACGAGGTCAAGCGAATCCTGCAGAAGTACAAGGAACTTCAGGACATCATCGCCATCCTCGGCATGGACGAGCTCTCCGAGGAGGACAAGGTCACCGTCTCTCGTGCCCGTCGTCTGGAGAAGTTCCTCGGGCAGAACTTCATCGTTGCGGAGAAGTTCACCGGTGAGCCCGGATCGGTGGTCTCGCTCTCGGACACCATCGAGGCGTTCGACAAGGTCACCAAGGGTGAGTACGACCACCTGCCCGAGCAGGCGTTCAACAGCTGCGGCGGACTCGACGATGTCGAAGCCGCAGCGGCGAAGATCGCCGGGAAGTAGCTCCGCATGGCTGACATGGAGGTACAACTGGTCGCAGTCGAGGAGCGCCTGTGGTCCGGGCGCGCGACGGCGGTGAGTGCTCAGACCACCGAGGGGGAGATCGGTATCCTCGCAGGTCACGAGCCCATCCTCGGTCAGTTGGTCCCGGCGGGGACGGTCACCATCACCACCACCGACGGTGACCGTCGGGTGGTTGCGGTCAACGGCGGATTCCTCGCCGTGACCGGAACGTCCGTGACCGTTCTGGCCGAGTCGGCCGAGTTCGCCGAGGACATCGACGTGGAGGCCGCTCGCGCGGTACTCGCCGACGAGTCGGCAGACCCGCGGGATCTGACCTTGGCTCGCGGACGCATTCGTGCGGTCGAGCGCGCGTAGGCCCGGTCGGTAGTCGACAAGAGCCGCGGCGAGGACCCGACCATGACCATCGTGACGATCGCGATCGTGACGGTGGTCGTGGTGGGCGCCCTACTCGCCGCGGCTCTTGCGTACCGGCTGTCAGTCCTGCGTAGCGCCGCGACCGCGGTGACGGTGCGCATCCTGCCCGCCGCCGATGCGCGAGCCTGGCGCCACTCGGTGATGCGCTACGGCGAGGAGAAGTTGGTGATCTTCAAGCTGACCAGCCTGCGGCCCGGCCCGGATATCGAGATGAGCAGGCAGAAGATCTCCATCGCATCGCGTCGCGGCCCCACCGAGCTGGAGCTGGACATCATGGCCGCGGACACCCGGATCCTAGCCCTGCACGCCGATGGCGTCGCCTACGAGATCGCCGTCGACGACGGCACGTTCACGGCGTTCATGTCGTGGGTGGAGTCGCGTCCGTCCGGGCGCTACCGGCGCGGGCGCCCCGACCGATAGGGCGGGAGGCGGGCCGGGGTGGGAACTCAGTCGCGCTCGCCGCCGGGCTTCCACAGCACGTCGCCGTCGGGGTTGGCGACGCGGCCGAGTACGAACAGTAGATCCGAGAGTCGGTTGAGGTACTTGGCGGGAAGCACGCTCGTGGTCTCGGGATGTGCGTGCACCGCCGCCCAGGCCCACCGCTCGGCGCGGCGGGTGATCGTGCGCGCGGTGTGGAGGAGGGCACCTGCGGGGGTGCCGCCGGGCAGGATGAACGAGGTCAGCGGCGCGAGGCGATCGTTGAACTCGTCGCACCAGTTCTCGAGCCGCACCACGTACTCCTCGGTGATGCGCAGCGGTGGGTACTTCGGGTCCGCGACGACGGGGGTGGACAGGTCCGCCCCGACGTCGAACAGGTCGTTCTGCACACGGCGTAGGACCGCCGCGACGTCGTCGGCTGGATTGCCCAGCACGAGGACCACTCCGATGGCAGCGTTGGCCTCGTCGCAATCGGCGTAGGCGTGCAGGCGCTCGTCGGTCTTGCTCACCCGGGAGAAGTCGCTGAGGCCGGTGGTGCCGTCGTCGCCGGTCCGGGTGTAGATCCGGGTCAAGTTCACTGCCACGCGCTCACACTACCGCCGCGTGTGGGCCCCGGCCCCGCCCGCTAGTCTGGGCCGGTGAATTCGCGTTTCCTGGTCACCGGGGGTGGCCGGCTTTCCGGCGAGGTGTCCGTGACCGGCGCGAAGAACAGCGTGCTGAAGTTGATGGCGGCGGCGCTGCTGTCCGAGGGCACCACCACCATCACCAACTGCCCGGACATTCTCGACGTTCCCCTGATGGCGGACGTGCTGCGCGGCCTCGGATGCACGGTCACCCTCGATGGATCGGTCGCCACCATCGACACCCCGGCCACCCCCGACTTTCACGCGGACTTCGCTGCCGTGCGCCAGTTTCGGGCGTCGGTGTGTGTGCTCGGTCCGCTCGTGGCCCGCTGCCGCAAGGCTGTCGTGGCCCTACCCGGTGGTGACGCCATCGGGTCGAGGCCCCTCGACATGCATCAGAGCGGTCTGCGGCTGCTCGGTGCACACAGCGAGATCGAACACGGCTGCGTGGTGGCGACGGCGGAGAAGCTGCACGGGGCGATGATTCGACTCGACTTCCCGTCCGTCGGTGCGACCGAGAACATTCTCATGGCCGCGGTGCTCGCCGAAGGGGAGACGGTGATCGACAACGCGGCGCGCGAACCCGACATCGTCGACCTCTGCGCGATGCTGAACAAGATGGGCGCCAGGGTTTCCGGCGCCGGCAGTTCGACACTGACCATTGTCGGCGTCAAGCACCTCGAGCCCGTGAGCCACCGGGTGATCGGCGATCGCATCGTCGCTGCCACCTGGGGTATCGCTGCGACCATGACCAGCGGCGACGTGGCGGTGCGCGGTGTCAATCCCAAACATCTGTCGCTGGTGCTGGACAAGTTGCGCGCCGCCGGCTCCGAGGTGGAGGTGTACGCCGACGGGTTCCGGGTCAGCCAGCAGGGGCGCCCCACGGCGGTCAACTACGCGACCTTGCCGTTCCCCGGTTTCCCCACCGACCTTCAGCCCATGGCGATCGGGCTCGCATCGATCGCCAACGGGACGTCGATGATCACCGAGAACGTGTTCGAGGCGCGGTTTCGCTTCGTGGAGGAGATGATCCGTCTCGGAGCGGACGCCCGCACGGACGGCCACCACGCGGTGGTCCGCGGGGTGCCGAGGCTCTCGAGCGCGCCCGTGTGGTCGTCGGACATCCGAGCCGGTGCAGGTCTGGTACTGGCCGGTCTGTGCGCGGACGGGGTCACCGAGGTGCACGACGTCTACCACATCGACCGCGGCTACCCGCGGTTCGTGGAGAACCTGCAGTCGTTGGGCGGGGAGATCGCGCGCGTCGAGTGACGCCTCAGATGGCCATCGCCGCCCGCACGTCGGCCTCGGAGTCACGTCCGCCGGTTCCGCTCGACGTGATTCGGCCGGCTTCGAGGACGTAGTACCTCTCGGCCGATTCGAGTGCGAATCCGATGTGCTGCTCGACCAGCAGAACCCCCAGGTCCCCGCGCCGGGTGAGGTCGAGGATCGTGCGCTCGATCTCGGCGACCACGGACGGCTGGATGCCCTCGGTGGGTTCGTCGAGAATCAACATCGTCGGTTCGGTGATCAGGGCGCGGGCGATCGCCAGCTGCTGGCGCTGACCTCCTGAGAGCAGCCCGGCCCGTCGCGAGAGCAGATCCTTCAGGGCGGGGAAGAGGTCGAGGGCTTCGTCCACGAGCGCTTTCCCCCGTTTGCGCCCGTCGGCCACCACCTGCAGGTTCTCGGCCGTGGTGAGCTGACCGAACGACTGTTGCCCCTGCGGGACGTAGGCCAGCCCCCGGGCCACGCGCGCACTCGGCCGCAGCGAGGTGATGTCCTCGCCGTTCAACAGCACCGACCCGGACGTCGTGGGGAGCAGACCCACGGCTGCGCGCAGCAGAGTCGTCTTGCCCGCGCCGTTGTGACCCATGACCGC
The DNA here is from genome assembly GCF_054979605.1 of Rhodococcus sp. AZ1. NCBI lineage: Bacteria > Bacillati > Actinomycetota > Actinomycetes > Mycobacteriales > Nocardiaceae > Rhodococcus > Rhodococcus sp. AZ1. The sequence continues at coordinate 537,333 of NZ_JBUEQF010000001.1, forward strand.
TGCCACGCCGTCCGCGGGGACGGTCAGCGACGCACCGTGGATCACCTGGCTCCTGCCGTAGCCGGTTCGTACATCGACCAGTTCAAGCATGTTCGACTCCCTTGTCGGCAGCCTGTTCGAGGCCATCGCCGGCCGCTGCGGTTCCCAGGTAGACCTCCTGGACCTTCGGATCTGCCTGCACCTGCTCCACCGACCCTTCCGCGAGAACCCGCCCGCCCGCGAGCACCGTCACCGACGTGGCGAACGACCGCATGAAGTCCATGTCGTGCTCGACCACCACCACGGTGCGCTCGGCGCCGATACGCCGCAGCAGGGTGCCCGTCTGCTCGCGCTCGGCGTGACTCATCCCTGCCACCGGCTCGTCGAGGAGCAGCACGTCGGCGTTCTGGACCAGCAGCATCCCGATCTCGAGCCACTGTTTCTGGCCGTGCGCCAGGATCCCCGCGGGCTTGTCGCGCTCGGTGGTCAACCCGATCGTCTCGAGGGCCTCGTCGATCCGTTCGGGCACGCCCGAACGACGACGCAGCATCGTGGTCCACGACCGTCCTGCCCCGGCCGCGATGTCGAGATTCTGGAGCACGGTGAGGTTCTCGAAGATGCTGGCGGTCTGGAAGGTGCGACCGACACCGAGTCGCGCTATCCGATGGACCTTCTTGCCGAGCAACTCCACTCCCGACTTCGTCACCGATCCCGTGGCTGGAACCAGACCGGTGATGGCGTCGATCAACGTGGTCTTGCCTGCCCCGTTCGGTCCGATCAGGAACCGAAGGTCGCCCTGCATCAGGGTCAGGTCCACGTCTGTGTTGGCCTTGAATCCGTCGAAGCTGACCGTCAGCCCTCGTACCTCGAGGTATTCGCTCGACATCCCGGCGTTGCCACCGAGCTTCGGGGTGGCGGTCTGCGAATCGGTCATCGGGACAGCTCCTTCTCCGGGGTGGTCGTCGTGCGCGTCCCGTCGTCGGGTCTGGTCCGCCTGCGCAGTGCGAGAAGACCGGCGATGCCGGACGGGAAGAAGCCGACCACGATGATGAACAGAAGGCCCTGCGCGTACGTCCAGCCGGACGGGAACTGCTCGGACAGGCTGGTTTGCGCCCAGGCGACACCGAGTGCGCCCAGCACCGGGCCGAGCAGGGTGGTGCGTCCGCCGATGGCCACGCCGACGAGGAATGCGATGGACGGCACGATCCCGACATCGTTGGGGGAGACGATCCCGACGATGGGAACGAACAGGGCGCCGGCGATACCTGCGAAGAACGCAGCGGTGACGTAGGCGACGATCTTGACGTTCGCGGGGTCGTAGCCGAGGAAGCGGACGCGTTCTTCCTGGTCGCGCACCGCGACGAGCAGTTCTCCGTAGCGCGAGTACATCAGTTGGCGAGTCACGGCCACCACCGCGAGCAGCACACCGGCGGCGATGAAGAACAGCATCTGCTTGTTGGCCGGATCGTTGAGGTTGAACCCGAAGAAGGTGCGGAACCTGTTGAGACCGTTCGACCCTCCCGTGGTCTGTTGGCCGACCAGCAGGATGGCGAAGGCGGCGGCGAGCGCCTGGGACAGGATGGCGAAGTACGCCCCCTTGACCCGTCGCTTGAACACCCCGAGGCCGAGGATCAGAGCCACCAGCCCCGGAATCAGCAGGATTCCCAGGATGGCCACCGCCGGGGAGGAGAAGGGCACCCAGTAGGCGGGGAGTTCGCGAATGCCGGCGATCGTCATGAAGTCCGGCACGGCGTCGCCGCGAATCTCGGCATCGGCGATCTTCAGATGCATGGCCATGATGTACGCGCCGAGGCCGAAGAACACGCCCTGACCGAGTGTGAGCATTCCACCTCGGCCCCAGGCCAATCCGATGCCGACGGCGACGATGGCATAGCAGATGAACTTGCCGAGAAGGTTCAGGCGAAAGTCGCTCAGGACTGCCGGGGCAACCGCGAACAGAACGACCGCGGCGACGGCGAACCCCAGCCAGGCGCCGCGCTTGGCAACGAACGTACTCACACCAGGCTCCTTGTCTTGACCGTGAAAAGGCCCTGCGGTCGAACCTGCAGAAAGATCACGATGAGGACGAACACGATCACCTTGGCTATGGAGGCCGTGGTGTTGTACTCGATGAACGAGTTGACGATGCCGAGGGTGAACGCGGCGATCACGGCGCCCTTGATCTGACCCAGACCACCGACAACCACCACCAGGAACGCGTCGATCAGATAGCTCTGGCCGACGGTCGAGGAGGTCGAGCCGATGAGCGTCAGGGCCACACCGGCAACCCCCGCCAGACCGGATCCGATGAAGAAGGTCGAGATGTCGGTGGTGCGGCTCGAGATCCCGGACGTCTCGGCCAGGTCCCGGTTCTGCACGACGGCGCGAATTCTCCGGCCCATCGGGGTGGTCTTGAGGGCGAAGGACAGGGCGAGCACGCACACGATGGCCAGGACGAGGATGAAGATGCGCGTCTTGGGCACGACGGCGCCGAGAATGTCGACCCCACCGGACAGCCAGGACGGGGAGACGACGTTGACGGCGGGAGCGCCGAAGATGTCACGCGCGAGTTGCTGCAGCACCAGGCCGACCCCGAAGGTGACCAGCAACGTGTCCAACGGCCGGTGGTACATCCTGCGGATGAGCGAGACCTCGAGAAGCACACCCATGAGACCGCCGACGACGAACCCCACGATCAACGAGACGAACAGCGACGCGCCACCGGTGGAGAGGACCTGTTGCACCACGTAGGCCGTGTACGAGCCCGCCATGATGAATTCACCGTGGGCCATGTTTATCACGCCCATTTGGCCGAACGTCAGGGCCAGGCCCAACGCTGCGAGCAGAAGAATGGACCCGATGCTCAGACCTGTGAACAACTGCCCTACCGCGACATCCATGAAAGCTCCTTCGGAGCATGTGAGCGGAAATCCACGGCCGGAGCCGGCCCATGGATTTCCGCTCACATGTCTGTGATCTGGTGACTTACTCAGCCCGTCAACTCAGGCCTGCGGGCCGTCAACTCAGGCCTGCGGGCCGTCAACTCAGGCCTGCGGGCCGTCAACTCAGGCCTGCGGCCCAGGGGTAGGACTTGAGGAACGGATCCGGCGCGATGGGTCCGGGGGAGTTCCACACGGTGTAGATCAATCCGTCGGGACGGATCTCTCCGATCCGGGCCGTCTTCGAGATGTGGTTGTTCGCGGGATCGATCACCACGGTGCCCTCGGGAGCAGCGAAGCTGACACCCCCCGCGGCCGCCTGGATGTCTCCGACAGCGAAGGACTTGGCTTTCTCCACCGTGTTCTTCCACAGGTACACCGAGGTGTAGGCCGCCTCCATCGGATCGGACGTGGGCTTGTTGGCTCCGTACTTGGCTTTGTACGCGGCCACGAACGCGGCGTTCTCCGGGGAGTCCACTGTCTGGTAGTAGTTCCACGCGGTGAGCTGGCCCGCGATGTTCTGTGCGCCGATGCCGGCGACCTCCTCCTCGGCAATCGAGACCGAGACCACCGGCATGTCCGCGGCCTTGAGTCCGGCGTTGGTGTACTCGCGGAAGAATGCGACGTTCGAGTCACCGTTGAGGGTGTTGAACACCGCGTCGGCGTCGGCGTATCGCACCTTGTTGACGATCGTCGAGAAGTCCGTCGATCCGAGCGGGGTGTAGTCCTCGCCCTTGATCTCCATCCCGTTGGCCGAGGCATACGCCTTGATGATGCGGTTGGCCGTCTGCGGGAAGACGTAGTCGCTGCCCACGAGGTACAGGGATTTGACCCCCTTCTCCTTCAGGTAGTCCAGTGCCGGGACGATCTGCTGGTTCGTCGTGGCACCGGTGTAGAAGATGTTCTTCGACGACTCGAGGCCCTCGTATTGGACGGGGTAGTAGAGCAGGGCGTTCTTGTCCTCGAAGATCGGGAGCATGGCCTTGCGCGACGAGGAGGTCCACCCGCCGAACACCGCCGCCACGCAGTCGCTGCTGATCAATTTCTCGGCCTTCTCGGCGAACACCGTCGGTTCGGACTTGCCGTCCTCGGCGACTATGTCGATCTGCTTGCCCATCACGCCACCCGCGGCATTGATCTGATCGACGGCGAGGGCGATCGAATCACGCACGGTCACTTCACTGATGGCCATGGTGCCCGAGAGCGAGTTCAGTGAACCGACCTTGATGGTGCTGCCGGAGGTGTCCAGGCACGACGCTGCCGACGACCCGCTGCCGGACGCCGAGTCGCTCGCCTTGCTGCCGCAGGCGCTGAGGGTCAGGGCGACGGCCATCACGACGGCGGGAGCCGCCAGACGTCCCCGCGAGTGACGACGCAGCCGAGAATCTGGTTTTGTTTCGAGCATGGAAGAACGCCTTTCGATATCGATGAACCGGACAAAGCGCGGACGCAGTGTGGTCGGGATTCGACAGCGCTGCAGAACGTGACGTACGTGGATACCGCAGCGCATTCGCGATGAACGCTAGGGCAGATCTATTTCCAAACAATGCCTCGACGTGACTCTTTGGTATCCGATGTGTCTGGGACGTAAACAAAGTCGAAACCGTTATTGTCGTCCGCAAAGAAAAATAAGCCGATCACAAACTCACGGCTCGAAAATCTAATTCTTGCGGTGAAGCAAGTACGTGATTCGGGAGCCCGTCGACGCTGCGGCCGGCCGGGGCCGGACACTGCACGGCCCGTGGGCCGGCGCCGGGTCGTCGCGCTCATGCGGTCCGCGGCGCATCACTCGGACCTCGCGACCGCACGGAGGATGCGAGAGTAAGGGTAGGCCGGAGAACACCGAACTATGTGAGAGCTCGGAGCGTCGTGAGAACACGGGGGCCTGAAAACGACGCGCAGGCCTGAGATGGCGTGCGGCGGCCGAGTGGTCGGCGTCGCGCACGATGACGGCCGTGCCGGCCACATCGACGGGTGGGAGCCGATCGAGCAGGTGGACCGGGAACATGTGACTGGCCTCACATGTCCTCCTGGTCGCCCGCAACCGAGGTGAAGGTTGGCAGAAACATCCCCTGAGGTGCAGTGTTGAACTGCAGCCGGCCGACGACACGGCGATTTGACCCCGCCGAACCCGTCGCGTAACTTTCTCCGGGTCAGAGCGACACGGACACCAACCCGCTCCCCGCGGCCACGCCGCAGGGGTAGGGACACGAGGTAGTACGGAGTCGCCTGGCCGATCGGACAGAAAAGGGCAGACCCAATGGGTTTGCCGCACAGTCCACCTCCATCGCATCGCTGCTTGACTTCGGTGCGCTCGGGAGTCTAGGTTGGAACGGTTGCCCCGGATCGTGCTGCTGTGTGTGGTGCGTGGTGGTGTGTGCGTGTTCTTTGAGAACTCAACAGTGTGTCGATGAATGTCAGTGCCAATTTGTTTTTGGTTTGCTGGTCCTCCGTGCTGTGTGTGTGGGGGGCTGGTTTTTGTCAGTACATTTTTTGTGCTGGCGTGA